>JAVBWN010000001.1:0-80663 GCA_036677365.1 Acholeplasma sp.
GATTTTTGTTTCTTTACTGAATCTTGATGCTCTTGACATAAAGAAAAATCCCCTCTCTGTAAACTTCTACAAACTTTAATTATTTGTAGTGTCTACTTTAAGGGGATCATATCAAAAAACATCCGTTTTTTTTCGCCTTACGCGCGTTATTATTTTATAGGTGTGGTTTAGGGTTAAATGCCATTTGAATTATCCAAAAAAAAATATGACATATCTATGAAATATCTTGACATTCGCGTTAAAAGTTATAAAATAAGAATAATTAACGAAAAGAGGTGTCTTATGAATTTAGCCAATATTGGTCTAAAAAAGCTTTTTAGTGTATATATATTATTACTACTCAGCTTAGTGATTGTCGGTTGTCAACCCTCAGTCAAAGAAACATTCACAGTAACGTTTAACAGCGATGGTGGGTCTTTAGTTGTTGCCCAAACCATCGAAAAAGGGAAACTTGCTTTAGAGCCTGAAGACCCAACGAAGGAAGGATTCGCCTTCCAACATTGGTTCTTAACCGAAGCAGCCACCCCATTTAGCTTTGAAACACCGATTGTTGAGAACATCACATTAACTGCATCCTGGGTTGAAGTGATCAACAATACAGCGTTGATCGAAGCAGATATTCAGAATGTTGAAGATAACTTGGTGGTTAGCCCAGTTCAATTGAATTTACCTACCCGTGGTAAAGTCAATCGTAGCACGATCGTTTGGTCAACGACATCAAAATATGTCACTACCACAGGTTACCTACTACCCATCAACTTTAACGACAGCACAACGACTCACGGTGAAATCACGGGTAAATTTACCTTGAATGGTGAATCGATTACGCGTACATTTACAGTTGATTTATCTCGCCATGATGATGTCATCATTACAAACTCACGTGTCATCCCTTTTGAAAATAAAACCACAGAGTATGATGTAGCCAGTTCAACAGTAGAAGTTTTCTACGAAGAAAATGGTACAGTCCCATACATCGGTGTTTTGACATTCTTAGAACTCTTGAAAGGTTTTGTTGACCCAGCCGTGGATTTTGAGATTACCGAAGGTGACAATATTGTTGAAATTGCTTATCAATATATAGATGAAGATACCGATGAAGTATATGATTTAAGGTTAACGATTGATGCCATCGAGAACGAAATTAGAGTCAATGACCCTGGTTTCTATTGGGGATATATTTATTCTACAGCAACCAATTATGGTAGACACATTGAATATGTTCGTGACCATCCAGATGCTCATTATGATGAAGGTTCGGACGTGGTTTATGATTTAGACCACTTTAACCTCGATATGGCCATTTATGGTGGTGAAATACTCTTACCATATTACATCGTCAATCAATTGTTTGCGGGATCGAGTTATTATAATGTGTATTATAACTATGATAGTTTAGTGGGTATTTATGGAACACCTGAATCGGGTACACAAGAATACAGAGCCATCAAGACCAGTACGATGAATAATAAGAACATCCCTGCGGATTTATTGGTCCATACATTCTCTACCCTCGCATTCGATTTAGATTCATTTTATGGATTGAAAGAAATCATGGGTGTTGAATCTTATTATGATTTGTTGTACCAAAGAAGACACAAATTGATGGTAGCGAACCCTGAAAGTTTTGACAACGCCATCGCATCCTTATTATTACAAGATATCGATGAACCACATACCAGCTATGGGTACCCATCGTATTTCAACAAGACTGCTTGGAGTGGTCCAGCGGTCAATTCTTTATCAGCTTATGGTCCACGTTTTACCCAATGGTATTATGATGGATTCATCGATGTGGATGACGCGATTGAAGCGAAGTGGGGTAGAGGTAATATCTCAAGTAACGCTTGGGCAGCCACTTCACCAAATCGTCCAGACTATTGGTTTGTGAACTCAACATCAGCAGTGCTCATTTTAGATGGTTTCAGAACCTCTGATATCGAGGAAAGTAGTACATTTGACGCTGCTTTGTTGGATGATATTTTGGAAGTATCCAATGTCATTCCAGCATTTGTTGGTGGGTCTAAGTATTTTTTCTACAATAATTCAGATGAAACCAACAACATTGCAGAAGTGGTGGTTAAAGGGTTGAGCGCAGGTTATGTCGATACCTATAAAGCAGCCTTGGTTTCCGCAGGGTATACATTGGTCGTTGAAACTTCTGATGATGCCGCAAAAGCAGCAGGGTATTATACCAAGAATATCGATGGTAAAGACTATATGGTCTTGGTATCATTTGATGCCGCTAGAAATGTATTTTATGTAGGGGTTGCAAACAAATTGCCAAGCAGTTATGCACAAGAATGGCCAATCAAAGTCAACATCCCTGCCTTAGTTAAAGCAGACTCTGCTGTTTACATGGAAATTACCATGGATCGCATTGTTGCTGAACGTCCAAATGTCCAACGCATTCTATTGGATTTAACGTGGAACACAGGTGGTAACGTTGGCGCATTATACCGTGTGGTTGGATTCATCACTGACCAGCCATTCCGTGTATCCTCGATTGACGGAGATACAGGCGGTTATTCATCGAGATACGTTCAAATCGTAGGTGTACCAAATTATTCACATTTAAAATGGTCATTATTGACATCGCCACTCACATTCAGTGCAGCAAACTCAATGGCAACCATTTTTAAAGAAAATAACTTGGGTAAAATTATTGGTAAACGTTCTGGTGGTGGTGCAAGTTCAATCACCCCAATCTTGTTGCCAAACGGTACAGCTTTTACGATGTCTTCAAATAACATCAATGCCTACCGAACTGGTACAGGTACAGAAGCAGATCCATATGTCTATCATCACAACGAGTTTGGTATTGAACCAGACTTTGTACTAGAGATGGATTTCATCTTCGATAACGACAGATTGAACCAAATTATTGACCAGTTGCCTTAAAAAGTACGTCCAAAATGACAAACGACGTAAAAAAATGTAAAAAAACATCATAAAACCGCTATTTAGTCACAATTAAAACGTTTTCATGATATTTTCATAAAACAATTTTAATATAACGGTTTTATTTTGAAAACAGATTTGATATAATGATAAAAACCCTTAAACAAGGGTAATAAAAGGAGAGAGAGAGAATATGAAAAAATTACTAGGTGTAATCACGCTAGTATTGGTAGCAGTCGCTCTAGTTGCCTGTGGTGGCGACAAGAACGAAGCGCCGACATTCGCAGGTGTAGGTCCTGTAACGTCATACGTTAACGTATCGTTCGACCCACTTGAAGGTGTCACAGCTACCGATAAAGAAGACGGAGACTTAACAGACGCGATTGTAGTTGTTTCTAACAACGTCAATATCGCAGTTCCTGGCACATATTCAGTTAGATATGAAGTAAAAGACAGTAAGGATAAATTGGCATCTGCCGTTCGTACTGTAACAGTTGCTGAACTTGACGCTGAAAACGTACCATTGGCACAATACCTATCTGGTGTTGACCTATCGAAGCTTCCTGCTGAAGATAAGGATATCTTATTCGCAGCTGCAGAAGACTATCTACTTGAAAACGTGTTGGCTGGTGTACCACTATACACTGGTGCTACAAGAGTTATGTACTCAAACAGAGTACAATTGTTTAGCCCTAACTATAATGGGGTATTGGGATTCGGTACAGCATTCTCGCAATTTACTGAAGATGACTCCAAAGTCATTATGTTCGGTTCTACAGCAGGTAATGTTGGTGAGTATACTTGGAGAGCTACTTACAGCACTGACCCTACATCATTGAACCAATGGATTTCAGATGATCAATCTACAAGTGATTTCATCGATCTATTCACTGGCTCATTATACGATTTCTATTTCGACGAAACTAAGACTGGTTATGAAATTTTACCAAGCTTAGCCGCAGCTGAACCAGTACCAGTTAACCCAACTGTTATCAACGGTAAAGTATACGCTAAGACATGGCAAATTCAAGTCAGAGACGGTTTAACTTGGAAATATCACCCATCAACAGACCTTGCTGGTATGCCTTCTGGACACGAAGTTCTCAACGCTGAAGACTTCTTATGGACTTGGAGATATGCCCTTGAACAAAAATGGTTCAGAGCAAGAACTGGTGGCGGTGACTTCGTTACTAGTGCAGTTAAAGGTGCAGCAGATTATCTATCTGGTGTAATCAGCATTGACGAAGTTGGACTAAGATTAGCAGCTGGTAAAGCGAACACACTCGAAATTGAATACATCAACGAAAAGAGTGCATTCGATGTTAAATACCAATTCTCATCGACATCTATGTCTCCTGTTAACCAACAACTATTGAATAAATTAACCCCTGCAGTTTATGGTACTACACCTCAAACTGTACCATCCTCTGGTATTTACTATTTTGAAACCTGGACTCCAGGACAATTATTAGTATTCAAGAAGAATACATTACACCCACAAAGCGCAATGTACTACTACACTGGTCAACAATTCAGATTTATGAGCGGTTCTGACCTCATTTTCCAAGAATTCCTTGAAGGTAGACTTGAAAGTGCGTCTGTTCCTGCATCACGTGTAACTGAATTCGCATCTGATCCACGTGTTAAAGTTGCTCCAGCAGCGACCACTTGGAGACTTGTAATCAACTCATTCGGTACCGTAGCTAACCGCGATGCTTACATCGCAGCTAACCCAGGTGTACCGCTATCCAATACATTCGTTCCTGAACCGATCTTAATGTATAAGGAAATGAGACAAGCTTTATACTTCGGTTTCGACCGTTATGAAGCAGCAGTTAACGTCGTTAAGACTTATCTACCTGCTTACACATTATTTGCAAGCACATACTTCCTAGATGGTGAATCCGGTATGTCGGTAAGAACATTACCTGCCGGTGCTGCTATTCTTCAAAAATATGGTGCTGGTTCCTATGGTTTCGTACCAGATGCCGCTGTTGCATTGTTCGAATCCGCTGTAACACAAGCGATTGCTGCTGGTTACTATCAAAAAGGTACTGCATCGAACTACACAGTCATCGAATTAGGCTTAACTTATGCATCCAGTGGTAACACTGCAGCACAAGCGATGATTGCACAAATCAAACAACAATATGAAAGCCGTTTAGTAGATACTACAAACTTCGTTAGAATCCAAATCAACGTTGCTGACGTTGCATTCCCTGGTAACTACTATGACTTTATGATGAAAGCTAATACAGACTTAGGTATTGGTGGTATCTCTGGTTCCTTACTAGATGCACCAAGCTTCCTAGACGTATTCTCTGACGACAACCGTGGCGGATTCACATTGAGCTGGGGTATCGATACTTCTACACCAAACATCGCAGTTGCATACCGTAACCTTGATGGCGTGTTAGTCACTGAAAAATGGAGCTACAATGCATTAGTAGCTGCACTAAACGGTAAGACTTACGTTCGCGATGGTGTTGAACAAAAAGCTTGGACCAATGGTAATGATCTAGTTGCCGCATACTTAGACATGGCTGGTGAAGTTCTTGCCTCTGTTGCTGCAGATACTCAAGGCTTAGCTGGTTATATCGTGGGCGACCTTGAAGACTTAGCAGAAGAACTTGGTGTTGACTCTGTTGAAGGTTTCGTAGCTGTAACTGAATCAGGTAAATCTTATCTATTCATTGTTAAGAAGACTGGATTCAACTACGAATTACATCAACAATTGGCATTGGCTACCAATGCACGTGATGCTGTCGTTGCTCACAACTCTGGTTACTCATTGAAAGCTATATCTGAAAATCCATTAACTCTTGAAGAATTAAATGCGATTCCATATATTGCTTCCACATACGGTGCATTCGCATCATTAGATGCTGTTTGGACAACCGCTAAAGTACCTGCAGGCGTTGAAGCATTCGTTTACAGTACACAATTCAACACATACGCAACTGACGCATATGTAGTCATTAAAGTTGGCGCATATTATGTTGGTTGGATGTGGCTATAATTTTAAAGATTTAAATCTATAAATAAATAGTGTGATAATGGGGTGACCATATTTTACGGGGGCACCCCTTATTACGCTTTTAATTTCATAAATATCTTGTTTTTGTGTTATTATCATTGTACCTATGGTGTATAAGACATAAATAATGATATAATAGAAAAAACTATAATAAGGATGCGATCAAATGACAAAGTATATTATTCAAAGAGTAATCTGGATATTCATCATCTTATTTACTACTTTGACCATCACATTCGTGCTGCTCAAATTAGCCCCTGAGTATCCACCAACAAAAAATGAAGAAAAGGACACTTGGCTCGAAAAACAAGTAACAGATGGTTATTACACCTCTGTTTATTACGATGCCAATAACCCTGAAGATCAAGCGACCATTCAAGCGATTCGTGAGAATAATCGTGATCGAATTGATAAAACCATCTTTATTGTCTCCCCTATCCAAGGAAGTGGTGTTATTAAAGTATTTTATCGTACACCAATTGCAAAACAGTATTTTACATGGTTGGATAATGTACTAACAGAGTGGAATTGGGGAACTTCAACACGTGTTAGAACAAACGCCAGTGCTTTCAGTGTTATTGCTGAGAAGATGCCGTTAACATTATCACTGAACGTTTCAGTTTTGTTGTTCTATCTACCGTTTGGTTTCTTATTTGGTATTTTAGCAGCTTTAAAAAAGGATACCATCGTGGACAATATCATGCAAATCATCATCATGATGTTCTTGTCTGTGCCTGCCCTAGTATTTATCCTTGTGTTAATCATCATTTTCAGTTATCAGTTTGACCGGTTATTAGAACCTCAATTCCCACTGCTAGAACTCGAAAGTGGATGGGAGATTGCAAAAGGATATGTCATCCCAGTCATTGCGGGTGGTCTTCCTGCCATCGCTGGATTAACCCGTTTATTAAGAGCAGAATTATCAGAAGTATTGACCAGCGAATATGTCTTGTTGGCTAAGACCAAAGGTTTAAGCCATAGACAAGCTGTTTTAAGACACGCCATCAGAAACTCATTGGTACCCATGGTTCCAGTCATCATCGGTTCGTTTGCCGGTTTATTGGGTGGTTCTTTCATCATGGAAAGTGTTTATGGTATTCCAGGTGTTGGTAGAGTCACACTTCAAGCCCTAGCGGCAAACCAATACGACTATAACGTCATTATGGCGTCTAGTGCCTTCTATGGCATCATCGGTCTAGTCACCGTTTTAATCGTTGACTTGTCCTATGGTCTAATCGATCCACAAATTAGAATGGGGGCGAAAAAATAATGGAAAAGAAATACGATCAAAGTTATTTCCAACTGGTCCAAGAAAACGAAAAGTTGATGGATAAAAAGTTGCGCACCAAGCAACTCAGTTATTTCCAAGATGCGATGTTACGTTTTACTAAAAACAAATATAACGTAACCGCAACCATTATTCTTTTAATCATGATTTTAATGTCGATCTTCGTTCCGATGATCACACCTAAATATTTATATAGCCAAACCAATGCGGGGATTATGACTTTACCGCCAAGAATTCCAATTCTTGAGTTGTTTGGTATCACAGATGGTACAAAACTATATAAGAACCAACCGGTTGCTGTCAATAGCATTATTGTGGATGAGTTTGGGGTTGCCACTGGCATACCTGAAGGATTTGACCCTGCATACATTAAATCCGGATCGCTCAAATTCAGTTACACCATTGGTACTGAAGTCAATGAAAAATATGTTGGTGGTACCAATACCTTGTATGTCAACTACGACAGAATTGCATATTCTGTGGCATCCAATACACTGTTTACTTATACCAATGCACATGAAATCGTGCTTGACATCGAAAGCATGACTGAAGGTGCAGTGTTAAAAGTGTATTTATCACAATGGAATACCAGTAGTTTTACTAGAACATGGGATCAACTTGAACTTCTAGGCACCATCAACAGTGATGGTGTACACCGCCTTGACCCAATGGATGGTGTCACTAGTGGTACTGCTCGATTCATCGTATTAAAACTGGAATTACCTGAAAAATCAGTAGACGGTAGTGAAAATGTTGTTTTCAATTCCGTTCAAATCCAAAATAAAGCCGATGAAACTGTCATTCAAGATTACACCGGTTATACACTTGCATCATTCGTATTTTATACCCATGGTCAAGGCATTGAAAATGGTCGTTTCGTAAGAAGAAATGCGAGAATGCTGGTTGCTGAATTCGTTTATGACGTTTATGGTGCCATTTTCGCCGATAAACCTGCTACCATTGGTAGAGTAGAATATGAGAGAATCTTATCCGAAAATCCAGGCATGGCTGATACGATTGAAATGGATGAAAATAATCCACGTGCATGGACATTTGGATCTGGGTACCCATTATCTGCAGTTACAGGCTATGAAGACTTCACTGTACCTGGTACAGGTCTTCAATTTAGAAACTATTATGTCTTGAAAGACGGCGCATACGCAGTCGGTTTTGAAGATACACCTTATTTCTTATTCGGAACCGATGAATTTGGTAGAGACTTATTCACCCTCATCTGGCTTGGTTTAAGAACATCCCTACTCCTTGGCTTTATGGCTGCAGCTGTAAACATAGTCGTAGGTATCATTTGGGGTTCAACTTCCGCTTATTATGGTGGTCAAGTCGATATCCTAATGGAAAGATTTGTCGATATTTGGGGTAGTTTCCCTCAAATTACGATGATTGGTATCATTACAGTCCTTATTGGACCGGGGTTCACTGCACTCTTCATATTCATGATTTACGATGGATGGATCGGTGCTGCTTCAATAACCCGTATCCAATTCTATCGATACAAAGGCCGTGAATATGTCTTAGCAGCGAGAACGCTTGGGGCATCCGACCGTCGTATCATCTTTAAACACATCTTACCTAATGCTTTAGGTACGATTGTCACCAGAGTCGTATTAAGTATTCCATCGGTTATCTTCCTTGAAGTTAACTTATCATTCTTAGGTTTCGGTATCGGTAATGGTCAAACTTTATCCATCGGACCAATTGAATTGACTGGTACATCTATTGGGGTCATCCTAAATGATGGTCAACAACAAATCATGGCTGGTAATACTTGGTTGGTTATATTCCCAACTTTAGTCGTTGCCACCCTCATGATTTCTTTCAATATGTTTGGTAATGCTTTACGTGACGCCTTGAATCCACAATTGAGAGGTAGCGAATAATGAATAATAAAGAAAAAGTATTAGAAGTCAAAAATTTGACGGTTTCCTTTAAGACCCCTAACGGTCTCGTTAGAGCAGTTAGAGACATTTCATTTGACCTATATAAAGGCGAAACATTAGCAATCGTTGGTGAATCTGGTTCAGGTAAATCCGTAACCAACCGTGCCATCATGGGCATTCTCGCAGGGAACGCCATCATTGATGACGGTGAAATCATTTATCGTAACCAAGACTTAACTAAACTATCCGAAGCCAACTTCCATAAAATCAGAGGTAATGAAATTGGAATGATTTTCCAAGACCCACTATCGAGTTTGAACCCAATCATGAAGATTGGTAAGCAAATTACAGAAGCGATGTTGGTCAATGGTAATCGCGTGAAAAATCGTTTCATCGATTTGTTCCACAATGAATACCACGATTATCTCAATATGCTTACAAGGATTAAATTAGCGAAAAAAGACTTAAGAGACAAAATCTATGAGTTCAATGTAGATAAAGAATTGACCAAGGCTGAAAAGAAAGCGAAGATTACCGCTTACAAAGCGAAATCTAAAACATTACTCACAGACCTTAAAGCACAATTGCCAGACTTGAAGAGACGTTACTCGGCTGCAAAAGCAACCGCTAAAGTTCAAATCAAGAAAGAAATTGATGAAGTCAATGTTGAGAAGAGAGAAGCCGTATCGAAAATAAACGCAGAAATTGCTAAAAAAGTCGCTATACTTAAAGATGCACAAGGCAACCAAGCTCAACAAGCGAAAGTCAACGCTGAAATTAAAGCACTCCGTGTTGAATTAAGTAATTTAAATGAAACCTTTAGAAGACGTTTTAGAGTAACAAAACGTGAAGCCTACGAACGTGCCATCCAAATCATGAGAGAAGTTAACATCCCTGATCCTGAAAAACGTTTCAATCAATACCCATTCCAGTTCTCTGGTGGGATGAGACAAAGAATCGTCATCGCGATTGCGTTAACTGCCAATCCTAAACTATTGATTTGTGACGAACCTACCACAGCACTTGACGTAACCATTCAAGAACAAATTCTAAACCAAATTAAAGATATTAAGAAGGAAAGAGACTTATCTGTCATCTTCATTACGCATGACCTTGGGGTTGTTGCGAATATGGCTGACCGTGTCGCTGTGATGTATGCAGGTAAGATTGTAGAGTATGGTACATCCGATGAAATATTCTATAATCCAAAACACCCATATACATGGGCACTCTTATCCTCAGTACCAGACTTAGATACCAAAGACAAATTGGTTTCCATCCCAGGTACACCTCCAGACATGTTATTCCCACCTAAAGGGGATGCATTTGCTGAACGTAATAAGTATGCTATGAAAATCGATTTTGAAGAACAACCACCGTTCTTTAAAGTCAGTGATACACACTATGCTGCTACATGGTTGTTACACCCAGATGCACCGAAGGTTCCAACACCACCAATTCTTCAACAACGCATCGAAAGATATAATCAACAAACCGCTGCAAAAGTCGCAGACATCAAAACCAAAACTAAGACAGTAAAGGGTGAATAATTTGAGTACTCCAAAACAAGAAATTTTAAGAGTGGAACATCTCAAACAGTACTTTAAACTTGGTTCTGGCAGGAACAAAGCGGTCAATAAGGCTGTTGACGATATTTCATTTACCATCAATAAAGGTGAAGTTTTCTCCCTCGTTGGTGAATCCGGTTGTGGTAAAACCACGACAGGTAGAACCATCATCAAACTATATAATTCCTCTGGTGGTGAAGTCTTCTTTGAAGGCACCAGAATTATATCGGATGTGAAAAGAGCGAAAGCTGATCATAAAGCAGTAGTTGCTAGAATTTCAGCAGAAAAAGCTGAAAAATTAAAAGCATTGGCGGAAAAAGGTTTATCTGAACAAGAAACCAATGAAGAAAAAGCACGCATTCAAGCCGCATACGATGAAGAATTCAACCAATCCATGGCAGTTTTAAGACTTGCAAAGCGTGACAAACGTTTTGTCAGTGTCAAAGACCCTCACGGATTAAAGGAAATCGCTGAACTCGATAAGAATGAACGCTACCAAGAAATTCTTAAGCGTTATGAACAGGCGAATGATGCAGTAAAAGAACAAATCGCTGAATTGGAAAAATCGTTAAAGTCTGCTGAAGGCGAACTGGCTCGTGCTGGTGAAGCCCAGAAGAAAGAAGCGAAAGCAAATCTTGCCAATCAAACCAAAGAATTGGCTAAACTCAAAAAAGAAATTAGCTTAAACGCAATTAGACAAAAACAAGATGTGCTCAACTTGAAGTATCAATTGACACATAAAAACAAACTATTAATGCGTAAAATGCAAATGATTTTCCAAGACCCGATTGCGTCCTTAAACCCACGTATGACAGTAAAAGAAATCATTGCTGAAGGTTTACGTATCAATGGTGTACGTAATGAAGCAGAAATCGATGCTAGAGTGAAAGAAGCACTTAAGACTGTTGGTTTATTGCCAGAACATGCGAGCCGTTACCCACATGAGTTCTCAGGTGGTCAACGTCAACGTATTGGGATTGCTAGAGCCTTAGTCGTTGAACCTTCATTCATCATCGCTGACGAACCAATCTCGGCACTTGACGTCTCCATCAGAGCACAAATCATCAACTTGCTCAATGATTTGAGAGAAACCAAAGGCATTACCATCCTATTCATCGCCCACGACTTATCGGTAGTTAAATACTTTACCGACCGTCTTGCCGTGATGTATTTTGGTAAGATTGTTGAAATCGGTGATAAAGACGCAATCTTTAATAACCCATTACACCCATATACCAAAACATTGCTTGAATCCATTCCACTTCCTGACCCTGCCTACGAACGTACCAGAGTAAGAAGAGCTAGATACAATCCAAAAGAAGCGCATGATTATTCAGTAGAAACACCAACTTTGCGTGAAATCGAAAAAGACCACTTCGTTTTATGCAATACCGTTGAATTCGAAAAATATCAAGCAGCCATTAAAGCGAATCAATAATGAATAAGGTTCGATTGGTTATTCTATTTACCATTCTAAATGTGTTTGCCCTAATCCTCCACTTGTGGATTATGGGCAGCACATTTACCATTTCTTCCCTCAGTGATGTATACTTTGTTGTGGGCATCATCACATTTTTGCCATCCATTGTGGCTATGACTAAAGCTTATGTGGTTTTTCAGGGTTTTAGTTACGCCATGAAGTCAATGTTTGGTAAAAATTTTAAGTCGATGTACCCCCAATTTAAAGACTATCAAGCCACCAAGGAAGATGACATTAAGACGACGTTCTTCACTGAACTACTCATCAGTTCATTTTCAGTGATGTTGATTGGTATTGTATTGGCGGTGATGGTTTGATATGGATGAATTAAAACGTATTAACAAGCAATTTACACGAACATATGTACTTTATATTGTCATATTTATCGCATTTTTGTTGACAGCATTCTCCATCGGTATTTGGATTAAGGATTCAAATATTGAATTTATGCTATTTCTGTTACTCATCATTGTATTGATGATCGTATCGGTATATTTCAAATCTTATTTGGATCGCATTCAAAACGTAGCATATTTAGTTAGAATCATGCGTAATGCAAGTAACCCAATTGATTTAAATCACATGCGCGAACTGCCCATTTTTGAAGCTTACGCTAGACAGAAGGGGTTTACATTATTTACCACGGGGCAAACTTTTAAAGTATTCTACAAAGCAGATAAAGACCACATTAAGAGTTTTGGGAGACGCTATATACTTCAAGTCTTGGTAGTACTCGATCCAACTGAACCCATTTTCTTTTCCGATAAAGCTGATGATGAAATCAATAAATTGAATCAAGAGTTGTTAAAGAAGAAAATAAAGGTCAGCCGTATGCTGGTCACACAAATTAAACCAGTCGATGAATTAGACGACGCTACAAAAAATGCCATCAAAGAAATTGTATTCTATCGTAGTAAGCGTGAAATCATTTCTGTCATCAATGTAGCAATCCATAAATCATCCAATAAAGCGGTCATGTTGTACTCAGACACCTATAGCCCAAGTCTTTACTATAAGTATCATGTAGAACAGCTAAAAACCCTCATATAATAACAAATAAAAGGACATCTGACGAGTTCAAACTCGACAAATGTCCTTTTTTAATTATAAAAAGAAAAAATGTTAGCCGGGGAAACTAACATTTCCGTATCTTGGATAAGATTGATTACTCTTCGGTATAGTAGTTTAGACGGTAACCCGTACCCCAAATGGTATCGATTAAAGGTCTATTCTTATCGAATTCAATCTTATTGCGCAAGCGTGTGATGTGAATACTTAAAGCATTATCGGTAGCAGATTCGTCATCGTCCCAAGCATAATGGATGATCGCATCTTTGTCTACGATGTGATTCTTATTGTTAAACAAAATTCTCAAAATCCTTGCTTCAACATTGGTCAGTTTAAGATTTTCCTCATGTTTTTTGACATATCGATTGTGTAAATCGATTTCGATTGGACCAAACCTAACTTTTCGAATTAATCGACTTGTTTTTTCAAGCAATTTAATAATTGAAACAATACGTGCAGATACAATAATTGGGTTGAATGGAATCCGGATGACCCCTTGAACACCTAGTTTATAATAGGCAATTTCATCGGATTCATTGATGTCACCAAACACATAGATAGGGACAGTACCGGTTCTTACGATGGGTGTTAAATACTGAACATTGGCTTCAAAGGAAGATTTTAGTTCATACAAAACAAAATCATAAATTTGGTCTGCATTTTTCTTTTGTTGTGCGGCAGCATACTTCTTTGTTACAACATGAAAATCAGTTTGTCTAAACTGCATAATGAGATCGTCATAGGGCTTAGGACGATCTGAAATCAATAAAATGTTACCCATACACACTCCCTCAAACGTCATGGATTCTACGTATTTATTGCATTTGAATATTTTTTAGGGCAAAAATAAGGCTTTTATCTTAACCCCTTAAGTATATTATAGCAAACAAGTCTTTCATATATATTTCGAAATAAGTTATTTTGAAGGATGTTAAAACATTATTACAAACGCTTTCATTATGAACACATAAAATGAATGTTTTTATAAAGTGAAATAAAACGACAATATCATCCTTTGAATTAGGTGTTTTCTATAAAAAAACTGTACTCAAGCACTGAGTACAGTAAGGTGTATTTATTCTACGGTTTTGATTTGAGTGAAGAAATACCAATATTTGATGATATCAATCAATACGAGAACAATCGTTACAGCCCAGTGTTGGACGATGAAGATGGTAATCAACAAGATGACATCAACAAAAATCATGAGCTGCCATTTATCTTTACGTTTCATGGCTCGATGTTCGACAAAATCCGATAGGTATTTCTGATAAATCTTAGTTTGAATAAACCAACGGTGGAATCGGTTTGAACCCTTCGCAAAGAAATACACGGTCAATAACAAAAATGGAGTGGTTGGTAAAACAGGCAAAACGATACCTATCAAACCAACGGCTAAAGATATAAATCCCAATATAATATATATTAAACGCATTAGTCTTTTGAGACGAGACGTTTTTCGCCTTCTAAATCACGGATAGGTTTAATGTTTTGAGTAATTTCTAAGGTACCCAAGTAGTTGTTGTCTTTATCTCGAACTGCGAAGTAGCGAATATAAACAAACATATCCTTTAGCTTGATCCAAAAATCTTCATTGTCTTTTCTACCAGAACGGAAGGATTCGACAATTTCTTCAACGATGTGAACACTGGCAGGGGGATGACACATCGAAACGTGTCGCCCAATGATTGTTTTAGGTCGATCAAAAATGCGTTCTTTCCCTTGAGTGAAATACTTCACAAAACCATCCTTATCGACAAAAGTCATATCAAATGGCAAAACGTTGAGCATGTGATTGACTTCTTCAAATGTGAGAGACCCAGCATCAAATGGTACAGAACCAACTGTACTCTCTACTTTAGGTGGTACAGGTTCGTTGATGTCTTTTGGTCGTTCTTGTTTCCAAGATTCCTTCGGTTTTTCCAAGAACCATCCGATTTCTTCACTCGATGAATCGACGATGACCCAATCGAAGAAATTCATGTTTTCAAGTAACAATGGCATTAATATGTTGTTTTCTTTGAATACCATATCACGAACCCTGAGAATGTTCGCTTGAATCAGTTTTCTAACATGCGCTTCATCATGGTCGATTTCACCCAATTGACGAATGATCTCTTTGATTTCAGCACGAATTTCATCATCCACACCCCACATGACTTTTGGTGGCGCAGTGATGCCATTTTTTTCTAATTTCGGGAACATCAAATACTCTTTTCGAGCATAATGGTGATGGATTTCCTTCAATCGATCATAACCAACACGTAACATCAATTCAGCTGTTTTACCGGACTGTGATAAGTAAGGCTCAATTTCTTCACTGATGAGTTTTTCGATGCGTGCATTTTCTTCAAAAAACACTTGTACAGGGTGTCCTTTAATCTTGGTATGGTCTCCGAAACTATGGATGTCTGATATGGAACCTTCGAAGACTGCAGCATGTACATCACATAGTTTTTGTATTTCATCAACTTGCATACCTTCTTTGATGAGTGCTTGTTCCATCTGAGAAATCTCAGCAGTAGTTACTTCATCGAAATTGGCTTTAAATAAAGCTTTCGCTTCGTCTAATGATGTACCGCTGTGCAAACCACGGATAATTTCTTTTAATTTTTGTTGTCTATTGTTGATAAATTCACTCATTTTATACCCCCTCTATGTCAAAACCTTGTGATCGAAATGTATCTAAAACCAAAGTCAAATCAATATGTCTGAGTGAACACCCATGTTTTATGGTCATAAAACGGCCTACAGTATTCAACATTTGTGGTTTTACGATTTCAGTAAACCCCAAGCCATATAAAATGTCTTTTATTTCAGGATATGTTTTAACCAGCGATGAGATGCTTTGATTGATATCGATCTGTTTCATGGTGTCAACCTCTTTTACGTATGTAGTTTATCAAATCTGTCAAATCATATCAAACGATGTTGTAAGTTGACAATAAATTATTTAAATAAGAAAAACCCCCTAACTTTTTAAAGGTAAGGGGTTGGAGTACTATTTATTTTCTAAAGATAAGATGGATTTTGTTTTGATTAGCAAATATATAGAAGTTATAAGCGCTAAGAGTGCAGCACCTACGCGATAAGTACCGGAATAAATAGCTATCAGATAAATGTTATAACCAAACAGTAGCGAGAATAACACGATATTGATAATCATAAGTAAAATCATAAAACGATGTGAGGAAATGAAATTGGATTGTTTACAGTAGTTATTACGCATTTTGAACACATCTGAGCTGGTTAGTAAGTTAACCACTGAGACTGCAAATGCTGCAATAGCGACCCCAATCTCAATTGCACTCAATAATTCGTATCTAAATGTTAATAAGTTGATGGTTAAGAATGCAAATACCACATGTAACATACTGATGTAGAACATTTTACTATCGAACATGAATGTATCATACATGGTATCGGGTTCATCTAGAATATCAAATGACTTGGTACCGATGATCAATGCTTGTAGTACCATGGCTTGTACGAATAACATGATTTCTGAATTAAAACCACTGAATATTGTTGTAATGTAGGTCAATTGTTGAAGATTGATTCTCGATAAATCAAACACTAAGGCAGGATTACCACCCAATATTTGATTTTTAATGATGTTTTGCACATCCACAATTAAGTAATATTTGTACATGTAAACACTGAAGAAGTATGTACATAATACAGAAAATCCGAGCCATAATAATAATCTTAATGTAGATTTTGATAGGGAAAAGCCGTCATCTTTGACCCATATGCTGATGACGACAAACAGAATTAAGAATGTCAATGTTTTCAAATATATTAGAATATCTGGCAATCCAAAGCCATCCAGGATAGGTGCGATGTATAGGTTTGTGATGATGACCATGATGTCTAAGAATAGGATTGCACCAATGGTGTACATCAAATAACGCATCTTTGTTTCATTGTTACGACTGATCATAAGATAAGTACCTCTCTGTATAGAAAAAATCCGTGTTTTTATTATACCACAACCCATCGTCAACTATGGATAAAGATTGAGATAAAAACACAAGATTTCTATAAAAAAACACCCTAAGGTGTAAATATAAAAAAAAATCACCGTTTACAGATGTTTCGTTATTGAGGATGGCAGATCAATAACAAAACATCATGATGCGTGGTGTTACGCTTAGGTATTTTTTGGGAGAAAAAATACGTAAATGGTCAATCGCTCGATCATAAAAGGATCTGTTACGCTTTCGACAATTTCATTATAAACAAATCAAGACAACAATGATTGTGAAAATGCTTTTATTTTTCTATGAAAACGATTACCAGTTTTTTTCACAAATTATTCCCACGATTTCATTATAAATAATATAATAAATAGTGTGTATCATTAGATATAGCGTTTCAAATGCGTTATAATACATGTGGTATAAGGAGGACATAATATGTCAACATTAAAAATTAGCAATCTACATGTCTCTATCGAAGACAAGCAAATCCTTAAAGGAGTCAATCTAATAGTAAATAGTGGTGAAGTTCATGCCATTATGGGACCTAACGGTACAGGTAAGTCTACTTTGGCAAGTGCACTTATGGGTCACCCGAAGTATGAAGTGACAGATGGTGAAGTATTTTTAGATGATCAAAACCTTTTAGAACTTGAAGTGGATGAAAGAGCCAGAGCAGGTTTATTCCTTGCGATGCAATACCCAGCAGAAGTTCCAGGCGTTACCAACAGTGACTTCATGCGTTCATCGCTTAAAGCTAAAAATGATGGACAACCCATCCCTTTATTCGATTTTATCGCTAAGTATGAAAAAGCGGCTAAAGAATTAAAAATGCGCGAAGACTTACCCCACAGATACCTTAACGAAGGTTTCTCAGGTGGTGAAAAGAAACGCAATGAAATATTACAACTCAAGATGTTGAAACCTAAGTTTGCTGTTTTAGATGAAATCGACTCAGGACTAGATATCGATGCGTTAAGAGTAGTCGGTGAAAATGTCAATAGCATGGTCAATTCTAACTTTGGTTGTATCTTAATTACCCACTATCAAAGAATTTTGGACCACATCAAACCAACCAATGTTCACATCATGATTGACGGGAAGATTGTTTTAAGTGGTGGTCAAGAATTGATTGAAAAGATTGATCAAAATGGTTATGAATGGGTGAAGGATGAATTGGGTATCGATTTTGTAGAAACGGACAATGAATAGTATGAATCAAATCATCATCAAAGATCATCAGGTCCAAGGTGTCTTACCTAAAGGCATCACATTTGATGAACAAGTCCTATCCATTCAAAAAAATCAAACCTTCCAAGACCCGATTAAAATTACACTTAAAGACGACAATAATGAGTCTTTAGAAATCGTGGTTGGTGAATCTGCAGAAGTCAAAATCATTTTAGAGATTGCAAGCGGGGACATCAATCCAAATACATATAACATCAAATTAACTGGCAAACCAAATGCCAATGTGAAATACCTCTTGGTATGTGACCTTGCCAGCAAAAATGCCAATTTACAACATTATTTCGTGGCTGAACGCGATTCCCAACTCGATTTGATTGGTGGATTCGTTTCGAATGTCATCCATGCGAAAATGAATGCGAGATTGGTTGGCCAAGGTGCGAATGTTAAATTACAAGCTGTTGCCATCAGTTCAACAGATAACAACCAAGTCATTGACATTGAAATTGTACACGCAGCACCAAACTCCACAGGTACCATGCATAACATCGCCATCGCCAATGCCAATGGACGCGTCATTTTAAACGGTGTTGAAAAAATCTTAAAGGGCATGAAACAAGCCGATGCTTATCAAAGTTTGAAAGGTATCATCGCAAGTGATCAAGCCATCATCGAAGTAAATCCAATCTTATTGATTGATGAATATGACGTCAAAGCTGGACATGGGGCAACCATCGGTAAATTGGATGAAAATAGCGTTTATTACTTAATGAGTAGAGGATTGACTCGTAAAGATGCAGAACGCTTGATGATCAATGGATTCTTAAATCCAATCATCTCAGAAATCACCGACGAACCACTCAAAGAACGATTCGTTTCTTTGGTCAATCAACGTTTATAAAACTATGCTAGATGTCAAACTTATACGTCAACAATTCCCCATTTACGACCATAATCCAAATCTAGTATATTTAGATACAGCAGCCTCTTCATTGAAACCTAAAAATGTCATCGATGTGGTAGATCATTATTACTCAAAACTGGGTGTCAATGTCCACCGTGGTGTTTATGGGCTATCCTATGAAGCAACCGATTTGTATGAAGCAGCCAGAACCACTGTAGCGAGATTTCTCAATGCGAAATTTGAAGAAATCGTGTTCACACGTGGGACCACTGCATCACTGAACTTGGTAGCATCTAGCTATCAAAAACAACTTAAAGCAGGCGATGAAATCATCACCTCTGAACTAGAACACCATTCATCTGTGTTGCCATGGATGCAAGTATCCAAAAACACAGGCGCTAAATTGGTATATGTACCACTCAATGCTGAGGGGAGAATTACCGTTGAAGCATTTAAATCGGTGCTCACTGACCAAACCAAAGTGGTTGCACTAACGTATGTTTCCAACGTCATGGGTTATGTCACACCAATCAAAGAAATCATCGATTTGGCACATCAAAAAGGTGCCATTGTGGTGGTTGATGCTGCTCAAGCAGCCCCACACATGAAAATCGATGTGACCGCTTTAAATGCAGATTTTCTAGCATTTTCAGGACACAAGATTTTGGGTCCTACCGGCATAGGTGTTCTCTATGGTAAAAAACACTTACTCAACAAAATGGAACCCACTGAATTTGGTGGTGACATGGTTGATCAAGTGGAATTGAATGGGGCGACATGGAAAGATACCCCATATCGTTTTGAAGCAGGTACACCTATCATATCTGGTGCCATCGGATTAGGTAGAGCCATTGAATTCATTGAATCGATTGGTTTTGATGAAATACACGCACACGTGCACGCATTACATCAATATACATTAGAGAAGATGAAAGCCATTGATGGCATCACTGTCTTTAACCCAACCTCAGAAACAGGTATCATTACGTTCAATGTGGACTTTGTTCATCCACATGACGCAGCCAGCATTTTCGATCAAAATAAAGTGTGCTTAAGGGCGGGGCATCATTGTGCCCAACTCATCACCAAATGGCTCAAACAATTGGCCACGTTGAGAGCAACATTTTACATCTACAATGATTATGAAGATGCCGATCGATTTGTTGAAAGCATCCAAGAAGCGGTTCGTTTCTTCAAAGCTTTTTAAGGAGAAAATACATGAGTTCACATTTAGAAAATTTATACCGTCAAGTCATCATGGATCACTATAAGAATCCATACAATAAAGGCTTGGTTCAAGACCCTACTTACTTTACAGTCCATTTGCATAACCCATCTTGTGGCGATGACATGACCGTTCAACTCAAAGAAACGAATGGCGTCATCACCGACATCAAACACCAAGGTACAGGTTGTAGCATTTGCTGTTCTAGTGCCAGTGTGATGAGCATTACACTCAAAAACCATACCAAAGCAGAAGGGTTAGACATCATTCAAGCTTATTATCATATGTTGACCAATGAGCACTATGACCAAAAGATTCTAAATGGTGACGCATTAGCATATCATGGTGTCGCACAATTTCCAGCCAGAATCAAATGTGCCACACTTGCATGGAAAGCAGCTGAACAAGCATTGCTTCACAACAAGGAGGAATAATCATGGATGAAAATAAAAAGAAGATAGACGCCATCATTGGTGACTATAAATTCGGCTTCAAAACCGAAAATACACCGGTATTGCGTACCGGAAAAGGTCTAACAGAAGACGTAGTTCGTGCGATCAGTGAATACAAAAAAGAACCGGATTGGATGTTAGATTTCAGACTTAAAAGCTACAAAAAGTTCTTAGAACTTAAAAACCCTAAATGGGGTCCAGATTTATCAGGCATTGATTTTGATGAATTTACTTACTTCATCAGAGCCTCTGAAAGAGCTGAAAGTTCCTGGGAAGATGTCCCATCCGAAATCAAAGATACCTTTGAAAAATTGGGTATTCCTGAAGCGGAAAGAAAATTCTTAGCCGGCGTTTCGACACAATTTGAATCCGAAGTTGTGTACCACTCGACCATGGCAGAACTTGAAGCAGAAGGCGTCATATTCGTTGATACCGACACCGCACTTCGTGAACACCCAGAACTGGTTAAGAAATTCTTTGGTACAGTGATACCTTATTCAGATAATAAATATGCAGCACTCAACAGTGCCGTTTGGAGTGGTGGGTCTTTCATCTATGTGCCTAAAGGTGTCAAGGTGAAAAAACCATTACAATCCTACTTTAGAATCAACTCAGAACAAATGGGTCAGTTTGAACGTACGCTCATCTTAGTGGATGAAGGTGCTTCTGTGAACTATGTCGAAGGTTGTACAGCCCCTGTGTATACCAAGGACTCCTTGCATGCCGCGATTGTTGAAATCGTTGTTATGAAAGGGGCGACTTGCCGCTATACCACGGTACAAAACTGGGCCAATAACGTCATCAACTTAGTCACCAAACGTGCCTTTGTTTATGAAGATGCACACATGGAATGGATCGATGGTAACATTGGTTCAAACGTCAACATGAAATACCCATCTTGTATCCTTTTGGGTGAACGTGCGAAAGGAACCACCATCTCTATTGCATTCGCTGGTAAAGGTCAAAATCAAGATACTGGCGCGAAGATGATTCACGTCGCACCAAATACAACCTCTTCAATCATCTCAAAATCCATCTCTAGGGGTGGCGGTACGGTAAACTATCGTGGTAAAGTCGATTTTGGTAAACGTGCCAAAGGCGCGAAAGCACACGTGGAATGCGATACCATCATCTTGGATGATTTCTCATTCTCAGATACCATCCCAACCAACATCGTTAGAAACTCAGACGTATCCTTAGAGCATGAAGCAACCGTATCTAAGATTTCTGAAGACCAACTCTTCTACCTCATGAGCAGAGGTTTAACCGAAGAAGAAGCAACAGAAATGATCGTCATGGGCTTCATCGAACCATTCGCAAAAGAATTGCCTATGGAATACGCAGTCGAACTCAACCAACTCATCAAGCTTGAAATGGAAGGTTCCATCGGATAATAAAACAAAATTCCCCAGTTTTTGGGGAATTTTTTTACTTTCGTAGGGTTTGAATGGTGCCTTTACCATCTTTCGATTTAATTTCAACGTACGCCCCACTAATCAGTGTGAATGTTGGCGGTGTATGGCCAAAATCAGCATCCATGATGATGGGGACATTCAAGTCACCTAAGATATCCAAGGTGGTTTGGTATTGGTCTAGGTCTATGACTGGTGAAGCATTCAAATGTCTACCAAAAATAAAGCCTTTGGTGTATTTGAACCAACCAGCCAGTTTGAGTTGCCACAAAGCCCTTTTTAAACCAAATAAGTTTAAGTCACAGGCTTCCATGAACCAAATGATGCCATCATCCTTATACTTTTCAATGAATGTATGGACTTGATCCAATGGGGTGCCTAAGTGGGATAAAAACACATCGATGCATCCGCCAATCAATCGTCCTGATAGATGGATTTCACTTTCATTTCTTAAATTTACCCAGCGTGTGGGTTCATTCAATATATAGCCACCCAGTGGGTCATTTTGTTCTGTGCCTTTACCTTCATACATGGGAAAACTATGTTGAATATGTCTTTGACCGGTTATGATTTCTAAAGCTTGTTTTAATGATTCATCCCAAGATTTCATTCCGAATTCTGTGGTGTGTTGACCGTAAATGGCTGCGGTATCTAGTAAAGTATTCATTAACATCGTCAAATGGGTATTGTCAGAATACCCCATAACGTATTTTGGTGGGTATTTTTTTAACGCTTCAAAATCGATGTAAGGCAGCATTTCCATCAACCATTCGCCACCACCCACACTCCATAATAAATCGACTTTTGGATTTTTGTATAAAGACTCAAAAGCTTTTGCCCTGGCTTCTTTAGGAGCACTCGCACCTTGATAATAGCCAAAAATATCGCCTTCACTGACGATGTTATAGCCCAACGATTTCAATTGTGATATTGCAGATTCCAATCTGGATTTATAGGGTTCGGTGTTCGCACCAAAACTGCTCGCAAACAAACCAATTGTGCCATTAGGCTTAAGATAATTAGGGTATTTCATGTTATCACCAAATTCATTATATCATAGGAAAATTGACATATTTTTATTATGTACAATATATCTAACCAATTTTGGTATAATTAGGTTGGTGATAACATGTACAAAGGCTACCTCTTGGTCAGTCCAGTTGAACAATTGAATCTCGATGAACTCACAACCATTCAAACCTTATTTTCCGATATATTGATCAATCCAAAACAATATGTTGAAAGTGATAAGTTGATTGTTTTAATCCGTGAACAAAGCGATATTTTGTTTGAAGAACTCATCAATTCCATCAATACTGATTTGTATCAGAGTCTTTCTTTATACGAATCATCATTCTTTGATTCGGAACTTGAACTCAAAGAAGATATGCAAAAAAAGATGCTCACATTGAAGTTTGATCGTCCTTATCTGAATGATAAAATCTTGTTTTACGATAAAGTGCTAGGTTCAATCGATGAACAGTCCAAACAAATGATTTTAAAACAATTTTATGAAGATGAAGAATTTCTCCATTCGATGAAGGTGTTTATAGAGAAGAATCAAAATACGTCTGAAGCAGCGAAAGCGTTGTATCTACATAGAAACACATTGATTAACCGTCTAGATAAGTTTTATCGTGTCACAGGATTTGATTTAAAAAAATTCGAAGACGCAGCGATTATATATTTGTTAATTAAGGAGAACTGATGATGTACGAAACACGATTTGATATTACTGAAAATCACTATAAAGAATTCTTATGGTCACATTTTTGGCATAAACAGGCGTTGAAATATGGTGTGATTTTCTTCTTATTGATGATTTTGGTTTACATCATTTTATTATCAGAATTTTCACAATTTTGGATTTGGATTGGCATGGGATTATACGCGATTTTACTCATTTGCGTCCTTTTTATTACCATGTTGATCAAAATGCATCGAGTTACAAAAATAGCCGTTAGAAACTACAGTAAAAATATTGTGATGTTATATCATCAGGATACGCTAGAAATCAGTTATGACATCAAAGGTATGCCAGCTAAATCCACATCACCCTATGCTGCCTTTAAGACGGTCACAGTGACAAAAAACTTGATTTTGCTCTATAGGTCACACAACATCGCAACCTTAGTTCCGAAAAATAGTTTAGTACAAGGCAATGTAGATGAATTCATTGCCTTTCTTAAAGAAAACATCCATAGACAAAACCAATGATACAAGAGTGTGCAACTTGCACATTTCTTTTTTTTATATACTTTCGTATAATGTAAGCGTTGACAACTATATACTAATAAAGGAGTGATTGTATGGCAACCCTAGAACTAAAACACATTGATAAGATTTACCCTAATGGTGTCCAAGCGGTATTCGATTTCAACTTAAGCATCAAAGATAAAGAATTTATCGTATTCGTTGGACCTTCTGGTTGTGGTAAATCCACAACATTACGTATGATCGCTGGTTTGGAAGAAATTTCCGCTGGTGAATTATACATCGATAACGTCTTAGTAAACGACGTAGCACCAAAAGACCGTAATATCGCGATGGTTTTCCAATCCTATGCGCTATACCCACACATGTCCGTTTATGACAACATGGCATTCGGTCTTAAGATTCGTAAGATGCCTAAAAATGAAATTGACGTTAAAGTCAAAGAAGCAGCAGCCATCTTAGGTCTATTACCGTACCTTGACCGTAAACCAAAAGCGTTATCCGGTGGTCAAAGACAACGTGTTGCCTTAGGTAGAGCGATTGTCCGTAATGCAAAAGTATTCTTAATGGACGAACCACTATCCAACCTGGATGCTAAACTACGCGTTCAAATGCGTGGTGAATTGATTAAGCTTCATAACCGTATCAACACTACAACCATTTACGTTACCCATGACCAAATCGAAGCGATGACCATGGCTAGCCGTATCGTTGTTATGAAAGATGGCTACATCCAACAAGTCGGTGCGCCTAAAGAAATTTATGACTTCCCTAACAACATGTTCGTTGCGGGATTCATCGGTACACCACCTATGAACTTCATTGAAGGCGTTGTAAACAACGACGGATGGTTCGTCACTGGTAACCAAAAACTCGAAGTACCTAAAGGTAAACTTGAAATCATCAAACAAAATTCATTCTATGGCAAACCAATCGTTTTAGGTATCCGTCCTGAAGACATTCATGACGATAAGTTAGTGTTTGAAACATTCCCTAACAGCATCCTTAAGATTGAAGTTGACGTCGCTGAATTGTTAGGTGCTGAAACCAATATTTATACCAACATCAATGGTAATAACGTTTGCGCAAGCGTTGATGCGAGAGCAGACATCCACATTGGTGACAAGATGGAACTGGCTTTAGACATGAACAAGTGCCATTTCTTCAACCCAGAAACTGAACAACGTTTAGTATTCGACCAAAACAAATAAGAGACCGCGAGGTCTCTTTTCTTTTATAAAAATATGCTATATATCCAACAACACCCGAGGGGTTCTGCCCTTGTTTTTGAAAAATACACCACACAATCGGAAAAACCGCCGATTAGTATAATTAAACTTTTGTGTCAGGAATTACTGATGACTTATGAATCCAGAATTCTCTTGACTAAGAAACGTTTTAAGATCCACGCCATGGTCCCAATCTACATCAACCCAACGATATTATTGATGCCAACCGGTAGTCCAAGAAGTTATGAAACGATTTGGATCAACTACCTTAAAATCGCGTCAATTCAGAAATATGGCGATCATACCGTCGTCCTTTTTACCAATCTTACTGAGATAGAGGTCCATATCTCTTACACGCGGTTCAAAGAAAAAATGAAATATTGTAAAATAATCTATGATTATATGGAGAACCATCAATCCTTGATTTTATAAAGGATGTGATAACATTTTCATTGGATATTTTCTAGTAAAACAAGATAACTAGTGATATAATATTGTCGATTGATTACCATAACATTATTTTACGGAGGATACTATGGGAAAAAAGACGGTTAGAGACATCAACGTCTCTGGAAAGAAAGTATTGATTCGTGTCGATTTTAACGTGCCTATGCAAGACGGAAAAATCACAGACGAAAATCGTATTGTGGAAGCGTTGCCTACCATCAAATACGTATTAGAAAAAGGCGGAAGAGCGATTTTATTCTCTCACCTTGGCAGAGTTAAAACCGCTGAAGACAAAAAGGATGCTACCTTGGCACCAGTCGCGCAACGTTTATCTGAACTATTAGGTAAGCATGTACAATTCGTCCCTGAAACCAGAGGTGCAGTATTAGAAGCTGCCATCAACGGTTTGAAAGATGGCGAAATCTTGATGTTTGAAAACACCCGTTTTGAAGACATCGAAGGCAATAAAGAATCCAAAAACAACGCTGAATTAGGCAAATACTGGGCATCATTAGGCGATGTATTCGTCAATGATGCATTCGGAACAGCGCACAGAGCGCACGCTTCAAACGCAGGGATCGCTGCTAATATCCAAGAAACCGTTGCAGGCTTCTTGTTAGAAAAAGAAATTGAATTCATCGGTGGTGCCGTATCCAATCCAAAACGTCCTTTTGTCGCAGTATTGGGTGGTGCTAAAGTTTCTGATAAGATTGAAGTCATCTCCAACCTGCTTAAAGTGGCTGACAAAGTCATCATTGGTGGCGGTATGGCTTATACCTTCTTAAAAGCGCAAGGCTTCGAAGTCGGTACATCGATTTGTGAATTAGAAAAAGTTGAATTAGCAAAATCATTGTTAGAACAAGCACAAGGTAAGATTGTATTGCCTGTTGACTTCGCATTCACTGAAAAATTTGAAAATGAACCGGCAAAACATGTCGGTCCAATTACCGATATTAAACCAAACGAAATGTCACTAGACATCGGACCTAAATCCATCGAACTATTCGCATCCGTATTAGCAACCGCTAAGACCGTTGTATGGAATGGACCTATGGGTGTATTTGAAATGTCCAACTACGCTAAAGGCACCATCGGTGTCTGTGAAGCGATTTCTAAGCTTACAAACGCGATTACCATCGTCGGCGGTGGTGACTCTGCTGCAGCAGCCATCCAATTTGGTTATGCATCTAAGTTCACACACATCTCCACGGGTGGTGGTGCGTCCTTGGAATACTTAGAAGGCAAATTATTACCAGGCGTCGAAATTGTTGCTAACAAATAAGATGGACATCGGTAGTAAAATTCGAGAATTACGTCTCGAAAATGGTTTGACGCAAGAAGAACTGGCAAATAGACTTGAGTTATCCAAAGGCTATATTTCTCAGCTAGAACACAATTTGGCGTCCCCATCCATGAATACGTTGTTTTCAATATTAGAAGTATTAGGTACCGATATCTCTGACTTTTTCAGCAATCAAATTGAAGAACAAGTGGTCTTTAAAAAGAGCGATTTCTTCGAAAAAGAAAGCCCTGAAATGAAGCATAATGTTAGTTGGATCGTACCGAATGCGTTAAAATATGAAATGGAGCCCATCCTCATTGAGCTCCTACCCAATGGGAAGTCATTTATGGATGATCCTCATGCAGGGGAAGAATTTGGCTATGTCCTTGAGGGCGAAGTTACATTGGTACTCAATAAGAAGAAACATGTGGTGAAAACCGGTGAAACCTTCTATTACACCGCCAATAAAGAACACTACCTCATGAATCATACAAATAAAAAGGCGAAAGTACTATGGATTAGTACACCGCCAATGTTTTAGAAAGGTGATAATATATGGAAAAAGAAGTCATTGTAAAAAGCACGACTGGATTACACGCAAGTCTTGCAGTGAAAATCGTTCAAGCCGCTTCAAAATATGCTGTGAATATCGAATTGCACTACAAGGATAAAGTGGTTGACCTTAAATCCATCCTAGGATTGATGTCCTTAGCGATTCCTCAAGGTCAAAACGTGCGCATTGTCGCATCCGGCAAAAACGCTGAAGAAGCCATTAACGAAATCGCAGCCATTTTAGTGTAAGGAGATTCATATGAATAAATTACGTAGACCTGTGATTGCAGGTAACTGGAAAATGTATAAGACCAGAGATGAAGCACTCCAATTCATCTATGCGGTCAATCAAGAAGTACCGAGCAGAGATTTGGTTGAATCTGTGGTCTGTGCCAACGATGTATTTTTAAGAGATTTGGTTAAAAGACAAGGTGAAAACATCAAGATTGGTGCACAAAACATGCACTATGCTGAAAATGGTGCATTCACTGGGGAAACCTCACCACTCATGCTTGAAACCACTGGCGTTGAATACGTCATCATCGGTCATAGCGAACGTCGTGCGATGTTCAATGAAACCGATGAAACGGTTAATTTAAAGGTCCATGCAGCCATTAAACACGAACTTACACCCATCATTTGTGTGGGCGAATCTTTAGAAATTAGAGAAGCTGGCACGACAGATGCGGTGGTTAAAAACCAAGTGTTGAAAGCATACCTCAACATCGATCGTCATCAAGCACTCAAAACCATCATTGCTTATGAACCGATTTGGGCGATTGGAACAGGTAAAACAGCGACACCAGAACAAGCCGAAGAAACCATCAAAAACATCCGTGAAGTGTTGAAAGACATTTATGGTGAAGACGTTTCTAATCGTGTGAGAATTCTTTATGGGGGTTCTGTCAACACCAAAAATGTCGACAGTTTACTCGCTCAAGAAAACATCGATGGGGCGTTGGTTGGTGGCGCATCTCTCGATGCAGCAAGCTACTTAACACTCGTCAACGCAGCTAAAAAATAACAAAAATCAAACGCTTATTTTCAAAAGAAATGGGCGTTTTATTTTTTCAATTGATTAAGATTTAAAAGCGCGTATAATAAGTGTGGATACGTGCTTTTTTGTTGGTTAGAGGGGTTATTTGTGAAAGCCATTTTAAAATATATATATAAAGATAAAGTCTTTTTTATTGCCTTGATTGCAGCCTTAATTTCTGTATTATTTGTCCCCATCCACCCAGGGTACATCGATTACATCAACATTGAAGTGTTGGTGGTGATGTTTTCGTTGATGTTTTCAGTCGCAGGCATGACGGATCAAAATTTCTTCACGATGATTGCAGTTAAGATGGTCAAACATTTGAAAGATATGCGCACCATTGCACTGGTCATTGTGATGGCTTCGTTTTTCTTAGGGATGTTGGTTACGAACGATGCTGTGCTGCTCACTTTGGTACCATTCATGTTATTTGTCACCGGTAAGATTGGTCGTACCAAAGAATCCATCATCATCGTCATATTGATGACTTTAGCTGCCAATTTAGGCTCAGCGTTGACACCGATGGGTGACCCCCAAAACATTTATTTGTACACGAATTATGATCTGCCGTTTTGGGACTTTATGCGAAGCACAGCGGTGATCACAATCACTGGATTTGTGCTGTTGTTGATTTCGATTTGGCTCATTTTCAAACAAGACTTGGTCAAACCCATCGTCGAAGATGTGAAAATCAAAGACCATCGAATCTATATTTATTTCGTGACATTCTTCATCGCGATATTGACGGTTTTAGGCCTCATTGAAGCCAAAATATCGATTGTGATCGTATTGTTGCTCGCACTGGTTTTTGGACGTCATCTTTTTAAAAAGGTCGACTATCATTTATTGCTTACGTTCTTTATGTTTTTCATATTTACCGGCAACATCGGACAGATGGATGCGATCAAACAATTTTTTGAATCGATATTGAATAACGAACACAGTGTCTTCTTTACAGGCATCATCACCAGTCAATTCATTTCTAATGTTCCGGCGGCGGTGCTATTATCCACCTTTACCCCAACCGAATTTATGCTCAACCTTTTACAAGGGGTGAACATCGGTGCCATGGGTACGTTGATTGGTTCATTAGCGAGTTTGATTACCTTTAAATTTGTCACCAGGTTATACCCTGAACGCTTCAAAGAGTACCTCATCAAATATACCATCATATGTATCATTTACATGGTTGTCATCATTGGTGTGGTCTATATCCTAAAGTGAAATCACCTGAATTAGGTGATTTTTTTTCAAAAATATATGTTACAATTGAACCATATTCGGAGGTAAGTTATGCGATATATTAAACAAATCGGATTGTTATTTGTCATCTTTATGGCATTCATCGGGGTTGGTTATTTGCTCAGTTTTCTACCAAAAGTTTGGATATTGGTTGGTCTTTTCACGAGTATTGCTTTGATCATAGCCATCATGATTGGCAATATCATTGGCATGCAAAAAATCAAAAAACTCATGACAAAAGATTTACGTAAACTCAAAAGCATGTACGATGAATCCAATCTTAAAGGGTTTGACACCATTGAAGATATTCAAAAGATGTTAAGTAAAAACCACCATCTGACGAATGCTTATTTGGGCATAGTCATTTCAGCCCTGATACTTTTACCCGCGTTTTTATTCGCATTAGCCCTACATACCCCAAGCATTCAAATCGCTTTAGTGATATTGATGATGTTTTACATTTCCATGACATCCGAGTTATTTGTCTCACCGAACGACCCCTATGGGTATCCGATTGATGCCAAACAATACCCAAAACTTCATGACATACTGTCGTTAGCCAAATCCCTCATGGGCGTGACTTCACCGGTCAAATTGTATGTTGTTATAGGTAACAACGCGACCATCACCTATGGTAATCGTAAACACCACATTACCTTAGGTTTACACTTGATTCAGTCTTTAAATGAGAAAGAATTGATGAGTATTCTTTTACATGAACTTGCCCATTTGGTTCACGAAGATTCCTCTAATGCCAACCGTTGGTACCGTTCGATTGAATGGTTGGATCGATTATCTCATTCAGGGACAACAAACATCCTTACACAGTTTTTGTTTCAAGCCATGGCCATCTATTCAAGATTTCAATTTGAAACGTTCAAACAACTCAGTTCGAAGTTCATAGAACAACGCGCCGATGACGCTTTGTTGGATAAAGGAATCAATTCAACTTACATCAGTGCAGGCTTAAAGATTCAATACTATGAAACATTCCTATTGGAACCATTTATTTTTGCTAACTTAACCACGAAAGAAGAACCCTCCACGACCCATTTTGAGGATATGCATCAAGAATTCTTGAGCTACTTAGCTGCCAATAAACCCACACTGGATGAACTTATTCCATTGGAACTTGTCCGCAAACGCCATACCCATCCCACCCTCCATCAACGGATGTCACACTTTGGCGTCGATAGCTTTGAAATCGAACCCATGGGTCCATACGATGAAACAGAATTGAAAGAAATGCTAAAGATTTTCAATGAGCTTGCTCCTGGTGGGAAGGAAGATTACGATTATACCTATAAATATATATACGCCCCAGCCATCCAAGCAGTGAACGACTATGAAAATAACCCTACCGAAGAGAAGATGTCATTGTACCGATACATTCTCGGATTATATGATATTGGTCAAGTAGAATCTTACATGAAAGCCACCGAACGATTCATTGAGCTTTATGGGGGAACGGGGTATCTCCACTATGTCAGAGGGGTCATTCTGATCAACCATTACCACGACCCTAAAGGCATCGATGAAATCTATAAGGCCATTGAAGTTAGTCCAAAATTCACAGAACAACTCGATGTTATTGGCTATGCTTCGGTGCGACTCGGGTTACAAGAAAAACTCGATGAATTCAAAGTGAAAATGATCGATTTGATTGAACATGCCTTTGAAACTGGATTATATACCACTAAAAACAGACGTAAACTCGTATCTGTAGAACCATTCAACTATGAAGAACCCATCATGAATTACCTATTGGATGTGATCCAAGGAGAGAATCTCGCCTATTCAGCCTATCTGTTTAAGGAAACGTATGCCGATGGCCTACAACAAAACCACCTGATCCTCACTGCGAACATCGAAGACCAACAACGATTCTATTTGGGTATTCAAAAAGTGAAGATGGCGTTATCTCTCGACAACCAAATGTATCAACTGACCACCCATATGTCGAAATACTACTTCAATAAATTGTTTCAAAAAGTTCAGCCTTTTTACACCAAAGAATAAGAAAAAAAGCATCCAAATCGGATGCTTTTTAAGTTCAATTAGCGGTTGTAGAATTCAACGATTAGTTGTTCTTTAACGTCTGGCATAACTTCATTTCTTTCTGGATATCTGACGAATGTACCTACCAATGTAGCTTCATCGAAAGACACGTAATCCTTGCGTAATACCATCTTTTCAAGCGCAGCCTTGATGACTGTAAGCCCTTTGGATGTTTCACGTAAAGATACTTTTTGTCCAGGAACTAAACGGTAAGATGGAATATCCACTTTGTTACCGTCAACCAAGAAATGACCGTGGTTGACCAATTGTCTGGCTTGTGCTCTTGTAGCTGCGTAACCTAAACGATAAACAACGTTATCTAATCTAGATTCAAGTAACTTCAAGAAGTTTTCACCGTGAACACCAGCGAGTTTTCTAGCTTCAACGAATGTCTTATGGAATTGCTTTTCAGAAACGCCATAGGTAAATCTAACCTTTTGCTTTTCTTGAAGTTGTTGACCATATTCGCTGACTTTACCTCTGCGTTGACCATGTTGGCCAGGTGCGTACGGACGACGTTGTAATTCTTTTCCTGTTTCAGAAATAGAATAGTTCAAACGACGGGAAATTTTCCAAGATGGACCTGTGTAACGACTCATTATTTTTACCTCCTTATAGATTTGGTGGTAAAAATGCATGTTCAATGTTAAGGTGATCTTCAAATCGTGTTCGCCTTAAAGCAGAAAGGTTACTAGCTACCCCAGTGGGAAGAGATCAGAATCTTAAATTGTTGTGCCTGCTTTTACCGACAAGTGATATTATATACAATTGTGTGGGTAATGTCAATTATATTTCATATAAATCGATGATGATCTCAGAAAGCTTTTCAAAAAAGATTTGTAGCTTCGAATCAAATCGATTAAATAGCGGACTATCGATGTCCATGACACCGATCGCTTGTCCATGTTTAAACAAGGGAATCACGAGTTCTGAATTCGAATTGGAATCACAGGCGATGTGACCTTCAAATAAGTGCACATCAGGCACATTTAAAATCTTTTTTTGTTGTAAAGAAGTGCCGCACACCCCTTTACCCAAATCGATTTCAACACAGGCTGGTAAGCCTTGGAATGGCCCTAGAATGAGTTTGTTTTGTTCAAACAAGTAAAAGCCTGCCCAGTTTAAATCCGGGACGTAAGCCTTGATAAATGCGCTGGCGTTGGACAACAGTGAGACATTGTTTTTGGTTTCTTTTAAGAGTGCTTCAGCACTTTGTAATAACAGTTCCATGGGGTATACTCCTTTATCATAACAACACCATTATATCAAAAAATAGCATCAGTTTATGGTAAAATGGTTTTTGGTGATAATATGTCCACATATGATAAAGTACTCATTCGCTTTGGCGATTTGATGCTTAAAGGAAAAAATCAAAAAATATTTAGAGAACGTGCCATCGCACTTTTAAAACAAAATACAAAACACTTGGACGTGACTTTAGAAAAAAGACACGACAGGCTGTTTTTAGTCATTCAAAACGAGGATATGAAAAAGATTGAACAAGCCTTAATGCACGTCACTGGGATTGGGTCTTTTAGCTTTGTCATGACCTCAGGCAAAGATTACGATACCATCATTGAAAATGCCATCGCACTCATTGTCAATGAAGTGAAGACCAAAAAGACATTCAAGGTGGAAACGAAACGTACAGACAAGAGCTTACCACATACCTCTCAAGAAATCACACAAATATTGTCCAAAGGGATTTTAAAAGGTGTACATGAACTGGTGACGGTAGATGTCAAAAATCCAGAAGTCACCTTACATGTAGAAATCAATGAAACCGAAGCCCTCATCTATTTAGATTCGAAAAAAGGGTTGGGCGGCTTCCCTGTGGGTGTTGCTGGTAAAGGGCTCTTACTCATTTCTGGGGGGATTGACTCACCTGTTGCTGGATTTTTAGCCATGAAACAAGGGGTAGAAGTCGAAGGGATTCACTTTGAATCCACACCGATGACCTCGATCGAATCGGCTCAAAAAGTGATTGAACTCGCAAAGAAGATGTCTTTATATAGTTACAGACAAGAATTTCGTTTACACATGGTACCTTTCTTTAAATTACATCAAGAAATCATTGCGAGAATCTCACCAAGCTATGTGATTACAGTGATGCGTCGAATGTTCTTTAGGGTCTCAGAAAAAGTGGCTCAAAAAAGACATGCGTTGGTCATTGTTACGGGTGAATCGATTGGACAAGTGGCGTCACAAACCTTAGATTCGATGCATACCATTGAAGCCGTGACGAGTATCCCAATCATCAGACCATTGGTCACCACCGATAAGCAAGACATCATTAAGTTATCCAAACAAATCGATACGTATGATATTTCAATTCAACCCTTTGAGGATTGTTGTACAATCTATACCCCAACCGGTTCTTCGACCAAACCCAACATTAAAAAAGCATTAATCAACGAGAAGTTTATGGTGGATTATGATAAAATAATAGATGAAATCGTGGCCGAAACGAAGACATTCGTGATTACTCCAAACAGTGATATTCGTTTGGATCAACACGGGTTCACAGTCACGGAAGCCTGGGAGGCTATGCATGATCACATCGAAGGACAATGATCAAATCAAACACATCCTTAAACTTCAAACGAAAAAGCATCGTGATTTACATCAGGCTTTTTTGGTTTATGGCACACATGCAGTAGAAGAAGCCATCAAACAAGGTTTTGAAATCGATGTATATACATCAAACCCTAACCAAGCTGGCACTTTAATCAGTGCATCATTGATGAAGCAGTTGTCACTGACCGATTCCCCGTTAACGGTACTCGGTATCGTGAAAAAACCACAACCCAAACCCTTATCTAAACGTATTCTTATGTTAGAGGATGTTCAAGACCCAGGCAATGTCGGTACGCTCATTCGTAGCGCCGTTGGTTTTGGATTTCAAACCATCATCGCTTCCGATAATTCAGCAGACTTTTATAATGACAAAACCATCCGCGCGACGCAAGGTAACTTGTTTTATGCGAATCTCTTGAGACAACCTTTAATAGAAACCATTCACCATTTAAAACAACAAGGCTATACCGTTTACGCGACGGCTTTAGGTAGAAACGCATTAGATATAAAAAACATCCAAGTACCCGAAAAGTGCGTATTAGTTTTAGGCAATGAAGGCGCGGGTGTTTCTAAAGAAATCATGGCAATCTCAGATCAATTGATTTATATAAAAACCAAAGATATCGAATCCTTAAATGTCGCGATGGCAGGGTCGATCATCATGTACGAATGGCAGGTGTGACTATGAGTTTAACTGGCTTTTTTGACCAAACAACCCAATCGATCGATGGACAACTTGAGGTGGCGAAGGACCTTGACATCAAGCTGTTGTCTTTGAGGTACTTTGATAACCAACCCTTGTTATCGGTAGATCCAAATACACTCAAACAGCTCCCAATCCGTTTAAAAAAGGATAAATGGAGTCTACAAGTGATCGATGCGATGTATCGTTATCACTTATCCACCATCAACAAAAACGATTTAACATTACTATTTCAAAATGCCGAGACATTAGGCACGAAATATTTGATTTTAACTTTACCATCCTTAGATAGCTTCGATGTCCAACATGACCAATTGGTAGAGCATATCAAGTATCTATTGGATGAAACGAAGAAGAAGCATTTTGAATTGGTGTTTGCGATACCTCGTGGATACGCGGTTGGGCAAATCGCTTATTTGATCAATGAAATCAAAACCATCCGTTTTGTGTTCGATGCCGGATTGATCCATCAAATCGGGTCATCGGTGACGACCAGTTACAGGATCCTCAAAAACAACACACAACTCATCCGCATTTACGATATTGAAAAAGAGAATCAGCCTTACTTATTGGGCTTTGGCGTTTCAAACATCATTGAGGTCTTAAAAAAAGCCAATCGAGATAAGTTTAAGGGGTTATATGTGATGGATAATAACTTAGCATCCTACATCGAAAATAGACAATCGGTGTATCAACAAAAGAAGTTTTTAGGCCTATTCTCAAAAAACAAAAAAGAAAAGGTCCAATATCAAAAAATGGACCAAAAGTTACATATTCCAAATGAGCAGGCATTATCGATGCTAGATATGCATAAGATTTACATATCCGTCATTAAAAAAGTCATTGAGTAAAAGGTGATCAATCACCTTTTTTTGATAAAAAAATAACGAGTTTCCTCGTTATTCATCCAACAAATCTTCAGGTTCGAATTCTTCAAACAATGGTTTAGCGCCAGGGATTTCAGGGTACAACTTAGTCGTAAACATGATGCCATCTAAATGGTCATACTCATGTTGGAAGACGGTCGCTGGATAGCCTGTAAGCGACCCGCGTTTCAACTTAAACCCATTGGATTCGACATCATAAACAAATGCTTCAAATTTGATGCTTAAATGTCTAGGCGTTAAACCCTCTGTGGGTCTATCGACAGAAAGACACCCTTCGCCCCCATTTAAATAAACCATCTCTTCTGATCTTTGGGTAATTTTTGGGTTAACCACAATCATCGAATACAACTTGCCATCGACATCGTGGACATGCATCGCGAACATCCTTTTAGACACATTGATTTGTGGTGCAGCAATCCCAACACCGGGTCTTAGTTTATATTTTTCTGCCAATTCATCGTCTTGTGAGTTGATTACATATTGAAACAAAGAAAAGGCGATTTGTTTGTCTTCATCCGAAATTGGCATCGCTACTTTGTCCGCGACACGCGTTAAAGTAGGGTGACCTTCGCGGATGATATCTTTCATTAAAATCATATCAAACACCTCGTGTTAATTATAACATATTTACAAATTATCGTGCTTGTTTTGACAAAAAAACCAAAAAAACGTATAGTATTTATGGGTGATGTTATGGACCGTATGGCCATTATATTTAAAGCATATGAAGTCGCAGACGAAATTAAATCCACACAAGCGTTTAAAGACTTGGTCTACTATGGCCAGTACATGCAAACCCAGTTGAAAAATGAAGTGGAAGCCTATCAAAAGGCGATGGCTAAATTCAATGAAGTTCAAAGTCAAGGTGGGTCTTACCACCCCGATTTTAAGCAAATCATTTTAGCCTTGGGGATTGCGAAAAGGGCTTTGTATGAAAACGAGGCTGTGAAAAAATACTTAGCGGCGGAAAAAATCATTCAACAAACATTGGATGATTTATCGAGAGATTTGGGTCAAACCATCTCTTCGCACGTTAAAGTACCGAATGAACTGGGTTTATTTAAGGAGAATAGTTGTCATGTTGGTTAATCGTATATCGTATATTGTCTACTTCAAAAATAAAGAAGTGGTCAACAAAATAGAAGAATTGGACGTCAAAGTGTTCTATGTCTCACAAAAATCCAAGTATTGTACCATCTATTTGGATAAGAACAAAGAAAAAGAAGTGAGACAAGCCTTAGAGAAGATGAAAGGTGTATCACGCTATGAACCTTCTTTATTACAAGCACAAGATGTAAAATTCGAAGTGTAAAGGAAAAATGCTTGACATTATCTTTTCCACGCGTATAATAGTAGTGGAAAGATAAAAAAGGAGTGAACAAACTATGGTAAAAATCAGATTACAACGTTTCGGATCCAATAAGAGCCCATTCTATCGCGTGGTTGCTACTGACGCAACATCACCAAGAGATGGACGTTTCCTAGAAGTCATTGGTACATATAACCCAGTTAAGAATCCAGCTATTGTTGACATCGACAAAGATAAAGCAGCAAAATGGATCAACAACGGCGCTAAACCAACCGAAACTGTCAAGAGCTTATTCAAAAAGTATTCCGTTTTAGAAAAATAACATCAAGGGGGATCGAGGAACATGGCAATCAATTATGATGGACTGATTAAAAATATCGTTACGCCATTGGTGCTTCACCCTGAGGATGTACTTGTTAAAACACTTGCGGATGATGGGAGTGACCTTACAATCCAGGTTCTGGTCAATCAAGAAGACCTAGGCCGTGTCATTGGCAAGGGCGGTAAAATTGCCTCAGCCATTCGTACAATTGTTTATGCTGGTGCTTCTAAAGAAGGCAAGCACGTTAAAATTGACATTGACGCATTCTAAAGAAGAGATGAAAATCTCTTTTTTTTCGACAAAAAAGCATCCTATTGGATGCTTTTACTATTTTTCAGGATGATATAAAGTGTAGCTGCCTTTACCTTTGGCTTTGGATTGATACATGGTTTTATCGCCTAAGTTTAGTAAGTTGTGATAACCCTTGTTTTCTTCTGTGATTTGTACAATCCCAATCGAAACACTGATGCCAACTGTTTTCGCAACCTCAGTCAGATTTTCAATATCTCGGATGATTTTTTCTGCTCGTGCTTTGATTTGTTCTAAAGTATGGTCATAACAATACATGAAGAATTCATCCCCACCCAACCGGTAGTATAAAACATTGTGTTCCCATGTACCAATGAAATAGTGGGCAATGTCAATCAGCAATTGGTCACCAGCCTGGTGTCCAAATTGGTCATTCACATACTTGAAGTCATCAATATCGAGGTACATGACATAGGAATTTTGGGTGGAAGTTAAGTGATTCATATGTAATTTGAGCGTTTCTCTAGAAAACAACTTCGTTAATGGGTCTTGATAGGTTTTTTGATAGTGGATGATTTCAATCGGTGTTTGTTCATAAATCCTCACCACTTGTGCAAACACGATGTGTTTTTGTTTTACATGGTGTCTTGTAAATGACATATAAAGCCATAAGGGTTCTAGCTGTCTTTTCACAGGGATATATAAATACAATTCCTGATCAAAGGTGTTGAACTTGTTTCGAATGTTTTGAATGAAACTGTGTCTACCCTCAACCTCAGCGAGTAAATTGTTCTCATCGACATAAGCAAACAGATTGTTGACAGGGAAATAGGTCCATTCTGGCAGAGATACACTCGATAATTGACCAGAAGTCACACGACACATCAAAGGCTTTTCATCGATATCGATCACGAAAGACACACGTCTATTTGAAGAAAACGCAATCTCGTTATAAAAATCGATGTTGTATTCGGTTTTCAGCCAATCTACGACTTTTGGATCAACCATGTTGAAATCCCCCCACATTTACCAAATTCATCATATCATATGCGAAACCGATTACAATACCAAAATCATAAAATCCATCCAATCGACCATCAAAAGGGGATTGGAACCGTTTTCATTTTTCGTGCCATCGAGAAAATGCCCACGTTCATCCCGGTTTTGATATGATTTTTTTGTGATATAATAGAACAGGTGATATTATGGCTTACGAAATCGGAAAAGTGATCAACACCCATGGCATCAAGGGTGAGGTCAAAGTCAAAACCAACAGTGACTTTGATCGTTTCAAGAAAAACAAAAAAATATATACAATAATCAAAGATCAAAAGGTCGAACTGAAGATTCAAACAGTCAGGGTGGCTTCTGACCATTTGATCATTGGGTTCGATGCATTCGATAACATCAATCAAGTATTGCATCTCAAGGGTGCCGTTCTTTACACAGACGAAAAACCCAAACTGAAGAAAGATGAATTCCATTATCAAGATTTAATAGGTAAATCCGTATTCAATCAACATAATGCTTGTGTAGGTATCGTCACAGATATTTTAGAAGTGCCTCAAGGCCATTTACTCCAAGTCGAAAAAGACGATAAAAAAGCCCTCATTCCTTTTGTGAATGCGTTTGTTAAAACCATCTCAGAAGACCGCATCGATATTGAGGAAATCGAGGGATTGTTATGAGAATTGACATCGTGACAATTTTTCCAGACATGTTGAAAGCGTGTCTCGATGAATCCATCATTCGTCGTGCAGTAGGTATCAACTTAGTTGAAATCAACATCATCGATTTGAGGGACTATAGCATACTTAAACACAAAAAAGTGGATGATACGCCTTATGGTGGCGGGGCAGGGATGCTCATGCAATTTCCACCATTTTATCATGCGATTGAAGCACTCAAGAAAGACAATTCAACGGTGATCATCACCAGTCCTAGAGGGCAAGTATTCAATCAAAAAATGGCGGAAAGATATGCTTCATTAGAACATTTAATCATTTTAGCCGGCCATTATGAAGGCATCGATGAACGTGTGTATCACTTCATCGATGAGGAAGTATCGATGGGGGACTTTGTCTTAACGGGTGGTGAACTCCCGGCAATGATGATTACGGACGCGGTTGTGAGACTTTTAGAGGATGTCATCAAAAAAGAATCCCATGAAAATGATTCATTTTCGATGGGGTTGTTAGAACACCCACATTATACCAAACCAGCCACGTATAAGGGGTTTGAAGTTCCAGAGGTTTTACGCAATGGCAACCATCAGGAAATAGCCAAGTGGCGCCGTTATGAAGCGCTTAAACAAACCCTCATAAAACGCCCAGATTTATTAGAAAAAGCGGCATTGTCCAAGACCGATTTGAAGATGTTAGAGGACATCAAAAACGAATTGAACAAAGAATCCAAATGATTTGTCGATTAAGTCGTAAAAAGACTTGCGCAAGACCTATATCTATGATATAATACGAAATGCCGTTAAACCGGTAAAGCACAGTGGTCCGCTAGAGAAACCTTTATGAACACTGGAAGATTAGGAGTGAGTACTATGGCAAGAGCAAAAGGTCAACAATTGATCCAAGAGCTTACGAGCGCATACATGAAGGAAGTTCCAACTTTCTATCCAGGTGATACTGTAAAAGTGTATGTCAAAATTAAAGAAGGTAACCGCGAACGTATCCAATTATTCGAAGGATTGGTCATCAAACGTCAAGGTGGCGGTGTCAGTGAAACTTTCACAGTTCGTAAGATTTCCTATGGCGTCGGTGTAGAAAGAACATTCCCAGTGAATGCACCTACCATCGACAGATTAGAAGTTGCTAGAAGTGGTAAAGTAAGAAGAGCTAAGCTCAATTACATCAGAACATTATCCACTAAAGCTGCACGTATCAAAGAAAAGAGATCCGTCTAAGGAATTAAAACCAGTGAATGCTGGTTTTTTTCTTTTTAATGGCTTTACAACGCAAAATGAAAACAAATGTAAAAATTTTCATGAAATGCTTGAAAGCCTTTACACGACATGTTATAATAACATGTGTTATAAGGAGTTGAAATTATGAGCGTAAAAGTAACGATTTATGAAGTAGCCTTAGCGGCAAGAGTCTCATTAGCAACCGTTTCAAGAGTATTAAACAACCCTGAAAAAGTTAAACCAGACACGAGAGAACGCGTCTTAAAAGTCATTAAAGAACTCGGCTATCGCCCAAATGCGATCGCTAGAGGTTTGGCGAGCCGTAAAACCACCACTGTGGGTGTTTTGGTCTCTGATATCACGAGAGCTTCTGTTGCTGAAATGCTTGGGGGTATCTCCGACATCGCGATGAAGTATAGCTATTCAATCAAACTATTCTCTGCCCATGAAGATGTCAACATCATCGAACTCATCAACGACATCGTGGCTGAACAAGTCGATGGCGTGTTGATCTTAAACGATGAGCTCGACGCATCTAGAATGAAGAAAGTCAAAGAATTATTTGACGAAAACGAAATCCCATTCGTTTTAGCGAACGTGGTCAATGAGGATAGATCTGTACCAAGCGTATCCATCGATTATGAAAAAGCAGGGTATGAAATCACCAAATTGATGATTGAAATGGGTAAAAAAGACATTTACATGCTTTCTACCGTGAGAAAATATTCCGTCAACGATAAGAAAGAATTGGGCTACACCAGAGCAATGCAAGAAGCACACTTAATGCCACGCGTGTTCAGAACCTCCGGGACGACATCTGTTAACCGTCAACATTTCGCAAACTTCTTCGCCGATAAGATCATCGATGGTGCCATTGGTGTCCGTGACTCGATTGCCGTATCTTTCATGAATATTGCGAATGAATCTGGCCGTTCTGTCCCTGAAATGGTATCTGTCGCAGGCTTCCAAAATACGAAGTATGCGCTTTTATCCCGCCCAACCTTGACATCGATTGATATCCCAGTGTATGATATCGGTGCAGTAGCCATGAGACTATTAACCAAACTCATGAATAAAGAACAACTCGATTCACTTCAAGTTGTATTACCTCACTACATTGTGAGAAGAGAATCATTATAGGGTCGTTGAAAAAAACACAGTAAGCTTAAACTTTAGAACATAGAGACTTTGTGTTAGGTGAAAACAAAGCTGGGTTTAAACTGAATTACACTTTTGGAGATCCAACAATTAAAAAGAGTGCTATGGGCAACCATAGAACTAAGGTGGTACCACGATTGTTATAGTCGTCCTTAGATTGATTTTTAAGGACGGCTTTTTATTTTATCTAAAGGAGAAGAACCATGACATTATTTGAAGAATTACAATGGCGCGGATTTGTTAAAGACGTATCCAATGAAGCCAAAGCAAAAGATTTATTAGACAACCAAAAAACGAAATTTTATTGTGGATTTGACCCTACTGGTCAAAGCTTAACCGTTGGCCACTTGGTCCAAATCGTTAGAATCATGTTGATTGCGAAATATGGACACACCCCTGTTGTCCTCATTGGTGGCGCAACCGGCCTCATCGGTGACCCAAGACAAACCAGTGAACGTAAATTACTGACTTTAGAAGAATCCTTACAAAATGCAGAAAAGATCAAAGTTCAATTGTCGCACTTCCAAAAAGAAGCGATTTTTGTCAACAACTACGATTGGATTTCTAAGATCGATATGATCCATTTCTTAAGGGATTACGGTAAAAACTTTAACATCAACTACATGTTATCTAAAGAAACCGTGCAAGCGAGACTGGATACAGGGATTTCTTACACCGAGTTTTCATACATGCTCATCCAAGCGATTGACTGGTTACACCTCTATCAAACCTTAGAATGCAAAATCCAATTTGGTGGGTCTGACCAATGGGGAAACATTACGACTGGGTTAGAACTCATCCGTAAAACCGTAGGTGACCAACACGACGCCGTTGCGATGTCATCACCATTATTATTAAAAGCCGATGGTACGAAGTTTGGTAAGAGCGAGTCCGGGGCATTATGGTTGGATGAATCCTTAACCAGTGCTTATGAACTCTACCAATATTTCTTAAATACAGCCGATGACGATGTGCTCACTTATTTCAAGATGCTCACTTTATTATCCAAAGAAGAAATTGAATCGACTGTCGCTACCTCACAACTTGAACCTGAAAAACGCATCGCCCAAAAACGTTTGGCTGCAGAAATCGTCGAACTCGTTCATGGCAAAGAAAAACTCAATAGTGCCTTGAACGTGACCGAATCTCTATTCTCAGGCGAGTTCTCTAAGTTATCGCTTAATGAACTTATGATGGCGAAAAAAGGATTAGATTCAATTACAGTTACAAACGAAATCAATGTCCTCGATGCTTTGGTAGATACGAAATTAGCATCCTCTAAACGTGAAGCCAGAGAGTTTGTAAAAAGTGGTGCAGTCGTTGTCAATGAAGTAAAAGTCAATGACTTTGATGTTCAAATCAATAAGTCTTCAGCATACTTTGAAAAGTATGTTATTATAAAAAGAGGAAAGAAGAAGTTTGCATTGGTGGAACTCATCTAAGGAGGGTCTATGGACATCATTCTTTATAACCCATTATCACGTAACGGTAAGAGTCAAGGAATTGTGGATGAACTGGTATTGAAACTCGAATCTGAAGGTAAAGTAGTGGCTGTTCACAGCATCCTTGAAATCCCCTCGGTGGCGAATTTCATCCAAGGGGTTCAAAAAGAAGACCGTGTCATCATTTTAGGTGGTGACGGCACACTCCACCATTTGGTCAATTCGATTCGTGGGTATGACATCACCCAACCAATCTATGTATTAAAAGCCGGTACGGGTAATGACTTCATTCGAAGCATCCCATCGAAAGACCACTTGATACAAATCAATGACTACATCCAAGACTTACCTAAAGTGACCGTGAATGGGGAAGAATCCTTATTCTTAAATGGGACTGGGATTGGTGTCGATGCCTATGTGTGTCACTTAGTCAACACTTCAACCAAAAAGAAATCTGCTGCCAATTATTTCAAAAATGCCCTCAAAGCATTCTTAACTTATAAACCATCGGAGGCCACCGTCACGATTGATGGGGTTACCAAATCCTACAAAAAGGTTTGGTTCATCCTCGCAGCGAACTCGGTTTACATGGGTGGCGGTATGAAGTTCTCACCAAGTTCTGTTCGTGGCGATGATTTGTTGGAATTTTTGATCATTCATCGTGTACCCAGATTCATTTTATTCCTCATTTTCCCAACCATCTATTTTGGAAAACACGTATGGTTCAAACGCTGGGTGACCATCATCCAAGGGAAAACCATGGATGTGCATTATGGCAAAGTCTCCTTTCTTCAAAAGGATGGCGAATCGGTCAATCATGTCCAATCCATGCACATCGAAAGATAATTCAAAGACGCTTAGTTCAATATAGAACTTGAAGGCGTCTTTTTTCTTTACCATATTTATGGTACGATATAAACATCTTACACGGTGAACAAAATGAAGACACTCAGTCAGCTACAACTGAATATGCTACATGCTTCCAAACAGTATGATCACTATCCGATCCAAATCGGGTGTTTTTTAGATTTATCTCACCTTGAAATCAACCCAGATAAGATTGAATCCTATTTTCATCACATAGACGAATTACATCAAACCATTATCTTATTGGATCATGTACCCTATTGGATCAACATTGATCAAAAACCCAAACTCTTATCAATTCATCAAAGAGATACCCAAGCGTTTTTCGAAGCACCATTTGAGTTGAATTCACCTTTCTATCGAATCGCCATAGAAAGTGAAACCAACCGTCTTCTGTTCGTAGCGAACCATATATTACTCGATGGCACATCGATTCAGTATTTGATGAAGTCGCTGTATCTTCATTTACAAGATTTACCGAATGGGGGATTTTCAAAAGCTAAAGAAACACAGCCCATACAACCGGAGGCGCAAGCCTTTTTTGAAGAAAAAATTAGACAAACGCCACCTACGTTCATCAAACCTTATCATCATTTTTCAGGGGTACAACCAGCCAAAAGGAAACATGTGGTACTAAAGAAAAATTTCTTAAGTGACGATGTATCATCATTTTCATTATCCACTTTGATAGAAGCTGCCATCGTGCTATATTTATCCTACCTATATCCAAAACAACCTGTCCGTTACGGGATGGTTTTAAGCCAAAGACAATCGTCTGAAAAAACAGCTTTAGGGATGTTTTCACAAGTGTATCCAATGCATGTCAATATCACGGAAAACCCTACCATAGAGACATTTTTAAAACACATTGAACTTACACATCGTCAAGTCTTAAGAAGAAGATTTGTCGATTTTGAAGCATTGTTGGCTTGTTCCAAAGCCCATCACCAAACAACCCAATTGTTTGATTTCACAATCATCAATCAAAGTAGACATTATGATGAACACATTCCGATTGAACCCTTGTTTTACCCCTATATAGATCAGTCTTTGGTTATCAATATACTTGAGGGGGACGATACCCATCTCTACCTAGATTATCAAACCGGTATATATACGGAACCGATGATTGACCGATTGATTAAGAGACTTAAATACATCATCGTTCAATTGAGTAAACTCAACAATGTGTCTGATGTCTCTGTGTTGTTTGATGAAGAATTGCCCATGATTTTACCTAAAGTAGAGAAAAAACTCATGGATTTGTATCATCAAAACTTAGATTCACATCTAGAAGATATCGCCATCATCGACGATCAAGCCATCACTTATCAAAAGCTAGAAACGGATTCAAACCGTTTGAGTCACGCATTGGTAAACATCCAAGTAGATACCATTGTCATCGATGGTCATAAGACATATCGATCCATATTGACAATGCTTTCAGCCATCAAGGCAGGAAAACCATTTGTTTTTTATACATCAGAAACCAACACCTTTTTGAATCCACCAATCAATATCGACAATTTAGATTGGCAGCACCAATCACCCTTATACATCGATTATCCTAAAAATCCGATTCTGGCGTATTATTTCACTTCGGGTACTCAAGGTAGAAAACAAATCGCCACTACAAGAGATGCACTTTACAATCATTTGACTGGGGCACCTTATATCAGAGAAGCGAAAGATTTAAAACGGATACCTTTATTATCAGCACTTCATTTCGATATGAGTTTGGAAGAAATCTGGGTTGCATTACTGCACAAAATCACCTTGGTATTGTTCGATGAAGAGACGTTCAAACAACCATCCAAAAGGCTAAACCGTTTTGATCTTTACCCTGTGGACGGAATCACAACCACCCCTTCAATGATTAAAATCTTAATGGATGACCCTAAACTCATGTCGACTTTGAAATGGCTGGTTTTAGGGGGTGAAACCTTGACACCTGGATTGGTTAAAAGCATCCTCGCTTATCCTAACATCCAGTTATACAATAGCTATGGTCCAACCGAAACCACCATCGCTGTCACATCCACTCAGATAACATCCAGTGCGTCTATTTCCATCGGTAAAGCCCATTCAAACACCCAAGTAATGATTTTCAATGAGAAGCCATTGCCATGGGGAGATATCGGCGAAATCTATGTTCAAGGTATGAATGTCAGTCCATCGGTAAAGACGGTGATGTATCAAGACAAACCATTTTACCCAACGGGTGACCTAGGTTATCAAGATGAACATGGGGTTATCTATTTTATCGGTCGAGGTGACCGAACCATTAAACGCCACGGGGTCAGAATCGATTTGAACTGGATGGATCAAAAAATCCAACAACACCCATCGGTCATTCAAGTTTGTTCGGTGTTTAACCAAAATCAAATCATCAGCTATGTTCAAACCAATCCAAAAGCAGATGAAGACATCGTGAGACAGTACATCTTCAATACACTTTCCCCGCAACATAGACCCAATCGAGTGGTGTTCACACAAAACATCACCAAAGAAGGCAAAATCGAAACACGGGATAATGTGAAACAAACCCCGTTTAAACCAAACAACCTAAAAGAAAAAGCGATTTTTCACGCTTTATCGATTGTATTAAATCATTCAAAATTTAGTCTGGAAGATGGGATTGTTACCCATGGTGGAGACTCACTCTCAGTCATCCAAATCTTATCCATCTTAGACCAATATGGGTATGCATTGGATACGGAACATTTAGAAACCAAAACAATAGCGGATATTATCCGCGATACACAAAAACGAAACATATCTTATAAACAATTGAAAAAGCACCCAAAGGGTCTACCGATTGCAATGGGTAATTGCATATGTCTTTATGGTGGAAATGGATTTTTAGGCATCCATTTATTGGATACTTTTATAGAACAAACCGATGCCAAAGTGATATTACCATTACGTGTTTCAAAAGCAGTACTTGAAGAGACTTATGCGTACTATATAAAGAAAAAACTAGACACCAGTCGAGTTCAAGTCATACCTTTTGATGCTACGATAGATCACTTAAATATCGATACCATCATCAACGCTACAGGGTATACGAAGTATCAAGGCAAGCCTGAAATCTATGATTACATCAATGTCGATTTCGTATTAGATCTTGCAAATAAAGCGAAAGATTTAGACATCTCTTTAGTTCATATATCCACCTTAGGTATTGGTGCTTATGAACGGGTATTTGATGAAGCACGCAGACGCATTCGAATGACTTTTAGTAACCCTTATTTAACGTCTAAAGCCAAGGCAGAAGTGGCGTTAAGTGAAATCGAAGGCTTGAATTACAAACTCATTCGTGTGGGTAATCTGACGCCTAGTCTTAACCAAATGGTACCACAAATAGGTAACGATAATGCTTTTATGAAGGGATTATCCAATTTAGTACACCATCACAATTCAAACTTATATGGCATTCATTTTGATATCACCCCAGTAGATATCGCTTCAAACGCAATCGTTATGTTTTTAAAATCAACCATGACCATTGGACATGTGGTTCATCCGAATAGATATCACTATGATGGTGATACAAAAGGTATGGCAATAGATGAAACCAAGCCAGTGATTCGAAGCGAAAAAACTCAACAAGTCTTAAAGAAATTAGGGTTTAGATACGCAAAATTAGATACCGATTATTTAAAAGCCATGGGTGAGATTGCTGAAAAAAACAGGGACGTGTAAATGTCCCTGTTGTGTTATTTTATTCGACCTAAACCAATGCGTTTATACACTTTTTGAATCTTTTTATAAGCGACCGCCCGTGCAGCGTCTCTGCCAGCATCTAAGATATCATCGAGTTCTTTCGATGCGAGTAAGGCTTGGTATTTGTCTTGAATTGGTTTTAAGTATTGTGCCAGTGCCTCTGCCAAATCGGATTTAAATACCGCGTAATTCGAGTCTATGTATTTGTGTTCTAGTTCAGCGATGGTTAAATCACTGATCAATGAATAAATCGTAAGCAAGTTTGAAATGCCAGGTTTGTGTTTGACATCAAAATTAATTTTGGTATCGGAATCCGTCACAGCGGATTTGATTTTATTTTTGATGGCGTTGATGTCGTCTAAGATATAAATGATGGCTTTTTGGTTATCATCGGACTTACTCATTTTCTTGGTCGGTTCTTGTAAACTCATGATTTTACCACCCACTTTAGGGGTAAATGGTTTTGGAACCACGAAGGTTTCACCGTGTTGACTGTTGAAGCGTTCAGCTAAATTTCTTGTAAGCTCTAGGTGTTGTTTTTGGTCCTCACCCACAGGCACGATATCTGCGTCGTATAATAAGATATCGGCAGCCATCAATGCTGGGTAGGTCAAAAGATTGGAACGGATGCCTTCCATTTGTTTTTGTTTTTTGTCCTTGTATTGGGTCATTCTTTCAAGTTCAGGGACATAGACTGTAGATTCCATGATATACCCTAACATCGAATGCTCAACCACTTCCGATTGAACAAATAAATGGACTTTATTCGGATCTAACCCACACGCCAAATAGAGTGCTGCCAAGCTGCGAATGTTTTTTCTCAGTTGGGTTTTGTCCTGTGGCACTGTAATCGCGTGTAAGTCCGCGATAAAAATGAAAAATTCTGTGTCTTTTAATTCTTCTTGTAAAGCGATGAATTGTTTGATCGCCCCTAAATAGTTGCCTAATGTGATTAAGCCTGATGGTTGAATACCTGATACTAAACGCATGATAAATCCTCCTTATAAAAATAAAACGCCCTTAGAAAAATATCTAAGGACGACAATGTCGCGGTACCACCTTAGTTCTATGGAAAACCATAGCCCTCGAATGTCTTTATAGCCGACCTGCTCATACTCTGTAGGCCCATTCATTTATGTATCCTTTGAAGGCTCTCACTGTCCCTCCTCGCTTGTAAAGTCATCGATAAATTACTATTCTACGTCTTCGTATATGCCTATTTTATGATAAAAACAGGGTTTTGTCAAAATATTTCCAACCCAAATCGATAGATAGATCAAATGATATCGCTTTAATGGTTTTATGGGTTGACAATATATTTTTTAATAGTATAATTCAACTTGTTGATATCTCCGAATCCACAGAGTGGGGGACCCATCCATTTCAGGGGTGAATGGCATCATTTAGATACCTAAGGATACTTAATGTCCTGAATCCGTCAGCTAACCTCATAGGAGTGATTAAGCGTATAAATCATTTATGCGTTTTTTTTGTTTTTAAAGGAGGACAAAACATGGATGTATACACCCTGATTTTTAAGATTTCCATCGTTTTATTGGTGGGATTCATCGGCGCACTCATTGCGAGAAAATTTAAATTACCAAACGTATCCGGTTACTTGGTTTTAGGGCTATTATTGGGACCAAGCATGGGACTGATTTTTAAAGGCTACCCAGGATTCCTAACGATTGAAGAAAATAACAGCATGGAATTCATTGGCGAAATCGCACTCGCGTTCATCGCGTTTTCGATTGGTAGTGAATTCGCCATCAAAGCGATTAAAAAGATGGGCCGCTCGGTCATCATCTTAACCACCACCGAAGTCATCGGTGCGGTAGTCGTTGTGTTCTTAGCGATGCTATTTTTACCAAAACCTGTGGACATCATCTCAAGCTATCTACCATTTGCGAATCGTAACATCGCCTTTGGTTTAATCCTAGCTTCAATGTCAGCAGCCACCGCCCCAGCAGCCACACTCATGGTCATCCGTCAATACCGTGCGTATGGACCTGTGACCAAAGCCATTTTGCCCATCACAGCCTTAGACGACATTTATGGCATCATCACTTTCGGATTTTTCATTTCCATCGCTCAAATATTGGTCCCACAAGGTGCGAACCAACCGGCTTGGTTGATGTTCTCAAAACCATTCATTGAAGTCTTTGGTTCAGTATTCTATGGGTTACTCATCGGTACCATCATTTCCAAAGCAGCGAACAAGTTTGATAAGAATCGTGACGATATGCAAGTCATCGCACTCATGGCTGTTTTATTCATCATTGGGTCAGTGACGATGATTAACCACTATTTACACCCTTATGGCATTGGATTCTCACAATTGTTAGCCAACATCATGGTCGGTTCAACGATCGCGAACTTAGCGAAACAACCTCAAAGAAGTTTCACCGCCATCAACGATTTCGCTACCCCATTTTATGTTATGTTCTTCACATTGGCAGGGGCTAGCTTGGATTTAGCGGTATTAAAACAAGATACCCTCATCATTTGGATCAGCCTAGTCTATATTTTAGCCCGCGGTAGTGGTAAAATATTAGGTATCATGGTAGGTGCTTATATCGTCGATTCACCGAAGACCGTTAAAAAGTATTTAGGGATTGCTTTACTACCACAAGGTGGGGTATCGCTTGGGTTACTCGTCATTGTTCAAGCACAGATGAGACCGTATTACCCAACCATTTCCACCATCATCATGTTATCGATTTTAGTGTATGAAACTTTTGGACCGGTATTTGCGAAATTCTCAATTTCCAAAGCAGGGGAAGTCAATGGACTCGACCGTTTGGATGAAGCATCCAGTCTTGAAGGTTTAGAAACTGCAGGAGGACATTAATATGCAAGCCTTATTCATCGTCTTAAATGATTTATCTTACCTAGAACAAATCTTATCCAAATTCTTAGACCTCAAAGTCCGTGGCGCTACCATCATTGATTCTCAAGGGATGGCATCTGCAATCATGAATTCAGAAGGACTAAACATGTTGCTTACAGGGCCATTCCAACGCACTTTAGATAACGACCAAAAAGGCTCTAAAACCATTTTCACTGTTATACCAGAACCAGATAAAGTCGAAGAAGTGGTTGCTGAAGTACGAAAGATTGTTGAAAAATCCAAAAAACAAGTCATCGGATTTATGTTCACTGTCCCAGTGTCGGGCATTTATCCTATGAAACCAAAATTCATCGAAAAATAACAAAAAGGAATTCATCGTTGTGATGAATTCCTTTTTCTATACAATACTGAGCAGATATAACTTGTCTAATCTATATTCATACTTTGAGTTTATTTTCTTATCGTGTCCATCGGATGATGAAGGAAATAAGAATATGTTGGAATTAGAGTTGTTACAAAAAAAATGATGATGTTTAAAATAACTAAAATGAATGCGAGATTCCAGTTAAATATGAATAATATGAATCTGAAATCATAGTATTTATACAGAAAGTAATTAACGGATTTAAAAGTGAGTATGATTGCTAATAAAGATACAATGTATGAAATAACACATATAAACCCACTTTGCACAGCAAAAATCTTTAATATATCAGCAAATGAACTACCTAACGACCTAAGTATACCTATGTTTTTGCGCATAATCACAATATTGTTTGTAATATATTGATAGAATAAGAAAAAACTAATCAAGAGCACAACAATACTCACCAAAAATCCTATCATGGACAAACTCTGAAGTTGGTTATTGAAATGAGCATTTGTTTGGTATATTGGATTCAATATAACAAGAGAATCTGTAGTACTTAAGGCTGTTAATTGATTATGGCTATCCACTTTAATTAATGCACCTACATAATATTGAATATCGTATTTTAATACCATCTCATTGTAAAAATCATCAGAGAACACAATACCATTACTTAAATTTAACGTACTATCATCGTAAAATCCATATAATGAAAATTCTCTGAAACCAAAGATTAAATCAGAAACGCTGACTTTGATGGTTGAAATCAAATTATAGTTGTTATTTATAAAGTTTTTGATAGCTTCAATGCGGAAATAATTGTAATCATAACCTGGATGATATGCATTATCAGCGTGGGTCATTATGTATGTTTTATAAGTTCCGCTTTCGTTGTTTTCAAAATCAGTTTGGATAGATGGGTAGTTTAAGTCGACAAAATTATCAATCAAAACATTCAAATCATGAACAATCATGTCACCATATGTATTATGCATTTCTATCATCGAAAAAGGTAGTAAAATTTCATTATCGTTTAAATCTCTGTCATTGGATGAAATTATCTGTACATCAGATTGTGATAGATATGATTTTTGAAGCATTAGATAAGATTGAAACATTGTTAAATCAGATTTAAAACCCAAATTCATTGTTTGTGGAAGTCTGTTTTGTTTCACAGTATCTTTCAAAAACACATTATTAAAATAAGATGGACTAAAAAAAGTAATTTGATGTACTTCACTCATAATGACAGATTGAAGTTCAATCGATAATTGTAAGGTTTCAATATTGTTTTGATTTAAATCTACCTCAGTATAACGAGATGATACAAACCCAGTATCAACAATGCCGACAACAGTAAAATATGAATCTGATATTTCGAATGCCAATCCTAATAAATCTGAATTCGAACTAATGATGACAGGGTTTTGATTCAGATCCAAAAATGGGTTTTTCTTAAGAATGTCATATACATGTGCTGTTATTGCAATTTCATCATCATTTTGAGGCAATCTTCCAGCACTTAACTTCCAACCTAAATTGATTAAATCCTCTTGATTAATAGAAATTGAACTATTAGATTCATGAATGAATGTATTGTCCTCTGGTGGATTGATAAATCTATAATTTGGTGAAAAATGATTAAAAATAGGGATAGGATTACCTGGTAAAGCAATGATTTCATCATACGAACTCGTTCGATAAGGTAATAGACTATCGTCTGAATTCACAAATTTACCAACGACAATAGAGTCATTGTATGCTCTCATTGCTTGATAAGCATTTGAATCCAATTCGTAGTTTGCAATAGAAAAAGGTAGACCAAAGAGGATTAATGATAATGTCGACATTAAAAGTGTAATTACTAATTTCATCTTTAACTTATTTATTTGTCTTAATCCTAGGATAGAGACAAATTTGAGAGAAAGTTTACCCTTTTTCATGGTTAAATTATCCAAAGAATTATGTTCATGTGTAATTGTGTTTCGAATTACCTTACCACCTTCAAGCTCAACAATGTGATCATTAAATTGACGAATTGCATCCATATCATGAGAAGCAACCACAAACAGTCTGTCTTTGGACAACCGCTTTATTAATTTCCAGACCATTAAACTCGACTCTGAATCTAACGCACCAGTTGGTTCATCAGCAAGAACTATGGGTGCGTTTTTTATCAAGGCACGTGCGATAGCAACTCTTTGCATTTGTCCACCCGATAGTGTTTTTGAAAGACGTGTTTCAAAACCTTCCAGGTCAACAAGGGATAAAATCTCAGATATTTTTCTTGAATCTTCTGGTTGACCTGATAAAATCATTGCTATGGATAAATTATCATAAACAGTGATATCATCAATGAGGTTATAATCTTGAAATACTAAACTAACTTGAGAACTTCTATACAAATTTTGATCATATTTTGATAATGATGTAACTGAAATGTTCTCATAATCAATATTGCCAGAATCTGGTTTATCAATACCGGCGAGCAGGTGTATCAGTGTTGATTTCCCACTGCCCGATTTTCCATAAATGCACACCAGACCTGTTTTTGGAAATGATAAACACATATCATTAATTGCTGTGATTGTTTCATTGCCTTGTAAGTATTTTTTTGTTAAGTGTTTTATTATCATAGATTCTCCAAACTGGCACTAATAAAAGAGATAAGAGACTTTTACATCCTTATTAACCCACTCATCTGATCCCAAGTTACCACTACCTCTATACTTAATTATATAGATATTTGATATTTCAGCAATAGATTAATTTAGATTAAATAGTTATTCATAAAATAATAATAGTTTCTACTGCGATTTGCTCAAACTTTTCTTATTCAATTTGGTTAACTAGATAATGAGAAATTTTATATGATTGTATTTTTCTACATAAATTGCACTTGTTAGACCAATCTATCCATTAAAAAAACAGACGCTTTTCAGGTCTGTTTCAGTAAAAATTACTACTAGAAGTCTTAAACTCTAGCTTTTTAAGACGTCTTCTAATTGGTCAATCAATTCGTTGAAACGGTTGATGACGGCTAAGAATGTTTGCTTATCGGTTAAATCTGCACCAGCAATCTTCGCGATGTCGACTGGATAAGCAGAACCACCTGCTTTTAACATCTTGATGTAATTGGACATGGCGTTTGGTACACCCTTTTTGACATTTTCATAAATCTTTAAGGATGCACTATAAGACGTTGCGTATTGGTATACATAGAATGGGGTATGGAATAGGTGAGGGATATAAGCCCAAACATATTGCTTACCATTTTCTTCTGTAATGTCGATATCATAATAATGCTTGTATAAATCAATCATGATTTTAGATAAAGCACCTTCCGTGATTGGAATGCCTTTTTCGACCAGTTTGTTCGCTTCATATTCATAAGTAGCGAATAAGGTTTGACGGAAGAAGGTTGCCATGATGCCATCGATTTCATTTTCTAACAAGACAATCTTATCTTCTTTAGAAGTTGCTTTGGATAACAAGTAATCACCAAGCAAGTGTTCATTGAAGGTGGACGCGATTTCAGCCACGAAAATGACATAATCCGCAATCGCCATCGGTTGAGCTTCATTGGAGAAAATCGTATGTGCACTGTGTCCTGCTTCGTGAGCTAGCGTAAATACAGAGTCCAAAGTTTCATCGTGGTTGAGTAAAATGAATGGGTGCCATCCATAGAAACCACTCGAATAAGCGCCAGTGCGTTTACCATCTTTAGGCAAGACATCGACAAACCCATCTTCTAAAGCACGTTTTTCATTTTTCACAAACTCAGGGTCTAAACCTTCAAGGGCTTCAAAGAACATCTTTTTCGCATCCGCATATGGATACTTGGTGTTACTTTCTGCGAGTTTTAAGAAACGGTCATACGTATGATATTTGTCTAAACCGAGGTATTTTTGTCTGAGTTTAATGTAGCGTTTGATTGGTCCGACATTTTCATAAGCCACATCTTTTAAGTTCATGAATACCGATACAGGGATGTTATTACCAAATAACTTTGCTTCTAAAGCGGATGCATAACCTCTGGATTTGTAAGAAGCAGATAGGTTTTGTAAAACCAAATTATAGAGGTTTGCGAACGCATTTTTATTGTCTTTATAACGTTTGAATGCGGCTTCAAAGACCAATTGACGGTCTGCTGGATTTTTTAATGTCGGCAAAATCGAGCGGTAGTTCGCGGTCGTGATTTTCATCTTTTCACCGGTCGATAACAACACCTCTTCATCGCTTCGATCGCCAACGGCTAAGGCATTATACATCGAGGTTGGGACACTAGAAATTGGTGAATGGAACGCTAAGATGCGTTCATTGTCATCCGATAAAACGTGTGCTTGTTGGTGGAATAATTTCTCGATCACAAACTTATACGGTTGTAAACGTGGGTCTCTTTCAACAAAACTTAAAATCAAATCTTGACCAGCAGCGATGACTTCAGGTGAAAAATAAGAAGTCACTTGGCTCAATTTGGATAACTTCAACAATACGCTTTGGTATTTCGAACCCAAAACGTTGTCTCTTAAGTTCAAATCAGCCGCTAAGTGTGCATACGGGTACACCTTATACAATAACTGTGTGATTTCTTCTTCTAAAAGAATATAATCTCTAAACCCTTCAAAGGTCGATAATTTACCTTTAAAGGCACTAAATTCATCTATTCTAGACTCGAATAAGTCGACATCTTTTTGCCAGGCTTCAAAATCAGGATAGAATATGGATAAATCCCATTGGCTCATAATATCAAGTTCCTTTCAATATTAGTTAATATTATAATACAAAGTGTGGCCAATAGAAACCTACGATGTTTCATAATCCAAAAAAACACACTTGAAATCATACAATTATGTGATATACTACTTGAAACCGTTTTCGAATATTGCTAATTAGAAATATTTCGTATATAATAATTAAGCAATCAATAAACACAAAGTGCTATAGGACAACACCTATACCCAGAAAGGGGAAAGACCATGATTACAATTTATACTACACCAAGTTGTTCGTCATGTCGAAAAGCGAAAAAGTGGTTAGAGGAACATCATTTGCCATATGAAGAGAAGAACTTATTCTCCAACCGTATCACAGCCAATGATATCAATTTAATGCTCAGGAATGCAGAAAATGGTTTTGAAGACATCATCTCCACCCGTTCAAAGATTTTTAAAGAACAAAATTTGGATGTAGATGCGATGTCAGTGAACCAATTAAAAGATTTCATCATCGATAATCCAAGTGTTTTAAAACGTCCAATCATTTTAGACGATCAAAAGATGCAAGTCGGATACAACGATGAAGAAATTAGGGTCTTTATTCCAAGACGCTTAAGACAACTTGTGATGTGCGCAGACTGTCCAGCAGGCGAAACCTGTGACTATCAAAGTGCCATCAAACGTTATTTTGAAGAAATCAAAAAAGAACAACAAAAATCCTACTAACGATGTCCATGCGACATCGTTTTTATTTTCTATTCAGAGTGTAAACGATTACAGAAAAGAGATTGACACCGCTAAAAGTATCGCTTATAATGTGGTTGGTATCGTCATCCAATACTATGTCAATCGCAAACCTAGAGCAATCTAGTGACGCAAAGCTATAGGGTCTTTATGAGACAGCCAGTTGCCATTTCAGAAGCATTTGTGTGGTAACTTCATTTAAAGTCTACACAAATGGTGGGGACTTTTTTTATTGGAAAGTCAAAGATTTACATAGATCATATTGATGGCTTCAAATGATTTATGACACACCCCTCATAGATGTGAAAACATCAAAAAACCACAGGCGGATGACCTGTGGTTTTCTATTTTAGTGCCTTGTGTAAATGTCGTTATATTGTCTGTGTACTCGAATGAATGTCGTACACTTGGACAAATCTTTGAGTGTTTTCGCACCCACATAAGTACAGGTCGAACGGATACCACCTAAGATGTCTTTCACGGATGTGTCGACATTGCCTTTGAATGGAATCTTAACGGTTCTACCCTCTGAACTGCGGTAATCCGCAACTTCACCTTTGTGTTTGATCATGGCCGTAGAAGAACTCATCCCGTAAAACTCAACGAACTTTCTCACTTCATAAATCGGTTCAAAGGTTTTCATATCCTTTTGGTGGGTATCGTGGTACTCGGTAATGACTTTACCGCCACCCTCTGAGTGTCCAGCAAACATGCCACCAAGCATCACGAAGTCTGCGCCAGCCCCAAAGGCTTTCGCAACATCCCCAGGACAAGTACAGCCACCATCGGAGATGATGTGTGCGCCTAAACCATGGGCAGCATCTGCACATTCGATGATGGCAGACAGTTGTGGGTAACCCACGCCCGTTTGAATACGCGTGGTACATACAGACCCCGGTCCGATACCGACTTTAACGATATCAACCCCACGCAGGATCAGTTCTTGAGTCATATCGGCAGTGACCACATTTCCAGCGATGATGACGTGTTTTGGATAATCTTTTCTCACCTTGGACACAAATTCACCAAAAGCCTCTGAGTAGCCATTGGCCACATCGATGCAGATGAATTTTAAAGATGGGTTATTTTCTATGGTTGTTTTTAGGTTTAAATAGTCTTCTTTAGAAGTCCCAGTAGATACTGCGAAGTATTCAGGGTTCAAGGTAGGTAATGCTTCAGTGATTTGAGTCGGGGTGTAATTTTTCACCAAACATGTGAATAATTGACGTTCTCCCAAAGCTTTCGCCATTTCAAGGGTCCCCACACCATCCATGTTCGCTGCCATGATTGGCACGCCAGTCCATGTTTGGGCGGAATGTTTAAAAGTGTACGTACGATTCAAATCGACTTCTTTTCGTGAAGCGAGGGTCGAACGTTTTGGTCTAATCAATACATCGCTAAAATCTAACTTTTCATCGAGTTCAATACGCATATATAGGCCTCCCATTAAATTCCATTAACAGTATATACGATTTAGTCCGATTTGTGTGAGGTTTTCTAAATATAACGGTTTCATGCAAATTAAAAGACCCGTCAAGGGTCTAGTTTTTGGTCTTGTAAATACGTTCGCTCTTACGCATCGCTGGTTTGTTTTCGATGTGGTGTGTTTCTAAAAAGTGTTCAAAACATTTCTTGCCTAATTCGTAGTTATCGACTTCATATTCCAATTCATAATCGACGTTCCCTGAATATTCAATCTTATCAAAGAAGAGTTCGCCATCTTTGTAAGGGGTGGATACACGGTAATTATCCAATGAACCAATCAACTTGACGTCACAATCGATGTCGAAATAGTCTTTGGTGTTGAATCCAGCTTCAATCATTTGTAAAGCTTGGGCCTCATCTAAAAGCACATGTTGTTCAAATGCCCCTTGATCACTGTGGGATTTGAGTGTGACTTTAAAGTAGTTATTGTGCTTCTTACGAATTCTTAATACGGTTTTTTGTTTTCTGAAAAACAAGGATTCCGAATCAAAGTAGTAGTTGGTTTGTTTGAATATGTTGTTGTCCAACTCAAACAAACGAATCAGTTCGTTGTATTGTGTTTCAGTTAATGGCGTTTTAAATTCGATTTCGACATTCGTCTTCATGTTTATCACCTGTAACTATTATGAACTATTTGGCCAAAAATATCAAGAACTATGATATATTTATAACTAGGTGATGATACTATGAGATACGCGATTTTACATAAAAACAATGCAGAAAGTTTAGACCTTCGTAAACAGCTTTTAGCCCGTTTTGATGGGATTTATGACGATATCAACCCAGAGATCGTTTTCTCGATTGGCGGGGATGGTACGGTATTAAATGTCATTTCAAAATACAATCATTTACTCGATCAAATCCTGATTGTTGCGATCCACACAGGCACGATTGGTTTTTATACCGAGTTTTTACCAAGTGATTTAGACTGTATTCTCGATTTACTCAAAGGTGAATATCAAACCAACCATTTCTCCCTTTTACAATATAAAACCGGTCATCATATGGGTTACGCCATGAATGAAGTTTTTGTTTCAGGTTCCCACAAGATGTTAGAAGCGAAAGTTTATATCGATGATATTGAAATCATGAACACCAGAGGCAACGGGATTTGTATATCTACACCCACCGGTTCAACCGCCTATAATTATGCTTTAGGTGGGGCAATTGTTGACCACGACATCAAAGCAGTTCAATTGACGCTGGCGGCACCATTTGAAACCGTGAAGCACCGTATGGCTTATCCGATTGTACTGTCCGAAAAACACGAGTTCATCATTAAACCGAAAAATGTCGATACCGATATCCAAGCCGATAGATTTCATCTAAGCCTCTCCAATGTGAAAGAAATCTGTGTAAAAATATCGAATAAAAGTGCGAAGTTTTTAAAGAATCCGAATAATGTCTTCGCAGTGCGTATCAAAGATACATTTATTGGCGATTGATAAAACGTTTACATGCTTTTTCATACACACTTACATTGTAAAATGCCTTGTTTTTTGGGCATTAAGTGATAAAATATCATTGGAAAGAAAAAAACCTATTATAAGGAGGGTTTATTACATGGCTATTAAAGTAGCAATTAATGGATTTGGTCGTATCGGCCGTTTAGCATTCCGTTTAATGCACAACAATCCACAATTCGAAGTGGTTGCATTAAATGACTTATCAAGCGCAGATGAATTAGCATACCTTTTAAAGTATGACACTGCACAAGGTAGATTCCACGGGGATGTCAAAGTTGAAGGAAACTATTTAGTCGTTGATGGTGTTAAATCACAAATCATCGCTGAAAAAGATCCAAACAACTTACCATGGGGCGCATTGAATGTCGATGTCGTTCTCGAATGCACAGGCTTATTCTTAGATGAAGAAAAAGCGTCTGCACACATCAAAGCTGGTGCGAAGAAAGTTGTCTTATCTGCACCTGCAAACACAAAGACCATCAAGACCATCGTTTACAACGTTAACCACAACATCCTAGATGGTTCCGAAACCATCATCTCTGGCGCATCTTGCACCACAAACTGCTTAGCACCAATGGTTGAAGTATTAGACAAAGCATTCGGTGTTGAATGGGGCTTCATGACTACCGTTCACGCGTACACCAATGACCAATCATTGATGGACCAACCACACAAGAAGGGTTATATGACCCGTCGTGGTAGAGCAGCTGCAGCATCCATTATCCCATCATCTACAGGTGCGGCTAAAGCTGTAGGTAAAGTATTACCACACTTAAATGGTAAATTAGACGGTACTGCATTACGTGTGCCTACAATCACAGGTTCTATCGTTGACCTTTCTGTTGAACTTAAGAAACAAGTAACTGTAGAAGAAGTCAATGCAGCATTCCTAGCAGCATCCAACGAAACATTAGTTTACACCGCTGACCCAATCGTTTCTGCTGACATCGTCGGTTCCGGTTCATCTGTATTTGATGCGAACACCACTCAAATCTTAACCGCAGGTGCAAAACAAGTCGTTAAAGTCATGGCTTGGTATGACAATGAAATGACATACACAACCCAATTGATCAGAACCCTTGGCTATTTCGCTGGTTTAATTCAAAAATAATTCACAACCCATTAAAGACATTTTACTTCGGTAAGATGTCTTTTTTTCTTCGAAAAAGGCCCTAGTGGTGTTATAATAAACATAGAGACTGAAAACGCTTTACTATAATTAGAACAAAGCACCTCGGAGGTAGGAAATGATCAAAAATGAAACATTGTCCAACTGGATTTTTGACATGGCTCAACTGTGTCAACCCAAGGACATTTATTGGTGCAACGGGTCAGATATTGAATACCAAACCATCGTTGACCAGTTGGTAAAAGACAAAAAAGCTGTAAAATTAAACGAATCCAAACGTCCCAATAGTTATGCGTTCTTCTCAGACCCAAGTGATGTCGCTCGGGTGGAAGACAGAACGTTCATCGCTTCTATTTTAGAATCTGACAGTGGACCAACCAACAACTGGTATGAACCTAAAGCCTTGAAACAAAAAATGACTGAACTATACAAAGGTTCGATGGTTGGTAGAACCATGTATGTGATCCCCTTCATCATGGGTCCAATTGGGGCGAAAATTGCTCAAATTGGGGTCCAACTCACCGATTCACCGTATGTTGTATTAAATATGAGACTCATGACACGGATGGGATCGAAAATATTACGATTGATAGAAAATGGGGCACCCTTTGTCCCATGTGTACATTCGGTGGGTTACCCACTCAATAATAGACCAGATTTACCTTGGCCATCCGCACCCATAGAACAAAAATACATCGCCCATTTTCCCGAAGAACGTTTGATTTGGTCCTATGGTTCTGGGTATGGTGGTAACGCCTTATTGGGTAAAAAATGCCTCGCACTGAGGATTGCGAGTAAGATTGCGAAAGAAGAACATTGGATGGCAGAACACATGCTCATCCTAAAAATAACCAACCCAACCGGGGTATCTAAATTCATTCTAGGGGCCTTTCCAAGTGCCTGTGGGAAAACCAATTTAGCCATGTTGGTACCCACCATCCCTGGATGGAAAGTAGAAACCGTTGGCGATGACATCGCTTGGATCTTTAAAAAGAAAAATGGCAAGTTCTACGCCATCAACCCAGAAAAGGGATTCTTTGGGGTAGCGAAAGGGACATCCTATCACACCAATCCAAACGCGATGAAGACGATTGAAAAAAACACGATTTTTACAAATGTGGCGTTAACAGAAGATTTGGATGTTTGGTGGGAAGGTATGGGAGAGGCTCCAAATACCTTGATTGGATGGAAAAAAGAAATTTGGCATAAAGGGGATAATAACCCAGCCGCCCATCCGAATTCACGCTTCACGGTAGGCATTGAACAAGCACCCAATTTAGCCAAAGAATATGATGACCCAGAAGGGGTTCTCATCAGTGCAATCCTAGTGGGTGGTAGACGTGCAAACACAATCCCACTGGTCACCGAATCGATGGATTACAACCACGGCATTTTCATGGGGTCGATGATGGGTTCTGAAATCACAGCGGCTGCGATATCCAATGACATTGGAAAAGTCAGACGTGACCCATTCGCGATGTTGCCATTCATTGGTTACCATGTAGCCGATTATTTGTCCCACTGGTTTGAAATGAAATCTGGGACAAAAGAGAAGGATTTACCAAAGTTTTATTATGTGAACTGGTTTAGAAAAGACGATCAAGGCGACTACATGTGGCCAGGCTATGGCGATAATGCCAGGGTATTAAAATGGATTTTTGAACGCTCAGAAGGCATGGCACAAGGCGTTCAAACACCGATCGGTATCATGCCGAATTTGGATGATTTTGATACCTCAGGGTTAAATATTCAAAGAGAAACACTACAACAATTATTTGAAGTCGATAAAGCGGCGTGGCTCAAAGAGATGGCAGAACTCAAAGATTATTATCAAAAATTAGGTGATAAGATGCCTCAAGCACTTTACGACGAACTCGAAAAACAAATTCAAAGATTAAACGCTTAGACGTTTGGGAGAACACTATGGCAACCATGATGGCAATCATCAAAGCATCTCGTAGTAAAGGCTTAACCATTGTAGAAAAAGCAGTCCCTGAAACACTCAATGACCATGAGGTATTGATCGAAGTTTTGAGTGCGTCCTTATGTGGTACAGATGTCCACATTTATGAGTGGGACCCATGGGCAGCGAACCGCTTGAATCCGCCTTTAACCGTCGGTCATGAATTTTCTGGACGCGTCGTCAAAGTGGGTCCGAAAGTCGATCGTGTGAAAGTCGATGACATCGTATCATCTGAAACACACATCGTTTGTGGTCAATGTGAATTTTGTCGCACAGGTCGTGGTCATATTTGTCAAAATACCCAAATCATCGGGGTGGACCGTGATGGGTGTTTCGCCGAATTTATCCGCATGCCTGAATCCAATTTAATCATTGATAAGAGTGGGGTAGACCCAAAATTCTTATCTGTTTTGGAACCCCTTGGTAACGCGGTCCATACAATGTTACACTTCGATATATCCTGTAAGACAGTCGCTGTGGTGGGCTGTGGTCCGATTGGACTGATGGGCATCAATGTGGCGAAAGCGGTAGGCGCGAAAAAAATCATCGCGATTGAAGTGAACCCATTTAGAATGAATTTGGCGAGAGAACTGGGTGCCGATGTCATCATCAATCCTAAAGAAACCGATGTGATTGAAGCGGTCATGCGAGAAACCCAAGGTTTAGGTGTCGATGTGGTCGCTGAATTCTCAGGAAATAAAAAAGCGATTGAACAAAGCTTTAAATACATCAAAAAAGGTGGACACATGTCCTTGCTCGGTATCGCTTCAGAAAAGATAGAGATTGATATTTCAAATGATGTTGTCTTTAAAGGCATCACCATCTATGGCGTCACAGGGCGTAAAATGTATGAAAACTGGGATCAAGTCTCCGCATTATTAGAATCCAAAAAAATTCGTTTAGATAAGATTGTCACCCATGTCATTTCAATGAAGGATTATGAAGAAGCCTTTAGAATCATGGCATCCGGTAACAGTGGTAAAGTCGTACTCATCCCATAGGAGGTTAGCAATGGATTTTTTAGAAGCCAAGGTCAATGCTTTAAAAGAAGCCGGTATATACCGTGAATTGCCAGTCAACGATACACCGATTGATGCCATCATTGAACTCAATGGTAAAAAAGTCATCAATTTATGTTCCAATAACTATTTAGGGTTTGCCAACCACCCAAGGCTCATTGAAGCCTCAAAAAAAGCACTCGACCAATATGGTGTTGGTGCAGGTGCGGTTCGAACGATTGTTGGTAACATGAAAATCCATGAGCAATTGGAAGAAACCATCGCTAAATTCAAAAAAGAAGCAGCGGCACTGGTCTATCAAAGTGGGTTTTTATGTAACTTAGGGGTCATTCAAGCAGTCACCACGGAAAAAGATTTGATTTTATCGGATGAACTCAACCACGCCTCAATCATCGACGGCGTGAAGTTATCCAAAGCGGATAAAGCGGTCTTTAAACATTCAAACATGGCCGATTTAGAAAGACTTTTGATTGAAAAAAGAGACCAATATGAACAAGTATTGATCATCACCGACGGTGTATTTTCGATGGATGGCGATTTAGCAAACCTACCTGAAATCGTGAGATTGGCTAAAAAATACAACGCACTCACGTATGTGGATGACGCGCATGGGTCAGGGGTGCTTGGTGAACATGGTCGTGGGACCGTGGACCATTACCATTTACACGGAGAAGTGGATTTCATCATTGGCACGCTATCGAAAGCGATTGGTGTCGTTGGTGGATATGTTTGTGGATCCAAAGCCATGAAATCGTACTTATTACACAGAAGTAGACCTCATCTATTTTCAACCTCGATGCAGCCAAGTGCGGCAGCAGCGATCATTGAGGCCTTCACTATGCTTGAATCATCAAACGAATATACGGAAAAACTGTGGGAAAATGCACGCTATTTAAAATCCAAACTCCAGGCGATGGGGTTTGATATTGGCCACTCACAAACCCCAATCACACCGATCATGGTGGGAGATGAAGTAAAAACCATGGCATTTTCAAAACAATTGTTAGATAATGGTGTATATGTATCAGGCATCATTTTTCCAACCGTTCAAAAAGGCAAGGGTCGAATTCGTGTGATGGTTTCTGCATTACACACCAAAGCAATTTTAGACCAAGCATTAACAATCATGGAGAATACAGCCAAAAAGATGCATATCCTGTGAGGTGGCCCTATGTTTATACTGGTAGAAACGAAAGAAAACATCAAGAAAATTTCTAAAATGTCCAGAACCATTTGGACAGAAGCGTATGAAAAAATCTTATCCAAAGAACAAATCGATTATATGCTCACCACGTTTTTATCTGTACAATCGATCAAAGACCAAATCAATACGGGTTTTGAGTATTACATCATCAAAGACGATAAACCTGTCGGTTTCGCAGCCATCAAAGATGAAACCAACAAAATCTTTCTATCCAAAATATACATTTATAAAGAATATCGCAATCAAGGGTTTATGCGCGGATTCATAGAAAAAATCAAAGAACGTAAAAAACCGATTTATCTGACGGTCAACAAATACAACCTTGATGCCATCAAAGCGTATCAAAAGATGGGTTTTCAAATCAAAAATGAAGTCATTACCGACATTGGTAAAGGCTACGTGATGGACGACTATGTCTTGGAGCTTGCATAATGACCTTTAAAGATATTTATCATCAAGCATCGGAAAAACCGTACTTTCAACAACTCAAAGCATTCGTTCAATCGGAACGCATGACAAAAACCATATACCCTAAAAAAGAAGATTTATTTAGGGCATTTGACCTCACACCCTTTGATCAAATCAAAGTGGTCATCCTAGGTCAAGACCCGTACCACGGAGAAGGACAAGCCCATGGCTTGTGTTTTTCCGTGAATAAAGGCGTAGCGTTGCCACCATCGTTATTTAATATGTATAAAGAAATCGAAAGCTCTTTAGGTGTGAAAATGCCTAACCATGGCGATTTATCGAATTGGGCTAAGCAAGGGGTATTGTTGTTAAATACCATCTTGACAGTGGAAGCGAACCGTCCACTTTCGCATCAAAACCGTGGGTGGGAAACATTCACATTAGAAATCATTAAAGCCATCAATCAACTCGATCAACCGATATGTTTCATGTTATTTGGGGCACATGCCAGAAGCTTCAAACCCTATTTAACCCATCCAAAACACCTCATTTTAGAAACATCACACCCTTCACCACTATCGAATTACCGTGGTTTTTCAGGCAGTCAGGTCTTTTTAAAGTGTAACCAATTCTTACAAAATCAAGGCGTTCAAACAATCCAGTGGCAGGATTTATAATTCCGTGATACAATACCCTTACAGAGTAATAAGGAAGCGTTAAGTGATCAACCATGGGATGTCGGGTTGGTACGAACACGTAAGTGGCGGTTTCCTTGTGCGTCCGCTGTAAGTTTTTATGGTGGATCTCTAGTAGATGGAGGTCTTTTATTATGAAGAAAAGTGTCAAGTTTTTAGCTTTAGCTGGGGTGCTCACTGCACTGTCGGTTGCGATCGATGTGGTCATCAAGCAATTCATGCCCAGCAACAATTTTGGCTTACCTTATTATGCCATTCCACTCATCATTGGGGGGATTGTCTTAGGCCCTGTGTATGGCTTAATGATGGGGTTTGTCAGTGATTTTATCGGGTTCCAATTGGCACCTCAAGGCGATTACATTTTATTATTCGCACTCAGTGCCATGGCGTGGGGATTCATCCCCGGTATGTTATTAAAACGTAAATCTGGTTTAGAAAGAATCCTCCTCGTATTGTTCTTAACCCATGTCTTCGCGACCGCTTCGAATACCGGTGCGATGTTCTTATATGGGTGGGGTGAGTATGCGATGGCATCCTTGGCTTTAAGACTATGGATGTTACCAGTGAACGTGTCATTCATCAGTGTCATTGTGTTTTATTTGAATACACGATTACAGCCCGTTTACGACGATTTCTTGTTTCAAAAGTAACAAACAAGCACCTACATCCAAGGTGCTTTTATTTTTTATCATTAAAATTCAAAAAAATTCAAAAAGATATTCACATCACATTTCAGTAGGTGTATAATGAAGGTGAGGTGATTTTTTATGCTAGAAATCAAAAATGTCGTCAAAACGTATAACAAAACCAAACGTGCCAACGACAACATCACATTGTCGATTGAAAAAGGGGATTTATTTGGCTTTGTTGGACACAACGGTGCCGGTAAAACCACGTTATTAAAAGCCATCGCAGGGATCATTGATTTTGATTCAGGTGAAATCTTAGTGGATGGTTATTCTGTGAAAAAAGACCCACTGTTGGTCAAAGAACGCATCGCTTATATTCCAGATAACCCAGATATTTATGAGTCCTTGAGTGGGATTGAATACTTAAACTTTATAGGCGATGTTTTTAAAGTCCCTAGTTTAGAACGTAAATCCATGATTGAAGCTTACGCGAAAAAGTTTGAGCTTGACCAAGTGTTGAACCACCCAATTTCTCTTATTCACACGGGATGAAACAAAAACTAGTCATCATCAGTGCACTCATTCATAAACCTAAATTGTTGTTACTAGATGAGCCATTTGTAGGATTAGACCCAAAAGCAGCCTTCTTGTTAAAAGAAGAATTTAAGTCACTTTGTGAAGCAGGTTCAAGTATATTCTTTTCTACCCATGTGTTAGAAGTCGTTGAAAAACTATGTAATAAAGTAGCCATCATCAAACAAGGTAAGATTGTTGCGGGAGGCTATACCCAAGACATTATCAAAGACCAAACCTTAGAACACCTATTCATGGAGATTGCGAGTGAAGCCTAATGTATCTAAAACTCGTATCCGTATTTTTTAAAGAGAATTTTTCATTAAAGCGACTATTTGGGTTTGATTTAAAGAAAAACAAAACCAAAACGATTTTGATTGGGTTTGCGATTATATATGCACTGTCTGCATACATGTTTGGTTTTGGCTATATGTTCTTTGATTTGGCAAAAATCATGAATGAAGCCAATCAAGTTCAAGTCATATTGTCATTCTCAGTCACTTACGTCATAGGCTTATCGGTCATGATGACGCTGTTTAGGGCGAGTGGATATTTATTCCATTACAAAGATTACGATATTTTAGCCCCACTACCGATCCCCGATTTCGTGGTTTTATTGGGTAAGATTACCGTCATGTTGTTGATGATTTATATCACATCTTTCTTTTTCGTCTTACCGATTGCTTTCGCATACTTTTTCTTTCAAGGGGTATCGTTCCTAGGATTGTTATATTTCTTACTTGGATTCTTATTGACACCACTCATCCCTTTGGTGGTCTTGGCGTTCGTGTCTTTAGGATTGGATTACATCACTAAAAAACTACCTTTCGCAAAAATCCTAAACATCATCCTATTATTCGTGATTTTCTTAGGCATATTCGCTTTATCATTTACATTTAATGACACAGAAGTGAATCCGCTAACCGGTCAAATCGATATGGTCAAAGGGTTGAGCGATGTTTACCCACTCATTGGTTGGTACATCGATGCTGTCCATGAATTAAATCATTTGCATATGCTTTATTATCTTTTGGTATCGCTTGGCACATTTGGATTATTCATTTTAGTGGTCAATCGAGTGATTCGAAAAACGAATCAATCCAAAAATAAAGGGTATATCAGTAAGAAAACCAAAGTCAATTATGATTCTAAAGGATTGGTCTTTACGATGGTGATTAAAGAAATCAAAAAGTATTTCTCCATCCCAATCTACGCAGTCAATACAGGGTTAGGTCCCGTCATCCTCATCGTGATTGGTGTCGCATCCTTCTTTTTCAAAAATGACATTCAAAGTTTCCTCAGTCAAATGATGGAAGTAGACTTACCACTTGAGCCATTGTTACTCATACTATTTGGATTTTCGATTGTGATGACCTATACCCCAGCCGTGAGTTTATCGCTAGAAGGTAAAAACTTTTGGATTTTGAAGAGCTTACCTATTGAACCTAGGACCATCATGATTTCAAAAATCATCTTCAATTTAGTTTTAATCATCCCGATTGGTTTGATCAGTCTATTGATGTTAGGTATCAACTTGAGTTTAGAACCGTTATCGGTGTTGGTTATGATGTTTGATGTTATCGGGTTAGCGATTTTATCTTCTTTGATCAATGCCTATCTGAATTTATACATGCCTAAATTTGATTTCCAAAATGAAGTCGAAGTCGTTAAACAAAGCATCGCTTCATTTGTGGGTGTTTTTGGTGGGTTCGCCCTCATCGTCACCTTTGGATTTGCTTACTATTTCTTAAGCAAAGCCCTTTCGATGCAAGCCACTTTATTCATCATTGGTACGATTATGGTTCTCTTGAGTGGATTGTTATATGTTTATTTAAAGCCGATTTCCGAAAAACAATTTAGGAGTTTCTAATGCATTCAATCAGTTTAGGTATTTTCATTCTGCTTTGGCTATTTTACGGATTGATGGTGTTTCGAATGTGGACCCATATTCGAGCATCTAAAGACCAATACGATGAAAATAAAATAGAAACATTTGTAAATGAGTATTTGATAAAACACAACATGAATGACCCAAAACAAGTTAATCTTAAAGTAATGAAGATTGGCTATGTAGTCAAAAAAGTGTCCCAAACGATTGCCATACTTATGGTTTTTATAGGGTTAATCGTCTTACATACCTATGCTATTCCAAAAGGTTCAAAACCACTCGAATATGACGGTTTAATGTTTGCTATTATGCCTGCATTTTTGGTGATGCTCACGATGATTGGTTATGTCATATATCCGATTTCATATAAATCACTGGATGTATCTAATTTTATCTATCTAACAAAGGATAAAATAATGGTCAATGGTGATAGAATTCATGAGTTAAATTTTGATGCAAAATTGGTTCATAAACTGGGCTTTTGGACCTTTACGATATTATTCCCATTCTTTATCATGGGATTCCTAACCACAGGCTATTACAATGAAAATGAAGTGGTGTATCGAGGGTACTTTTCATTTCAAACAGAAGTTTATGCATATGATGAGTTGATTGAAGTAAATCGTAATTTTAAAGATTATCGCGGAAAAACGACCAGTGTGCGATATTACATTACCAACGCACAAGGTCAGACGTTGGACATCTTGAATGATGATTTTTATGATCAAACAGTTGAAATACATCAATATATTTTGGCTTCTAATCCCAATGTGATTAACCAGTGGACAATCACCCAGAGTAATTTAGACTATATAAATGAAAAAACTGCACCCATTCAGGCGCAGATTTACGAAATATTTGATTAGCAGTTTGTGAAAACAAATTGCTTTTTATTTTGTGGATTCTCTTTCAATCAACTTAACATCCAAAACGCTGTGGAAATCGCCAAGTGGTTCGTCATTTAATAGTTTCACTAAGGACTCTAAAGCGAGCTCACCCATGCGACGAATTGGTTGTTCGATGGTGGTAATGGTTGGGGATACCAACTTCGTATAGACGATGTTGTCAAACCCAACGATTTGTACATCCTCAGGGACTTTACGACCCAATTTTTGTAAAATGTTTTGTGCGTGGATAGCTAAGAAGTCTGAGGTTGCGAATACAGCGTCGATTTCAGGGTGGTCCTGAATGATTTGAGTGATTACATCGATGCTAGGGTTGAGTAAATCGGTATCATAGGAAATATAAGGGATGTTGTTTTGAACCAAGACTTGTCTAAAGCCTAAGGAACGCTCCGATACCGTCAGTAAGAACGATGGACCGCGCAGTTCTAAAATATAACGTGCCCCACCAGAAATCAACTTCTGAGCCGCGATGATGCCACCAAGGATGTTGTTTGATGTGATGGATGGGATGTTTTCAGATAGAATGTGGTCTACCGTGACAATCGGCAAATCTGACTTAATCAATTGTTCAACGTTGTGAGCATTAGATGCCACGATGATACCATCGATGTTGTATTGGGAATAAATGTGGATATAATCTTTTTCACGTTTCGCGTTGTCTTGGGTATTGGATAACATGATTTTGTAACCCAATCTCATCGCTGAGTTTTCAATACCTTCGATGAGTTCGGCGTAGAACTGTGTATCAAAATGGGGCACCAAAACACCAATCAACTTGGAGTGTTTGTTAAATAAGCTTCTCGCAAGCTCATTTGGGATATAATTGAGTTGGTGGATTGCATTTTCAACGAGCGCTCTCGTTTCTTCATTCACATACCCTTTTTTGTTAATGACACGTGAAACGGTTGCGACACTGACATTTGCTTTTTTTGCGACATCTTTAATGGTTGCCATAGATAACACCTCATGAATATTATATAATAATACTATATTTTTAGAAAGCAAAAACGAAAGGGACCCCACTATGATCAAAATCATCGGCGCAGGACTTGCCGGCAGTGAAGCTGCTTGGTATCTTGCGAATCAAGGATATAAAGTAAAACTCTATGAAATGAGACCCATTAAAATGACGCCTGCACATCAAACATCTCAGTTTGCTGAATTGGTTTGTTCGAACTCATTGCGTTCCAATGACCCCCACAACGCGGTAGGCATGTTGAAAAATGAAATGATGCGCATTGGCTCACTCATCATGGAAGCAGCGTATCAAAAAGAAGTACCGGCAGGCTCTAGTTTAGCCGTAGACCGGGTTGGATTCAGTGCTTATGTGACTGAAAAAATAAAACAACACCCAAACATTGAAGTCATCCATGAAGAAGTAACGGACATCGACATCGATACCTACACCATCATAGCGACAGGACCACTCACGAGTGACACTTTAAGCGCTAAAATTCAAGCGTTGTTCGATGCGAAACAACTTCATTTTTTCGATGCGGTTGCACCAATCATTGATGGCGTAACCATCAATTATGACATCGCCTATTTAAAATCAAGGTACGATAAAGGCGAAGCCGCCTATGTCAACTGCCCGATGACCAAAGCACAATATGACCTATTTTATGATGAACTCATGAACGCTGAAAGAGCCACTTTAAAAGACTTTGAAGTCAATGTCTTTGAAGGGTGTATGCCGGTTGAAATCATGGCTTCTAGAGGCAGAGAAACCCTACTATTTGGACCACTCAAGCCGGTTGGGTTAGAGCACAATAACAACCGTCCTTATGCCGTTGTTCAACTGAGACAAGACGACGCTGCGCATACGTTATTCAATATCGTGGGTTTTCAAACCAACCTCAAATGGGGCGAACAAAAACGCATCATCCGATTGATTCCAGGGTTGGAAAATGCCGATATTGTGCGATATGGCGTGATGCATCAAAATACGTATTTAGAATCACCCAACATCTTAAATGGTTGTTATCAATCCAAACAATACCCTAAACTGTTTGTCGCGGGACAACTATCTGGGGTAGAAGGTTACATCGAATCTGCGGCCTCAGGTTTATCGGCTGCATATCATTTAGATTTAATTCTAAAAGGCAAAGACATCGAGCCCTTCCCACGAGAAACGATGATCGGTGCCATGAGTTATTATGTATCTACACCAAACAAAAGTTTTAACCCCATCAATGCGAATTTAGGGATTTTACCTGCTTTAGACAAACACAAAAAAGCAGATCGTAAACGCCTTTACGCAGAACGCGCTAAACAAGCCTTAGACGATTTCTTAAAGAGGTAACTTCATGACAAATGAAATGGCCATACAAACATTTAAAGAGTACCTTTTGATTGAAAAACACTACGCTGAACCGACCATCAAAGCATATACATCGGACATCACAGCGTTTTTAGAATTCATTCAAAAAGAGGGTTTCGCCGATGCATTGTTAGAGGTCAAAAGAGAACGTATTTTTGGTCATTTCCTGAATCATTTGAGTAACCATAATATCAAGAACAAATCCATTACAAGAAAAATTTCTTCACTCAAAGCATTTTATAAATACCATTTCAAAATGAAGCATATCGACGTTAACCCCGTCTTAAAACTAAAGTCACCCAAGATTGAAAAAAGATTGCCTAAAGTTGTATCTTCCAAAGAAATCGAACTCATCTATCAGACCATAGACCAAACGACACCCTTGGGATTACGGAACTATTTGATTTTTGATTTATTATATTCCACAGGCATCCGTGCATCCGAATTGTGTCAACTGAAAATATCCGATATCGAGTTATCCAATCAACGCATTTTAATCCATGGAAAAGGGTCTAAAGATCGTTACGTCATCATCCATGATACGTTGAAAGATACGTTTAGAACCTACCTCACCTATACCAGACCGATTCTCTTATCCAAAGGGGATACCCTCGACAATAAAGATGTGTTCATCAATTATAAAGGGACGACATTAACCCCACGTGGGCTAAGGGTGATTTTGAATACACTCTTTGACCGTGCTGGTGAACTCATCCATGTGTCACCACACATGCTTAGACACTCCTTCGCATCCACCCTACTCAACCATGGGGCAGATTTGAGGGTCGTCCAAGAACTCCTTGGACATGAACATTTGAAAACGACGCAAGTCTACACCCATTTAACCACGGAAAAAATCCGTCAATCCTATAAAGAAAGCCACCCTAGAGCAACCAAAAAATGAAAAAATTAGCTGACATCATCATCGAATCTGGATTAGAGAATAAAACACCCACCGCGACAAGATTTACCGTGAGAGCAATCATCTTAAAAGACAAGCAGTTGTTGATGACCTATTCCAAAAAGTTTGACGACTACATGACCCCAGGGGGTGGTGTGGAAGCCGATGAGGACTTCGTGGTTGCGCTCAAACGCGAACTCGAAGAAGAGGTTGGTGTGGTGGCGAACACCATCGAACCGATTGGGTATATCGAAGAATTGAGAAGTGGACAAAGGGATGGCATTTTGTATCAAAAGAGTCATTATTATGAAGTGACGATTGCTCATTTGGTAGAAACCAACCCGGAAGATTATGAAATTCGTTTTGGGATGACACCAGCCTGGGTGTCGATCGATGAAGTCATAGAACAAAACGATTATCAAATCCGCACCAGATTAAAAAAAGATGGGTTAGAAATCCACCCCTATTCAACACTCACAAGAGAAAACATCGTTTTAAAATACATCAAAGAGGTTAAAAAAATATGAGAAAATTTGAAAAGATCACCGCCTATCAAGCCACCCCGTTTGATTTACCAAAACGCGCAACATCCCATTCTGCAGGCTATGATTTGGCGGCCGTCGAAGCGGTAGAAATCAAACCTGGTGACATTCAAAAAGTGTCTACCGGCCTTAAAGTTTCCATGGAAGATGGTGAGGTATTATTGGTCTTCCCAAGATCCTCATTAGGATTGAAAAAACAATTGATGATGGCCAACAATGTAGGTGTCATTGACCAAGATTATTACAACAGCCCAGGGAATGAAGGCCACATCATGATCCCCATTTATAACTTTGGTAAAACCACACAAGTCATTGAAAAAGGCGAAAGGGTAGCACAAGGCATCTTCGTCCAATACTTGAAAACCGATGACGATATCGCGACCGATGAAAAGCGTATATCAGGGTTTGGTAGTACCGATAAATAAGGGTTTATTCGCGTATTTACGCAATTCTTAAGATTTATTTATAATTCGCTAAAAAATGGGTTGCAATCTCATTGGATGTGACCTATAATTGATGTATACTTAATCTGGTTTAAGGTGTACTTAGTACATAACAGGGAAGAAAGTTAAAAGCTTTCGCTGCCCCAGCAACCGTAAGATGGACAACTCACAAATACCACTGTGTATAACGGGAAGGTGTGATGCGGATGAAATCGAGCCGGTAGACCTACCTAAAACCCAATCAAGTACCGCCTGGGTGATGCGTGTATGAACAACAATTTTTGATTGTTATTTATATCTATACTCCAGGTGGGTATAGATTTTTTTATTGACATCAGAAGGCTGGAGGAGAAAACAATGTCAAAATGGTTTAAAAAGATTTTTTTAGTTGTGTTTTTACTAACCCTATCATTTGGGTTAGCCGCTTGTCAGGTTAAACCTGAACAAGGCGATAAAGTCCTCATCACGATTGAATTATACGATGAGGTATTGTTGGTATCAAAACAGTTCAAAGTGAATGAAAATGTATCTGCAGAAGCTGCCTTAGATGAACATTTAGAAGCGACTTATGAAGTCTATTCATGGGGAAAAATGCTTTTAACACTCACTTATCAAACCTATAAACTAGAACCCGGCAACCAAGAATTCATTGCGTTTTACATAAACGGCGAATCCTCTATGGTCGGTGTATCGGATTATTATGTCAAAGACAATGACGTTTTAGCATTTAAATTAGAAAGCTGGTCTTAGTGTGCGTATTCGAATTTTTGACCTCGTCGTGATGGCGATTTTTACAGCCATCATCTTCGTCGTAGAACAAGCCCTATCGTTTATTCCTAACGTCCAATTGACGGTCTTTTTACTGATCCTTTATACCCGTTTGATTGGGGCAAAAAAAACGATATTTATTGTCATCATTCATACCCTTCTAGACAACATTTACATGGGGACAATGATCTGGCATTTGGTTGTTCCGATGATGATTGGCTGGTCATTAATTCCCATTTTATTAAGCACAGTCTTTAGAAAAGTTCATAGTGTTTATGGGTTAGCCATCTTCGCTTTTGTCTTTGGTTTTGTTTACGGTATTACATTTATCCCATTTCAATCGTATGTTTGGGGATACAATATGTGGCTCTATTTTATGTATGATTTACCGTTTGAATTCGCGATGGGGATCTCTGGGGCACTGTCCGTCGCAATCTTATATCAACCGGTATATTATTACATGAATCATGAGATCACCAATTATCAATTATTAGACACAAAACGATATGTTTCCTAAAAGAAGTCGAAAGATTTCTTTTTCTTTTTGGGGTTTTTTGAATGATTTGATGGGGAATGTGCTTAAATAAAACAAAACGGGTTGCAATCCCATATGTAATATGATATAGTTAATAAGGCAGTAAAATACACATGCATGAACAGTGGTTTACCAGGTGCCCACACGGGTGGTTGAAACCATGTATGTCATGCAGAGGAAGACTAACAAATGGAGGAAAGAAAAAATGTCAGTCGTTTCAATGAAGCAATTACTTGAATCTGGCGTTCACTTCGGTCACGCAACCAGAAGATGGAACCCAAAGATGGCTCGTTACATTTACACTGCACGTAACGGCATTTACATCATCGACCTTAAGAAGACTGCAGAGTCTATCGAGAAGGCGTACCAAGCATTGTTCGCCATTGCACAAAATGGTGGTAAAGTCCTATTCGTAGGTACCAAGAAGCAAGCACAAGAAGCAGTTAAAGAAGAAGCAGCAAGAACAGGTCATTTCTATGTTGACCAAAGATGGTTGGGTGGAACCTTAACCAACTTCAAAACCATTCGTAGAAGAATTAAGAGATTAAAAGATTTATACGACATGGAAGCACAAGGCACATTCGAAGTATTACCTAAGAAAGAAGTCATCGGTCTTAAGAAAGAACGCGAAAGACTTGAAAAATTCCTAGGTGGTATCAAAGAAATGCAAAAACTACCTGAAGCCATCTTCATCGTAGACCCACGTAAAGAAAGAAATGCCATCCTAGAAGCACGTATCTTGAACATCCCAGTATTCGGTATTGTCGATACCAACTGTGATCCAGATGACGTTGACTATGTCATCCCAGCAAATGACGACGCAATCAGAGCCGTAAAACTCATCACTTGGGTTATGGGTAATGCCGTCGTTGAAGCACAAGGTGGCGTCGTTGAAAAGTTTGAAGATGCTGAAGAAGTCAACATGCAAGAAGCATCTAGAAACGTTGAAAACAAAGAACGTCCAAGACGTCCTCAAAGAGACAATGCTCAACCTAGAGAAAATAGAGAATACAAGAAGCCTTATGTTAAAAGAGAAGGCCAAGCAGCACCTGCTTCATCCGCTCAACCAACTGAACTAGAAAAACTAAAAACAAGTGAATTAAGAGAACTTGCAAAAGCAAAGAATGTTCCTGGCTATGAAGATATGAAGAAAGCTGACTTACTTGCAGCATTAAAGTAAAAAGGTAGATAGGGATGTTAAATCATCCCTTTTATTCTAATAAAGAGTACAAAAGAACCAAAAAAAGGTATAATATTATTGAAATTAGGAGGATATTAACCATGGCAGTTACAGCAGCACAAGTTAAAGAACTAAGAGACATCACTGGTGCAGGGATGTTAGATTGTAAAAAAGCATTAGAACAAACCGATGGCAATATTGAAGCAGCCGTTACTTATTTAAGAGAAAAAGGGATTGCAAAAGCCGCTAAAAAAGCCGACAGAATTGCCGCTGAAGGTCTATGCAATGTCATCGTTGAAGGCAACGTTGCCGTCATTTATGAATTAAACTCCGAAACAGACTTCGTCGCTAAGAATGAAAAGTTCTTAAGCCTATTAGACAATTTAGGTCAAATCATTTTAACCAGTGGTGCAGAAAACACAGAAGCTGCATTACAAGTGGTTAACAATGGTAAAACCGTTGAAACCTTATTGGCAGAAGCGACTGCAACCATCGGTGAAAAAATCACTTTAAGACGTGTTCAAAGAGTCGTTAAACAAGACGCTCAAGTGTTTGGTGCTTACAAACACATGGGTGGTAGAATCGCTACCTTATCCGTATTAAACGGTGGTAACGAAGCGGTTGCGAAAGACATCGCAATGCACGTTGCAGCACAAAAACCACAATACTTAGACCAATCTCAAATTTCTGCAGACTTCATTGCGAAAGAAAGAGACGTTTTAGTTCACCAAGCGATTGAAGAAAACTCTAAAGAAGCTAAACCAAAACCACAAGCCATCCTTGAAAAGATGGTCGAAGGCCGTTTGAACAAACAACTCAAAGACATTTGCTTAGTCAACCAACCATTTGTTAAAAACCCAGATGAAACCGTTGAACAATTCGTTAAGAATAACAAAGCAGTCGTTGTTTCCTTCATCCGTCTAGAAGTGGGCGAAGGCATCGAAAAGAAAGAAACAGACTTTGCTAAAGAAGTCATGGAACAAGTCAGAGCTTAATAAAAAAATCAAATCTAAAGATCGAGGTGTCTATGAGCTATAAACGCGTATTACTAAAAATGAGTGGAGAAGCGATGAGAGGTCATACGGAATTTGGCATCGATCCTCAAACCGTCATGAAATTAGCAAAAGAAGTCAAGGATGTTAAAGACCTTGGCATCGATGTTGGTATCGTGGTTGGTGGTGGGAACATTTGGCGTGGTAAAACCGCTGAAGGTCTCGGGATGGATCGTGCACAAGCCGACTACATGGGCATGTTAGCCACCATCATGAATGGATTGGCACTACAAGATGCACTTGAAAAACTCGGTGTGCCTACCCGTGTCATGAGTTCCTTGAACGTTTCAGAAGTATGCGAACCATACATCCGTAGACGTGCCACACGTCACATGGAAAAAGGTCGCGTTGTAGTATTTGTAGGCGGGACTGGATCACCTTACTTCTCGACCGACACCGCAGCCGCACTTCGCGCTGCTGAAATCGACGCAGAGGTCATATTGATGGCTAAAAACGGGGTTGAAGGGGTTTACAACAAAGACCCAAGAAAATTCACGGACGCCATCATGTACAATGAATTAACCCACAAATTCGTCTTAGAACACGGGCTAGAAATTATGGATTCCACCGCAGCTAGCTTGTGCAAAGATAACCACATCGATCTCATCGTATTTAATATGAACCAAGAAGGCAACATCAAAAAAGCCGTCTTAGGTGAAAAATTAGGCACCATTGTAAAATAGGAGGATAAGATGAACGAACAAGCTGATTTAATTTTAATGGAAGCGGAAGAAAAGATGGAGAAATCCATCCATGCCCTTCAACACGATTTCGCATCGATTCGTACCGGTAGAGCTAACCCTGCATTATTAGATGTGGTTCACATCGAATATTACGGTGTCGATAGCCCAATCAAGCAAATCGCTTCGATTTCCGTTCCTGAAGGCAACCAACTTTATATCAAACCATTCGACAAATCGACATTGAAAAAAATCGAAAGTGCGATTCAAGCGTCACAATTGGGTTTACAACCTCAAAATGATGGCGTAGGTATCCGCTTGATTTTACCTCAACTCACCACTGAACGCAGAAAAGAATTGGCTAAGCAAGCTGAAAAATTATCTGAACATGGAAAGATTGCGGTTAGAAATGTCAGAAGAGAAGCCAATGAACACATCAAGAAGTTAGAACTTACAGAAGATGCGGAACATGGTTACATTGAAGACGTTCAATCGTTGACCGATAAGTTTGTTGAAAAAGTCGATCAGGTGACCAAAGTCAAGATCGAAGAAATCATGGCAATCTAAATGTCAAAGGCTAAGCAATTGGCCTTTTTCTTTTTCATAATCATAAAAATGAACATAAAACGCCATATAAGTCTTACAAAATTCTTAACGATTCGTTATAATGAATATAAAGGAGAGTGATATTATGGCAAAGAAACAAAATTTAAGTTTGTTAGAAATGATTTTAGTCATCATTCCATTTACAAATGCATTGGGAATTGACAGATTCGTGATGGGAGACATGAAATGGGGTCTCATTCGTTTAGTGGTAGGTATTCTTACTGTAGGTATTGTAGGTACGATTCTTTGGGTCATTGACTTAGTATTCTTATTCCTAGGTAGATACCAAACAGATATGCTCAAATATTTAAAATAATTGAATATTAAAAAGGAACAAGTCGATGAGATTTGTTCTTTTTTATTTACTAGGAAAGTTCGTCTTTTATTGTTCTATCCGATAACAATTGATTTGTGACTTTTATAAAATTTCCTCTAAAACAACATTTAAAATGCCCTCTTTTAATGACTTTCTATATAATTAAATATTCATATAAAATATATATTTTATCGGATGTATATGGTATAATTTAGGTAAGAAAGGAGGACATCAATAATGCCTTATAAAGCCCTAAAAACAAGACTCTATTTGAATTCAAATCAACACCAGTTTCTATTATCATTAATGCGTGCTTCAAGAAGTCTTTATAATCAAGCCCTTTATAATGTAAGACAACATTTTATCAAAACCAATGGCTATTTGTCATTTTATGGTAACTGTAAGCTACTGAAAGAAAGTGAACACTATCGTTATTTAAGTACCACTCAAGGTCAAATGGTCATTCGTAAAGTCGATGAAGCGATGAAAGGCTTCTTTGGATCATTGAAGTCAAAAGTCAAACAAACCATCAGACTTCCGAGATACTTAAAGAAAGACACCCATTATCCCATCTATGACCGAATGGTCTATAAACCAAATCATGAAGTCTATACCTTACCAAGAAGTAACTTCATCAAGAAAGTATCGAAAG
>JAVBWN010000002.1:0-41929 GCA_036677365.1 Acholeplasma sp.
AGATGTCTGGTGACGATGGCGAAGTGGACACACCTGTTCCCATCCCGAACACAGAAGTTAAGCACTTCAGCGCCGAAAATAGTACAATGTGCGAAGATAGGTCGTTGCCAGGCAAATCTTAATAACCGCCTAAATAGCTCAGTTGGTTAGAGCACCTGACTGTTAATCAGGGGGTCCTAGGTTCGAGTCCTAGTTTGGGCGCCACTCTTTAACAGTTAAACAGCTATTAGGCTGTTTTTTTTTCATTTTTTTGAACTTCCATCTTTTCAAAATATTTTATTATGTTATAATAAACATGCGAGAAACGAATTTGCCTAAATAGCTCAGTTGGTTAGAGCACCTGACTGTTAATCAGGGGGTCCTAGGTTCGAGTCCTAGTTTGGGCGCCATCAGCCATTTTACGACCGATTATGAGGTCGTTTTATTTTGAGTATTGACTTTGAAACGGTTAAGAAATACAATTGAAGCAATTGTTAAGGATTAATTAAGAAATGGATGTGTGTCTTTTGGATGCTTATATCAACCCCAATTTAAAGAAAATCATCGAAGAAATCACCGCTTACGATGAGATGTATGATTTGATTCGCATGGTCGATCCGATTCAAAAAAAGGTATTATCTTATGATCAAAACGCATGGCATATCGAACCTGGCTTTTGTTATGATGTATATGAAGAAGGACATATTTGTAAAAACTGTGTTTCAATCCGGGCACTTAATACCGATAGAACCGCCATTAAAACCCAATTTGTGAAAGATAAATTGCATATGGTTACCGCAGTACCCATCGAATTTGAAGGCAGAAAAATTGTTTTTGAACTGTTCAAAGACATCGCAGACTCTCAAGATTTGTTGCAAGAACAACTCAAGGAGATGCAATCCCTCATCTTGAAAACCAATGAACTATTGGTGACCGATGTTTTGACCAATATTTATAACAGACGATTCATTGAAGAACGTCTACCAGTGGATTTCGCCACACACCAAACCCTAGGCATCGAAGCTCAAATTGTCATGATTGATATTGATTTTTTCAAACTAGTCAACGATCAATACGGCCATCTGATGGGTGATAAAGTATTAAAAGATGTCGCTAGATTGATGAAACAAGCCTTCAGTGAAACAGAAATCATCGCGAGATATGGCGGCGAAGAATTCTTAATATACGACCCTAGACCAATGGAAGAAACACTCAAATCCACAGAAATTTTTAGAAAAAATGTGGAGACTTACCCGTTCGTTTATGAGAATAAAATCATCCATATCACCATATCTGCAGGCATTCAAACCGTCGGTAAGGCATCACCAAAAGCCGCGATTCAAAGCGCAGATGAGAAGTTGTATGTCGCAAAATCAACCGGTAGAAACCGTATCATTAGTGCATAAAAGTAGCGTTAGGAGACCGTCTTCTAACGTTTTTATTTTAAACAAGTGGGTTTTCAGTTATAATGGTATTTAGGAGCGAATCTATGAGAAAAAACATCGTTACGGTTGCGAAAGAACTGAATCTAGCCCCCTCTACCGTTTCTAAGGTATTAAACAACAACGGTAAGGTGAGTCAAAAAACAAGAGACCGCGTCATGGCCTATGTCAAAGAGGTCGGTTATTTTCAAGATGCTTCTGCACGTATATTAAAAAGTAAAAGAAGTTATACCTTAGGGATTCTATTTTCGGACATCTCTTTGGTCGGGTTAGAACACCCCTTTTTCTCAAGCATTTTACAATCCTTTAAAAACTATGTAGAAAAAGAAGCTTACGAAATCATTTTCGTCGTCAGTAAAGTCGGCGAAAGAGAAATGAGCTACTTAGAATGGTGCTTAACCAAAAAAGTCGATGGCGTTTTACTTGTATCAGGTAACCTGAATAACCCATACATCAAAGAATTGGTTGCGAGTGATATCCCATGTGTTTCGACGGACTTCATCATGCCCAACTTAACGACCATCATTTCGGATAATCAACAAGGCATCGATTTATCGGTAGCTTATGCAAAATCCTTAAAGCGATCCAAAATCGATATGATCGCTGGACCATCCACATCCATCGCGTTCCAATTGCGTATGGACCGTTTCCATGAAGTCATGAATAAATCTAAGAACCCATACTTTGTAATCGAAGCGAAAGGGTTCGGGTACCAATCAGGTTATGACGCAGCGATCCGATTACTCGAACAAGCCACACGTACCCCTGAGTATGTCATCGTAGGTTCTGATGATTTAGCCTTTGGTGCGATTCGTGGGTTTGAATCTAAAGGATTTAAAGTCCCCGATGACATCAGTGTGATTGGATTCGATGACATTAATTTCGCGAGAATTTATTCCCCTGCCCTATCTACGATTAGACAAGACAAAAAAGCGATTGGGGAAATGGCTGCACTTAAACTGATTCAAATGATTCAGGAAAAAGAACCGAAGAAGACTGAAGTAATCAAAATCCCGGTGACAATAATCGAAAGAGCTTCGACAAAAATAAAAAATTAGCCTGGGTGTTGACATTGCATAAAATACCCTATATAATGTAAGCGTATTCTAATAGGTAACCGATTTCACGTCAGTTACTTATATTTTAGGCAAAAAAGGAAATCGTTTTCCTTAAAGTAAAATAAGTAGAATGCGTCTTTTTTTACCTAAAAAGGGAAAACGTTTTCCCTAAGACTAAATGGAGGAAAAAACATGAAAAAAGTATTCATCATTCTCGCCTTTTTGGGGCTCGTTTTGGGGCTTCAAAAACCAGTGAATGCGGCCGATGATCGTCCAATCATCAGCGCGACCCAAAATGCCATATTGGCGAATGTGGGCGATGTGATTGATTTGAATGATTATGTGTATCAGCACAACGCAACCTCATTCGTTGAATTCAATCAAGTTACGTTGACGGGATTCTCAGATGGGATCGTACTGTCTGGTCAAGAAATCACAGTCAATCAAAAGGGACAACACGCATTCTTATTACAATACCAGAGTGCCAACATTTATGTTTACGTGGTTGCCAAAGCAGCCAACGAAACCGAATATATTTTATTTGAAACGGGTTTTGATGGTGTACCCAACGGTAAACTACCAAATGGTTATACCACAGTTTCCGGTAGCGCTGGCATTCAAAGCGAACAACTATTGGTTGCGGGTCGGGGTGGTAGTACATTGGTTACCTTACCAAACTACCTCAGAAGCTTCATGAATTACATCATCGAAGTGGATATGACCATCGTTGAAGTTGATAACGATTCCCGTTGGGCAAGTGTCATGTTTAGGTACTCAACAGAAAACTATTATCAAATGGCGATACGTAAAGACGCCACATTGGCCAATGGGGTTGAGTTTGCGAAAAGAATCAATGGGGCTTGGAATGTCACCAACACAGCAGCGTTTACTGAAGCATTATCACCAGCTAAAATGTACAGTCTAAAAATCGATGTCTTAGACGCGACCGTTAAGGAGTACATCAATGATCAATTGTTCATTACCCACGAACAAGCCCTTGAGTATAAACGTGGTCTGATTGGGGTTCAAGCAAACGGTGCGAATGCCGTATTTGATAACTTCAAAATTACTTTACCTGAAAGCTACATCCGTACGGAAACATTTGAATTTACCCGTATCCCAACCATTTATGAACCAAACACGAAGATTGTGAATCCAGCCAGTATCATCACACCATTAGAATCATCAGCACAACTTCAATCTTACACATCCAAGCGTCCAGCGACTTTGATTTTAAATGTGAACGCAGAGATGGATGTCGTCGATAGTGCGAATGTTAAAATCGATTCATTGTACAATGTGTTGATTGCGATGGATGGTAAGCTCATCCCAGCGTTTGCAGTAGAAGACTCAACTTTGGCTGTAGAGATAGCGGAGCGCATTAAACTATGGGGTATCCTCGATGTGTTCTTCATTTCGACTCAAAAAGACGTCATCTTGGCTGCCCGCGGCGAGTATGAGATGATCCGCGGGGTTTTGGATTTATCGAGCCGTTCATTTAATACACAAACTGACTTAGATCAAATTAGAAAAGATACCAACAGTGCACAAAGTGTGGCTGTCATCTTAAATCCACTCGATTTAGAAAAAAATCACGTCAATTATCTTCAACAACGTTTAGTTACCGTTTGGTCATTGGCGGATGATACCCATGAAAGCCGATGGAATGTATTGTTGTCTGGTGCCAATGGCATCATTACACCAAACCCAATGGCTGTAATTGATTTATATGAGACCTTTACCACAACCACCCATTTAAGAGAAGTGTTCATCATCGCTCACCGTGGGTTACATAACGGTTATACCGAATCTTCAGGACCTGAAAACTCCATCGAGGTTGCACTTCAAGCGTACCAAAATGGTGCGAAGATCATTGAAACCGATGTCCATTTAACCTTCGATGAAGAAGTGGTTGTTATGCACGATACCACGACAGGCAGAACAGCCGCTCAAAACTTTACGGTTTCTGCACAACTGTTAGGTGCCTTAGAAAACATCCAATTATTAGATGTATCGAATACCGGCAAGACATTCTATATTCCATCATTAGATAGCTATCTTGAAGCATTTAAAGATAAAGATGTTGTCCTATTTATTGAAGTTAAACCAACGAATATCAAGCTCCTTGAAAAAGTGAGAGACAAAGTATTGGAAAAAGACATGGAAAACAAAGTCGTGCTCATTCACTTTGGTGCTCAAAACATCCAAAACATGAAGAATGTGATGCCTACCATGGTCAATGGTTATTTGACAGGGGCGTTACTCAATTCCAATAGCATTCCAGATTCGATGCTCAGTGTTTTGACCTCCATCGTACCCATGAAGTCTACGTTGAACCCATCGTATGGTCAACTCACCCCAGAATTCACCAAAGCGTTGACCCACCGTGGCATTACCGTATGGCCTTGGACCATCGATGATGGCACCAGTTTAAGTTATTACTATAATGCCGGTGTCGGTGGCATTACGACCAACGTCTCAGATTATTTTAAAGACATGTACATGTATTTGAAGTATGAATCAACCCAAATTGAAGTCATCAAAGGTGAACCATTCACCTTAGGTGGAGAACTTAAAACCAAAGGTGGATCGGTGTATCCATACCGTACAGAACTCGTCATACTTCGAAATGACGCCAATGCAACCTTCGACGCTTCCGGTAAATTGACTAGCGTAAATGACATTGGAGACGTGGTATTTTATACCAAAGCAATCTCAACATTACCCAATGGTAACGTCATTGAAATTTATAGTGATCTCATGACCATCACGTTTGTTGAACCAAGCGCGAACCTTTGGCGTAACCCATGGATATATGTCGGATTCTCTGGCGTATCCGTATTGGCAGTAGGCATTTGGTTTACCCTCAAAAAGGTAACTAGAAAATAAAAGGAGAAAAATATGAAAAAATGGTTTGTCGTATTATTCATCATGATGTTAGGATTCGTCCTAGCAGCATGTAATACCACGCCACCGGTGGAAGAAAAAGATACCATCGCGCCAATTTTAATTGGTGTCGCGGATGTATCCATTCAAAAAGGTCAAACATTTGACCCCCTCACTGGTGTTTCTGCAACCGATAACGTGGATGGCAATCTCACCGCTTCGATTGTGGTCACAGGTACAGTGGATCTTAATCAAACAGGTACCTATGTGCTTACTTATACCGTAACAGACGCTGCTGGCAATAAAACAGAGCGCGAAAGAACGGTTACCATCACAGAAGTATTCCTATCAGACTTGAGAATATTGAATGGGGACTTCGGTCAACAACTCGCAGGCACTTGGACCCATTGGGCTGGTGAAGGTGGCGCATCCACCGTGTCCATCGTGAATGGTGAGGCTGTCATTGACATCACAGCCAATGGTAATCAATGGTATTCAACACAGTTTAACCAAGGTGGTTTGACCATCACCCAAGGCAAGATGTACCGCATTGAATTTGAAGGTCGTGCCGATCAAGCCAGAGGCATTGTTGTGAAGATAGAAAACTCGGCTTACCAAGGCTATATCGATGAAACCGTCAGCTTAACGACTGTCATGACAAAATATTCATTTGAATTTTTCGTGACCAGACCGACCATCACCAATGGTAAATTGGTCATTGGTGCAGGTACCATGGCATCCCGTGGGTTAGACGCAGGTGCATTGACCAAAGTGTATTTGGATAATTTCGTTGTCACCGAAGTCGACCCAGGTGTGGACGATGTATTACCAATCATCCAGGGTGCAACACCGAAGATCATCGAAGTGAATCAAGCCTTTGATCCACTCGAAGGCATCACGGTATCAGACAATAGAGACTTCAATTTAACCCCTGCAAACATCGTCATCACTGGGACATTAGATATCACTACCCCAGGGGATTACGTGTTGACTTATACGCTAACAGACGCAGCAGGCAACACTGCAGTCGTGGAAAGAACGGTGACTGTCTTAGCTGGTTTAGTACCATCCACTTGGTTGGTGGTCAATGGCGACTTTGAAACCGAACAACTCACACCACTCCCACAACCTGCAGAAACCGGTTGGGGTTGGCATGGTGCTGGCGCATTCACCGCGAAGATTGAAGGCGGTATGGCCATCATCAACATCACAAACCCAGGTACTGTCGTTCACGGGGTACAATTCTATCAACAAAACAGAGTCATCGAACAAGGTCAAATCTACAAGATTACATTTGATGCGAAATCCGATATTCCTAGACCAATCATGGTTGCTTTAGAACAAGGTACGACCCGTCGTTATGACGAAATCGTGTTCTTAACTTCTGAGTGGCAAACATTTGAAATCCAAATCGAGTTCGTCCTTACAGGGTTCACCAATGGTAAGTTCGCCTTCTTCATGGGCGATATTGGGTCAACCTCTGTACCAACAACCGTATACTTGGATAATATTGAAGTTGAAACCGTGCGTAACTTGGTAGATACCACGGCCCCACAACTCTTTGGATTAGACGATTACTATGTCTTAAAGAATTCTACATTCAATCCACTTCAAGGTGTGACGATTCGCGATAACTATGACAGAACATTAACAAATGATCACATCGTTGTTACAGGTTCCGTCAATACCGCGGTGGCTGGCGAATACACACTCACTTATACCATTAAAGATGCAGCCAACAACGAAGCGGTTTACACCAGAAAAGTAGAAGTGATTGAAAGCGCTGAAATGCTTTCGAATACGTTCGTGCTGGTCAATAACGATTTTGCTATTGATCAACTCACCCCAATGGCACAACCAGCAACCACAGGTTGGGGTTGGCATGGGGCAGGGACATTCACGATTGCGATTCAAAATGGCATCGCAACGATCAATGTCACCAACCCAGGTACTGTCCCTCATGGGGTTCAATTCTACATGCAAAACCGTGTCATTGAAACCGGGGCAACTTATCGATTAACCTTTAAAGCCAAAGTCGATATCGCAAGAAGCTTCAGATTGTCCCTTGAAGCAGGTACAGATGTGCGCTTCTTCCAAATCATCGATGTCACAACCGAATGGGCAACGTATGAAGTATTCATGACCCCAAGTGGTGGTGGATTCTCGAATGGTAAGCTCGGATTCTTCATGGGTTATATCGATGAAACTTCTGTAGCAACCACGTTCTACTTAGATGACATCAACATCGAATTGGTCGGATATCGTCAAGATACCGTGAAGCCATTCATCTTTGGTGCCAATAACGCTGAAGTGGTCAAAGGCACAGCCTTTAACCCACTCACAGGTGTGTCTGTATTTGATAACCAAGACAAAACATTACTTCCTGCCAGCATCGTCGTAACGGGTACAGTCGATACCGATACAGTAGGTGTTTATACACTCACTTACACACTGACCGACAGACAAGGCAATCAAACGGTAGTTGAACGTGTCATTACCGTCATTAACAACGTATAATTGTTATTAGAAACATACTTCCTCTCTTGAAAAGGTGTGAAATTTCACACCTTTTCTCTTTTGGAAATCACTTTCAAAGGGGTTATCGTGGCTTAGTTCACCAACTTGTTATATAATTTAGACAAGAGGTGAACTTATGAAATACATTCGACAATTTATCCACATCACCATCACCTTTTTCAAGGCCATCATTCGACTCATCATTGGGTTGAAAACACCTAAAGGGTTATTGGCTTTGTTTTTAGCCTTGCTCCTTTATTATGGTTGGGCAATCGCATTTATTGTGTATGGCACCATCCTAAAAGACCCTTGGTTCATCTCCATTGGTACCTCGGTGGTTGTCTTCTGGATGGCCCCACTCACCCCATTTTGGGCACTGACCATCTTTACCACTTTATTCATTCAAAGGGTCATTTTAAGAGATCAAAAAACCCAGTCATTTAGAAAAATATATAATATGTATTTGGGTGAATCGAAAACCAAATCCGATGTAAAACTCATCGCGTTGGTAGAAGAAAAAACCGATTTCGCCGACCCAACCCAAGCAGAACTCGAAGCATCCAAAAAACAGGATTAACCCATTTATGATACAATACCATTAGGAGGACACTCACATGGAATATATCAAACAGGCACATCAAATTTATGGATTAAATGAAGCAAGACAAGTCATCGCTGAAGTCAAGTTTCCAATAACTACTGGACACATCGTAGAAATTAACCGGACGTATGTCGATCCATCACTGCGTGGTCAAGGGGTAGCGAACGAACTTTTAGTCATGGCGTATGAAACGATTAAAGCCCACGGCTATAAAGCGATTCCAACCTGCAGTTACGCCGTTACTTGGTTTAAAAGAAACAAGGATAAACACGATATTTTATTGGAAGGTATCGATTTAGATAACCCAGAATTATTGTATAACGAAGTTTGTAGCCGGTAAGGAGGACCCTATGGATTTTATTACCGAAAGAAACATGATTTATGTTTGTAGCGATGAGAAAATCGTTGCAGAAGTGACTTTTCCTAACATCGATGACACAACCGTTGACATCAATCATACATTTGTTGACCCATCTTTAAGGGGTCAAGGTATGGCAGGTAAGCTTCTCATTTTGGCGTATGAAGCGATTAAACAACAAGGGTATAAAGCCGTGGTTACCTGTCCTTACGCAATCAAGTTTTTCAAAGAAAATAAAGCCTATCAAGACATCCTAAAGTGAGAACTTAACCGTTCTCATTTTTTTGAGGATAGGGGTATTTTTACATACCGTTGTGTTATAATACAAAATAGATTTGGTTGAGGTTACCTATGACAAAAAAACTCCAAAAAAATATTTTAATCCTCACGTTCCCGATTTTCATTGAACTGTTGTTTTTCATCTTGATGGGGTCGGTCGATACATTCATGATATCCGGCTATGAAAAAGCGAATGCATTCGCGGTGGGCAGTGTCGCAGCCGTTGGGAATGCGTCCACTGTCATCAACTTATTTGGGGTTTTGATCAACATCGTCTCTGCAGGTATTTCCGTGGTTGTCTCACAATACTTAGGTGCGAAAAATGAGGATGGTGCGAAAAAAACCATTTTGACAGGGATTTTGATGCAAGTCCTCATTGGATTGCTCATCGCGGCCACACTCCTCATCTTTGGTAATCTGTTATTTAAACTCATCGATACCCCAGTTGAAATTCAAGGGTTATCCTATGATTACTTATTCTATACCGCGATTTCATTGTTTTTTGTTGCGATATCGAATGCGATTTCCTCCGCACTTAGGGCTTATGGTCATACCCATGAAGTCATGATCACGGTCATCGCGGCGAATGTCTTCAATATCTTATTCAACTTCATTTTCATTTACGGGTATTTGGGTGCCCCTGAAATGGGTGTGGCTGGTGCGGCAGTGTCCACCATGCTGATGCGTTTCTTCACCATGCTCATCACATTTGTCTTACTGAAAAAACTCATCGGTTTATCCATCACCAAAATAAGATATGATAGAAGTAGTATGAAGAAAATTGTTAAGGTGGGGTTACCCTCTGCTTTAGAAAACATGACCTACAACCTCATGCAATTTGTGATTTTATCCTTTGTGAACAAATTAGGTACGGAAATGATTACCGCAAGAACTTATGTCAACACCGTACTGTCTTACATATTTTTATTCTCAGCATCTTTCGCGGCAGGGAATGCCATCATCACAGGGTATTACATTGGTGAGGAAGATTATGAAGGTGCTTATAAAAACACCCTCAAAACCACCGCCATGGCGATTGGTGTTGTCACCATCGCGACGCTCGCGGTTAACTTGTTGTTACCATTGATTGCGAACGCACTCACCGATAACCCACTGATCATTAAAACCATGAGACAAATCTTCTTGTTTGTGATTTTACTGGAAATTGGTCGAAGCCTAAATCTAGTCATCATTCAGGCCTTGAGGGCCGCTGGCGATACCACTTTCCCGCTCATCATGGCCATCATCTCGATGTTAGGGATTGGAATCACAGCTTCTTACTTATTCACAAATTCGCTCCAATTGGGGTTATTAGGGATCTATCTAGGCATCACCTGCGACGAGTTTTTCAGGGGTGTGACCATGCTCATCCGATGGTTCAAAAAAGTATGGATGCATAAATCATTAGTCAAGGAGACCGCACAATGAAACCAGTCATCATGGCCGTAGCGGGGGGTTCCGCTTCCGGCAAAACCACCGTCGTCAATGAAATTCTTTCCAAACTCGATTTGAAAAGCGTCGCCATCATCAAACACGACGACTACTACAAAGCCCAACATGAGATGAGTTTAGAAGAACGTTACAAGGTGAACTATGACCACCCAAGTTCACTGGACAACGATTTATTGGTCTCTCACATTGAAGCACTCCTAAAAGGAGAAAAGGTTTTAAAACCAGTCTATGATTTTGAAACCTATGACCGAAGCACCAAAACGGAAATGGTCGAACCCAAAAAGGTCATCATTTTAGAAGGCATCCTCATTTTGACCGATGAACGAATCCGTCAACTTTCAGACATCAAACTATTTGTTGAACTCGACGACGATACCCGTTTCATCAGACGTCTTCAACGAGACATCAAAGAACGTGGTCGAAGTGTTGAATCGGTCATCAAACAGTATTTGAACACCGTCAAACCCATGCACCATAAATACGTTAAACCAACCAAGCGCTATGCCGATGTCATCATCCCCAATGATTATAATCACGGCGTGGCTGTAGACATCATTGTTTCTCGTATTCAAAAAATCTTGGAGGAAAACTAATGATTTTAATCGTTGGCGCGATGGCGTCAGAAACCGAATCTATTAGCCATTTGGTTCAAAACCCTGACAACTTCACCTTGAATGGAAAAAACGTCGTTACAGGCGAAATACAAGGCCATGCGGTGATGATTATCACCACAGGGGTTGGTAAAGTGAACGCCGCTTTTGGATTAACGTCAGTCTTATCTTCTTACGAGGTCGATTACATCATCAATGTCGGGTTGGTCGGTGGCTTTAAACCGCTGAACCCAGGCGACATGGTATGGGTCAAAGAAGCTTTATATCACGATTTTGATTTATCCATCTTTGGGTATGACAAAGGTCAAGTGCCGCACTTACCCACGGTATATAAACCCAACCTGAAAATTCAAAGCCAAATTCAATCCAAACTCCAATTACCAGAAGTCAGATTATACACAGGCGATACCTTCTTAACCCAAGTCATCGAAGCCAATACGATTTGTGACATGGAAGGGGCTGCATACTTTCAAGTCGCACACCTCTTGAATGTCCCGATGGTTTCGGTTAAAATCATCTCAGATATCGTTGGTGAACCATCTCAGCTTGAAGACTATAGCAGCTTTGAAGCCGCTTGTAGCATCCGTTTTAAATCGCTCATTGAACAATTACTGTCTTAGGAGGTAATGATATGAAAGGGTTACTTATTTTATCGGATCATTGTGAAGACACAGAAGCACTATCGACCAGAGCCTTATTAAAAAGAGCTCAAATTGAAGTCGATACGGTAACCATCAACCCAAACAAACAAATCGTCACAGGGTATGGGTTACACGTTTTGGTGGATTATCATAAGGATGACATCGATGTCGATGATTATGATTTTTTAATCGTCCCGGGTGGTAAATATGTCGCACAAATCATCGATCAAGATACCTATATCAAGTCCACAGTGAAAGCTTTTGAAATGAATCAAAAACTCATCTGTGCGATTTGTGCAGGACCCCGTTTTTTAGGTACGATGGGGGTCTTAAAAAACAAGCATTATACGATTTATCCAGGCAATCAAAACGAGGCTTTTGGTGGGGTGTATCACCCTGAACTTAAAGCGGTCACGGACGGCCTTGTTATCACAGCAAGAGGCGCTGGTGCTACCCTCGATTTTGCCTATGAAATCATCCAGTTTATACAGGGTGAAGCAGCCGCTAAAAAGATCCTCCAAAACATCGCATATTAATTTGAATTAATATGTATAATTTATATTGACAAACGCATTTTTATTGGTATAATAGTAAATGCGCTTGTTTAAATGTGGCCCGTTGGAGAAACGGTTAACTCACATGCCTTTCACGCATGCATTCACGGGTTCGAATCCCGTACGGGTCACCAAAAAGTTGTACTCATAGCTCAATTGGATAGAGCGCTTGACTACGGATCAAGAGGTTGGGGGTTCAAGTCCTCCTGGGTACGCCATATTTAATCGGGAAGTAGCTTAGCTTGGTAGAGCGCCTGGCTTGGGACCAGGAGGTCGCAGGTTCAAATCCTGTCTTCCCGACCATTTTTGCGGGTGTAGTTCAATGGTAGAACCCCAGCCTTCCAAGCTGATGACGTCGGTTCGATCCCGATCACCCGCTCCAATGAAAATATAAAATCACCAAAATAGGGTGATTTTTTTTCTGTCTTAAATGTTATAATAACTCATAGTAAGGGGATTTCCTATGAAAGTTATTTGTAATCAAACCAGACTTCAAACAACCTATTTAAGTTGGCTTGTCATCATCAATATCATTGTTTTAACCGCTGGGTGGGTCCATCAAGGTTGGCTTGGTTTTGGTTCCTCGATTTTGATCAACATGGGCATTAATTTGTTGATATTGAAATCATACCGAAATAAACTTAAAAAGAACCGAGACCACGTCAGCATCAACATGGGAGCGTTCAAACATACCAAACCCAAAAGTTATTATGAAATTCCACTCGTGGATATTGAACATTTTTTTGTAAAACCACACCCAAAGAAAAAACGTACACAACGAATCATCCATGTGGTATTCAATCGAAACCATTCGTATGATTTTGTTATAGATCGCAGTCAATTGTTGAAACTAGAAACAGTGGTAAGAAGACCACTGAATTATTCACTGATGCCAAAGAAAACCACGCATGGGTTACCTAAACAACGACGTTTCATTTGGTTTCAAGTGCTTGGGTCATTGATTGGTGTGGGTTTAACCGCTATTGGGATTCTACTATATAACCATACCAATAACATCACCCTCAATGGCATCATGGTAGGTTTAATCGTTATTTACGCGCTTATTCATTTTTCTTCGTTTTTAGATCAAGCCGACCCATGGCACGTTAAGCTGTCTCAAAGTATTATCGGTATGGTGATCTATGTTCTTATTGTTTTTTCAGTCATCACGGTGTTTTCAAACTTCATCTTAGAAAACCCATTTTCGATGGTTTATATGATGTATGCCATTTACGCACTGTCTTCATTTGTCGTGGTGGTTTTGATTCTCATGGCATCTCTTTATATCTTGTCTTACGCTTAGGAGGTCATACCATGCCGTATCCAATACTGGAATTTGATGATCATGATGATGTGTTCATTCGCCCCCATTGTGATGTCAGCCATTTACCAAAAGTCGAGAATCTTGTCATCACCTTTTTTAAAGAAGTGGTGGACGAATTGCTTGAAAACAAAGCCATCGAAGTTTATATGAACTTAAAGGGTGAAAACAGCTATACTTTTTATAAGTTTATCGATGAACCAACGCTTGTTTTTCATGGTGGTATTGGGGGGCCTTTGTGTGGTGGGATGATGGAAGAAGCCATCGCTATGGGTGTTAAACGCATCCTATTTTGTGGCGGCGGTGGTATTTTGAAACCCATGCCAGTGGGTCACTGTATCGTCATTCATAGTGCCATCCGTGATGAAGGTACAAGCTATCATTACGCCAAACCATCACGAGAAATCGCTGTGGATCCAGTGGTAGTAAAATCCATTGAAGCGGGTTTAAATCGCTTAGGTGTGCCACATGTCGTGGGTAAAACATGGACAACAGACGCCTTTTACCGAGAAACCAAAGACCGGGTTAAACGTAGACAAAATGAAGGTGCGATTCTAGTTGAAATGGAACAGGCATCATTGATCGCGATTGCGCAATTTAGAAAAGTCAAATACGGTGCGATTGTGTATGCTGGCGATGACCTCACCAGCGATGTCTGGGATTCCCGTTCGTGGCAATCCCGTCAAAGTGTACGAAGTCGTTTGGTACTCATTTGTAAAGAACTCGTGAGAGACCTCTAGGCGAATGCTTTTGGATTTGTTATAATGAAGTGGGTCTTAAGGGGTGGAAACCATGGCTGTACAAGAAGTCCATAAATTTGAATTGTTCGATGCCTATGACATCGATGAGAATAAACTGAACATCGATATGGTGCGCGGTGAATCACACCCAGAAGGTCAATACCACATCGTGATTGAAATCATCACGATGAATGAACAAGGACAAATCCTTTTAACCAAGCGTCACCCAAAAAAAGTTTTTGGGAACTATTGGGAGATTACGGGCGGGTCCGTCTTAAAGGGTGAAGATGTCTTATCAGGTGCAGTTCGTGAACTAGAAGAAGAAACAGGATTAAGAGCAGATAAGAATAATTTCATACCGATTTTTAGAGAAGTATTTTATGACGGTATTTTCAAAGGATTCTTCCATCAGATAGATACGGCAAACCAACATTTCAAGATTCAAGATGAAGAAATCATCGATTATCAATGGATTTCGAAGTGCGATTTCATTGAGTTTATTTGTAAAGACCATTTTGTGCCTCATTCGAAAAATCGTATTTTACGCGCATGGGCTGTTTTAGAACCACTCATCTTTTGTGAATAGCATTTGGCACACATAGTGTGCCATTTATTTTTTAAAGCGATTCTCACTAAAAAACACCGTATTTATTTGATTTATAGGCGTTTTTATGACAAAATTATTATAAACAGGAGGTCATATTATGCAAGAATTTATTCAAACAAACGGCATTTATATTCTCATCGGATTGGTATTGGTATTCGTGGTCGTGACTTTTTTATTGTCACGTAAACCCGAAAAACAAGATAAACCGGTAGAAATTCAAAAACAAAGTGAACCCGTGGCACCTGCCCCAGTTGAAGAACAACCCGCCATCGCAGAAGCAGTGGTAGAAACACCAGTTATGGCTGTAAAACCAGAACCTGAAGTTAAGACAGAGCCTGTGGTTGAAACGAAACCTGAGCCTGTGGTTGAAGCTAAACCAGAACCTGTGGTTGAAACAAAACCAGAACCTGTCGTTGAAGCTAAACCAGAACCAAAACCGAAAGTCGCGAAACCAAAAGCAGAAGTCAAAAAAGAACCGGTAAAAGAAACACCAAAACCGGAAGATTTGGATGAAGATGCGGATGAAGAAGCCGCGCTCAAACGTGTGGTAAAAAACCCTAAATACCACATTTCTATGAATAAGGACGAAACCAGTCCATATTTCAAGAAATGGCGTGTGCGTAAAGAAGGTTCAACCAAAACCATCAAGTATTTTGATACCCAAAAAGAAGCCATTGAATTCGCACAAGGTTTGGCAGAAAAAGCCAACACAAGCGTGGTTATTCATAAAGTAGATGGGTCGATTCGTAAACAAGATTATTCTAAAAAATAGTAGCACAAAAAGCACGTAATGACGTGCTTTTTATCAATAAGGAGATAAAGATGGAAACATTCATCGTATTTATAGTGTTGGGTTTATTCGTTGTTTTAACCGTATCCCTCAGCTTCATCCCATCCGATGGGTTTGGTGTGTTAGAACAAATGGGTAAAATCCATGAAATCTATAAAGAACCTGGCCTTCATTTCGTGATGCCTGGATTTCAAAAGATGTATTTGTATCAAAGGGAAACTACCCTCAATTTTGACCGTTTGTTACTCGCACCGGACAATGGAATGTTATTTAAGGTCACTTTAACCATCAGTCTTGTGATTACCGACATTGAAGCTTACCATAAAGCCGTTAAACACATGTCACTTCACCACGATTTGCTCAAACAAATGGAAAAATTCGTCGAAACTTGCGCGTGGTCTGCACAGTCCATCCGTGCAGATTTAAATGAGTATTTGGTAGAACTCTTCACCAAAAATACCTACCCATTCGCCGTATCGAACATCGATGTGCACGAATTAGAACAAGCTTAACCAGTCCAATCGACTGGTTTTTCTTTTTTAAGCAAATCGCATGATATTTCGAATTCGAAATGATATCATGTTTATGAGGTGATGTTATGTCAAAATTCGAACTTGGAATCACAACATTCGCAGAAGTGATGCCAGATTTAAAAACAGGAAAAACCATATCATACGACGAACGAATCAATCAACTCATCGATGAGATAGTGCTCGCTGACCAAGTTGGTTTGGATTATTATGGGATTGGTGAACACCACAGAAAAGACTTCGCCGCGTCTGCACCCCATACCATTTTGGCTGGGGCAGCGCGTTTAACGAAGCACATTAAATTGGGTTCTGCAGTTACCGTATTGTCCTCAGAAGACCCCGTGCGTGTCTATCAAAATTTCGCAACACTGAACGCGTTATCAAGAGGCAGAGCAGAAATCATGGCTGGTCGAGGTTCATTCATCGAATCCTTCCCATTGTTTGGTTATGATTTAAATCAATATGACCGTTTGTTTTCTGAAAAACTCGATTTACTCCTACAAATTAGAGACCATGAAATCGTCTCATTTGAAGGGAGCACTAGAGCCGAAATAGATCACTTAGGGGTTTACCCAAGAACCCAATACCCACTGCCAATTCAAGTGGCTGTTGGTGGGACACCAGCATCCGTCGTCCGTGCCGCGAACTACGGGCTACCGCTATTTCTTGCCATCATTGGTGGCTATCCAAGGATGTTTTCACCGCTGGTGGACTTGTATAGGAAAACTTACAAAGAACGTGGTTATGACCCAAAAGACATGCATATATCGGTCCATTCCCATGGGTATATCGCAGAATCTCATGAGGATGCGGTGGAAACGTATTTCCCATCGATCAAACAGGCGATGGACATCATCGGTAAAGAACGTGGCTGGTCTACGTACACAAGACAAACCTATGATGCCAGTCGTTCTATAGAGGGGGCTTTATTTGTAGGTGACCCTGAGTATGTTGCGAAGAAGATACTTCATTTAAGAAAAACATTGGGGATCAACCGTTTCGCATTACACGTACCTGTGGGACAACTTGACCATGATAAGGTAATGAAAACCATTGAATTATTAGGTACGAAAGTTAAACCCATCATTGAGGCGGCGATTGCTTTAGAAAATAAAGTATAATTTAGTTGAAAAATGACGTATAATGACTTTGAGGTGATGTTTATGAAGTCTTATACGCAAATACCTGAGGGTTATACCTTGAGTTACGATTTACATCTATTGAAAAACAAACGTGTCTTTGTGTTATTGAATGTACTCTCATTTGTTTTGATCGTACCTTTACTACCCGGTGTTTTGTTTTTTGATTTTACAACACTTGAAATACCCCACTTGATGGTATTCATTGTTATGATGGTACTGAGTGTGGTTATTCATGAGTTGATTCACGCGTTCTTTTTTCACCGATTTAGTGGAACGAAAGTGAAATTTCAGTTTCATGGCTGGGCTGCGAGCGCATCCACGCCAGGCATTTATTACAGAAAAAAATATTATCTCATCATCGGTTTAGCGCCAGCAGTCATCCTCAACCCTATATTGCTTCTTTTGGCGCTTTTATTACCAGCCCCCTATAATCTCGTTAGCTACTTAACACTCATGGTCCATTTCTCTGGTTGTGTTGGTGACTTCTATGTTACGTGGATCATGCGAAAGTACCCTGAAGATATGTATGCAGAAGATACAGGCATTGGGATGCGTTTCTACGAAAAAACAAATACAGATATTGACTTTGACTAACTTAATTATAAAAATTGGGTTTTAAGTGATATCATTTGAATTTTCGTTTCGAAGCATGTACAATAGAGCCAATCCGATGATAGATAGCCTGCAAACTTATGTCATCAAAATCACAAAGATACCATGACGCAGACATGGTATTCTTTTTTAAGGAGAGTCTATATATGAGCTTTGAAGAAAAACGCAAATTTGGTTTATTCGAACAACTACCCATCATTGTAAGGGCAGCACGTTCGTTTTTATACCTCAGATTATTTAAAAAGAAAAATGGCATGACCTTTAAATTTAAGGAACGCATCATGCTTTCAGTCACCGAAGTGAATGGGTGCCAAATGTGTTCATTTGTCCATACCAAACTCGCATTAAAAGCTGGATTGACTTTAGATGATATCCAAGAGTTATTATCGGGTGAACTGGTGGGTGTACCCAAAGAAGAGTCTTTAGGCGTATTATTCGCGAAAGACTACGCCTTCAATAAGGAACAAATCGATGCTCTTTTTTATCAAAAATTGGTCGATACTTATAATGTTAGAAAAGCCAGAGCCATCTTGGGTGTTGCAGAAATGATCACCATGACCAATGGCATGGGGCTTGCTTTAGGGTATTTGAAACGTACACTCACCTTTAAACATGTCAAAGGGTCAAATGTCTTGAATGAGTTATTCGTCCCTCTTGCAACGATGGTATTATTCCCTATTTTGTTGTTTTTATTTTTACCCTATATCCCGTTTTACAGTAGAAAATTTACAAACAAAACCAATTAATTTTGAAAAAGCGGACAAAATCCGTTTTTTTTTCGTTTTATTAGGTAGAAAAGCATACGGGGGTATCTTATGAGACTAATTAAAGTAGACCAAGACAATATTTTTATCGATGGGGATTTCATCGAAATTGAAGATGTGACTGCAGAGTTATTAGAAGACATCGTGGACCACGCCATGCACGACAAGTTGGTGTTTGATATCCATCCAAACAATCGGCACCCACTCGCCACATTTTTAAGAATTGTCGAAAAAGACGCACAACCAGACTCACCATTTAGAAAAAATTATCTTCAAGCGAATCAAAAATAGTCCTACCTAATCACACCTATCCGATAGGCTAAAGGCCTCCCTCCCTTTAGCCTTTTCATTTATAAAAAAATGTGATAAACTAAAGATGAGGTATAACAAAATGAGACTATTATTTCAAGGCGACTCCATCACAGATTGTAACAGAAATCGTGAGAACCCAATGGATTTGGGTTTTGGATATGTTCGTAAAATTCAACAAGCTTTACCACAACATGAGGTATTCAACCGCGGCATTTCTGGCAACCGCACCATCGATTTATTGATGCGTTGGCAGAAGGATACGTTGGATTTGAAACCAGATTTCTTATCGATTTTCATTGGCATCAATGAGGTGTGGCATTACCATTATGATCAAAAAGTACTGACACCCATGATGTATGAAGACTATTATAAAAATCTAATCAAACAAGTGAAGTACTTACTTCCCAACACTAAAATTTTACTCATTGAACCCTTTGTGTTCCCCATCGGTGTTTACCAAAGAAGCTGGGACGTCGAATTGTTTGAAGAACAAGCCGTTGTGAGAAAACTATCCCACATGTACAACACGTTATATTTACCACTCCAAGATATCCTCAATTCCAAATTGAAGGATTACACCATGGCACAAATCGCTGACGATGGCGTTCATCCAACCGATTTAGGCCATGAAATGATTAAGGATGCCATACTAGAAGTCATTAAACCACACATTGGAGGATAAGATGAAAAAAGAACTGAGGGTATTGTTTTTTGGCATTGTCGGGTCTATCTTAGTTTCAGGCGGAACCATCGCCATCGCGATTGGGGCACAAGCGAATCAATTGAGCTATTACCCTATTTTGGTATTTTTGGGTGGATTGATGCTCATTTATGCGATTTTCGCGTCATTATTAGATGAACCGGCACCTCGTAAAAGTCAGTAAATAAAACTGACTTTTTTTCTTTTATAATATTACAAAAATAACGTGGTATTTCAACGTTATTGGTGTTATAATACCTGTAGACACAACGTTACTATAAGGAGAATTAAGATGGCTATATTGAATCAGATTCCAACCCGTACAATCCCGTTATCCAAAGCAAAGTACACTAAAAATGAACGTTTCCAAGTCGGATCACCTGTCCATATGGTGGGCTATTTCACATTCAAAGAAGTGGATGCGAATAACATCATTACCGTTAAACGTATGAGTTTTGGGTTTAGAAATGAATCCACACAAAACATCATCGCGATTCGTGGTGTGTTCACCCAACAAGACGCCTTTGGTGATGAACTGGGTGAACTCAAATACAGCTTGGTCGAAATGGAAAATTATGCCCCAGGTTCGATTCAAGGTGAACGTTTATTTATGGATGTCAACTTGTCGACCACTTCAATATTATTTAGAATAGAACAGGTCATCTTCGCCGATGGGTCTAAATGGCAAGCAGGTCAGTTTGATTATATTCCAATCGATATAGAAAGAAAACCGATTGAAGAAGCTTTCCAAAATACCATGAAGTATGCTTGGTTTTTAGTTACCCCCAATTTTCCTATCAATAACCACTACACAGAAAATGCGCATTTCTATGCTTGCCCATGTGGAAACATCAACACGATTGACAAAACAGCCTGCAGCTTATGTAAAACACCGAAAGAACAAGCCAAGCCGTTCGCTTCTTCTGATGTGGCTGAAAAAGCCATTCAGAATACAGTCAAACGTGTCTTTGATGATTTCAATGCCTTATTCCCGGATGCTATAGTCAAAGACTCTGCTTCAAGTTATCGATTTAATGAGAACGCCGTATTATTTGATTCGGCCCCTTTGAAAAAATTAAGAGATTTCGCCACCCAATGGAAAGGTGTGAATCCGATTGTCAAAGATGAAATTAAGAAGAATACCACCTTCATCCCATTCATTGAAGGCTTAAAAAATCACTTATTAAAAACAGAAAATGATCAAAAAATGAAAGCAGAAGCAGAGAAAAAAGCAAAGGCACGTAAACAACGCATCAAGTTATTATCCATTAGCCTAGTCTCTATCCTCTTACTCGCACTCATTGGTTTTGGTGTTTATTATGGGATTTTCGGTAAATTGGCTTTTGAAAACAGAAATACCTATAATGCGAGCGTGAAATTTATTAAACTGGATTCACTGCATACCCAAATTGACATTCAAATCGATGGTATTGATTTCAAAGATTCTAAGTTTGAGTTTTACGGCATCGTCTTCGATAGTTGGTGCACCACCCAGTTTTGTTACGATGAAATCATTTTATCACCTAGTGATTGGGACGTCGTGATTACCAACAACCAATTTAATGCTACAACCGTTGTCAATTTACCAATCAATGGGATGCAAGCCAATATCAAACACTTAGAATTCAATAGCGAATATTTTACGAAACATATTTATGTCCCATCCAGCAACATCACACGATTTAACTAAAAAAAATGCTTAGGCCACTGGCTTAAGCATTTTCATTTTTAGGATTAAATTTAGCTACGGACGTTATCGATCATCGTGTTGATCTTATCGATATCGGATGGGTTTAAAGCAGTGAGCGGTGCCACGCTTAATACCGCATTCTTGTTGTAATAAGTTTGGTTTGCTAAAGCCCAGTTACGGTACCAATCATCGGTAGAAGTTAAGTTTTCCATGATGATGTCATAGGATTCGTTGAATGCAACCGCATAACCAACAACTTCAGCATTCAAAGCCACCACTTCAGGGTCTAACATGAAGTTGATGAATTCGTGTGCTCTATCGACATTCTTAGAAGTGTTTGGAATGACCAACATATCGGCGAATACGAAAGTATCTTCAGGTACATAAATATTGAATAACGCTTGAACTTGTTGCAAGGTCTTGCCTTCTTCAAGTTGAATGTATAAACGGTCTAGATAGTCCCCTGTGTAAACGAGTGCCATATCTAGGTTACCAGCTTCCACATTACGTTTTAAGGAGTCATCGCCCCATTCCACGAAGTTTGCACCAGCGATGGCTGTTTGTGCTTGAGACAATAAAGATGTAGAGAATGCATTGACATTTTGATCTAAGTATAACATTGCTGCAGCGTAAGCGAATTGAGGCACGTCATACATACCACGTCTCACACCCGCAGGTGCTTTGGATGGGTCAAAGTAAGCGCCCCAACCATGGGTTTCTAAAGCAGTTTCTAAACCGGCGATGCGGTTGTTGTAGATGATACCAAAGGTACCCCAGAAATAAGGGACAGCGTAATCGGTATAATCAACGGTTTCACTGGTTCTAGTTTGAGTGGTAGCAGTCATCGATGCGAAGATTTGATTGACACCATTCATATAAGTGACATTGGCACGGTTTGGTAATTTGTCGTAATCTAAGGCGATTAACATATTTTCATCGACCATCTTTTCGATCATATAATCGGAAGGGATGACGATATCATAAGCGGTGGTGCCGCTTTTAATTTTGCTGTAGAAGGATTCATTAGAGTCTGCCACGTCGACGATGACATGGTAGCCGTATTCTTCTTCAAAACGATCCACAACGGCTTCGTTGATGTATTCACCCCAGTTGAGGATACGAAGTACAGGACGGGAATCGCAAGCTGCTAAAACAACTGCTGCAGTAAGCATTAAAGCAAATGCTAAGAATTTTTTCATTTGTTTGTTTTTCCTTTCTTGTTGATGAATTGTGAACCTATGAGTCCTACCATAATGACCAATGTCAATAAGGTAGAGAATGCATATACGGATGGGGTCAAATTACGTCTACCCAACACCCCATAAATCCAAATGGATAAGTTGTCAAACCCAGCGCCAGTATTGAAGAAGCTGATGACAAAGTCGTCAATGCTCATCGTTAACGCCAGCAACATCCCACTGAAGATGCCCGCCTTAATGGCTGGAACCACAACATAGATGAGTGCTTTCATCGGTTTTAAGCCTAAGTCCGCTGCCGCATCCACCAAGTTCGCATCCAATTCCTTCAATTTAGGAACCACAGAGAGTACCACATATGGGAAGGTGAAGAACAAGTGAGCAAGGACTAAGGTTGGTAAACCGAAAATGCTGATTGAAGCACCCGGGTTAAATAAACGGATAATCAAGTTGATCAATTCCATGACGAATCTAAACATGATCATCAAGGAGAACCCAGTCACGATGTCTGGATTCAAAATTGGCATGTTATTTAAAAACATCAAACCACTGCGTTTGTTTTTAGGCAAGTGGAAGATACCAATCGCGAAGAATGTCCCTAAAATGGTGGCGAGTGTGGTTGCGATGAAGGATACGGTGAGCGTATTTTTGATTGCACTCAACAATTCACGTTCATTGAATATGTTTAAATACCATTTAAGGGTGAAACTAGAGAAGCGGGTGGTGATGACAGAGCTATTGACAGATTGAATCGCGATGATGATGATGGGTAAATATAACATCAACATCATAACGACAAAGAACACAATCCCCGCCCATTTTAACAAAGGCTTTAAATAAGCCCTATGTTTGAAGCCATAATCTTCAATTTGTGCTTTTGGAAAGTTTGTCATAGTAAGGTTTCTCCTTCCTTGTCAAATCTTCTTAAGAGCACAATGGCACCGAAGATGAGGAATAAGATGGTCGATGCGAGCAACGCACCATCGTTGAATATGGTGTAATTGAATTTCGTTTCGATGATGTTCCCGATGAATACGATTCTACCTTTCGATAAAATCTTTGGAATCGCGAACCCAGAGAAGGTTGGCAAGAACACCATGATCGATCCAGTAACGACCCCTTTTAATGACAGTGGGAAAACCACATGTAAGAAGGTTTGGAATGGGGTTTTACCCAAATCTGCAGACGCTTCAATCAAGGAGTTGTCGATTTTTTCTAATGCGGTATAAATCGGTAAAATCATGAATGGCACATAAGTGAATACCATCCCAATGATGACCGCGAGTGGGGTCCCATTGATGTTTGAAAACGGACTGAATCCAATGAGTGATGTGAGGATGTTGTTTTCTGACATGATGTTGGCTAACGCATCGATTCTTAAAATGAGGTTACTCCACATTGGTAGGATGACGAGCGTCATGATACCAAATTTATTATTGAAATTTGAACGGTAGACCAAGTAAGCGGTCAAGTACCCAATCACAAACGCCACCAAGGTGGTGATGGATGCGAAAGTAAAGCTATTTCTAAACCCAACAAGGATGGACTTTTCGCCAAACATGTCAAAGTTTTCTAAGGTAAAACTCAAGCTATTAAAACTGATAGAAGAGGTTAGATTTGTAAATCCTAAAGCGACCAACGCAATCATCGGTATGAATACCAGGACGTACAACCATATGCGATATGGATTGGCTAACTTTGCGTAGGTACTATTCATTTTCCTTACCCATTAAATGGATTTCATAAGGGTCAACTTTGAGTCCAATCTTTGATCCGACTTCAAAGTATTCATAGTCATTGACTAAAATGTCATGGTCTTCAGCTCTGACAACGAGTTCATTGTGTACGCCTTTAAATAAGCTGAAAGTGACTTGTCCTTCAATCGATGCTTTTTCAGCAGGGACGACATCCCAGTCTTCTGGACGGATGACGACATCCACTTTCGTACCAACTTTAAAGCCTTCATATCCAATGAATTTGAATTTGGTGTTTAAGAAAGTAACTTCTTGTTTCGCAGTAATTTCGCCATCAAAGATGTTCGTTTCACCAATGAAGTGAGCAACATATTGGTTGACAGGTTCGTTATAAATCGATTTAGGTGTACCGAGTTGTTCGATGTTCCCGTTACGCATAACCACGATACGGTCAGACATCGTCATCGCCTCTTCTTGGTCATGGGTGACAAAGATGAAGGTGATGCCTAGGTTTCGTTGCATCTCTTTAAGTTCATACTGCATGTTTTGACGTAACTTTAGGTCCAAAGCGGCCAGGGGTTCGTCAAGCAGAAGAATTTTTGGACGATTAATTAATGCACGTGCGAGTGCAACACGTTGTTGTTGACCACCCGATAGTTGGTCAATCTTGCGGGTATCATACCCAGATAATTTGACCAAAGCCAACATTTCTTTCGCATCTTTCAGGATGAAGTCATCGATGGTTTTCTTAAGCAGACGCTTATTTTGTAAAAGGGATCCATCTGGACTGACTTTTTCGATACGACGCTTGTAAAACTCAGTTAAGAATGAGAGGGGTCTATGGTGTAGACCAAACGCGACGTTGTTGATCACGTTTAAATGCGGGAATAACGCATAGCGTTGAAACACGGTGTTGATTGGTCTGGCAAACGCAGGGATTTCGCTGAAGTCTTTACCTTCAATCGCGATGACGCCACTGTCTGGGGTGACAAACCCACCGAGCATTCTGAGTGTTGTGGTCTTTCCACAACCAGATGGACCTAACAATGTCACAAACTCGTTTTCATAAATGGTCAAATTAATCCCATTTACGACGTTCTCATTGTCATAGGTTTTTACAAGATTAACTAATTGAATTAATGGTTTCTTTTCCAACTTCGGGCTCCTAGGTATAATAATATTTTTTTACTGATAGTTATTATATACTTATTTTCTAGGATTTCAAGCATTTTAGACGAAAAAAAAAGACATTTTTTTTGATAGTGCTTTCATTGATGAAAAACAACGCTTAAAATCGCGTCATAACGCTATCAATTCAATTTTTGTCTTTTTTGGGTTTTTGACACAAAAATGACCCTATTTAGACACAAATTTCGGATCATGGAAAATAGCCCATCTCAACATCTTTTTATCTCAGATTTTGACTTCATTTTTTAGATTAAATATGAAACGATAATTAACCAATGAACAATCTTTCGAAGAAAGCCTTAAATCGGCATTTAAACCAAAATATTATCACTTCATAATTTGTTATTTACAAATAGATAATTTAATATAAATGTATACAATTTAGAAAATCTATGTTACAATCATTTTAAGGGAGATTATGAATATGAAAATGACACAGGTGAGCCCACGCTCAAACAAGGTTTATGAGTTCAATTATGATGTTTGGTTAGGCAAAATGAGCATCAAAGTGAATAATCAATCATCGACCAAGGTTAAACGTTTGATTTACAATTACACAGAAGACTTAGAAACAAGAACCATCACAGTCAAAGGCAACATGCTCAGCGGTTTCAAACTCATCGATGGCGATGAAGAAATCGTCATGCTCAGAAAATTATCTGGTTTAGAATGGGTATTGGTATTATTCCCACTCGTTATTGGTGTCCTTGGTGGTGCCATCGGTGGTGGTTTAGGGGCGTTGGCTGGTATTGGAAATGCATATGTTGTGAGACAAACCAAAAATCCATTCATCAAAATTTTTGTGAGTTTATTGTTCGCTGGCTTAGCGTTTGTTGTGTATAGTTTGGTCGCGAGTGCGCTTTTAGAAGCAATTAATGGTTAATTTTTAGAAGACCTCTTGAAGGTCTTTTATTTTTTGGATGCTAATATTATTTCTAAAATTTAGAAATTAATGTTATAATCTCTTATGGAAAACTGGCGGTTAGACCGTTTTAATTAGATTTATTTTAATTAGTCATCTTTTCTCGCAAAAAAACGCCAATTTTTACGTCTTAATAAAGGGGGAAACAAATGTGCACATTTCCGGTAAACTCTTACGGGATATGAAACATGGCAGTGAAGAAGCATTCACCACCATCTATGAGCAATACCATAAACTCATCTATTACATCGTTTACCAATACGTTAAAGACGTAGAAGTAGCGAAGGATTTGACCCAAGACGCTTTCATTAAAATGTACCAAGAAGTGAGAAGTAACGATGAACCCATCCGTTTCCATCCATGGTTTATCACGTTGACGAAAAACATCGTTTTTGATTATTTTCGGAAAAACAAACCAAACCTGGTGGATAAAAACAGTGAGAAAACTTTAGCAGAATTCCCCGATCCTAGCTATCAAGCCTCCCCCGGCGCCATATCTTTTCAAGTGTTAACCCCTTCGGAAAAACAGGTCATCGACTACAAAATCATATTCAAACTGACATTTCAAGAGATTGCGGACACCATGGGTTTAACCCTAAGCGTCACAACGAAGATGTATTATGAAGCGCTCGCCAAACTCAGACTCGAACTGGAGGTCAAGTCGAAATGAATCCAAAAAATGTCATCAAGGCTTACAAAAACCAGTTCAATGATCAATTCAACGTCCCTGATATGTTGATTGATATCAAAGCTGAACTCACATTTACCCCCCGTATCATTTTCAAGAAAAGGGTCAAAATTCGACTCATCGTTGAATTGATGGCTTCATTCATTTTGGTTTTCATGAGTACCTTATATTTAAATGAAGATTTTGGTATGGATCCATCATCATTCTTTGAAGAAAATAAGCCATATATCTTATTAGGTATCGCTGGATTAGTATTCCTATTATTCATAATCGATATTTCTCACAAACTCATCAAAGTATATAAAAATAGAGCTTAAGAAGTCATCCTTCTTAGGCTCTTATGTTTTATTAAACAGTCTACGAATCAAATCTTGTAAGAGGGTTGGGGTAACTTTTTCATAGACCAACTCAATCGCGAGCAGTGGGTCATCTGTGATGATGCCATCGACGTCAATACTGACAGCGTATTTGATGTCTGATGCCCGATTGAGTGTCCAAACATACGCTCGTTTTCCCGATTTATGAATCATTTCGATGTATTCGGGGTTCGATTTGATCATGTCAAAACGTAGCCCCAAGGCATCGACATAATCCAATGTAATGACACCATTGAGCGAACCAACGAATACAGGAATCAAAAGCATCGTAGATATGCTCTCATCCATCGATTTAATCTTACGCAGTTGTTCGCGATTGAATGACATGATGGTCGTAGAAGCAGCCATATCATAATCCATCAACATTTCCATTACACGGGTTTCAATCCCAGGTGTCGAACCTTTGATTTCTAAGTATAAATAGGTTCTACCATAAATCAGTTCAAGCACTTGTGCAAGGGAAGGGATTTTTTCACCAGAAAAATCTGGGTGAAACCATGAACCAGCATCGAGATTTTGGATTTCTTCAAAAGTTAATTGTTCAATGCTTTGACCTGTTTTTAAGTTGGTGGTACGGTTGACGGTATAGTCATGGAATAAAAACGGAATACCATCTTTAGACATACGTACATCGATTTCAACAGCGTCTGCACCCTGTGATATTGCCAAGTCCATCGCAGCTAGCGTATTTTCTGGTGCGTAAATCGAAGCGCCACGATGGGCAATCACAGCCGACCTATTGAGTAATTCAAGTGGAGATCGATCCGCACCTAAAATTTGATAAACGGTACTAATATTAAGACCAATCAAAACCACGATACTGAGTATGGCGACTTTTCGAGTCCATTTCGTTTGTTTTGGATAAGGTCTCATGAGATTGAAATCCAAGGTTTCTGGGGTTTCAATCTCAGCATGCTTGTTGTGATAAACGGCTGTGATATAAGCGACATTGATTGGAACAAAAAACAAAGTCGATAGGAACCCAATCAATAAATACACCGCGTAAATGAATGTAAATAGGGTTGGAACAACATACCCTTCACCACGGGTGAGTTGAATCAACCAACCTAAAGCGATGATGATGAATAAATAAAGGGCATACACGATGAGATTGAGTAAGAAATTGATTGAGAAGAATTCTGCCATCGTGCGCATTCTTCTTTTACTCAACATCAGTTTCTTTTCAAGTTTTACCGACTTAAAGGGTTGTTTCTTAAAGGTATAAATCGGTAAGTATAACATGGTTTCTATGAATATTATGAAAATGATGGCAGTCAATACCAATACGACTCGATTGATCCAAACATCGGCTCTGAGTTCGTTCACTAAAATGGGTAGGTCAATCGAAGAAGCGAAACCATAAACCGAGATAAAACCCGTTAAATATACAAAGCTGAGTGTCGGTACCCATAAATATATCGGTAATAGTTTACCCATCATTTTGATTTGATCCACACCTGCTAACCATAAATACTTCATATTGAGTTGGATTTCTTTGATACCATATTCAAAGATGATTTGTAGGAAGAGAATTTCAATCAAAAAATAGACGACGATAATCAAAAGTATTAGAAATAAAAGGATAACCGTACTCGGACTGACTAAGTACTCTAGTAGATCCCGGTTTGTGATGTAGACAAATGGACTCCATTCAATGGTTAAATAAAACAAACGACTGACAAATGGGTAAACCAAAACAACCCCCAAAAGACGATAGAGGATTTCAAAGTAAATCAAAGTTTTTAAATTGTACCCAAGCCCTTTAGCCATCAAGTGGAGTGTTCTTACCATAGTAAAACCTTCTTACTTGTATTGTAACACGGAATAAAAAACACATCAAATCTAAAAGACTTTGAATAATCTATCTAAACATTGTATACTTGAAATAAGGCAGGTGACATTTATGAAATTTAAAGACTATTTCACACCTAAATCGATGGTATATACGGGTGAACACACCAACATTAAAACCACCATCAAGCATTACCAATACAACGCACAAGAACTCGTTGTGACCGATGATTTTGTAAAAAAAGAGGGATTCAAACATTATATTCAAGTGGTTGGATTGAGTGAAGTAGATAAAATCATGGCACTGAAAGAGATATATCCTGTGGAACCTTTGATTTTAGAAGACGTATTTAACGTATCTCAACGGGTCAAAATGGATGACCGTAAAGAATACATCTTCGCTGTATTCCATGTGAATTACTTTAAAGAATCGGTTAAAGAGGATTACATGAGCTTGTTATTTTTTAAAGATACCATCATCACATTCCACGAAAAAGACCCAGAATGCTTAGAAGCGTTGTACCCACTCTTTGATAGTTATCAAGAACTCAGAGAAAGAAATACAGATTTCCTTTTCTATCAAATCCTTGACATCATTACCGATAGACACATCGATTTGATGGAACACAACCAAATGGTCACCGAACAAATCGAAGAAGAAATCCTTGAATACAAATCGGTTGACCAAGAAGAGTTCTATCAGATGCGAAAATCCTTGTTAAAACTCAAAAGCAACGTTTCACCGATCTTAAATCAAATCGATAAAATCATTCAAAGCCCAAAAGGCTACATATCTACGGATCAATACCCTTACTTTGATGATTTAAAGGACCACTTGTCGAGACTCGATGAACGATTGAATGACGCACGTGAGCTCATGCGTCATTTACTCGATTTACACATCAACAACCAATCGAATAAAATGAATGAAATCATGAAGACTTTAACCTTGTTCTCTGCAATTTTTATCCCTTTATCGTTCTTGACTGGATTCTTTGGTATGAATTTCGTACACTTCGATGTACTTACCTATGAAAATGCAGTCTTGGTATTTGTCTTAGGGTGTTTTATCTTAGCCGCTGGCATGGTCTATCTATTCAAACGCATGAATTGGTTCAAATAACCCTCCATATGGAGGGCTTTTTCTTTCTCAAGGATTTCAATTATCAAAACTACATAACAAAAATCTTAAAATACGGTGTTATAATCAACATAAGGTGTCTTACAAAAACACAACGTTTCTTGTGGTTTTTCTAATACACAAAAATAATTTGCACAATATTTTAAAAAAGTGGACAAAAACAGATTTTTTTTCGTTTTATTAAGTGAGAAGATATTTTTTGTCCATTAATAGGGGGAAGATTAATGGAGACAATCAGACTGGTTGAGGGAATCCGTAGAAGGAGCGAGTCTGCGTTTAGAGAAGTTTATGACAATTACTTTAAGTTATTGAAACACGTCGTGTATAAGATGGTGAAAAACCATCAAATTGCTGACGAGTTAGTTCAAGAAGCATTCATGAAGATGTATGAGCGTATTCATACGTACACAGTGGACACCAACTTTAAGTTTTGGTTAGTTCAAATTGCGAAAAACACCGCTTTAGACTACCTCAGAAAAGAACAAAAACAACTCAACATCACGGTGAATGAAGATGCGGTCGAAAGCTACATCGATGATCATAAACCAGATGACTACGATCATCTCTATAAAAAGATAGAAAAGATCGTCAGCAAAGACGAATATGAAATCGTCATTTTAAGAATCTTCCATGGCCTCAAGTTTCATGAGATTGCAGCCATGTTAGAGATAACCACAGCAGTAGCCACAAATAAGTACTCAAGAGCAATTAAGAAGTTAAAGAAAGAACTTCGTGAGGAGGATTTACATGAGTAAGAAAATTAAGACCCTAGTCCAAAAGTATGAAAAGGACATGCAATTTGAGAATCGATTTGATGAATTAAAACACAAACTCGATTTAATACCTGACGCTGAAATAAAAAGCGAAGTTTATACCATCAAGAAAAAAGTAATGCCTGCGTACGCAATGATGATTGTATTGCTCATGTTAGTGACAGGCATCATTGGATTACAGTTTGGATTGAACTCAAGTTATATAGAGACTCCTGAAACAGTAGATTCAGTCGAATCTAGACTAATGGAACTAACTGACATTTATGAAAGAGAAGCTGTCTCGACGATTTTACTAAGTGATTTTGCTAGAGTACATTTGTATGTAGGTCTTCTCAATAATGAAGAGGTAATTGTTGCTTATCTTACAATTATTCAACCAAACATAACTGCTAGCATAGATGTTGAGAATTCAACCTATACATTGTCTACTGCAAATCGATTTCAATTGATCGTATTAAATGAAATGAATGCAGATTTAGACTTTAAAGTTATCTTCAACCAAACGATTATCCACTCTGAAAATAAACAAATAGATTTTACTGCATACTTTGATTTATTAGGTCAATAACGTATGAAAAAATACTATACACTCTCGATTTTCATTCTCTTCTTAGTTCTTTCCGGATGTACTTCCAAACGAGAATCTCAAAAGGTTTTATATAAGTTTGACAAAGAAACATCCTTTTCAAATGTAGAACTACTAGATCAACTAGACGATTATAAAGATGGCTTGGTAATATCAATCACTTTAGAATCAGAATATGTTGCTGATGAATATAAAACAAAGATTTTACCAGGCATGACTGCTGAACAAATCGATGCCATCATCAAAGAAATGCGCGAAGTAACCAAAAACTACTTCATAGAATTAAACAACCAATTCATCGAAACACACAAATTATCGGAACTTGGTGTGGTGGAGTTTTCAAAATACGATCCAACCATCACCATTTATTTGGGAAAAGATGAATTGACATTAGAACAAATTGACAAATTGATTTTAATCTCGAAAGTAGATGAAGTTTTATTTGTAGAAGTTAAGCGTTACATTTAGGGGGAGTTATTCACATGAAAAAATTATTACTTACTACCATAATTGTTCTCGGGATGGCTTTCTCGTTAATGGTTAATGTTTCAAAACCTGTGGTTGTGCTTGGATCAACAACACAAGCAGAACCTAAGGACAAAATTGTGTTTGAAGGATTTAATATCAATCAATCTGCATCTATGGACGAAATCCAAGAAGAAGTAAGCGAAGCAGCAAATGAAGTAGTCACAGTTCAAGTTCAATTTGATTATGAGTATTTTTCTGATGCTAGATATAGAATTAACCGAAGAACAAACATCAACACATTCATCGCTGAACAAAGAAAATTAATTAAAGACTACCATACCAAGATGAATGCATATTTGATTCAAGATCTTGAACTCAATAATTATGTGGATTCTTATGTGTCAAGTTATGGTCCATTTGTTGAGTATTATTATGAAAAGGATACATTCATTAACAACTCAGAAGAAATTGTTGGGGAACTTATTGAAAATGAAAATGTATCGATGGCTTACATCCAAAATACAGAAGAATATACCTCATCAAACTTAAATACAGCAATGTATACCATGGGATCATATGAAGCCATTACAACCGGTCAAGTTAGTGGTGCTGGTGTTACCATTGGTATCCTTGAAATTGAAGGTATTGTAGAAAGAAAACATCCAAATCTCATTGGTTCTAATTTAACAGTTCGTGATGAATGGTGGTTTAATGAAACAATTTCATCACACGCTACAATGGTAGCTTCTGTTGCTGGTGGTAATTTTGGTATTGCGAAAGGGGCAAGAATTCTTAGTGTTCAATTGGTAGGCTCTGCCAAAGAAGAAATGGAATGGATGCTAGATCGTGGTGTCAATATCATTAACCTCAGCTGGGGTGATTCCTATAGTAATGCAACAGGCGTCTATTCAAGCCAATCTGCTTACTATGATTACATTGTGAGAACCACTTTTGTGACAATTGTTGCTGCTGCAGGAAACTGGGGCGACGGACATGGTATGGTTGGAAATCCAGGTTTAGGGTATAACGTTATCACCGTAGGTGCAACTAACCCAACAGGGACATATCGTCAAAGCTACTCATCCTATAATGTTATTAATGGTCCATCCAAACCTAATATTGTAGCACCTGCTGGATTTATGATGCCAAATTATTCATTTCCATTTACAGGAACCAGCGTAACATCTCCATTGGTAGCAGGTACAATCGCGTTAATGATGGAAACCTATCCTGAACTCAAAGTATTTCCTGAAAAAGTTATGTCATTGATTTCAGCTTCTGCCAAATTCATGTCATTCCACGGGACAACTGGAATTGAAGGTTATAATGCAGAAGTTGGTGCAGGACTATTTGATTATAAAGAATCCATGGAAAATATGACCAATACTTTTGGTTATATCAATAGCACAGGTAAATCTGGTGTCTTTAAAGAAGTATATTTCTATGTGGATTACATGCAACAAGTGAAAGCATCAGTTGCATGGTTACTCAACAGTAACGATACAACCACAGTTAAACTCACAGACTATGATTTAAGATTATTCGATCCAACCGGTAGACCTGTCGCATCCGCAACCTCTAATCATAACAATATTGAAGTTGTCACATACACAGCACACATGCCTGGTTATTATAGATTACAAATCACCCAAAATGGCGCGTTAGCAAACGGTTCTGACTGGGTATCCTTATCCTACAGTATTCGATAAAAAGCATTTTAAACGAAAGGGGGCGACCATCATGATGAAAGTATTAGTGGCTGAAAGTAATAAGAAACATCGCGATTTACTCGTTCAGTACTTACAAGAAGAACAAATCCACGTCTTAACAGCAGCCGATGGCCAAAAAGCCCTCGAAGTATGGTCCAATGAAGACCCAAAAATCATCATCATGGACATCAATATGCCAGACATCGATGGTTTCAGCGTCATTGAAGAAATCCGTCGTCGTGAACTTGATCATACGTATATCATCGTCGCTACCGACAATGAAGAAGTCATTTTAGGTAGAAGTTTCGATGTGGGTGCAGACGATTTCATCTCCATGCCAATCCGTAAAACAGAACTCATCTATCGCATTAAAGCGAGTGAAAAGGTGATTTCCAATCAAGAAAATCAAACTGTGATTTACGCTTTGGCACAACTCACAGAAACCCGTGATATCGAAACCGGTAGACACCTTGAACGTATTGGGATGTATGCCAAAGTAATCGCGACAGAACTTAAAAACCACCCGATTTATGGTGAACAAGTAACCTCACAATTTATTCATCACCTAACCTTATCCTCTGTCTTACATGATATTGGTAAGGTGGGCATTGAAGATGCAGTCTTACGTAAAAAAGGGATTTATACCGAAGAAGAGCGTAAGAAGATGCAGACCCACACCATCATTGGTGCATCCACCATTGACAAAGTGGCGGACAAATACCCATTCATGGGGTTCTTAAAGATGGCTTCTGAAATTGCCCGATACCACCATGAAAAATGGGACGGTTCGGGTTACCCTGAAGGGTTAAAAGGCAAAGATATACCGTTATCCGCGAGAATCGTGGCTTTAGCCGATGTCTTTGATGCTTTGATTTCTGAACGCTATTACAAACCAAAATACAGTTTCCAAGAATCTAAGCGCATCATTCTAGAATCTTCAGGATCCCATTTTGACCCCATCATCGTCGAAGCATTTTTAAAACATGAGGCTGAATTTTACGCAATTGCACACCTCGATTAATACCGAAAATCACATTCAAAACGCCTACCCATGGCGTTTTTAATATATTAGGCGTGTCTTTTATTAAAAAACCGTTATAATAGAGATAGAATATCTTTCATAATTCTTTTATTTTAGGGGGTATGCATATGGCTTACCGAGAGATTTTAAATATATTGGTCAATCTTTTGAACAATGGACTCATTTTATTGGGTTTGGTGTTTTTATATGCAGCAACCAATTTCGACCCACAAACCAACACACTTAGAAAAAAGATCACCGCTGGTATAACGATTGGGATATCTTCGATTTTCATCATGGCGAACCCATGGAAATTAGACACTGGTCTCATATTTGATACAAGATCGGTATTGTTTGGGGTTAACGGGTTTTTCTTTGGTGGCATTCCCACGGTAATCGCAGCTGTGATTGGTTCCGCTTATCGTATATGGGTAGGTGGTGCGGGTGTATATGCTGGGGTTGCAACCATCTTATCCACCTCTGCCCTTGGCTATTTATGGAAGAAGTATCGTAAACCAGAGTGGTTTAACAATAATGCTTACTTTGAATTTTATGCTTTAGGCGTTGTACTCCATATCGCCACTCTGCTTGGATTCTTCTTAATTCCGAACGGCCTCAATATCATCATCAACTTACTAATTCCTTATTTAGGCTTATTCCCAATACTTGTGATGCTGATTGGTGTGGTCATCTTAAATCAACAATCCAGATTACATTTTAACCAAGAATTTAGAATTCAAACCAAGCTTTTACAAGCCTCCATGGACGCGACTAGACACATGGAAATCTATGCTTTGGACCGCAATTTTAAATATCTAACATTCAATCATTTCCACCAAGTGTCGATGAAAGCCTATTATAACTTAGAGATTCATAAAGGGGAGGATTTCTTATCCATCATCGAAAATGACGCGATGAAACGTCGTTTGATGAGAAACATTCAAAAAGCCTTGGATGGGGTATCTCATATCGATGTGGTCCGTGTCGAGATCGATGGGGAAAAATACCTAGAAGAACATTACGCCCCCATCATTGAAGATGGTAATATTATTGGCGCAACCATTTTCTCATATGAAATCACAGACCGTAAAAAATACGAAGCCTCCATTTTATACCTATCTTATAACGATGCTTTGACTGGTTTATACAATAGGCGCTTTTATTCCGAAAAGTTAGCAGAACTCAAAGACACCAAATACAACCCTGTATCGATCATCTTGTGTGACATCAATGGGTTGAAAATCATGAACGATGCTTTCGGTCACGCCGCAGGGGATGAACTCTTGATTGAAGTCTCTGCCCTATTAAAACAAATTTTCAATGATAAAGGTTCCGTATGTCGTATCGGTGGCGATGAGTTTGTTGTATTGTTACCAAACACACCACTGCATTCCGCCCAATATTACTTAGAAAAGATGAAACGCATCTTAGATAAGAAATATTTACATGGCATGAGCGTATCGGTATCCTTCGGGGTATCGTGCCGTGATCAAGATGGCGACTTAGAAGAAGTCATCCGCGTCGTAGAAGAACAAATGTATAAGAACAAATTGTTCGAAGTGACTTCACATCGAAGTGAATCGATCAAAACCATCTTAAATACGTTACATGAGAAAAACCCAAGAGAAGAAAGACACTCCAAACGGGTCTCTGAGATTTGTATCAACATTGGTCGAAAATTAGGCATGAAGTCTGAAGATTTACAGTTGTTAAGAGCGATTTCCAATCTCCATGACATCGGTAAAATTGCGATCGATGAAGCCATCTTAAATAAACCAGGTAAACTCACTGAAGCCGAATGGGAAATCATCAAACGTCACCCTGAAATCGGTTATCGAATCATTTCGACCTCACCAGAATACGCAGAAATTGCGTATGCCATCTTGTCACACCATGAGAAGTGGGATGGCACGGGGTATCCACGTGGGATTGAAGGCGAAAACATCCCGATTCGTGCGAGAATCATCTCCATCGCCGATGCCTATGACGCGATGGTTTCAGAAAGACCATATCGAAAACCACTGTCACACGAAGAAGCGATCGCTGAAATCAAAAAACACACAGGTAAGCAATTTGACCCTAGCTTGGTTGAAGTCTTCTTATCACTTTACGAAACAGGATAAAGAAAATGCAATGCTGAGTTTCATCAGCACTGCATTTTTTAATTGAGGTCGATTATCTTGGTGGGTTTAATATCCTTTAAATCACGGTGTGATACAAAGATGATGGTTTTTTGTTTCAATGCTTTTAAGTTCATCAACACTTTTTTCTCGGTGTCAGCATCGAGTGAAGCGGTGATTTCATCTAACAACAAGATAGGTGCCTCTTTTAATAATGCTCTGGCTATGGATAACCGTTCAAGCTGTCCAATCGATAAGCCCGCACCCATTTCTTTCAGCTTGGTGTCAAACCCAGCAGGTGTTTTTAAGATATCTTCATAGATCACCGCGGTTTGACACGCTTCGATGACTTTTTCCATGGGGATGTCTTTTCTTAGTGTCAGATTTTCTAAGATAGAATCGGATAATAGGTAATAGGATTGTGGGACATAAGAGAAGTAGGGTCTCGTGGATTCGGATAATTCATACGAAGCGTCATCGACCTTGAGTTCTAATGTGCCAGCACTTGGTTTCATCAAACCCAACAATAGTTTAATGAGGGTGGTTTTGCCTTTGCCAGATTCACCTTTAATCCAAATGAGTTCACCGGGTTTTATATCAAGTGATACGTTATCCAATACCAAACGTTGTTCGTATTTAAATGAGACTTTCTTAAGTTCAATCTTCTTGAATGGTCTCACAGGCAATTTGGTTTTGGATTCTCTTGGTAAATCATCGATCATTTTGATACGGTCGAGAGAAGCGGTCCATTGGTGGTACTTAATGACTAAAGTGGATAACCCAGAAAATGGACTTTGGATGTTTTGAACGAGTTGGATAATCGCGATTAAACTACCAAACACAATCGAACCTTGACTCAAACGATAAGTTCCAAACAATATCGCGAATACATAACCAAACGCGAAGAAACTATGTAAACCCAACCCAGTCAAAGAAGAGATGAGTTGTTTTTTCATGCGTTTTAGGTAGAAGTGATGACCTGAGGTTTGAAGCGATTCTTTTTGAATGTCTTCCGCTTCAAACGCTTTAATCACTTCTAAATGGGTTAAACCTTCTTGCATCTGTTGGTAGAGTTGATCCTCAGCACTTAAAGCTTCTTTTTGAATGCCTTTAATCTTTTTGGATAATAGCCTTGATAAGACAAATAATAATAGTCCAAGGGTTAAGAACAATACCGCGAATAACCAATCTAAAATGAATAGAACAACAAACGCACCTAAAAATCTAAAGATATAAAAAATGACTTTCGGCAGTAAATCGTATACCCCATCTGTGATCGCTGTAACATCCGATTTGAAGTGGTTGATGTAGACGGCAGAGTGGTTTTCACCGGTACTTTGAAGTTTACCAGTTAGAATTTTTTGGTATAAATCTTCACGCATCTGTCCTTCTAATTGATAGGTAACAGACGATTTATAATATTGGTTATATGCGGATAACAGCACTTGTATGACCATGATAATTACCAGTAAAGTGCCATATAAAAATAACAATGACCCATCGGTATAAGCGTCAATGGCGAGTTTGGATAAGTAAGCAAATACAATCGCAGTGAGTGATAGTATGAGTGAAAACACCGATAACAAGGTTAGCGGTGGGACGATCCGTTTTTGATAAGGTTTTAATAAAGGGGTCATTTTCAATTTCATAAGGGTTCCTCTATTGGTATTGTATCATGGAACAACCACAGTTGACACTGTATTTCATTTATAAAACAAGGTATAATGGGGATAAGTGTGAGGTCAAGTATGCAGACATATTTAATCGCTGGTATCCCCATTTCAATTGAATACCATTTTGATGATTACTTCAAAAACAACATCGAAGTCTATCAAAAAAAAGTCTTACCAAAATACCACATCGAGACACTTTTGGTCGATCATATCGAAGCCAAAACAGAGCCTTACATGCAAGACACCTACCGCAGATTTTATCAAGATAAAGATAGACACACCCTTCAAGTGGTCGATTTAAATGGGTCAGTCAAATATGAAATCAAACGCAGTTTAGATTATCAAGAGGTTACCATTTCGATGGTTGAAAAACTGTCTAAGAAACCTGCTGAAATGGAATATATCTTCATCTCAATGTTGTTTTTAGATATCGCCACCATCGAAGGTTTTATCCCATTACATGCCTCGTGTGTGATTAAGCATAATGAAGCCTATATGTTTTCTGCCCCCTCAGGTACAGGTAAATCTACCCATGCGCGTTTTTACCAAGATGTTTTAGAAGGCGAAATCTTAAATGATGATAAACCCATCATCAAAGACATGAAAGTCTATGGTACACCTTTTTCTGGTAAAACAGCCCTCAATCAAAATGCCATATACCCACTGAAAGCCATATACTTCATTGAACAAGGCAGTGTGGATACAATCAAACCATTGACGGTCGATGAGGCTTCAAAACTATTATTAAAAAACATCGCTAGACCAACGACCAAAGAAACCTGGGAAACCTTACTGCCTGCCATCAATCATTTACTCAATCAGACCAAGTTTTATCGAACCACTTTAACCTTAAACAAGCACAGTGTATACATGACTTATTTTGAACCCAATAAGGAGACACCTATGAAAATCAAACCTGGATTCATCATTAAAACCATTGGTATTCGCTACATGGTATTACCTATAGACGCTCAAGCACTCCATTTCAATGGGGTGATGACGTTAAACAAATCGGGTAAACGCTTATTTGAATCCTTGGAACAAGAACAAACCTTAGAATCCTTGGTTCAACTTCTAATGGACCACTATGAAGTGTCTTATGAGGATGCTAAAAAAGACGTCATCACCTTCATAGAAACCTTGAAAGCCAAAGACTTACTATGTTAAAAACCATCATCGATAACGACATATTTTTTGAAGTCGTCAAAGCTGAACTGGGTTCTAAAAAGCGTGTCAGTTTTACGGTCAAAGGCACATCGATGTGGCCATTCTACAAAGATGGCCAAACGATTGTTTATGTGGATTTGCCAGAAAAACTCAAAAAATACGATGTCGTCTTGGCCAATTATCAAGGCAAAGTCATTCTCCACCGAATCATTAAAATCCATCAGGATACCTATACATTAAGAGGTGACGCCACTTACCGAAAAGAAGTGGTGGATGTTCAAGACATATTTGCGAAAGTCACCATACACCAAAACAAAAAGAAAGTATCTATTTACTCTAAAACATATCGTCTATTAGTTATTCTTTGGGTCAATAACCCATTTAGAACATTATTACTTCGCTTGAGGTCGCTTAAATGATTGAAACCACCTTATTCAAAGCGACATCTCTCGCTTTGAAACAACAACAGATCGATTTAAAAATCGAGGATGAAGCCTCGTTTTTTAAAATGATGTTGAATGGGGGTTTATCCGGTTTAATCATTCCGTATTTAGATCCTAAAGCCTATTCATCCAAGTTTATTCACAAGTGTAATGGGGTTTTATATTCATTCATTGATAAAGACCAAAAACAAATGGTTTTAATCGCCCAGATTAAAACACTATTCCAAAAAGAACACATCGATCACATCTTTTTAAAGGGTACAAAGCTTAAAACATTATACCCTGAGTCTTATATGCGTGGGATGGGCGATATTGACATTTTGGTCCGTTCAGATTTGGATGTCATAAAAAACCTATTCAAAAAGATGGGTATTGAACTCGAGTCTAGAACACTACAGCACGACCAATACATCACACCCGAGGGTTTGTTGATAGAGATACACCCAAGTATTCATAAAGACTTCAATCCAAAATACCAAACCTATTTTAAAACGGCTTGGAACCATACAAAATTAGTTGAAAATTATGAATACACATTACTACCTACATTTGAAGTCATCTATTTGGTTTACCATTTGGCTAAACACGTGGAATCCTCAGGGATTGGACTTAGAAGCTTACTTGATATCGCGATATACGTAGATAAAAATGTCGATTCGATTGATCAAAAAGCTTTAAATGAAACCTTAGAATCACTTCAAATGACGAAGTTCTTTCAAACGATTTTATATTTAAACCACACCTATTTTGAGGTAGAAGTACCCTTACTGGATTCAAGTTTTACTATGAGTGAACCCCTCGTACAACAGGTGACGGATTATTTTCTCATCTCTGGTATTCACGGTAAAGGTGAATCATTCAATAGCATGGCACCAAGACTCGCAGCCTCAGAAAATAAAGGGAAATCACGATTCAAAGTACTCCTTCGAATCGCATTTCCCAAATTGGTAGATGCGAGAGGGATGTACCCTATACTCAATAAACATGCCTATCTTTATCCTTTTATGATGATTCATCGGATGATTAAACTTATTTTCTTTAAACGTAAGTCTTCACTGAAAAAAATCAGAAACCTAAATGAAAGCAATTCGAAACGAACTGAAATAGAACAACTCTTCAATGACATCGGTATTTACTGATGTCTTTTTTACGTAAAAATTACTTAAAAATGACTATTTTGAATTGCTTAGTATATATACTAGTGCTATAATGAATTCAAATGCAAATACTGTGGGAGGTATTTTAATGTTTGAAAAAGAAGTGTACGAAGCGCCGTCTATCGAAATCACTGAGTTTGAATTAACCGATTCAATCGCGTTAAGCACTCAAGGTGGATTCGGTACGGGTGGCGTAGAAGAGATTTGGGGGAGCTAATTAATGAAAAAA
>JAVBWN010000003.1:0-84677 GCA_036677365.1 Acholeplasma sp.
TCATAACGCAGCGATCAATATCAACAAAGAAGGATTTAGAAAGTATAAGTTAGCATTTCTGTTATAAACAATTAAGAACCGTAGGGACTACGGGGATAGCCTATTGAGTCACTGGCGGGTACGCTGGTTTGGATAGGAAGCCCCCACTTCTAGTTAAGTGGTGGGTAGTTCACAGATAAGCCATTCATCAAAGTGATTACGGGTATGCGGCGTGTGGGTAAGTCCACGTTGATTGATTTATATATTCAAAAATTAATTGAAACAGGGGTATCCAAAGATCAAATACTGAAAATCAATCTAGAATTACCAGATTTTTTCAATATAGATAATTATCGCGATTTATCCGATTATGTTCTCTTTTGGGCGAAAGAGAAGACAGCCCCACTTTATGTATTTATCGATGAAATCGGTCGTGTTCAATCATGGGAAAAAGCCATCAATGGTTTTCATACAATGAATCGTTTCGATTTATATATCACCGGATCAAACGCTTATTTGTTATCAACGGATTTATCCACATTCTTAGCCGGTAGATATGTTGAAATACCTGTCTTACCTTTGTCATATAAAGAATTCACCCGTTTATATCCAAATTCTAATTTTGATGATTTTATTAGATTTGGTGGTATGCCATCCATATCACCATTGGGTTTAGTGTATGAAACTTCTATGACTGTGCTGAGAGATTCATTTCGATCAGCGGTTTTACAAGATGTTATAACGAGACATCAAATCAGACAAACCGTTGTTCTTGAGCGACTCATTCAGTATATTTTTACGAATACAGGCAAAACATTTTCAGCTTTATCCATTGTCAATTACTTAAAATCCCAAAGAATCGCCGTATCTGTTGACACCATTTTATCTTATCTAACGATTTTGGAGGATGCATTCTTAATTTATCGAATCAAAAGGCATGATTTGATCGGTAAAGTCATATTGAAAACCGAAGAGAAGTACTATATCTCTGATCATGGATTTAGGGAAGCCATCGCAGGTAACAATTTTTCTGTGATTGAAATGATTCTTGAAAATATCGTTCTGATTGAACTTAAAAGAAGAGGATATCAAGTCTATATCGGTAAAGTAAATGATCTAGAAATCGATTTTGTTGTCAAGAAAGATGGTCAAACTGAGTATTATCAAATTGCCTATTTACTTACAAATGAATCGACACGTTCAAGGGAATTCGATGTGTACCAACATATTACTGACAATCATCCAAAATATGTATTGTCGATGGATACAATCAACTTTTCAAAAGATGGTATTATCCATAAAAATATGATTGATTTTTTATTAGAGTAAAGCCAAAAAATCCCCATTCATCATCGAACGGGGATTTTATTTTAATATGTTTTTTTCTTTCTCGCACCAATCGTAATTCGAACATAATCAATTTGCAAATCCTTGAGTTCAGGGATTTGTTTGATGAATTCGAAAACATCGGTGTTATTGATTTCTGTGATTTTATTGGTATCTTTGACGACCACGTGGATGTGGCTATCAGCGTTATGCATTGGGTTATCAATGGCTAAATCGTAGTACTTGGTATCGTTAATAAATAACTCAACCACGATGCGTTGCTCGATTAAAAAATCTAAGTTGTTGTAAATCGTTGAAATGTTCGTAAACCCTTTTTTCGCAAGCGCAGTCTGAATTTCCTTGAAGGTTAAATGGTTATTTTCAAGGACGTCGATCATCGCTTTACGGCTATTGGTGATACGAAGATTTTTCTTACGTAATTTATTGAAATAGGTCTCACGAGAATCCATTTAATTACCCCCTACGTAGTCACTATGCGTAGTGTAGTATGCAGTAATTATCTTTTGGAGTTCATCCGTATTGTAAGATAATGTTTCATATTTCGTCTCTAAATGCTTCAATTGATAGGGCGGTAATATGTGCAGTTCTACGCATGGCTTGCGCTTTAAGTACTTATAAAGCCCTGTTGGCTTCTTAAATATAAATACCATAGGTATTATATCAACATTTGCGTTAAAAGCGAAACGAAATGCTCCTTTTTTAAAGGGACGGATGTGGTCACAGTAGGGTCTTAAGGACGCTTCTGGGAATACAGCAATCATATTGTTGCCAGCCAATTGCTCGTTTAACAACTTTTGATAACGCACAATGCCTTCTTTAGAGTCAGGAATGGGTGCGCCACCAATGATGTGGAATAGCTTGCCAACGATGGGCAACCCAAGGTTTGTTTTCAACATGGTATAGTATATACGCTTTGGAAAAAAAGAAGCACCCAATAAGAAAGAATCAAACTGGTGGACGTGGTTAGAAACGATGACCGCGCCTTTTTTTCGGTAAGCTTTGAAGATTTTTTTATTTCTCACTCTAAAGCGTAAGAAGATGAACCCATAAAAATAGACAAAAACAACCTTGATTAAAAAAACCAAGATCTTTGATAACATACGGGTATGCCATTTTTGCCCAAAATAATCGAAATCCTCGGGTAAATCTACCGGTTTCGCTTCGATGGTCTTAAACGTGTGTTCGTTTTCGTCTTTGGGTTTTAAATCTTCATTGTTTGCCATGGAGACACCTTAAAAAATAGATACTTCTTTTCTATTATATCATAGGTCAAACCATTCATGTGTGACTATAAATAGTCATATTGTATGATATAATGAATTGGGTGAGGCCATGATCTTAGTATACGGTGGGGCGTTTAATCCGCCAACCAAAGCACATAAAACGATATTTGAAACACTTATGAAGCAGTATCACCCATCATGCTTTATTTTTATCCCCGTAGGTAAGGCTTACCCAAAATCCAACCTCATCGACTTTCACCATCGTAAAAAAATGATTGAAATCATGACCCAAGGGTACGACCAAGTGATCGTGTCTGACTTTGAACAAACAGATGCTTTCAAAGGCACCATCAGTGCGCTTGATTATTTCAAACAAATGTATCAGACTGAGATCAAATTTGTCTTGGGTTTAGACAATGTCCTCGATTTACCGAATTGGATCGAATACCCAAGATTATTAGCTGAAAACCAGTTCATCGCGATTGACCGTCAAGGTTCTGTGAGAAACATCATTGCACAACAGTATCCAAATCATCAACACCAATTTGAAACCATCGAACTCGATATCCCAATGTCGTCTACCCTGTTTAGACAAGACCCGAAATCTTTCAAACACCTGATTGACGAACCGGTATACGATTATATCCAAAAGCACCATCTATACGGAGTGTGATTCTATGTATCATCAAGGCTTCCTAAAAATTGCGTTGGTTACCCCTAGTCTAGAGGTAGGGAACCCCGAATATAACGTTTCGGAAATCCTTAAAACCATTCAAACATTGGATGTTGGGGTTACGTTATGTCCAGAACTATCGATCACAGGCTATGCTTGTGGCGATTTATTCTATCAAGACGCCCTCATCATGAATGCGAAAAGACAACTCAAACGTTTGTTAGACACATCCACCTTTAAAGGTGTTTTAGTTGTAGGCTTACCACTCGATATCGAAGGCGTTTTATACAACACAGCTGTGGTGATTCAAGGGTCTAAACTCTTGGGTATCATCCCTAAAAAGTACTTACCAAACACGTATGAATACTATGAAAAACGTTGGTTCAACTCTGGTTTAGACATTCAAATCAAAGAAGTTGAATTATTAAATCAAGTGGTACCATTTGGCGATTTGATTTTTGAAGATAACGATAAAAATATCCGCTTTGGTGTCGAAATTTGTCAAGACATGTGGACCAATTTCTCCCCAGGCAACGCCCTCGCTTTGAATGGTGCGAATATGATTTTAAACTTATCCGCATCTAATGAATATCTCGATAAAGAAGCTTCTAGACGGATGGTCGTGGTGGAAAACTCTAGACGTAATGCAGGGGCTTATGTGTATGTGTCTTCTGGGATGATGGAATCCTCTTCGGATACCGTCTTTTCTGGACACAACATGGTCGCTGTCAATGGGCAACTCAGGGATGAAAAATTCTTCAATACCCCGAAGACGCAAGTGTTATTAACTGAAGTGGATTTCGGTGAAATTCACTTCACGAGAAGACACGATACCAATTTAAAAGATGCGTTACATCGCGTTAAAATGGACATCACAAGAATCCCTGTTCATTTTGAAGACAACCCAAACTTTATATTTTCAAAACCACTCAATGAATTACCGTTTGTTCCAAAACCAAAACAAGCCAAAAAAGCCTTTGAAGACATCAAACGCATTCAAGTCCAAGCACTGGCGAAACGTTTATTACACGTCAATATGCCAACCTTAGTGATTGGTGTTTCCGGTGGCTTAGATTCCACCTTAGCCTTACTCATCGCCCATGAAACCTATCAGTTCTTAGGGTGGGACCCTAAAGGTATTTTAGGGGTGACCATGCCTGGGTTAGGCACCTCTGACCGCACTAAAAATAACGCGGTTCAATTGATGTCATTGTTGGGGATTACCCATCAAGAAATTTCGATTGTTGAAGAGACCCACAAGCATTTTGAGATGATTAAACAAGATAAAAACCAAACCGACATTACCTATGAAAATACCCAAGCGAGAATTCGTACGATGACACTCATGAACCTCGCCAATAAACACAATGGTATTGTCTTGGGTACAGGGGATTTGTCTGAGATTGCTTTAGGCTTTATGACGTATAATGGCGATCAGATGAGCATGTATGGCATCAATGCAGGACTACCAAAAACCTTGGTCAGATTCATGGTTGAGATGTACGCTTCGGTCCATTTAAATCTATCTGAGATTTTAATGGATATCGTGTTAACGCCGGTATCCCCAGAACTCATCAAAAACCAAAAAACAGAAGACATCTTGGGTAAATATAAAATCAACGATTTCCTCCTTCATCGCTTATTGAGATGTGGCGATGAACCGGAAAAAATGGTCTTCTTATTGAAATCTATTTTCCAAGTGGATGACAAAGAAGCGTCCACCCGTGTGAATTATTTCTTAAACCGTTTTTACAACCAACAATTCAAACGTCAGGTATTGCCTGATGGTCCAAAAATCCTAGACATTACACTCTCACCTCGAGGGGATTTTAGAATGCCTAGCGATATCAAAGTGGTGATTAAATGAAAGTCATATTAGGTTTATCTGGTGGCGTCGACAGCAGTGTCGCTGCCATCAAACTTTTAGAACAAGGCTATGAAGTCGAAGCTGTATTCATGCGTAACTGGGACTCCGCAGCCAACCAAGACGTTTATGGGAATCCCACCGTCAATGATGACATGTGTGCCCAAGAAGTCGATTACCAAGACGCCTTAAAAGTAGCCAATCAAATTGGCATCAAACTCCATAAAGTCGATTTTACCCAAGAGTATTGGAACCAAGTATTCCAGTACTTTTTAGGCGAATATAACCGTGGTAGAACACCCAATCCAGACATTTTGTGTAACACTGAAATCAAATTCAAAGCATTTTTAGATTACGCAAAAGGGCTCAAAGCAGACTACATCGCGATGGGTCACTACGCCAAAACCGAAGTCGTTGATGGTAAAGTTTTACTCAAACGTGCCCACGACGATAACAAAGACCAAACCTATTTTCTATCACAACTCACCGAAGCACAAATCGAACGTGCTTTGTTTCCACTCGGTGACATCGATAAACCAGAAGTCAGAGAGATTGCGAAAAGACACAACCTCGCGACTGCGGTTAAAAAGGATTCTACCGGGATTTGCTTCATCGGAGAACGCCAGTTCAATCAATTTTTAAGCAATTATCTGTATAAGAAACCTGGAAAGATGACCAAACTCGATGGCACATTCATCAAAGCCCACGATGGCTTGATGAATTACACGATTGGTCAACGTAAAGGGTTGGGCATTGGCGGCTTAAAAGCGTACGATTTAGAACCGTGGTTTGTGGTTGGAAAAGACGTCACCAATAACATTCTTTACGTCGAACAAGGCTTCCATCACCCTTATTTATATTCCAACCGTTGTATTGTCAAAGACGTTGTTTGGCGCTATGACAAATCCTTGGAACAAAGACAATTTTCCGCGAAATTTAGATACCGTCAAAAAGATACCGACGTCTTTTTGAAATGGATTGACGATACCACCTTAGAAGTATCCTACCCAACCACCGTCCGTGCGGTGACCCCAGGTCAAGCCTGTGCGATTTATGAAGGCGATGTGTGTGTCGCTGGTGGGTTCATCGATACAGTTTATATGAATGAAGAAAGAAGAAACTATTGATGCGAAAAGCGTGGCTCTTATTGGCCTTTTCCTTGCTGGTTGGCTTGGGGATGAATTTAGCTCACCCCGTGACACCAGCCCATTTAAATACGATTGGCATTCACAAATCGATGTTTGGTGTGATGTTCGCCAGCATGAATTTAGGCCAATTCATATTCGCCCCATTTTGGGGTAATTTAGGTGACCAGAAGAATCGAACTTGGGTCGCCGTTATTGGCTTATTAGGCTATGCCATTTCACAATTTTTCTTTGGCTATGTGACCAATGTCTACTTGGTCATTTTGGTGCGATTTACCGCTGGGGTATTCGCTTGTGCCATTTTATCCAATGGGTTGGCACACATTTCTGTGAATAAAGAATTTGGGACTCACAAAGCCAAACTGATTTCTTTATTTGTCGCTTTCAATGTGATGGGTTCGACTCTAGGCTATTATATCGGTGGGTTCATCGGTGACCATTTTGTGGGTCAAGAATACATCTTAATGTATACCCAAGCGGTCTTCAATTTGGTACTTGCAGGATTAACCATGGCATTTTTACACATGGATGAAGAAATCAAAATCGTGAAGAAACGCCAAAGCGCGATTGCACAATTGGCTCAAATCAAAAAGCTCTCAAAAGAACTGTTTTTACTGATCATCATCATCGCGCTTGTCTCTATCGCGCAAACCAATTTTTCCAAGTATTTAGATTTATACATGACGGACTTAAGATACACCCCTTCACAAATTGGTTCATTGGTATTTGTCACAGGCATCATCACTTTAATCATGAGTTTCTTCGTCGTTCCTCAGTTAAGCAAGCGATATAAGGAAACCAAAACCATTTTCGTTGTCGTCATTTTACAGGCCATTTTTACCGCACTTACCTTTAGTCTGGATCAAAGCATATTCCTCGTTTGGGGGTATACCTTCTTCATGGTCTATATCGCCGGTAAAGCCATCTACGAACCGACCATTGCCTCTCATTTATCGAAATATACCGATGTATCTCCAGGGGTATTGATGGGGTCAAGACAAAGTGCAATATCACTGGGTGCCATCATCGGCCCACTGGTCGCAGGTGTCATTTATGATGACATCGGGGTGTATTTATTCATCGTATTGTCTGGCATTTTAGCGCTCAGTGCGGTCTTATTATCGATCTATAAAAAGCGGGTGAAAGTATGAGAACCTTAATCGGCAATGTCACCCATTATTTATTTAGAAATCAAGACAATGGCTATTCGATTGCGAAAGTGATCCTAGAAGATGAATCTGAAGTCATCATGACGGGGTATTTCCCGGAATTATCCAAAGAAGTGACGTATAGTTTTACGTGTGAAGAAACCACCCATCCGAAGTATGGGATACAATATAAAGTCATCCAATTTGATAAGGCGGATGTTCAAAATAAAGAAGGTTTAATCGCGTATTTATCCTCCGATTTGTTCACAGGGATTGGTCCTGTCAAAGCCAGAAAAATGGTGGAACTTTTTGGCGACCAAACCATTAAAAAGATTTTAGATGATAAACTCATCTTAATGCAAGTCGGTTTGAACCGTCTTCAAATTGAACGCTTTTACCAACAACTGTATGACAATCAAGTGATTGAATCGACTTTAGTTAAACTCTATGGTTATGGCTTATCTTCAAAGATGGCGATGAAGCTCTTCAATAAATATAAAGATGAAACCCTATCGGTTTTACAAAAGAACCCATACCGTTTGATTGAAGACATCGATGGCATTGGCTTTCAAAAAGCAGACGCCATCGCTGAATTGTTTTCAATCCAAAAGGATGACCCAAGACGAATTGAAGCAGCGATTTTATATGGCATCAAAACATTCTCTTTTTCGAAAGGGGATACGTTCTTGTATGAGACACAATTAGACTACATTTATCAAACTTTCTTAAGAGAAATTGACTACCTAAAAATCCAAACCGGACTTTCAAATCTCATCCAAAATAATCAAATTCTCAACATTGAAAACAAATATTTCTTAAAGCAAATTTACGATACCGAACTCTCGGTATCCAACCACATCAAACGGTTGATGATTTCTGTTGAAGACCGAACCAATGAGATCTTAAACCTCATCGAACGGGCACAATTCGATTTAGGCATCGAATACACCGAAAAACAAAAAGAAGCCATAGTATCGGCACTCAGTTCATCCATATCGGTCATCACTGGCGGACCAGGGACAGGGAAAACCACCGTCATTTCTGGCATCCTTTATGTATATTCAAAACTCCACCGCATCGATTTAACCTTAGAATCGGCCAGTGAAGACATCCTATTGGTCGCTCCAACCGGACGCGCTTCAAGGCGGATGCAGGCAGTGATGAATGTCAAAGCGATGACCATTCACCGGGCTTTGGGTTATAACTATGATGGTATCTTTTACTACAATGAGCACATCCAACTCCCTCAAGATTTGATCGTCATCGATGAAGCCTCGATGATTGATATCTTCCTCGCTGAGAATTTATTTAAATCGATTCCAGCCCACACCCAAGTCATCATCGTTGGGGATGAAGACCAATTGCCATCGGTTGGACCAGGGTATGTCTTAGGCGATATCATCGCATCCAATCAAGTCCCTGTGATTAGACTCAAAGAAATCCACCGTCAAGCGAAGAATTCAAACATCATTTCCTTGGCCCAAGTCGTGAACGAACAACGGGTTGAAGACACCGATTTTGATTCGAAAGAAGACATCAAGTTTATGAATCTAGATTCCAGCAAAATCATCGATGCTATACGCTATACCGTGAAAGCAGCCCTCGATTTAGGCTATGATTTATATGAAGATATCCAAGTCTTAATTCCGATGTATAAAGGCCCCCTCGGGATTGACGCAGTCAATAAAGTCTTGCAAGAATCCTTGATGGATTTTAAAAAGACCATCACCTATGGCGAAAAAATCTTTACCATCGGAGATAAAGTCATTCAACTTTCCAACTCACCTGAAAAAGGCATCATGAATGGGGATATTGGGATCATCAAAGACATCTCTAAGTCGAAAGACAATGAAGACATCATTTATATCTCTTTCGATGACCACGTGATTCCTTTCCAAAAAGGGGATTTAGAAGATTTAAATCACGCTTACGCGATATCTATCCATAAATCTCAAGGCAGTGAATATAAAGTCGTGATCATGCCTCTAGTACGTGCGTACATGCGTCTTTTAAGAAAAGAACTGTTATACACAGGCATCACAAGAACCAAAACCCATCTATCTTTATTGGGGGACTTAAGTCTCATTGAACAAGCTTCTAAAGTATTGAATGAAAAACGTCAAACCCGATTGGCGCATTACTTAAATGAATCGATTGAATCGGTAGAAGTAGAACTATCCCCTTATGATTTTTTAGAATGACAAATATAAAATCAAACACCCCTTTCAAACGGGTGTTTTTTTCAAAATCACCTCATTACAAATGCATTACAAAATTATTAATGGTTTGGAGTGCAAAGCATTTTTTTTATAAGAATTATCATTGTATAATTTCGAGTAATGGTGAGTAATTTTTTATTCACCGGACAGGAGAAATGAACATGATAAAAAGAATGTTCGGTTTGTTTGTCGCATTGAGCTTTGTTCTGATTTTAGCTGCCTGTGTTCAACCATCGAAATTGGGTGAATCATTCAAGCAGCAACCATTAAGTTATGATATTCATATGAAAGTACTACAAGTGACTGGTTATTTAGATGATGTTGATTCTTGGCATGTTTATGAAGACGGTAGATCAAATCTGGCACGTTCAATTTTTGCTTATCCAGATGTTTTATACAAACAATTATTTACAGAGTTAGGCATCAGTGAACGCGATTTTTATTGTACACCAACATTAGACGTATTTGCGAGAAGTACCATTTTTGATATGAAAACGTTATTTTCATCTTATAATTACTATGGTCCAAACGCAACTTTCCAATTCTTGCATGTACCAACCTTTTCTGGGGATCGCTATTCCATGGAAAGTATCGTTTTTGATAGCAATAACAATAAATTCATCTCGGGTTCTTTAATAAGCAATCCTGATTTAGATCAATATTTGTCCGAGGGTATCATCCCAGCAAGCGCCATTACTACCATGGGTGAATCCTATTTTGACATTCTTAAAGGACCAAACCATAAGAGGATTGAACTGATTGATGCGGTCAAATATGAATTTGGATATTACTATGTTCCAAAACAAATATTATGGCCACAAGGTGTTGAAAAACCTGCACCAGGTGTTTACTGTAATGTGGCTAAAGCCTTAGAGTTTGAGACAAAAACATCAGCGTTCTTTGGTTTAGTTAAAGGAGCGAATTCGCTTTCTACGTTAACTACTGAAGATAATCATACTGTTTTTGCACCAACCAACACCATTATTGATAATATATTAAACAATAAAAATGGACTATTTACGAAAGATGAAGCTTCGAGAGATAAGGACATCATTCTTAAAGACCATACCGTTGAAGGTAACTATAGTATCGCTGATTTAAGAGATATGGCTCCAGTAACATTGGATGCTTTATCCGGTAAAAAGCTTTATGTGGTGTCGAATGGTAGGGATGTATTCATCAATGGATTTAAGATTACGAATCCCGATATGATTGCTACCAACGGTATCATTCATAATTTAGAAGGCGTTTTGTATCGTCCAGTACGTTCTTCGGATAAAACTATAGTCGATGTGATCAATGCCAGTGAGGAACTCGATGTATTGGCAGAACACATTGAAACCCTTGAGTTAGCACCAACATTGGTCGACGGTGACTTTACTGTATTTGCTCCAGGTAAAAAAGGCTATGAAGCATGGTTAGCTGCAGGACAACTATCGATTGAACGCACATCAGATCATGATTTAATAACCACCGCATTATTATCGCATATAACCGCAGGTGCCTACTCACGTGCACAATTATTAAGCATGACCAAATCCTCACCGTTATTATTAGAAAGTTTGGTTGAAGGTGTATTTATTGAAATATCACAAGATGCTTCTGAAAATTTATATGCCAATGGTGTATTATTCACCACCGATTCGTTATCAGCGACCAATGGATTTGTGCACATAGTCGAAACGGTGATTTTAGAAGAACCATTGCCAGATTTATTTGAACTCATCGCTACGCAAGATGACATCTCACGTTTTGATGAGCTCTTGGATATTCTCGCATTTAACGGGATTTTCCTAAATGCTGAAAGCTATACCTTCTTCACCCCACGCAATGATTCGATATTGGATTGGATGACTGAAACCAACATCGATATTTTCAGTCCAAATAACATTGATCAAGTGGTCGCCTTCGTCTATGCACACACCGCAGTTGGTGTCTACACAAGACAAGAATTATTGACCTTGTCGTTGAATCAACCATATAACATTGAATCCTTATTACCAAATGTATCCATCACCATTACACAAGACTCTGAAGGCAAACTTTACGCCAATGGTGTCCTCATCGTGAATAGTTATGATGCAATCAATGGTGCGGTTCATACACTAAATGGCACCATTGAACCAGAAGTACCAAATACGCTGTTGGACACGTTGAATTTAGCGGGATCATTCTCCATTTTCATTCAACTGCTAGAAGAAGTATCTCTGGATGTCTTGCTGACACAATTAACCCCACAACATACGGTAGTCGCGCCAACGAATCAAGCGTTTGAAAACTTGATGTTAGAACTTCAAATGGATTTAAATGGACTGCTTGCTTTAGAAGGGTTAGAAAACATCTTAAAATACCACTTCATCCCTGGCGTGGTATCGATGGACAACCTGAATAGTTTATACAATGATGAATTGACCTCATTGGATACCTTACTCAATGACCGATTCATCCTCATAGGACAAGACCTTGAAAGTCAAATCACGTTGAATGGTTACAATTTGAGTCCACTACATGGCGCAGTAGATAATGGTTATCTCTATTTCATCGAGACGGTACTCATACCTGAACCATTTGAGGAAGAACCAGTGATGGGCAACCTCGTTGAAGTATTGACTGAAGGTGGCGTCTTTACGACATTAGTAGCAGCCCTTCAAGAAACAGGATTAGATCTGTTATTGACTGGTACTGAAAACTACACCGTATTCGCACCACTCGATGGGTATTTCATGGTGAAGATGATTCAAGAAGAAATCACTTTAGAAACCTTATTGGCTGACCCAGGTCTATTAGAATTCTTGAGATCCCACATCGTTTTGGGTTCTTGGGATGCCGATAGCCAAAAAGCATTGGTACTCAGTGGTCAAAACACCCTTAACACATTGAATGGTACAGCCCTTGTAATCACAGAAGTGGATGGGTACTTATTCGTCAATGGTAAAGACATCATAGTTCCGAATACTTTCGCAACCAATGGTGTGGTGCATTCCATGGCTGGGTTCTTGGTCGAATTCTAAAACATAAAATAAAAGTCTAAACTCAAATAAAATTTACTTGGGTTTAGACTTTTTTTCTATATTTTTTTGACTCTCAATCGTTGAAAGTTTTCAATCAATCGTTTGGTTTCTTCGGTCGTTAAAACGCGACCATAAGATATGATGACATTATCCACAATCAACCCTGGGGTTCTGAGCAACCCCGATTGCGCGATGGATTTCATGTCAGTCACATAAAGTACCTGTGCTTCTAAACCCATTTCAGAGACTGCTCGAACCACATTTTCATGAAGTTTTTTACAATTGGCACAACCCGACCCTAATACTTTGATTTCCATGTCTTTCCTCCTATAGGAATAAATAACCTAATGCGTTAAACAAATAACCAACCAACAATATACCAACAGTGACGATCCCTACAAAAGTCACGAGCAACTTTGTCTTGACGACCTTTTTCAACATCACAATCGATGGCAAGGATAAAGCCGTGACCGCCATCATGAAGGATAAGACGGTGCCTAAACCTACCCCTTTTAATATCAATGCCTCAGCAATCGGCAGTGTACCGAAGATATCAGCGTACATAGGGATACCTACCACAGTAGCCAATACCACAGAGAACGGGTTATTTTGACCTAAGACCATTTCGATGAAAGCTTGTGGGATATAGCCATGAATGATGGCACCAATGCCGACCCCAATCAAGACATATAACCATACCTTGTGGATGACTTCTTTCACTTGAGCGAACCCGTAATTCACACGGGCCTTTTTGGTCATTTCCACCGGTTCACCCAAATCGGTCATCATCATCGGGCTAGGTTCTTTGACAAAGTCTTCGACGTATTTATCCATTTTAAAGATGGATATCAAAGTACCGCCAATGATCGCGATGAGTAAGCCCGTAACGACATAAGCCAACGCGACCCAACCGTTAAAGATGGTAGCGAGAAGTAGTATAGATGCGAGATCGACCAAAGGCGATGAGATCAGAAAGGAGAAGGTGACACCAATCGGTAAACCCGCTTTGGTGAACCCAATAAAAATCGGAATTGAAGAACATGAACAAAACGGGGTCACTGTACCCAATAAAGCACCAATGGTATTCGCCCAAATGCCTTTAAATTTACCCAAGATGGCTTGTGTTTTCTCGGGTGTGAAATACGATTGGATATAACTGGATATGAAAATGAGGATCGATAACAAGATAAAAATCTTAATCACATCATAAAAGAAGAATACCAATCCATCGAATAAAGGGGAATCGGCTTCTACCCCTAAAGATTGGAACAACCATTCAAAAAAATTATTCAACCAAGTCATCTTTAAAAACGTATCGGAAAACCATGACCATATATTCATATAAGAACCTCATATAGATAAAACTCTATATATCATTATAAACAAAAAAAGGCGTTTTGTATACGCCCTTTTGGGTTTATTCTAATTGTTTTGAAACGTGTGCTGCTAAAACTGAACCCAAGAGTGGGAACACGATAAATACCCAGACTTGTTCTAAAGCGATACCACCTTGGAATAAAGCGGGGGATAAACTTCTCGCTGGATTGATACCCACACCGGTTAAATCAAATCCAAATAGAATGATGGTAACTAAAGATAACCCAATGACCAAACCAGCGAATGGTTGAGTTTTTTCAGATTTAGTCACACCTAGAATGACCAACATGAAGAAGAAGGTCAATAAGAGTTCAACCAAACCACCATATAGCAATTCAACGAACCCATCTTGTGGAAGAGCTACAGATACGGTATTCGCACCCAGTGCAGCGTTTGAACCTAAGAATAATACCAGTAAACCAGACCCTACGATGGCACCCAATACTTGAGCGAGTACATAGACACCGAGTTCTACTGAAGATAGTTTTTTCTTCAAAAACATCGTAAATGACACCGCTGGGTTGAAATGACCCCCAGACACATGTCCCACAGCGAATGCCATTAAGACTACGCTTAGACCGAATGCTAAAGCAGTCAATAAACGGTCACCACCAGTCATTACAGCAACCCCTGTACCAAATAATACGAGTACGAATGTACCCAAAAACTCTGCTAAACCTTTTTTGAAATTGATTGACATGATTATATTCCTCCAAAACATATTGTATCACTTGTCATGATAGAGATAAAATGAAGTGCCTATGTTTCAATCGGGTATTGCATAATCTTTTTAGATTTTTTATAATGAGTATAGAAATTGGAGATGAGAAGATGTTGATTTAGTCTATGTATTACCGAAATACACCTTTTTTTGTGTTACAGGTAAGGATAGACGAATAAAAACAACCTCTTTTTTTGCGTTCTATCCTTATATAAAAAAAATCATAAGGAGAACACGATATATGATCACATTCAAATACTACGAAGACAAAGACTTTTATACCATAGAACAATTCGTCCTAAACAGTTACACCTACGATGTACCTGCTTGGGGATTAGCACGACATGAATTTTGTCGTGCACTACACCCAGATTTCAAAAATACCCACAAAGTGTGGACAGAATCGATGGGTGTCTTTTTAGAGGATGGCAACATCATTTCTGCCGTAATTTCAGAAGGGGCTTACGATGGGGATGCTTTCTTCCTATTCGATTCTAAAGCACGTGGTGAAGACACCGAATTACTCAGACGCATGATTAAATTCGCGATCACACATTTATACAAGATTGAATCGGATGATATAGAGAGAACACTGCATCTGTATGTCCCACATTGGCATACCACCTTAAGAGACTTGGTCTTATCGATGGGGTTTACGAAAGAGGATTACGAAGAAGCCTCGATGCATATCGATACCCCAAAAACACCGTTTGAAGTCAAACTGCCAGAAGGGTATCATTTCAATACGACGCCCGTACCCGCCTTTTATTTATCGAATATCCACAGACATGCTTTTGGCTATGATTTACCACATGCCGAATCAGGGTCTACAGCGTTTTCTAAACTCAGAACGATGAGACATTATGACCCAAGCCTTGAAGTGGTTGTACTAGATCAAGATGAAATACCGGTGGCTTTTGGTATCGGTTGGATGGATGATAAGATGCCTTACGCCGAACTAGAGCCGCTAGGTGTGGTTTGGTGGGAAAGACGAAAAGGCTTAGGTAAAGCCGTCATTTATGAACTGTGTAACCGAATCAAAGCGAAATACCCGCATGTAAAGAGCATGACTGGGGGAGACCAACCATTTTATTCAGCCATTGGTTTCAAGACCAAATCCACTACCCCAAGGTATGCATTTAAAATGAACATCTATAAATCTTGGGACGCACGTTCAAAAACAGAAAATTATCGGTTTTAGGCTAGGGAAACCTAGCTTTTTTCTTTGTTTTGTCCTTGAAACATGAATAAAAACCGTATATTTTCAGTTCTTTACCATGATATAATAGGAAAGTAAACACAGGAGTCACAGATGAAATCACTACTACACACCAAACCACTCACTTACATCACTTTACTCATATTGCTCATCCTACCATTTTTGGTCGATGACCTTTCTGCCATTTATGAAGGCTCATTGGCCATTTTAACCCACCCATCGTTACTGATTTCAGACTATCTTCGTATTGGTGGCTTAGGGGCGTCCTTACTCAATTTGGCTTTATTGATGGTGATGAATATCACCTTGATTCGATTACTGAAACTTAAACTCAATGGACCCATCTTTGCGGGATTACTCACGATTGCTGGTTTCGCATTTTTTGGTAAGAATTTAATCAATGCGTTACCGATTTATCTCGGGATTTATTTAAATAGTAAGTTTCAAAAGGTGGAGTTTAAATCGCTCATCATCGTCTTATTGTTTTCAACCGGGATTGGACCGATTGTCTCTTATCTCATATTCGGTACGGGTTGGGCGTACTATCTATCGATACCAGCTGGGCTTGTGATTGGTATCCTCACGGGGTTTATCCTACCCATCCTTTCAGCACACATGGTTCGCTTTCACAAAGGCTACAACTTATACAACATCGGATTTACGATGGGGTTGGTATCTTTATTCTTTTCAGCCATTTTAAGGGCTGTATTCAAACTGGATTTATTCTCTTTTGATACCTCGACTACAGAAACTTACCATACATTTTTATACATCCTGATTTTGGTGGGTTCTCTTTTAACGTTGATATTTTCCTATATAAGCAAACCTAAAGCCTATAAAGATTACCCGAAAATACTCAAGAGCAGTGGTCGCTTAGCTTCGGATTATATGAGAGAAACCTCCAAAGAAACCACGATGCTCAATGTGGGTATCATGGGATTGATCTCTTTACTATTCATCACCATATTGGACATTAAAATCAATGGACCGGTATTCTCTGGAATCCTCACGGTGGTGGGTTTCGCAGCCTTCGGGAAACACCCCAGAAATTCCATCCCTGTGATGCTTGGGGCTACGATTTGGTTCTTATACGTGAGACATACCACCGGCAGCGTGGGTACAGGTCTACAAATCGCGGTATTATTTGTTACCGCCATCGCCCCAGTCGCGGGTAGACATGGGTTTTGGGTGGGGATCCTCGCGGGATTTACCCACGTGATGTTCACCCCACTTGCTTACCCATTCCAAGGTGGATTTGACTTATACAACAACGGCTTCGCTGCAGGCTTTGTCGCGGCGATCATGATACCGTTATTTGACTTCATTCGAAAAGATAAAATCGGGGAGGATACACCATGAAACCTAAACAAGAAATCAAAGTGATGGCTCAAATCATTCAAGAGTTGGCGTTGTTTTTGATGTATCACGGTTATAAATCCTATGCCATTTCGTTTGAAGATGGCGATCACGATGAAACGTTTTTATTAGAGTTGCCAAACTTAGACCAAAAACTCATCGAACAAATGAGACAACAAATCGAACAACCCAGAGAAGAATCGATTGAAGCGTATTATTTTGAATTGCTCGGTGATTTAGACACCAAAGAGGATTTAGAACTTTTAGGTATTTTCATCGATTCGATGGCAGTTAAACAAACCGAATCCTCGGTTCAAATCACATTAAAACGAAAAAAATAACAGGTTTGGCCGATGCCAAACCTGTTTTACTTATTTGAGGAGTTTCTTCATTGGGTTGATATAGCCACCCGAAACATTCGAGATTTCATTGGATACGATCATCGCTTTTGGATGGATCGCCTTCACCCCTTGAATGACTTTTTGTGCGTCCCTACGGTTCGCGTAAATCATGAGTACCGATTTAGGATCGTCTTTACCCATCGCTTCTAAGGTGGTCACACCAAAGCCAGCTTCACGTAACGATTTCGCAATCTCATTAGACAACGCTTTGGTTGTGATCGCTTGAATGAGCACTTTACCAAAAGCGAGCTTTTGTTCGATGAGTGAACCTGCATATACCCCAGCAGCGAAACCAAAGCTATAAGCGACACCACGCATCGGTGATTCCGTAATGCCATTGATCACTGAACTCGCGATGAATACCCATAAGAAGATTTCAACAATCGCTAAAGATGTACCGATTTTACGGTACCCTTTCGAGATTAAAATGATTCTCATCGTACCAATAGAGACTTCAACAATCTTGGCCAAAAAGATAAATAATAGTTCATAGAACGGGGTTACCGTCAACATGTCTTGGATGTTATTCCACATACAATCACCACCGAAAACATTCTATCACATCCGTATTAAAAATGATATTCAAAAACCCTTCATGAAACCACTTTTTTGAGGGCTTCAATTTCAGCTTCGGTGAGGGGTCTGAATGACCCTTTTGGTAAAGTCTCGTCCAGCTTTATTGGGCCGAAAGATACCCGTTTTAAATAGGTCACGGTCATCCCTAAAACCATAAACATCCGTTTGACCTGATGGTATTTGCCTTCTTTGATGGTCAAGCGGGCTTGGTTTGAACTCAACAATTCAATTTGGCTTGGCATACAAAGATACCCATCCTCTAAGGTTACCCCGGTTTCGAAGAGTTGTGTATAGATTTGCTTGTAATCGCCAGAAAATTCCACATAATAGGTTTTATCGACATGATACCTTGGTGATAAGAGTTGATGAGCCAATAAACCATCATTGGTGATGATGAGTAACCCTTCGGTATCTAAATCCAACCGACCCACGGGAAATGTAGGGTAATGTTCATAACCTTTGATCAAATCCTTGGTGGTTTTATGCACGGGGTCGTAATTCGATGAAATCACCCCTGCAGGTTTATGTAACATCAAATAGACGTGTTTGGTATAACTGGATAATTCACCTGCAACGATGATATCATCTTCGATTTCGTTGATCTTTTGGTCGTCTTTTTTAATGACTACCCCATTGACTTCAACCAACCCTTTTTGAATGATTTTTTTCACTTCACTCCGCGTGCCATAACCGGCATGGGCTAAGTATTTATCAAGTCTCATCATAATGTTTTATACCTCTGGTAAATTTTATAAGCTACCCCATGTGGGTTTAGTAGTGTTTCATCGATCGGCAGTTTATACCACGCCGCGTCATCGACTTCTGAAGATAAGACGAAAGGGGCTTTATGGACTTTAGAAATGTAGCACAAGAAAAGCGTATCAAGACGCTCGTGGTAAAACGATTCGACGTAAGAAAGCGCATCGACCGTTTGCCCGATTTCTTCATACACTTCCCGTCTAACCGCCTCTTCGGCCGATTCCCCGGGTTTATAATACCCAGCCACGAACACAAGGTGCTGTTTGGTGACATAGTCTTGTTTGAGTAACGCCACTTCATTGTATTCATTGATGACCATGGTTAAGATGCATACAGGGCTGTGTTCAAATATCGGTTTTACACACGCGATGCAATAGGGTACGAAGCCCTCATCGCCAATTTTTTTTGGAGTTAATACGTGTCCACAGTGCGGACAAAAGATGGATTTCATAGACATAACCTCTTTAGACCATTGTAACAAAAAAAAGCGCGGTTTTGAAAAAATCATACCTTTATGATTAAAATCATATATTTTATTGTAAAAATCTTAAATTTCCCTTATAATGATGATTGTTAGGATTTAGAAACCGGGGAAAATATCAGTGTATAAAAACATTTATGAAAGGCTCTTTGAAGAGTCCAGTTTGGGATTTGTTCATAATAAAATGATCTTCGATGAGAACCATCGAGCCATCGATTTTATCATATTGAACGTGAATCAAGCGTACCTCACACAGATGAACGCAACCAGAGAACAACTGATTGGAAAATCCATCAGTTTGTTTTCGAATGAAACCAATGCCCATTTAGGCAATTGGATCAAATCGTATGAACAAGTATTTTCCACCGATAGAACCATCGAGTTTATACAATATTCGGCTTTATTGAGAAAGACTTTTTTTGTGAAAGCTTTTAAGATCAGTGAGGATGAATTTGTCGCGAGCATCGACTTATATGATTCGTATAAACAGACCTATGAAAGTGCGAAAATCGAACAAAACTTAATCTTAAATGCGATTGCAGAAGGCATCATTGTTGTGTCTAATGACTTTTTAATCACGCACATCAACCAAAGTGCCAATCACATCCTTGGTCATGACAACGATTTGTCGTTGTTGGGTAAGGATGCTTTTGAAGTCTTATTTCTAGATGAACACGAGTTAAAAAGACAACAATTTAGACAAACTTTAAGTGCATTGCCACTATACAACCGCATCACTCAAATCCGTAAAGCGGATGGGTCATGGATTGACGTATCGGCATCGATTTTACCGAAAATCGGTAGAGCTAGTGACATCGGTTATGTCATCTCTTTCCAAGACATTTCACAACTACAAGGCTTAAAACGTGACCTACAACAAAGTGAATATACCAAACAAATATTGGTGGACCACCTACCAGGGATGATCTACCGTTGTCAAGTCGATGAAAATTGGACGATGACGTATATCAGTGAAGGCGTCAAAACCCTCACAGGGTATGAAGTGAGTGAAGTATTAGACAATAGCCAAATCGCTTTCAATGACATCATCCACCCGAACTACCGTAAATTGCTCTCTAAAGAGTGGGAAACGGTCATCGCCAATAAGAAAACCTTTGAAAAAGAATACATGATCATCACCAAAGAAGGTAAGAATAAATGGGTCTATGAACAAGGAAAACCCGTCTATGATGATTTAGGTAACGTCATCGCGTTAGAAGGCATCATTATTGACCTCAATAAACGCCGTGAACGCGATTTAGAAATTGAACACATGATTTACCATGACCAACTCACCGGATTGAAAAACCGCCTCTATTTTGATGAATCTGTCGCCCTTTTAGATGAACAAGGGGCTTACCCATTTGGGCTATTGATCGCCAACATCGATAATATGAAGATGATCAATGATAACTTTGGTAGAGCCGCCGGTGACCAAGTGATCTTAGATTTTACAAGCATTTTGAGAAATTACGAGAAAAAAGACATTGTGGTGGCGAGAACCGGTGGCGATGAGTTTACGATGTTGCTTAAAAATTCAAGCAGCCAAGTGACCTACGATACGATGATTGAGATTCAAGAAAAAGCGAAAGCTTTCAGTTATCAAGATCCGAGTGGGTTATCGTATCAACTCACCGTATCTTGTGGTTTTGAAACCAAACTCGACCATAAGACATCGATCAAAGACATCATCCGAAGTGCAGAAGATTTCATGCACAGACGTAAATTATTGGCACACAGTCGTTCAAATCGTGACTCCTTATCCTCGATTAAAGCAACCATGATTGCGAACTCACAAGAAACCCAAGACCACATGGAACGCATGGGCGAAATTGCCTTGAGGGTGGGTGTGAAATTGGGCTTGAAACAAACCACCATGGACGATTTATATTTGCTCGCGATGTTACACGATATCGGGAAAATTGGGGTGCCATTCCACATCATCAATAAACCAGGACCACTTTCTGAGGACGAATGGGAAGTCATGAAACGACACCCGCTCATTGGCTATCAAATCGCCATTTCATCGGTGGATTTAAAACCGATCGCAGAAGGCATTTTGAACCACCACGAACGTTTTGATGGTAAAGGTTATCCAAACCAAGTGAAGGGCAGAGACATCCCATTGATTGCGAGAATTGTCTCGATCATCGATGCCTATGACGCCATCACTCAAGACAGACCATACCGACCGAAAAAATCGCACGAAGCAGCGATGGCAGAAATTAAAAAACACGCAGGTACACAGTTTGACCCAGATATCGTAGAGGTATTTGTTCATATATTCGATTAGGAGAAAACCCTATGGATGGCTTATTAAGAAGAATCAAAATCTTTTTGATCACTTTCATCAGCCTCCTTTCTCTATTGACGATTTTTGGTATATATAGCCCTTTATCCAGAACGATTGAAACAGAAAAACGGTTAAACTTCATCACGGCAGCGGAAATCTACCGTGATTCGGTCCAATCGTTCATTTCAATCTCGCTTCAAGAAGCCAACATCATCGCTTCAAACTACGATACCAAGACGAAAATGAAACAATATTGGGAGGGAGACATCGACCAAGCAGCTGTGACTGCTTATTTTGCTGCGTCTTTTCCTGCCAATATGGCACTGTTTGACCATGTGGTGTACGCTGAGATTGGTACCAATCAATTTGTTTTATCGACGTATGGTACCCCGGTAGAAACGTATACCTATGCCGAAATCATCTATGATTTTTACGACCACGAGTTGATACCATTAGAAAGTAAGAACGTCTTACGTGTGACTTACCCAGTCACGATGAATTTCACCAATATTGGTTATTTAATGATTTACTTCGATTTGAGTGACGCTTTGTCTTCGAATGAGACCTTGACCCTCAGTTTATTCAAGAATGACACCGCACTACAGTCCATCTATGCAGAAGCGAAAAGACTTGAAGTCGATGGTCGAATCGTGTATGTCCATCAAGACCACATCGATTTTGTCGGTGCCTTCGCAGGCAATCAAATCTTTTATGTCATATCGATGGCAAATGATGTTTTATATGGCAACACCAATTCGATTGTCAAATACGCGATCATCGCTTTGGTACTCATCATCATCATCGCGTTTACCCTCTTCAATACACTGATTTATCAAAAGGCAGATTCAATCGTTAAAGAAACCACGACCTTAAAAGATGAAATCACGTTGATCGCCGATATCGATTCATTGACCGGGGCGTATTCTAGAAGTTACTTTGACCGCTACGCCAATGCTTTTGATTCACGCTATGAGGCAGGTTGGTTAGCCAGCCTCATCATGATTGACTTTGATAACCTGAAAGCCATCAACGATACCTATGGTCACTTGGCTGGGGATACGGTTTTACAAAATATTTCGAAACTGATCAAAGAATCACTGCGTGCCAATGACCTATTCTTCAGATTCGGTGGCGATGAGTTTGTCCTTATTTTAGAAGACTGTGAATTGGAACTCGCTGAAAAGATTGCGAGAAGGTTGAATCAAGAGATTTTGAAATCCTCCGAATCCTTACCTTATGTCGTATCGATTTCTTATGGGATTGCGAAACTGACACACAACAGTGATTTAAAGAAAGTCATCCATGAAGCCGATTTGAATATGTATCAAGATAAAAAACAAAAAAATAAAAAAGATTACGATTTATTCGACGTTTAGACCTCAACAATCTAAACGTTTTGTTTTATAATAAGGGTAGGAGGTATGGCCATGAAAAAATATGAAAAATGGATTTACCTTGGCTTATATGTGGTATTCACATTGATTTATCTTCAATTACTCTTTGGATTTGCCCGTTATGAAGGGGCATCCGGCATTGTACTGTTTTTACTTACTATGATTTTATTCAATATCCCGTATGGTGTCTACGCAGTTAAGGTTAAAACCAACCCGACAGCTTTAGCGTTATCCATACTATATTTCATTTGGTTCACAGTGGCTTTCTTCTTTATTGAAACCGAAGGTGCGGTATTACTGCCAAGATATTCAATCCATTATTTATGGATCGATGGGGCGTACTACCCAGCGAAACTGACAGCACTGAATGGTTATTTTGAAACGGTACTCGCGGTATCGGTTTACGCCATCCCATTATTATTGTTACTCAATATGGAACTCTTCAATAAATTCAAAAAGGACATCAAGAAAGGATAATACCATGGACGAACAAAACAAAGTTTTACAAGTATTAGAAGACGCAGGGATCCCGTTATCTCAAAAGGAAATCGAAGCCAAATCAGGTCTCGATACCAAAGTCGTCGAAAAAGCCATGAAAGCACTGAAGAAAGAAGAAAAGATTGTTTCTAAAGTGCGTTGTAAATGGGAACCGAATCGTTAATGTAAGTATCCCTTTTGGGATATTTTTTCTAAGGAGGTACCGATGGAACCAAAAATCAAAGCATTATTCGATGAATCGATGTTAGAAGGTGCGAAAACTCTTTATGATATGGATGAAGGTTCACTCAAGCTTTTAGGTGGGTTTGAATCATTTGTCTATGAATACACGAAGCACCAACAAAGTTATATTCTGAAAGTGACACACAGTTCCCACAGAACCAAAGATCAAATCGATTCAGAGTTTGATTTCGTGAACTACTTATTTCTAAATGGTGGTAGGGTATCCAAACCAACCCTTACTCGTCATGGCAACTATACCCACAGAATCCCCCTCGATGAGGGTTATTTTACCTTGTCATCGACACAAAAAGCGGTGGGTAATCGACCAACCGATATATTAAATAATCCTGATTTGATTGATCAGTACGGTCAGACGATTGGTGGTTTTCACCACATCACGATGGGTTACCAACCTTCATTCAATATCGACAGAAGGTTCACCTGGTATGAAGACCCGTTGATTGTGGATTGTAAGAAATATTTAGATGAATCAGACCTGTTTGTGTATGACGCCTTAATCTCTGTGATGAATCAAATCAAACAAATCCCAATGACAAGTTCAAACTACGGGCTTATCCATACCGATATCCACCGTTCAAATTTCTTGGTGGATGAAGAAAACAAACTCACGGTATTTGATTTTGATGACGCGGCTTATTTTTATTTTATGAGTGATATCGCCATCGCAATTTTCTATACTGTCTTTTTCCATCCAAATAGACAAAATGTTTCAAAGGATTTCATCGTTAATTTGATGAAAGGGTATATGAAGAAACATACCATCACCAAGAGTGATTTCATGACACTCGATTTATTCTTTAGGTTGAGAATGATCATTTTATATGTGGCTTTGAAACGAAGTACACAAAAAACAGATCCTTTCACTGAAAAATATAACAACTTATACCTCAATCTTATCCGCGACAATCAGCCATTTTTAGACCTCGATTTTGATAAGCTTTATGATGAAATCATTCAAAAGTAATGTGATATAATACAGGAGGGAGAACGATATTATGGCGAACATTAAAGGTGTCAATTTGGGTGGTTGGTTTGTCTTAGAAATGTGGATGAGACCTGCATTATTCGAAGGCTTATCTGGACCAGATGAAACCCACTTTATGCAGCACCACAAAGACCCTCATGGGGCATTAGAAAGACATTACCAAACCTTCATTACGGAAGAAGACTTTAAGTATTTAAAAGAACATGACGTCAAACAGGTGAGATTACCTGTACCTTGGTGGTTTTTAGGGACTGAACTCTACCACCGTTCAAAAGAACACATCGACCGGGCATTTGAATATGCGAATCGATATGGCATTCAAATTCTTGTAGATTTACACACCGCCCCAGGGTGTCAAAATGGCTTTGACAATGGTGGTATTACCGGTGTCATCGACTGGCCAAAAGAAAAAAAGAACATCGATCAAACGATTGAAGTCTTAAAGACATTGACACAACTTTATCATAAGAATGACGCCTTCTTAGGCATCCAAGTATTGAATGAACCGCACAGTTCAATCGATATCGATATCATTTTGGATTTTTATGAAAGAAGCTATAAAGCCATTCGTAAAATCACTCAAAAGCTGATTGTATTCCATGACGCTTTTAGACCAAAACTCGATGTATGGCAAACCTTCTTTAAAAACAAAGTGAATGTGGCTTTCGATTTACACTTATACCACTGTTTTGACCCTAAAATCTATAATGGCGGTGAACTCAATCATTTGAAGGTCGTCCTTGAAGAACGTCATCAAATGATTCAAGACATCTCTAAATTCGTCAGAGTCATTGTTGGCGAATGGTCGTTAGGTCTGAAAGAAAATAAAGATGACTATAAAGACGCCTTCTCACACGACATTTTTGTTAGACTATTGGCCGATGCTCAACTCTATGTATATAATCAAGCATATGGGTTTTATTTCTGGAGTTATCGAATTGACCGCGAATCTCATTTGAACTGGGATTTTAGACGTATGATTGAAGCGGAATTGTTACCAAAAAATTATAAATAATAAAGGAGAATCCCATGAAAGCACTGTTTCATATCGATGAGAGACATAAATGGCCGTTATTATCGATGAATATCAAAAACCTTCTCCAGGTGAGTCCAGTGATCAACATCGCTGTGATCATCAATTCGGAGGCGGTAGAATTATTCATAAAATCCACCGTGAAGCTTGAACCCAACGTGAAATATTACTTATGTGAGAACTCTTTAAAAACGAGAAATTTAAACCCAAACGATATCTTGCCTGGCACAGAAATCGTAAAGAGTGGGGTCTATCAAATTGTCTTACTTCAAAACCAAGGCTATGCTTATATTAAACCGTAAAAATCTTACGGTTTTTTTCTTGTTGAAATGTTATAATTAAATCAATGGTGAGGTTAATCCAATGAAAAAAATATATATAATTATGATCTTATTTCTCATAACACTGTCTGGCTGTCAACAAAGTGATTTGATTGTTCGTTACGCTGATAACTTGAATATCAAACAAGATGGGTTGATTTATCTTGTAGATGCATTTTATGAGAATGGGTCAAATTTGACCTTTAGAATCTCCATAGAAAATACCAACGATGAGTCACAAACAATCAAACTAGAAAACTTTTTTATCACAAGATTGAGTAATGATGTGGGTTACCCTGTCAATTGTCGAATATTTGATAATGAGGTAACAATATCAGCCGAATCAAAACAAAATCTATCGTGTGTGGTTGTTTTACCAACATCGATTGAAGATGAACATTATAAATTAACATTCAACAAGTTTGTTTTTAACTTGTTTGAAAAGAAGTAAGAAAGAAGTATTTAAATTTTGCAGTGATTAGGGGAAAACAATGAAAAAAAGTAATGATATTAAAGTGGTTGAGTTATTCGCAGGTGTTGGCGGATTTAGAGTAGGCTTAGAGCAAGCATCGACAAGATTTAAAACAGTATATGCAAATCAATGGGAACCTGGGAAAAAAAGTGATTATCAATATGCGTATAAGTGTTACACATCTCATTTTGGAATTAGTGATAATTACACAAATATTGATATAGGAATCGTCAAAGACTCTATCCCCAAACATGATTTATTAGTTGGTGGATTTCCGTGTCAAGATTATAGTGTTGCTCATGGAAACAGTGCAAAAGGTATTGAAGGAAAAAAAGGAGTACTTTGGTGGGAAATAAGGGACATAGTATCAAACAAAAAACCTAGTTTCATTTTATTAGAGAATGTAGATAGATTGATTAAATCTCCATCAAAACAAAGAGGAAGAGATTTCGGTATCATGTTAAGGACTCTACATGATGAAGGATACAATGTTGAATGGAGAATAATAAACGCTGCTGATTATGGTGAGGTTCAACGAAGAAGACGTGTATTCATTTTTGCTTATAAAACAGATATTTTGGGTTTATTTAATGATTATGACGATTGCAGTTTGTTGCTAAAAAATGGATTCTTTTCGGATATCTTTCCAGTGGATTCTACGTATTCAAAAATCAAAGATGTGAAAATAGGAAATAATGAGTTCAAAGATTTAGTTGAAGTATCAGATAACTTCACGTTCGAATTCTTAAATTCAGGAATAATGAGAAGCGGAAAAATCGTGACAATTGATACAAAACCGATTAAAACACAGAGTATGACTTTATATGATATTCTTGAAAAAAATGGTGTAGATGACAAATATTTCATCCTGAAAGATTTAGATAAGTTTCACGAATTAAAGGATACAAAAAGAATCCCAAGATTTACACCGGATTTAGAAATCTATTACTATACAGAAGGAAAAATGAAATTACCTGATCCCATGGATAGACCAGCAAGGACGATATTGACTAGTGAAGCAAAAATAGCACGCACAACTCATGTTGTTATTGATCCATTAACCAATAGAATGAGATTGTTAACCCCTTTAGAGTGTGAAAGACTAAATGGATTCAAAGACAATTGGACACTAACAGGAATGCCTGAAAGTTATAGATATTTTTGCATGGGTAATGCTCTTGTAGTACCTCTTGTTACCAAAATGGGAAAAAAAATTATAGAAATGGTGGATAAAAAAGATGAATGAAGTGATTAGAAATGAAATAAAAGAAAAAATCCAAGAAATATTTCAACCTTATTATGGATTATCAACAGATTGTATAAAACAAAAATTTCAAATTAAATCTTCAGCAAAGAGCATTAACTCTATAATAATTTCTAAAATTTTCGATTTACCATCTCTAGATTTGGAAGTTGTGAAGTACATGAAGGATTACTTTTCTTTTAAGACAGTGTGTATTAATGACAAAAATCGTGTTACAGAAAGTATGTCTTTTCCGGCAATAAACTACTACGATATGATAAAAAATGATTGGGAAAATTCAATCACATATAAGTATTTTTCAAGTAGATTAATTACTATTTTTACATTTAGGAAAAACGAAGATTCTACAATTTTTGAGAATGTTTGTTTCTTAGAGCTTAATTCTGAAGAATTGGTTCATATTGGAAATGTATGGAGGAAAGTAAAAGATCTTATAGTTAGTGATTCTTTAGTAATAGGTGGTAAAAACAACACTTCTGTAGAAAATTTCCCTAAGAAAGATGAAAATCCTATTATTCATGTGAGACCACATGATAACAATACTAGGGAAGGAAAAGTACTTCTTCCCAACGGAAGTAGGATTATCAATTATTGTTTCTGGTTAAACAACAACTTTATTGAAGAAAAAATCAAGGAGAAACAGTTATGAAGCAAAATATTAATGTTTTAGAATATGCTAATAAAATTGGTAAAGAAGTTCCTGACTGGTCGACAGATGGCATTCTTCTTGATGTGTATTTAGTGCCAATTAACAAGCTATACTACAACGATGAAAATGGTAGAATTGCTACTTGGATTAGTGGATATAATGACGACCAAGGGGTAAAACCTTTAGAGGAACTTACTATCAAAGAATATAACGATTTGATTTCTAGCTATATAAAAAAATCAAATTCTACATCATCATTCAAGAAAACATACGACGATATAAAAACAAAAGGTCAAATTAGACCAGGAGTTGTATTAATCGATGGTAGGGTAGTTAGTGGTAATAGAAGATTTACAGTATTACGCGATTTGTACGAGGATACATCTGATGACAAATTCAATTACTTTAAATGTTTTATAATTGACAAGGACTTAAATGTTGATGAAAGTAGAAAGCAAATCAAGACTATTGAAAGGTTAACCCAATTTGGGGTAGATGAGAAGCAAGATTATGATCCAATTGATCGACTAGTGGACATTTACAATGACTTAATTGGACCAAATAAAATTTGGACTATTGATGAATACCAAAAAAAGTTAAAATTAACAAAATCTGCTGTTTATCAGATGTATTACAAAGCATTAGTAATGGTAGATTATCTTGAATACATAAATAAACCTGGAAAATTTCACATAGCCAGATATAAAAAGCTTGATGGTCCGTTACAAGAATTAGGCAGGCTTTACAAGGATTTAAATAGAAAAGAATGGAATAAGATTCGTATTTATTTTTATTCACAACTACAAAAAAATGGCGATAGGACTCGAGATATCCGGGATTCTATTACAACTTACAAAAACAAGACAAACGAATTCTATGATTTATGCAGTCAATTGGAGAAAAGCATTCAAGAAGAAGAAAGAAATCACATAATAAATGAAAGTCAATATTCGATTGCAGAAAATGCGGATAGTCAATTATCGTCAGATAGTCAATTATCACCAGATAGTGAAAAACCAATTTTTGATTTAGGCACAACAATTATAGACAAAGTGTTGACTCCAGAAACAAATAATCAGTTTTTTGATTTAACATTTCAAGCAATTGCAGAGAAAAAAAGAGCAGACAAAATCAAAAAAATTGGTGACTCCCTTGACAGTTTAATACTTAACATTCAAGATGCTGTTAGTATAGCCAAAGAAGATGAAAAACATATGCTGCTCCTAAAAATAGAAGAATTTATCCGTATAGTAGCAATCTTTTCTGAAAAGTAACGACAATGGAACAATTAAAAATTAAACCTTTCTATAATTCAAAAATAGACAATTTAATAGAGGATTTCTACAATCCATTATTATCAAAATGTACTAATTATAAGCGCGTTAGTGCATATTTTGATTCTGCTATAATAGAACATTATTCAAAAGGAATCGAAAACATAGTTAAAAACCAGGGGAAGATACAATTCATTTTTTCAGCTGATATATCACGGGAAGATTTTGAAATAATAGTTAATGGTTATCAAGAAAGAGAAAAAATATACGACGATTTAGCTAATGGTTTAAGTTTTGAAAATACTTTTTATGAAATTTCAAATTTGGCGTATTTGATTAAGTATGGTTATGTTGATATTAAAATTGCGTTCACTAGAAAAAGTGGGGTTTTTCATGATAAATTTGGACTATTTGAATTAGGAGATAAGACTGTATATTTTCGCGGATCAAATAATGAAACTGTAGCTGCTATTAAGTCAAATTTTGAATCATTTGAAACCACCGCATCATGGACTGCTGATAACAATGAAATATCAAAACTAATTTTAGCCCAAAAGACATTCAATGATTTATGGAATAATGAGTTTGATGATAGTATTTATGTTGTTGATGTTCCAAAGGCTATAAAATTAAAAATCATGACATATGATAAAAACAAACTAATCATTGATTGGCCACTCGATTCCAATTGTTTGATAGTTAGTTACGAAAATGATAAATTAATTTTTACAAATAATCTCGAAAACAAAAATTTTCTGTCCAGAGAGTTGACCTTTTACAAAAAAGTATTATCGAATTACTTGGAGAAAACCGAGAATAACCAATTCTATTTTGATAAGGAATTAACATATGCAGATATTAAATACATTGTCAGTGAAACTCTTTTGTATGGACAAAATATGGGTTTTATTGTAACATTAATGCCTAACTTAAAAAAATTTCTTCTTGATTACAATATTGTAATAGAAAAGAGACGTACATTAGGGTTAACAATTAAGTCGAAACATGAAATCCTTCAAAAGGATTTTAATGAGTTTTCTAGAATTGTTAACAAAGAAATGAAACGTGAACTTCGCTTACCGCAGCTTTGGGATGCTTATCATATGGCAAATATGATGAGAAGTGCTAATTTTTCAGTGCCAGGTTCAGGTAAAACATCTATTGTTTATGGGGCATATGCCTATTTGTCATCTTCAGAGAAAGCTTTAGTCAACAAAATTGTTGTGATTGGACCCTTGAATGCTTTTTCGTCATGGAAAGATGAATTTGACAATTGTTTTGGTGACAAGAGAAGGTTAAATGTTCTTGATTATCAAAAAATTAAATCACTACCAAAAGCCAATAAATACGACTATGTCGTTTATGAAAGTCAAGATTATAACGTGATGCTCTTCAATTATGAAGCAATAAATTCTAACTTAGATATATTAAGAAGGATAATTGACGATAAGACAATTTTGGTTTTTGATGAAGTGCACCGTATAAAATCAATTGAAGGTATAAGAGCAAAGGCTGCATTAAGTATCATTGACAAGGCTAAGTACAGAATTGTATTAACGGGTACACCGATGCCAAATGGGTTTCCTGATTTACACAACATGTTAAAAATATTATTTTCGGAAGATTATGACAATTATTTTGGATATAGCAGAAGAGCTTTAGAAATTGCTAATCATGATAAAAATCAACAAATAGAAATCAAAGAAAAAATCAACCCATTCTATTGTAGAATAACAAAAGAAGATTTAAGAGTACCACCAGCAGAAAAAGATGACATTCAAAGTGGTTATATAATCGCAAATAATGATGAAATCAAAATTTTCGAATTGCTATACCGGCATTTTCATAAGAACTTTTTGACATTATACATTAGATTAATCCAAGCATCGTCAAATCCTGCATTACTGCTAAAAGATATTAACTTGAATGAGCTAGTAATCGATTACCATGAAGATTTTTATAATATAGAATTAGGTTCAGTTATAACTCGACCTAGTTTAAGCGCAACTGATATAGAATTAATTCAAAAGGTAAAGTATAGTTCTAAATTTCTTAAAGGTATTGAACTAATTGAATCGTTAACATCAAAAGGCTCTGTTATAGTGTGGGGTATCTTTATTGACACGATTCATTCCATTAGTGACTTTCTTAATAATCGAAAGATTTCAACAAAGGTCATAACAGGGAATACTAGTTTAATCGAGAGAGAACGAATATTGTCCGAGTTTAAAAAGGGAGAATTCAATGTTCTAGTCACGAACCCACATACACTTGGCGAATCAATTTCGTTACACAAGGTATGTCATCAAGCAGTATATTTTGAACTAAGCTACAATCTTGTACACCTATTACAATCGCGAGATAGAATTCATAGATTAGGATTAGAAAATAATGAAAAAACCTATTACTATTTTATGTTATTAGATTCTCCGTTTGCCTTATATCCACCGATTGATGTTAGAATCTATAGTAGATTAAAAGAAAAAGAAAGGCTTCAAAACATGCTTCTACAAAAAGATGAAATATCATTTATTGAGGATGACATCATGCAAGATATCAAAGCTATCATAGGGGACTTGTAATGAGATCATTCAGGGTTACATTTTCAGAAGATGAAGAAGAAATTCTAAAGAAAAACTCTATTAGGTTCAATAAAAATGAACGTAACTATCTTTACTATGGGAGTAAAAGAAAAATAATTAAAGATTTTGGTGTTCCTATGGAACTTGATTCTGAGGATTTTAAATGGTTTGGTTCTTCATGGAAAAAACTATTCGAAGATTTTTGTAATCATTTCATAACAATAATACCTGATTTCAAGGTATTGCTTACGATGAACCCAGATTTTTCAAACAAAAAAATATTTTTAAGAGAAAAAATTACAAATTCAATTGGTCCTTTATCAAATGGTTTATTCATCGATGGTAATAGAAGCCCAACTCACATTTGGTGGTCTATAATCTACTTATCAGAATTAATAAATAGTGATTATGCTAACAGTTTAATACTATACGTACATTATCCCTCAGCAATTGAACCAAAAGAAATTATTGATATAATTTGGAAAAAAGAAATAATAACTCTTCATAATTATCTCAATGCTTACGGTTACAATAGGGAAAAAATTGATTCTGTTATAAATTCGGTACGTAATCTGAATAAAATATATAGAGAAAAAACAAAGAATTATGTATTTTATTTAATTGATAGAAAACAAGATCTTAGCAATGCCATAAGTTATATCAAGAAAACTAATCTGTATCAACAAAATGCAAGGGATTTTGATATCTACTTTGAACACATTACTACAATTAAAAGTGAATTATTGTATCCTGATTTTACCTATAGATAAGAAGTTCAGGCGAACTTCTTTTTTGCTAAATATAAAAAGTTTCACTTGATTAGATAGTGGTTATAAAAACCATATAACTATGTTATAATACCAATGTAAACGCTTTTATTTCGAAGGGAGAAATTTAACATGAATGAATTTAAAGTATTTGAGTACATGGAAAAACACAAGTACGAACAAGTAGTCTATTTCTATGATAGAACTACAGGCTTGAAAGGTATTACGGTGATTCATAATACCACATTGGGGCCAGCCCTTGGTGGCACTAGAATCTGGAATTATGAATCAGAAGACGCAGCAGTTATGGACTGCTTAAGACTCGCTAGAGGGATGACCTATAAAGCTGCAGCTGCAGGTTTAAACCTCGGTGGTGGTAAAACCGTATTGATTGGTGATGCTACTAAAGTAAAGAGCGAAGCGTATTTCAGAGCATTGGGTAGATATGTACAATCCTTAAATGGTCGTTATATCACCGCTGAAGACGTTAATACCAGCACCAAAGACATGAGTTATGTCCATATGGAAACAGACTTCGTTGTCGGATTAGAAGGTAAATCAGGGAACCCATCCCCAGTCACTGCTTTAGGTGCCTTATATGGTATCAAAGCATCTTTAAAGTATCGTTTTGGTAATGAAGACATTTCTAAATACACATTCGCAGTTCAAGGCGCAGGTCAAACGGGTTATTACCTCATCAACCACCTCGTTGAATTAGGTGCGAAAAAGGTATATTTCTCAGAAATTAACCCTAAATACATTGAAAGAATGAAAAACGAACATCCAGAAGTGGAATTCGTGAACCCAGATCAAATCTATGGCTTGGATGTCGATGTATTCGCACCATGCGCATTAGGTGGCGTACTCAACAATCAAACAATCCCACAAATCAAAGCGAAAATCATTGCAGGTACTGCCAATAACGTCTTACTAGATGAAGATATCCACGGTCCTATGATCAAAGAACGTGGCATTTTATATGCCCCAGACTTTGTCATCAACGCTGGTGGTTTAATCAACGTTTATGTTGAACTCATGAATTGGCCTCAAGAAAAAGCACTCGCAGACGTTAAATTGATTTATGATCGTCTATTGGAAATCTTTGAAATTTCTAAAGCACAAGACATCCATACTCAACAAGCAGCCAAAGTGTTTGCGAAAAACAGAATCGAAACCATTAAAAACTTACACGATAACTATATACCCAAAAGATAAGGAGTGATTCTATTGGCTAAGTATCAACTCGATTTTAACAACGATGCCTGCAAGGGCTGCGAACTGTGCGTCAACAGTTGTCCTGTTAAAATTTTGGGTATGTCCAATACCCGCATGAATGCCTCTGGTTACGCACTCGTGGATGTATTAGACATCGACAAGTGCATTGGTTGTACATTTTGTGCAATCATTTGTCCAGATTCTGTCATTAAGGTGGTAAAAAACGATGCCTAAAAAACTCGTCAAAGGGAATGAAGCGATTGCTTTAACCGCCATCAAAGCCGGTGTAGATGCCTATTTCGGGTATCCGATTACCCCACAAAATGAAGTACCAGAATATTTATCGAAGTATTTACCAGAACACGGTAAAGTCTTCGTTCAAGCAGAATCCGAGGTTGCAGCGATTAACATGGTGTATGGTGCAGCAGGGTGCGGTAAGCGCGTCATGACGTCATCATCATCTGTAGGGATTGCTTTAAAACAAGAAGCGATTTCGTATATTGCTGGGGCTGAATTGCCATGCTTAATTGTATCTGTGATGCGTGGTGGTCCAGGCTTAGGTGGCATTCAACCCTCACAAGCCGATTACTATCAAGCGACCCGCGGTGGTGGAAATGGTGACTATCATTTGGTCGTCATCGCGCCTGAATCCATTCAAGAAACCGTCGATTACATCAAAGAAGGGTTTGATATCGCCGATACTTATCGAAATCCAGTCATGATTTTGATCGATGGACTCATCGGACAAATGATGGAAGCTGTGGATTTAGATAAAGAAGTACCAAAAAGAAAACTACCAGACAAACCTTGGGCAACGATTGGCACAGACCATCATGCCGGAAGGAACATTGTCAATTCGTTATATTTGGATGCACCAAAACTAGAAGAACACAATTTAAATTTAAAAGCGAAATATGACGCCATCAAACAACATGAAGTCAAATTTGAAATGATCAATATGGAAGACCCAGATTACGTCATCGTGGCTTATGGGTCGGTGGCGAGAATTGCGAGAAGCTCGATTGAAATGCTCAAAGAAGTGGGCATCAATGTCGGTATGATTCGTCCAATTACCGTTTGGCCGTTCCCTAAAAAAGCATTTGACCTCATTCCAAGTTCTTGTAAAGGTATTTTAGTGACTGAAATGTCTTTAGGACAAATGCTCGATGACGTTGAAATTGCGAATAAGGGCAGACATGAAATCGCCTTTTATGGGCGTACTGGCGGGATGGTTCCAGATCCAACTGAAATCAGAGATGCCATCATAAACTTTAAGAAGTGGGTGATATCATGACCGTCAGATATGAGAAATCACTAGGTTTAACAGAACGTAAAACGCATTATTGTCCAGGGTGTACACATGGTATTTTGCATAAAATTGTAGCGGAAGTTTTAGTCGAACTTGGCGTCTTAGGTAAAACCGTAGGTGTTGCTTCGGTTGGCTGTTCGGTCTACTCTTACGAATATTTTAATTGTGATATGCAACAAGCCCCACACGGTAGAGCTTGTGCCACAGCGACTGGCATCAAACGTGTTTTACCAGATAATGTGGTATTTACCTATCAAGGGGATGGTGACCTCGCTTCGATTGGTATCGCTGAAACGATTCACGCAGCGAACCGCGGCGAAAACATCACCGTTATATTTGTGAATAATGCTACCTATGGTATGACTGGTGGTCAAATGGCACCAACCTCCTTAGTTGGTCAAAAAACAACCACCTCTCAAGGTGGACGTGACCCACACAATCAAGGTTATCCAATTAAGATCAGCGAAATGTTTTCACACATCGAAGGTGTAGCGTATCTTGAAAGAGTCGCGCTCACTGGTCCACAAAACGTTAAAAAAGTCAAAAATGCAGTCAAGAAAGCTTTTTCTTTACAACTTGAAAAGAAAGGCTTTACGATGATTGAAGTCTTATCCACTTGCCCAGTGAATTGGGGCATGTCTCCAATCGATGCCTTGAAATGGGTCGATGAAAAGATGGTCCCTGTATTCCCGTTGGGTATTTATAAGGATGTGACTAAGCATGACTAAAACCATCCGTATTGCTGGATTTGGTGGACAAGGGGTTATGTTATTGGGTCAAGTACTCGCTTACAGTGCCACTTTAAAAGGCATGCATGCGATCTGGGTGCCCACCTATGGCCCTGAAACCAGGGGTGGGACTGCCAATTGTATGGTAACCATTTCCGATACACCCATTTACTCTCCTGTATTTAAAGATTCAGATGACTTAATCGTTCTCAACGAACCGAGTTATCAAAAATTCAAACACACCGTTAAATCCGATGGATTCATGCTATATAATGCCTCTTTAATCCATGTCGATGAACAACCAAAATACCAAATCAAAGGCGTCAAAGCCAATGAGCTGGCATTATCGATTGGCGAATCGAAAACGATTAATTTCGTCTTATTGGGGGCTTATCTCAAACAAAACAACTTATTTTCAGAAGAAACCATCATCGAAGCGCTTAAATACTTCTTTGGTTCTAAAAAAGAACACTTGATTGAAGTCAATAAGCAAGCGTATAATTTAGGTCAAAACGCACAATAAGTGAACAAACTGCACGTTATCATGTTATGATAAAAGCGTGCAGTTTTTCTTTTCATGAGGTGGCCATATGAAAAAAGTTGTTTTATTGACACTGAGTACGATGTTATTAATACTGGTAGGGTGTCAAAAAAAATCCATTCAGTCTTATACATTTACCCCCTACTTAACCGCAGGCGATAAATCTGCCCTCTTACAAGAAGGCATTTCAATCCATACCGATGAAGCGAACCCTTCCATCTATAAAATCACAGTGGATACCAAAAAGAAGTATCAGACCATCGATGGTTTTGGTGCAGCGATGTCAGAATCTGCAGCCTATGTCTTGTCCAATTTAAACGAATCGAAACGCAACGAAGTCATGGAAGCCTTGTTTGGTGAATCTGGCATCGGTATCGATTTTGTTCGAATCCCGATGGGTGCGTCTGATTTTGCTTTAAATAATTACACGTATAATGACCTTACCAGTGGCACAGATTTGACATTAGAACAGTTTTCCATCCAAAGGGACTTATTATACGTCGTGCCGCGCTTACAACAAGCCTTGGCCTTGAACCCGGACTTAAAACTCATGGGTTCGCCGTGGAGTGCACCTGCATGGATGAAATCCCCTCAAAAATTGAATGGGGGGTCACTCAATCCAATTTATCACGCCGCTTATGCGGATTACTTTGTGAAGTTCATCGAAGCTTATGCCGCTTTAGGGTTACCTATATACGCGATTACCCCACAAAATGAACCCTTACATGAAACCAGTGGTTACCCATCGATGTTGATGACTGTGGCTCAACAGATCAATTTCTTAAAAGTCTTAGGACCTAAATTTGAGGAAAATCAAATCGATACTAAAATCATTGGGTATGATCACAACTGGGACAATACTTTCTACCCACAGGCTTTACTCAATAACGAAGACATCAAACCTTATTTAGATGGTGTTGCATTCCACTGTTATGCAGGCAGTTACACGGCTCAACAAACGATTCAAACCAATCACCCAGACCGTGACATTTGGTTTACCGAATGTTCGGGTGGACGCTGGGCAACCAATTTTGGTTCAAACATCAGTTGGAACCTCGAAAATGTCTTTTTAGGGTCACTCAATTATGGTTCACGTTCGGTGTTATTATGGAATCTGGCTTTAGATACCCAAGATGGACCACAAAACGGCGGATGTACCAACTGTAGAGGTGTGGTCACTGTGGATGGGACTGACAGTTTTACCCTCAATGAAGAATACTACATGATTGGTCATTTTTCGAAGTTTATCGATAAAGACGCGAGACGGGTGGATGCGAAATCGACTTCGCCCAATTTATTGACAGGTGCGTACTTGAATCCAGATGGGTCATTAGTCATCGTTGCTCATAACAAAACCAACGCTGACATGCTCATCCAAGTGGATATCAACGGACATCTATTCAATTATTCCTTAAAGCGCATGTCTACAGTCACCTTTGATGGGATCCCTACATATGCCTAATTATATAAAAGAGATCCGAAGCCTCGTTGGACACACCCCGATTCGTAGTGTATCCACAGGCATCATCGTAGAATACAAAAATCAAATTCTTTTACAACACAGAAGCGATACGAACGATTATGGTACCCCAGGGGGGAACGTAGAACTCAATGAAAAATTGAAAGACGCAGCGAAAAGAGAACTTTTTGAAGAAACCGGTATTGAAATTACAGACTTGTCCTTATTTGGGATTTATTCAGGGGACGATCAAATAACGGTGTATCCCAATGGGGATGTTACCCACTATGTCGTGGTTGTATTTTATGTCAAACTCGATAAGAAACCTAAATTAACTAAAGATGATGAATCCCATGGTTTGGATTTTTATGATAAAAACGCATTGCCTTCGCCATTAAAACCCACCGATGCCTTTTGGATCGATGCTTGGGTCAAGGGTGAGTTTGAAATTGAAATCGATTGAAAATGTGTCTATGGCACATTTTTTTTCTTTTTTTGATTTGTTCATAACTTTGACACAATCTTTTACTATAATACAGTTGAACAAGACAGCTATAGTCATTTCAAAATATTAAATATCAAATTACATATATACAATACTTTTGAAAAAGTCTATAATCATAAATAGAGGTGATCGATTTGGACAATATTGTCAGTATTAAGAACTTAAATAAATCCTATGGTCAAACCAGAGCATTGGTGAATGTCAACTTAGACCTCACCAAAGGGAAGATCATTGGTTTACTCGGACCCAATGGGTCGGGTAAGACAACCCTCATCAAAATCTTAACAGGCCTTTTACAACAATTTGAAGGCAATGTTACGATCGATGGGATGAAGATTTCTCCAGCAACCAAAAATGTGGTCTCTTACTTGCCAGACCAACTTTATTTTGAATCTTGGATGAAAATTGATGATTTAAAGCAGTATTTTGAAGACATGTATAGCGATTTTAACCCACTCCGTTTCAATGAATTGATGTATCAATTTCAAATTCCTTCACGTGACTTGATCCGCAAACTATCCAAAGGGAACCAAGAAAAGCTACAATTGGCGATGGTATTGTCGAGGGATGCGAAATTATACATCTTTGATGAACCCATCGGTGGGGTAGACCCAGCACTCCGTGAAATCATATTGGATACCATCATGAATTACCGAAATACTGAAGCGACGATTTTATTATCAACCCATCAAATCTATGATGTGGAAGAATTGTTTGACGAAGTGGTCTTCCTCAAACAAGGCGAAGTGATGTTACATCAAAACTTAGATGAACTTATTATGGAAAGAAATAAATCACTGCTTGAAATATTCAAGGAGGTATTCAGATATGCTCGCTAAATTGATGAAACATGAGATTCTATCCTCCTATCGTAAGTTTTTACCGATTTATGCCGGTGTGATTTTGCTTACACTCATCACGTCATTCAGTTTTAATATTCAAAGCATTTCTGCAGCAGCTACATTCACCAGTTTGTTATTCACATTGGTGGGGATTACCATGTTGTTTACATTCTATACCATCATCATCAACTTGGGCCAACGTGTCTTCGGTAAACCAGGGTATTTATTATTCACTACCCCGGCATCGACCATCGAAATCATGTTATCTAAAGTCTTAATCAATATGATGTGGCTCATTGTTTCGATATTGGTCAGTATGTTCGCTGCTTCCCTATTCATTTTGTCAGCCTTTAGAGAAAACGTCTTTACGATCCTTGGACAACTGATCGATTTGGTCATTCAAAACCCTTATGAATCCTATACCATCATTGTTGCAGGTTTTACGTATGCACTCTATATGATTGGGATGTTGTTCTTCTTATTCGCCTTACTCAATATGATTTATAAAGGTGAGAAGAAGATTTTAATCGGGATTTTGTTGTATTTCGCGATTGGTCAAGTGGTCAATGTGATCACATCGATTTTCTTAGGTGCGTATATGTCCTTTGGTACAGCATTCATCGAAGACTTCAATTCGATTTGGGTATTCACGGGGACGTTCTTCGTACTCAGTGCTGCTTTCTATGTTTTAACTTATATCATCATCGATCGTAAACTTGAAATACAATAAAAAAACAAAAGTGTATGCATTTTCGTTCTATCATGGTATACTGGGTTGTAACAAAAATATAAAAGCAATTTTTATGGGGTGTTACCAAACACCTCATATTTTTTTTGAAGAAAGTGAAACGACATGACATTTAGAGATTTAAACATTATTGACCCCATTTTAAAATCGATCGCAATCGCAGGGTATAAGGAACCTACACCCATACAAACAGACGCGATTCCTGTGCTTTTAAGCAAAAAAGACATTTTAGGTAGTGCGCAAACAGGCACCGGTAAAACCGCTGCGTTCGCGATACCCATCCTACAAAACCTATATATCGAAAAACCCGATTCGAACCACAAACACATCCGTGCGTTGATTTTGACACCAACCCGAGAACTCGCAAGTCAAATCTATGAGAATTTCACTTTATACGCGAAATTTGTCAATCAAAGAAGCGCTGTGATTTATGGTGGGGTTTCTCAAAAGAAACAAGAAGAAGCGTTAGCCAAGGGTGTCGATGTTTTGATCGCAACCCCAGGAAGATTGCTGGATTTGATGTATCAAGGGTTCATATCCTTACAACACGTTTCTTACTTGGTACTCGATGAAGCCGACCGTATGCTCGATATGGGATTCATTAAAGACGTCAACAAAATCATCGAATTCGTGCCTAAAGCACGTCAAACGATGTTGTTTTCAGCAACGATGCCAAAAGAAATTGAAACCTTATCCAAAACCATCTTAAATGACCCTGTGCGTGTATCGATTGTCCCAGTCAATCAAACGATTGACGTCATTGAACAATCGATTTATCATGTCAATAAAGGCAATAAAACCAAACTATTGGTAGATTTAATCACCTCGTATCAAATGAAATCGGTCTTGGTTTTCATGAGAACCAAACACACGGCCAATAAGCTCGTGACAGAACTCTTAAAAGCCAATGTGTCGGCTGAACCGATCCATGGTAACAAGTCTCAAAGTGCCCGTGAACGTGCACTACTCAACTTTAAAAAAGGCAAAACCCAAGTTTTGGTCGCAACCGACATCGCTGCTAGAGGGATTGACATCGAAGCGCTCAGTTTCGTGGTCAATTATGATTTGCCTGAAACCCCTGAAACCTACATCCACCGCATTGGTCGTACCGGACGTGCTGGGTTAGATGGTAAAGCCATTTCTTTATGTGATCCTAAAGAACTCAGCCTCTTAAAAGACATTGAGAAACACATCAAGATGACGATTCCAGAAATCGCGCATGGCTACCCTGTGACTAAAGAGTCTACCAATAAGCCAGCTCAACCAAAAACCAGTAGTCAACCGAAAACAAAAGCATTCAACCCACTCAAACCAAATTACGATACCAAACCAAAAACGAAGACAAAAAAAGAACAACCTGAACAAAAACCGGAGAAGAAGGATATGAACGGATTAAAAAACTTAGCCCCTAAAAGCAAGTTTGGACCGACCAAGCCAGTGAATAACTACTTAAAAGTCCAACAACCTAAACGCAATCAAAACAACAAAAACAGAAGAGCAGTTAAATAATAAATCGGAGCCAACCAAAGGCTCCGATTTTATTATAATAATGAATGTGAGATTGACCATCTCTCTTAATAAGTGTATAATTTTTGTATAATTGATTAACTATTATAAATATTAGATAAAACAATGGATAAATGAGGTTTGACATGAACGATTACGATTTATCGAGCATTAGAAGACATATAAAATATACCTATGCCTTTTATCAACTACAACTCTTTTTAAGCGTTTGTTTGATCATCATTTATGGATTACCTTTGTTTAACCCCTTCTTTTTGTTTTCACAAGCCATCGGTGTTTTTATCATCACAATCACCAAACTATTGAAGCCAAACACTTTAACAAAAAGTAAACTCGTCTTTTGGAGTATCATACTGCTAACATTATCATCGTTAGGCACACTATCCTATTTGGAATATGGGGTTATCACCATCTCTTCTGCAAAACAGTTAGAACGATTTTCATGGAATCCTAGAGGTCATTTTCGATTAACTGAAGACATCGATGTCGAATCCATGAAACCCTACTCAGATGACTGTTTAATCAACGTGTTTTACGGTTCTTTGGATGGTGATAACCACCAGATAAACCAACTATCCATGCCATTGTTTTGTTTGATTAACGATGGTGTCATTAAAAACGTATACTTAAACGATGTGAATATCAACCTGTCAATAGCACAAAGTATTGGGAGTATAACCAATGTCAATAGCGGTGTGATTGAGAACGTTCATGTGAAGGGAACTATTCATAATACTGGTGGTATCGGTGGATTGACCGGTACAAGCAGTGGTATTATTCTTAGAAGTTCTTTTAGGGGAACCATCCATGCCCCAAATTCGAACATAGTTGGCGGTATCACCGGAACCAATACAGGATTGATTGAAGAGACGTTTACCCAGGGTAGTATTACCGCGAAACATGTCGTTGGTGGCATTGTTGGTAACACACATGGAGGTATCATTCGAAACTCATATAGTTCTATCGATGTTACCGGAGAAACATATGTGGGGGGCATTGCCGGTCAATCATCTGAAACTGAACTGAGTGGTTTGGTTGTTCATGGGGACATCACCGGTGCATCATCTGTGGCAGTGATTACCCCAACATACCACACGTATGATCATAAAATATTATTCACAGGTCATATCTATTGTGATACTTACGTGATTGAACCATCTGTGTTATATTATGAGCAACAAACATTCTTAGTCCCACCATGGAATCAAATCGATGTATCTCAAATGGATTCTGATTTTTGGACTCAAACGTTAGGACTGGATTTAAGCATCTATCGAATGGATCATATATACCCAAAACTCATCCAAAATGATGAGTAAAATAGAAATCGGAGCCAAACAACGGCTCCGATTTTCATTATTCAAGTTCCAAATATTTCTTGGTTTCAATTTTCTTGGATTCTTTCGGGATTTGAATTTTCAAGACCCCTTTATCAAAGGACCCTTTGATTTCATCCATGTGGACATCCCCCACATAGAAACTGCGTCTCATGACGCCATAGTAGCGTTCACGACGGATAAATTTGCCTTTAGGGTCATCTGAATTGGTTTCATGCTTTCTTTCCGCTTCTACCAATAGATACCCTTCATCTAGGCTCACTTTTACATCCTGCTTGTCAAAGCCAGGCATTTCGATGGCCAATTCATAGCCATGGTCATTTTCTTTGATATCTGTTCTCATGGAGACATCATTACCAAATGGTGCGACTCTAAATTCATCGAACAAGCTATCAAAGAAGTCTCGGTCTTTTTTGAGTAAACTCAACATAAAACATCGCTCCTTTTCTCTATTGTTCTTGAACTTATCCCCTAAGTTCACTTATATTATAATACAACAATTTGGCACTGTCAAGTATAGAGTGCCAAAAAAATGATAAAAAAAAGAGACATGAAGTCTCTTAATTGTTCAAAACGTCCATATTGATTCGACCATCTTTGATTTCAATGATACGATCGGCTTTTTCAGCTATCTTTCTATCATGCGTAATGATGATGAATGTAGTTTTGTATTTGGCATTGATTTCTCTTAATAGCGTATACACTTGTTCTGTAGAATCGCTATCTAAGTTACCTGTGGGTTCATCAGCTAAAATGATCTTTGGATTATTGATCAAACTTCTCGCAATCGCGACCCTTTGTTGTTGACCCCCAGACATATTTTTAGCGAGATTGTTTTTAACTTTCTTTAACCCAACAAAGTCTAATAGTTCATTGGCACGGTCTAAAATCTCTGGTGTTATCTTTTGTTTCGAGATTTTATAAGGCATCAAGACGTTCTCTAACGCAGTAAACTCTGGTAACAAATAGTGGAATTGGAAGATGAATCCAATGTTTTGATTTCTCAAGAAGGAAATCTCATTGGCTTTCATCGATTTGGTATTTTGACCATTGATGAAGATTTCACCATCGGTTGGGTTATCAAGTGTTCCTAGGATATTCATCAATGTGGATTTACCGGAACCACTTTGACCAATGATGGCGTTGAATGAACCCGATTCAAATTGTAAATCGACACCAAACAAGACTTGTGTTTTGATTTTTTCACCATACACTTTGGTGATGCCTTTGAGTTCCATGACGGGATTAAGCATTGCGGATCACCTCAATGACGGATAATTTAGAAGATTTACGTGCGGGTACCAAAGCCGCCAATGTAGATACACCCACCGCGATTAAAGCGGATAGAGCGATGAAGCTGTATTCGATATTGAGCGGAATCACTGGGTCACCGGTGGTGGCGTCAATCGCGAAGGTTTGGAAGGATACCAATAAACCAATACCAAGCAGTACCCCAGTCAATGCTCCAAAGATACCTAAGATCAAGCCTTGAAATAAGAAGATTAAGGAAGCGTCACTGTTTTTAATCCCCATCGCTTTTAAAATACCAATTTGTTTGGATTTTTGTAAAACGATGATGGCTAAGATTGAAGCGATCCCTAACACAACAGAAATCAAGACGAATACTTGAATCATTAAAGAGGAAATACTTTGACCTTGTAAACCAGAGAGTAAGGATGCGTTATTTTCTATCCAGTTTACAGTCACATAATCAGACCCGATTTGTTCTGAAACCTTAATTGAGATGGCATCGGCTTCAAAATAAGCCGATGCTTTCACTTGAGATTCAATCGAAGACACGACATCCCCCACTTGGAAGAGTGTTTGGGTGGTATTTAAAGTGGATACGGCCCACAACTCATTGATGGCTTTCACTTCAAAATTGAAGAAACCAACCACAGTTAACGTGGTATTGCCTTTGAGTGGGACTTGAATCGAAAGGGTATCCCCCACGTTTAAATTGAATTCGGATTTAAAGAAGATCCCTAAGATGACTTCGTTGTTAGCGTTTGGTAGTCTACCTTCAGTGAGTTTATCACTAAATTTATATATCCCATCGGCTTGACTGAGTTCAAACCCACGAACCAAGACGGGTAAGGTATCACTGTTTTTTTCTAACGTACCAGCGACATTGAAGTTTCCTGCAGCGACACGAATACGTGAATCGCTTGCGAGAATGTCTTCGATCAAAGCGTCATAATTGTCTATGTAATCTTCATCGGTACGGGTAATGGTGATTTGAGAACTGTTACCAATGGTGGTATCTACCAAGCTTTTTTGAAGCCCTGAAATCAACGCCCCAATGAATACTTGAACCGATACACCCACACCAATCCCTAAGATGATGAATAAGGTTTGAAGTTTACCTGATTTTAAAAACCGAGATGCGATTTGGAAGGCGAGTTTCATTAATGTTTACCCCCCAATTTGAATATATCCTCTTTATGAGTGAGGTGATAATCATACACCAAATGGTCTAAAGCACCGGGTTTATTGAAGGCATTACCACCCACAATGATTTTTACATTGGGGAATAAACCTTTGACTTGTTCGGTGATTTGTTTGGTCACAACAAGATTATAATAATTGGTTACCGACAAAGCCAAATAATCGGGTTTCAACGCTTTTACAGCCGATAAAATGTCGTTTTTAGGGGTATTGGCACCGATGTACTGAGCGTCAAATCCAGCCAGTGAGAAGTAATTGGTGACGATGATGGCACCCACTTCATGGAATTCCTCACTTGGACAAACGACCATCACTTTTTGGTTGTTCTTTGGTACTGATTTCTTGATTTCGATCAAATAAGGGTAGGTGGATTCGAGGATGGTACGAACAATCGATGTTCTCACGTGTTCTTTCCATATACAAATTTCTTCATCTTCAGAGCTACATACAAATTCATTCAATACAGGTCTTAAGAAGAAGTCATACAAATCATACAATTCAATTTTCTTGTCTTTCAATAAGTTCAGTACATAAGTCATCGCCTCGTCTTTATTTTCTTCATTGACGAGTTTTAGAAACGGTTCATAATAAGGATGCATATTTTCCTCCTGTAGGTTTACTTAACTATAGTATAACAACTTTATCACTTTCTTGTTATAGTCTACCAACAATTATTTCTAATTTCAACTAAAAAGCATTGTATACAATTTAATTTTACACAATTGAATTGATGAGAAAAAAAAGAGGTTTTACCCTCTAGTTTTTCGATGCGAGAATGGCTGTGATTGGTACCAATAAGAAAGCGATCCAAGAGATATAGAACAAGTCGAAGAAGTAACCCAAGGAATAGAATATGATGACTGAGAAGAAAGGCATGAGGGCGATGATGTTCGCTTTTCCAAAGATCGAAATTGCCATCATTGGGATGAATAAGACAAATTGCCAACTCCAAGCCCACGCGTTATAAAAATATCCAATCAATAGGAATAACGCAATCATACTGATACTAAAACCCAAGAATAAGATGGTTTTACGTCTTTCTTGACCCTTGAGATTGCCAAAATTGATGGCGATATCGCCTCTTAAAATACTATAAATAATCGCAGGTGCGAATGATAGCCAAGAGACGTTGAATCCATACATTTGGCCGAAAACAACATACCCTGCAATACCTAAAACGATGAGCATGAAGAATACCCACGCATCGAGTTTTTTACCATGGGTGAAGTAACCCAAAACCGGTATCGATAAGAATGGCAACCAAGCATATTCCCAAAACCCAGTTAAGAACCCAATCAACATCATCGCGATGACGGATATAAACGGTGCGAGTGCGACGATACGGTCGCGTCTTGGTGAGTTGAATATAATGCCCAACATCGGAATCATCAAGAAGAAGAGCCATCCGTATTGCCAACCATCGAAATAGAACCCACTGATGAAGAAGCAGATGGTTGCGACAAATGGCGATACAGCGACGATTTTATTGCCTTGTGTACGTCTGACTTGTTTTTGTGTTAGAGTGTCTTTTAATGCTTCGACCACTTCGTGTGGGTCTCCCAACATCGCTTCAACAGCCGCTTCCGATTTACCTGAGGATAAAGCGTCATCATACATTTCTTCATAATCTTTGAGAATGTCTTTAATATCTGCGTAATTGTTGGTGTATTTGTTTAATGCCTCTTTGAGTGATCCTAAATAATCTGCTTTCATTGTTTTTCCTCCATGATCTTCATGACCCCTGATAAGAATGAACTCCATTCATCCTGATACAACTTCAATGCTTCTTTACCTGATTTGGTAGTAACGTAATATTTACGTGGCGCACCATAGACGGTTTCTTCCATTTGAATGTCGAAATACCCTAAGGTGGTCAGTCGTCTTAAAATGGGATAAACGGTATTTTCGGACACATCGATGATTCTGGATAAGGTATCGATCACTTCATACCCATACATCTTTTTATCATCGATGAGTTTTAAAATACACATCTCGAGGATCCCTTTTTTGAATTGTGAATTCATACATGCCCCCTACTGTGTCTTGCACAATACCAGTATACAACAGTACTGTGCGAAACACAATACCCAATTTAATAAAAATAAAAGACGCAGATTCAGGGGGTCTGCGCCTTTGCTATATAACCACACAAAACGGGGGGATGTGTGTTATAAGTTTGGTTGATCAATCATTCGAATGGCCGTGTTGATCCAAGTTAAGATGGACATCGATAACCCAACGGTAATCCACATAAATCCACCAGCCGCGATGCCAGAAGGATAGTAACTGATGACTTGAATCATCATACTACTAAAATCAAAGGAAAGGATACACGTGAACAAAGCCAATGCTAGGAATAGTATTGAAAACAAAGTATCTATGCCTAAGTGAATCCATTTGTTTTTCAACAAGAAGTGTTTTACACCGAACAATAGTATCAATACAAACAAACCAATCGGTGGAATTAATATATAGTAGGTACCATGAACATTGAATGCAGGATTGACAATGCTAAAGCCTTTTACGACATCCCATAGATAGGCATCGAAGCGGTGCTTAGTATATAAAATAGGTTGTGTCAAACTAAGTAGCAGGATGACTACCATGGAAATGATGAAAATTTCAAATGCCTTTTTTAAGTACTTTGGATTTCTAAATAGTAATTCAAAACCAAAGCCAATCAAAATGGCTGGGATGGTGATGAATCCAGGAAAAGCATGCATGCTTCTATGTGTATACGTGAAGAATAGTACGACAAACGCTAAAGTGATGATGACATTTCTTAAATAGCTGAAGAAGCGTTCATTGTATCTATGTTCTGTTCTTACCTCATAAATCATCATGATGGTTGAGCATACCCATGTAATCAAAAAGAAAGCAAATGAATAATCAAAGTATTCCATGAAATGGCCTGGTTGGTCAAAAGGCACTGTACCATCATGTGAAAAACCTGTGATGATTAAACCGATGGATAATACAATGGAAATCAACAATCCAATTGCACCTTTTTTATCAACGATGGCTAAATAGACATTAGGTAACAAAATGACAATTGGAATGAAGAAAATCAAACGATTCATCGTACCCCAAACAAAATCATAGATCAAGATACCGAAGAAAATAAATACAAATAGGAACATCCCAATCATAATGGTTCGATAAATATTTTGATTATGAACGATGCTTTCGTGCTTGTAAGTTACAGATTTATACATTTTCAAGACAACCATCGATATGGGAATTGATAACATCAAGGCCACTGCAGCTGACCATAAGAAACTTAAGAAATCGATATAATGATCATTCAGCACATATACCAGTCCATAGCCCATTTCTTCCACGATGTATTTCAAAATAAATTGTGGTAATAAAATCGCGATGGCAGAGATGAGTGTAACGATTTGAAGTTTAGATTGACGATAAATCGTAAACTTATCCAAATCATTGAACACCGATGCTCGAATGAATTGGTATTTGCCATATTGGTAAATGATAAACCCAATGAACCACCCGATGGATAATGGAATCAAACTCACAAATTTGTCTTCCTTCAAATAAATCAGACCTATCCCAATCAACAATCCAAATAATATAAACGCGAGTGATACACGTGAGATCATTTCAAATAAAGATACAACTTTGACGGAAGTGGTTTCACAACCAATCGCTTGATCACCATTCAATAATTCATCGACAGACACGCCCAAAGTGTAAGCGAGTTTAGGTAGAATGGTGACTTCAGGGTACCCCTCACCAGTCTCCCAACGTGAGATGGCTTTGTCGGTTACTTGCAATATTTCAGCCAATTCACTTTGAGTCATTTTCTTTTCTTTTCGTTTTTTCGCAATAAACTGCCCAGTTGTTTTTGTGTTCATGGACTCACCTCACTCATAGGATACAATTTCCTTATAAAAACCACTACCCACGCAAACTAGAATCGCTCTATGAATCGTGGACAACCCCATTTTACCTTAAATCAGAAAAAAATAAAACCACTAAAAAATAGTGGTTTTTCGCTTATTTAAGCCTTTTTACTAATTCACGTATGGACGTTCTTCTTTTTGTTCATCCAAAATAACTTCTTTTTGCTTTTCAACTTCTTTTTGTTTTTCTTTGCCTTGATTGAGTTCAAGTTGGAATTGACGATACTTCTTATAACCACCAAAACCATCGACACCTAGGTATCCAGCACCAATCAACGATACGATGAGTAAGAAGATGCCTACAGTTTCATAAGAGAAGTCTGGTGTGACAGCGATATAAGTACCTAAGGTAATCGCTAGGATGTGAATCCAAAATTTTGGAATTTCTGTTTTTTCACCAAGGAAGACAACCGAGTTCAAGAACACCAACGCTCTAGCATAGAAGAAGAAAGCGAGTGAATAACGGTAGACTTCTTTCCATAAATCACTATTATCCATTTGACCGGTTGCAGCGACATATATGAGCACACCACCAATGATGGTATCAAAAATGATTTCAATCAAATTGATGGTTCTGAGCACTTCTTTTTTAAGTGTTTTTAATAAAGGAACCACCCTAAACAATGAGAAGATGACAATGACCACACCTGTAATCAAGTAGACAACCTCATTGGCAAATACCATATAGATGCCTACCCCAAGTAGGATGGCAGCAAGTACAAATTTTAATACCCAACCATAACCATATTTCATGTAATTAAATCCTCCTCTAGTTTCTCTCATTATAGTGCATTCAATCTCATTTATCAACGAGATTAGAATGGTTTTAGAAATGAATTAGTAAAAACAAAGACTAACCTATCAATTCTGATAGTTTTTTAATCGGTACTCGGATGTCGAACATCCGATTGTCATAAATGAATGCGGTATCCTCTTCAATCTTGATCAACGGATGTAGCTTCTTCAAATACAGGCCAATCTCATATAAGCTGTATTTGTGGTTACTGTTCAGTAAGTAGATGTCAGGTGGTAAATGCAAGACCACGTGATAGATGGCATTGGCGGTATCTTCTAGGAAAGAGGCTGAAGGGTAAAATCTTGAGGACAGTTTACACACACCATGGGCTTTCATTTGCTCATGGATGTAGTGTAACATTTGATTATGATTTTCATCATAACCAATTTGCCAGCCCAACCTTAAAATATAAGCCTTCGGGTTGATCGCAACACATGCCTCTTCACAAGCTTTCTTATAAGTACCATAATCATCATTGGGGATCACAGGGTCTGATACGACAAATGGGCCTTTTTGATTATTTCCATATACCGATACGGTGGAGGTATAAACAAATGTGATATCGAGCATGCGTGCCAGTTTTGCCAATATTTCTGCCCAAGTCACCGGACCTAAAGCACAGTGGATGATGACCCGTGGGTCATGGGACTCGATGAACTTTTGTATGGCAGTTTCATCGTCGATGGAAACCACGCTACGGTCATAAGGTATGATTTCATAGCCTTTGGCTGTATACACTTTTGCAATCCATGGGGCAACCGTCCCATTCATGCCAGTGATGATGACTTTCATAACATCACCTCCCCTTACTCATATTATAACGAATCGAACTTAAAAAAACAAAAAGCGAAACGATGTTCGCTTGAGGTAGTTATGCAGGTAATGGATCATCTTTATTTTGGCGAAACCAGTAGAGTACAGTAGAAATCATCAATAGACCATAAAACATGTGTGTTATCGTATATATGACAAAGAATTTTTGCATGAATGCAGTATCAAATGGACTGATGTAGTATACTGCGTATAAATAGTAACCATAGAATAATATAAGCATGGATTGCATCCAAATGATCAATGCCTTACCTGCTTTGGTATATACCATCAATAAACCCAATAAGGTAATACCATGAAAAGCAAATGGTGTAAAAATTAGGATAAGATCGATTGTCATTATGGGTTCGCTAAAATCTAAGTTTTGAAGTATGTCAATCACATTTTGAAAAATACCAAGTACACTACTAACCAACAATATCATAAATAAGCTTGGTTTGTGCTCTACGACCAAAATAATCGCAATCCCTAAAGCAACCAACACACCTAATATATGATTCAACCCGAAAGTCATGATGTTTTGAATCGATAGACTATATTCCAATCCCCGAAACATATACACACGGTATACAATCGATAATACCAAATAAATCAATCCGGCCAACTTCAATATCCATTTCATAGGGGCATTTCCTCTCTTAATCAAACGAAATATCGCTAGGAGACTTTTGAATGATCGTCTGTTTTGTTTTATCGTAATAAGTTAATGCAAACACTAATATAATCAAAGCGGAGAATCCATAATAGATGGCGTAGGATAGAAATGTCATTTTCATCGTATAACTTGGGTAATCTGTGGTTACCAAGATGGACCCAATTAAGAATAGTGCAAAACATATCGTTAACATTTTCGATACGATTAAGGTCAATACACCCCGTTTTTGCTGAATCAGTATCAAACCAACCAAAGACACAATGATCAATACGACTGGTATAGTTTCAGTCAGCCAAAACATCCAGTGTAATGATATGCGAAACGTACGATAGGCTAACAACTGATATATTCCAGAAAAAAAACCAATGCCGTGACTGATGAGTAATACAACCCATGTAAGCATCTTATGCTCAATCCATAATGCAATCGCTATGGCAATCGATAGGATCAAACTTAAGCCATTGCTTAGAATAAAATTCACTATCCATGGTGCTGATGCATGTAAAAGTATCATTTCCCATTTGAAAAAGATATTTACCATCAGTAATACCAATGAAACAATGCCACCAATCTTCACAAATTTTTTCATACGACCTCCGAAGAATAATTATTATGAATGAAAATAATTAATAATTTATTTTTTATCGACATAACTGTCTATATTATATCAAATAAATGTGATTAATCAATCATTATTTTGACTCGATCATATCGAAAAAAAAGACTAGGAGATGTCTCCTAATCTCAGGTTACGAAAAGATGATTTCACACCGTTTATTCTTTTGGTTGTTCTGGTTCTTTGGGTTCTTCAAATGTGATTTCAGTATTTGGTGCTTCCACCGATTTTGGAAGTTTTGCTTTCTTAACAGGTTTTTCTTCCACAATCACTTCAGGTTCAATGCTGACTTTCTTGTCAAAGATTTCTTTGAAGAACATGATGTCTACAATCATGATTTCTGCGAAAATGAGTGGCATAATTAAAACGTAACCTAAGGATAGTATCATACCGATGAATGGAACAAGTCTAGCGAAAATGGCGATGACTAAGCTGATACCTAGTGGAACAACAGCACCCAATAAACGAAGCATGAACAAATTGACTTTATTGCCATTCATGACTTCAAAAGAAGATTTGAATGCTTCAGAAGTCGTCATATCTGGTTTTTCAGTGATGATATAAAATAATGGCGCAAGTGAGAATGCAAAGATGATCCCTGGAATGAAGAATAAAGCAAAACCGGCAGCAATGACCACAATTTGTAGTAATGAAGCAATCAACAATCTGAGGTAACGATCTGCGGTCATATCGACCCCTTTTAAGGTTTCAAACAAATCGGCTTCCCCTTTTTCTAAGAAGGCTTTGAAGAAAGATACCGACGCAATCATCGCAATCGGTGTGAGCACGGGCACGGCTAGTGATAATATGAGTATCACTGAAAATAACAAAAGCTTCACCAAATTCATGAGCCCTTTTTTGAAGACGAGTTTATAAGCCTCGACGTGGTACTGAACAAAATTCATAAATCCCCTTTCTCCCTCAAGGGAAACGTCTATCTACTGACGTTTACTTTTCAAGGTCATTATACCCTAAAAACGCATCATTTCAATCAAAAATCGTCAAAATTTGAATATTTATTTCAACAGATTGTGCTAAAATAGATGTGGATTTGTGGCGATACACGTATTGGATAGCATGAACTATTTTTTTTGCAACCAAGCGTTGCGTGACAGATCTATTGTTGGCATATACAATAAAGTTGTTGGAGGGTAAAGACATGTGGATTACATCAAAAATACAAAACATCGTTGTTATAACGAAATAGCTTTACCTCAACACAATAAGCATCATCAAACCAACACAGTAGGAGAATATAATTATGGAAATCATCAAAGTAGAAAATTTGAAAAAAGAGTTCATCATATATGAAAAAGAACCTGGACTCAAAGGCGTCATCAAAAGTTTTTATAACGCGAAAAAGATTGTTAAAAAAGCTGTGGATGACGTATCATTTACGATCCAACAAGGGGAAATTGTTGGATACATCGGACCCAATGGGGCCGGCAAATCGACCACCATCAAGATGCTGACAGGCATTTTAACACCAACCTCTGGTGAAGTTAGAGTCGATGGCATCATCCCTTATCAAAAACGTACCGTCAATGCGAAAAAGATTGGGGTTGTTTTTGGTCAACGTACACAACTCTGGTGGGATTTACCACTGATTGAATCGTTCACCGTCTTAAAAGAAATTTATCAAATTAGTGATGCAGATTATAAAGAACGTTTGGCGTATTTTACGGAACTCTTTGGTTTAAATGAGTTCATCAAACAACCGGTGAGACAACTGTCTTTAGGTCAGCGCATGAAAGCGGACATCGTCGCCTCGTTATTGCACAACCCAAAATTATTATTTCTAGATGAACCAACCATTGGTCTAGATGTCATTGCGAAAGAAAACATTCGTAAGACATTGAAAGACATCCATGAGAAGTACCAAACCACCATCATCTTAACTACCCATGACTTGGCTGATATTGAAGAGTTGTGCGATCGTATCATGATGATTGACCAAGGGAAAATCATTTACGATGGTAGTTTGGAAACCATCAAAGCGAAGTTTGGATCGAAGAAAATCGTTTGTTTCACTTTAAAGAACGATTCAGACATCGATTTAAAAGTCTTCGAAACCTTGAAACAAAAAGACACCGATTTGACGTGTTCAATTGAGAATAAACAATTGACCGTCATCTTCAATAAACTCAAAATCAACGTGGGCGACATCATTGGCCCTGTATTGACACAAACCGAAGTACTCGATATCGATATTTCCGATGACCATCTCGAAAATATCATCAAAGCGATTTATAAAAACGGTCTATGATATCCAAGATTAAAAAGTATTTACCGTTCTTTAGAACGAGTGTCATGAACATGTTCATCTATCGGGGTACGATTATATTATGGCTTTTATTAGACGTATTCCAATTCTTTATGATGGTCTTTTTATGGATGAGTGTTTATGAATACAACCAATCCATCCAAGGGTTTACCTTGCATGAAATGTTACTGTATTATTTAATCACCAATTTGTTGTATGTCTTTTCTGATACTGAAGCGATGTATATCATGAGTGAGGAAATCAGAGAAGGTAGAATCAGTATGATGCTGATCAAACCGATTTCTTATAAAGCACGTTTATACTCAGAAGTATTTGGACGTGTGATTGGTATATTCTCATTGACATTACCGATTGTTGGGATCACAGCAGGGGTTTTGTTATGGGCATTTAAAATCCCTTTCCCAATCACAGGGTTACAAGTTTTACTCGCGATTGGATTTGTCCCTTTGATCTTCATGTTGATGTTTGAATTTACCTATTTCTTTGGTACGATATCCATCCATACCACCAACGTATTTGGTCTAGCGATATTAATGAATGTGGTCATCCGTATTGTTTCAGGACAACTCATTCCACTGGCATTATACCCAACCGCCATTTTAAACGTGATTGATTATCTCCCTTTCAAATACATCAGTTACCCTACATTAGTCATGCTCGGTAAAATATCGACCACAGATGCGTTACAAGGTTTACTGATCTTAGCCATTTGGGTTCTCGTATTCAATCTCTTTTCTAACCTCATCTTCAAACTCTCGATGAAGAAAATTGTGGTCTTTGGAGGTTAATATGAGACATTTAAAAATTTATGGTATATTCTTTAAACAATACTTAAAAGGGTTGATGGAATACCGTGTCGATTTCTTGATCGGGATGGTAGGGTTCTTATTTACCCAAGGGGCAGGGTTGTTGTTCTTATACATCATTTTCCAAAACATCCAAGCTTTGGCTGGGTTCTCATTGGATCAAATCTTATTGATGTATGGGTTATCCTTAATTCCCAAAGGGATTGACCACTTGTTTTTTGACAATATATGGTTGTTACCAAGGTATGTCAGACAAGGCGGGATGGACAGATACATGTTACGTCCAATCAATGCGTTATATGTATTTCTAATTGAACGCTTTCAACCGGATGCGTTTGGTGAAATCATTTTAGGTTCATTCTTAGTCATCACGACCTTATCTAATTTGAACTTAGGGCTAGACCCCGTTCAAATCATTGTGATCGTGATTACATTATTCATTGGTATATTCATATTTACAGGGCTAAAACTCGCCACAGCATCCACATCGTTCTGGTTGAAAAACAGCTATCCACTCATTCAAGTGACCTATAATTTGAGTGACTTTATGAAATACCCAATCACCATATTCCCAAAAGTCATGCAACTCATTTTGACCTACATCATCCCATATGCATTGGTGTCTTATTATCCAGCGATGTATTTGTTTGGTGCAGTATCGCTCATTGAACTGACACTATATTTACTTTTGGTGACACTCTTCATCATTGGGTTGGGGTTATTTGTTTGGCAAAAAGGCTTAAAACATTACGAATCCGCAGGTAGTTAGAAAAATAAAAACAGATTCCATCATCGTGATATGATCCCCTTAAAGTAGACACTACAAATAATTAAAGTTTGTAGAAGTATACAGAGAGGGGATCATCGGAACCTGTTTTTTTCTATTCTTTTTTGGAAACAACGATTTGTGGGAATGGAATTTCGATGTTATGCGCATTCAATATTTCTTTGATGAGCTTGCGCATGCCGCGTTCAACCACGTAATGTTGTTCATTTTCCGTTTTCGCAATCGCCCTTAAGGTGACCTGTGAGGCATCTAAAGCGGTGACACCGACCACGGTTGGGTCTTCAACAATTTGCGGGAACATTGTTTTCAATACTTGGAGCTCCTTGTTCAAGATGTCCATCACGGATTGAATGTTTTCTTCATAGGCAATGCCAAATTCAACCACAGCCACAGAAATGTTTCTGGAGTAGTTGATCATATTGGTGATTTCACCATTGGCTAAAATCATGACATCGCCCTTCCAGTTACGGATACGGGTGGTTTTTAATCCGATGTCAGATACCTGGCCTTTAAAACCTTTGACTTCCACGGTATCACCGACATCAAAGTGTTGTTCGAAAATGATGAAAAATCCAGCAATCAAGTCATTGATGAATTTTTGAGCACCTAAACCGATGACCAAACCCATGATGCCTAAACCAGCCAAGGCAGGTACGACATTCACACCCCACATCGCTAAAATAATCAATATGGTGAGTAAACCTACGGTATATCGAATGATGGATAAAGTGACTTTCGCAATCGTTTTCTTACGTTTTTGGGTCGCCGTGGGTTTGACCCCCACTTTCTTTAAAGCAATCTTCGCGATTCTAACAATCATCATGGAAACGAAGAATACCAAAATTGTACCAATTATACGTCCAAGAGAGGCTTCAATATAGGCCAATGTACCGTCTTGTAAATCTTGAATGAGGGTATTGTAGTCAAATGACCAAATCCATAGAATGAGCAATAAACCACCAGTCATCAGGAAGAAAGATACAATATAGGCGGAAATAATGATGAATTTGTTTAGATTGTCTTCGTGTTTTTTAATCCATTTACCCTCTATAATAAATAGAAGAATGAGTAAAGCAATGATTCCAACGGTTAGTCCAGCGTTGAGATAAACCGAATTGGATAATAGAATAGTTAACATGATAATCATCCTTTCTATGAATACTATAACATAGGTTTGGATACAAAACCAATGACAACCCCAGTTGAATTATATTTCGAATTCGAAGCAAATGATTTGATTTCGAAATAATTGAATGATAAAATCGAATCATACGGAGGATATTATTATATGAATCAATTAAACATCGGCATCATCACAGGTTCAACCAGAGAAGGCAGGGTTTCCCCACAAGTAGCTGCATGGGTACTCGATTACGCCAATCAAAAAGGATCAGCAAACTTTGAAGTCATCGACATCAAAGACTACCATTTACCATTTTTAGGGGAAGGCTTTAATGAAGGCGTGGTAGCATTTCAAAACAAACTCAAACAAATGGATGGGTTCATCTTTGTGGTAGCTGAATACAACCATTCCATCACAGGGGCATTGAAGAATGCACTTGACTGGGCAAGAGATGAGTGGCACAACAAGTCTGCTGGCATCGTATCCTACGGGTCTGTCGGTGGCGCAAGAGCAGCAGAACATTTAAGAGGGATTTTAGGTGAATTGATGGTTGCTGACGTAAGAAGTCATGTATTGCTGTCACTATTTACCGATTTTGATGGACAAACCTTTAAACCCCAAGCCTTACATCAAACCAACTTAGACGCATTATTGAATCAAGTGGTACTATGGGGCACAGCACTCAAGACCATTAGAAAGTAAAACACTACCATTTGGTAGTTTTTTTTCTATAATGAGATACTATATAGGTTATAATATAAGTAGAATTGGAGGGATTCCAATGACCTTTGACGTAAGAACACTATTTCTAGCGAATATGATCATTTATGGTATCAATATCTTCGCCATCGCTCTGCTTTGGCAAAACAACGCAAACCGCTATAAAGGCCTTTTCCAATGGATGATCTCCATTGTTTTGGTGTTTATCGGTAACCTGCTCATCGTTTTCAGGGGAACCATACCTGATTTCTTTTCAATTTGGTTGGCCAATGTCATCATCATGTTTGCTTTTCAAATCAATGTGTATGGCTTGGTCCGATTCTTCTTGTTGCGTTATAGAAAGTTTTACCACATACTCTTTGGATTTTTCTATGTAGCTTTATTCAGTTATTTCACCTACATTGAACCCAACCTCAATGCGAGAAACGGTTTAATTGGCTTATTGGGCCTATTCACTTTTGGTAGTATGTTTATCTATATTCACTTTGATTTATCGGCTTATTTCAAACGTATTACACGCTCATTCGAACTTGTTCTCATTCTATTCATGATTGGTAATGTCATTCGTATTATTTATGCCATCATTGATCCAACCCACCATGAAGATATTTTTGCGAATCACCCAAGAGATGTGCTCTCGAATATTTTCGTGACCGTATTCGCCATCATTTTACCACTCGCATTCATCATTCTTGTCAATAAACGGACACTCGATGAAGTCGATGTCGAGGAAGCGAAGTTTAAGAGTGCCTTTGAAAACTCGCCAATCATCATGATCATTTCAAGATTATCCTCCGGTGAAATTTACGATGTAAATCAAGCCTTCTTAGAGACCTTTGAATTTACCAGAGACCAAGTGATTGGTAAAACCACAGGTCAAATCAAGATTTGGGGTCCCGATAATACCAGAAGATTGGCCTTGTTAAAGCGGATTGAAAACAGAGAAAACATTGAACACCAAGAAATGACATTTTATAAGATGAATGGAGAACCGGTTGAAACCATTTATTCGTGTCGTGTCATCCGTATGTTTGGTGATGATTTCTTATTGTCCACGGCCTCGGATACCACTTTATTGGGCAGAGCGAAAAGAGAACTCATTTATATCGCCACCCATGACGCTCTCACGGGGTTACTCAATAGACACGAACTCGAGCATTACTTCCAAGAACTTAAAGAAATCTATACCAAAGAATTGAAACCATTCTCATTGATTCTAATCGACTTAGACCGCTTTAAAGCAGTCAACGACACGTATGGACACAATGTTGGTGACGATCTTTTGGTTCACATTTCCAAACGTTTATCACTCATATTTAAAGACCACTTTGTGGCACGACTTGGTGGCGATGAATTCATCATTCTCTTAAAGAATATGAGTCAAGAAACCGAGATCATTAAATTCATGATTAAAACCAGAAATGAGATTACAAGCATGAAAGCGATTAATGATAAACCAATCGATATTGGCGCATCCATAGGATTCTCCATCTATCCAAAAGATGGCTTATACCTAGAAGATTTGGTCCGTCAAGCCGATAAGATGATGTATAAAGAAAAGGATTCGAAACGACGCGTATGAACCACGTATATACCATTAATGACATCGTTATCGATGCGAAAAAGCAATATCAAACATTGATTCATCTGGTGGAAACAAATCAAAACAAACCATTTTTGTATACAGGTAGAGATGAAAACTGTCGTGATGTCTTATATCATTTGTATGGTTGGCATATCATCTTGTTAGAATTGGTTAAAAAAAACCCAAAAAGTCCATTCGAATTGAGACCAGGCTTTACCTGGAAAACACTTGAGCAGTTGAACTATACCATCAAAAAAGAAACCGAGGCGTTTGATTTATCCACGGTATTATCGATGATTGAACAAACACACCAGGCAATATTATCCTGGGTTCAAACCCTATCAGATGCTTTATTGAATGACCCAAACGTATACCCGTTTACCGCACCTTCTAACTTAGGTGAGTTTGTCCATGAATGTATGGGTGGTCATTATGCTTGGGCAATCCAATCGATCCAATTTCATTTGGGCGATGATGACATCAGACCTTTATTTGAACGGTTCAAAACCATACCAGAGGTAGAAGCCATTGTCTTGGGTGGGTCTAGAGGTAAACAACAAGGCGATGAGTTGTCAGATTACGATATTTATGTCTATACGACCAAACCAATCGATGTCGAAATTAGAAAGAAAATCATCAATCCATCTGTCAGTTTGATGGAATACAACCACCAATTCTTTGAAACAGAGGATGATGGCATCCTAAACAACGGGGTTGGGATTGAATTCATTTATCGAAACTTAGCGGATTTTAAGTCGATGATGGTTCGGTTATTTGAAGGCCAGGTCAACCGTGGCTACAGCACTTGTTTCTTGGACAATTTACTGACCACAAAAATCATTTACGACCCAAAAGGCGCTTACAAGCTTTTACAAGATACCTATCGATTCAAAGATAAAACAGCCCTCTATCAACAAGTCATCCAACAAAATATCCCACTGTTATATGGGACCCAACCAAACTATGTAGATCAAATTGAAAAAGCAGTCAAACGGGGTGACATCGTCGCGATCAATCACCGCTTAACTGAGTATTTCAGTTTATTCTTCGATACCTTGTTCGCCATCAACAGGATCAATCACCCAGGTGAAAAGCGGATGTTAGAAAAGGCACTCACCTTACCAAAACAACCGAAAAACCTCAAAGAAATCATGAAAAAAATCTTGAATAACCCTACTTCAGGGTTGTACATGGATGATTTAAAAGCACTCACTATCAACTTGATTTCCCTATCCAAATAGAAGAACCCGACAGGGTTTTTCTTTTGTTATGAAGAATTAATAATTTTAGAATATGGCTTTAAAAAGCGATTTAAAAACAGTTTGAAAATCAAATAGTTGGAAATTCAAAATAAATTGTCAAAAAATGCTTTGAAGTTCTAAATAAATGTGTTACAATGAGCGTGGTCTGTCTAATTGGACAGGGAGTTAACGTGAAAGGGGGATCTTTCAAAGATATGAATAAATCACTGTTACTCAAAGTTTCAAAATCCGTTTTACTGGGCTTATTTGCGTTAGGTTACTTTTTACCTTTCGTAGTAGGTAAGGCTATGGGGGCTGACTATAGCGATTCGCTATGGAACGTTCAAGATTTCGCAACCCGCTTAGGTAGTTCTTCAGATTCACCATTACTATTGGTGGTATTGGCATTATTGGTTAGCGTCGCTGCTGTGGTTGTATTCTTCTATAAAGAATCACTCAGCAGATATGTTCACCTCGCTGCTGTGGTTGTGGGTTTAGGTGTTGTCTTATATGTTTATTATCAAGTATTCATTGACAAATCGGCTGCATTAGAAGGTGCGATTGGTGCTGGTTTTGTGACCATGAGCTTAGGTTTAGGCGTTTATCTACAAATCGTATTTGCTTTACTATCTGTAGTCTTAGAATTCTTAGGCGAAAAAGTATTCTCCTTCTTAAAATAGTTCACTCCAACAAAAAAGGAACCTTCAAAAGTTCCTTTTTTTTGATTAATTAGGCTGGAATGACGGACCCACCATACGTTTGTGTGATGAAATCTTTCACCGCTTGGCTATTTAAAATTTCAGCTAGCGCTTTGATTTTCGCCGATTCTAACAATGAAGATTTCACTGCTAAAATGTTGACATATGGGTTGTTTCCTGTAGACTCAATGAAAATCGAATCTTCAAGTGGGTTTAAATTACCTTCTAAAGCATAGTTGGAGTTGATGATGTACAAATCCGCTTCTTTGGCGTTATATGCAGAAATCAAGAAGTCTGGTGCGACATTCGCACGGATGACTAAGTTCTTTGGATTGGAAACAATGACTTCACTGAAGTTGATGGAAGATGCTAAAATATCAAAATTTTCAGACAACCCAATCAAACCGGCTTGAGCGAGTAAGTTCAATGCTCTACCATGGTCTGAGGTCGAATTAGACAGTAATACCGTCGCGCCATCTGGGATATTTGATAATGACGTGATGGTGTTGGCGTATAAGCCAATGGGTTCAATGTGGACATAAGAAGCAATGACCAAAGTTTTGTTTGGGTTTTCGGTGTTGTATTTATTTAAGAAAGGGACATGTTGGAAAAAGTTCGCATCTGCATCCCCAGCAGCCACCGCTGGGTTAGGGAAATAATAATCGGATGTGATGATGACTTCTAGGTTATAGCCGCGTTCTTTTAATAATGGTCGCGCAAACTCTAAGATTTCTGCGTGTGGGATCGATGTCGCGATGACCTTGATGGTTTTTTCTGAATTGTTGCATGCTGCTAGGGTGAAACTTGTCAATAATACGACAAGCAACGTGATGATTTTTTTCATGAGAATCTCCTTTTTTATTGATGGTTTAATTTTTTAGATAAATAATCCCCAGTGATCTGGATGATGAATACGAGTAATAAAATGGTGAAGATGGCTAGATACATCAAGGTGTAATTGTTGCCAAACTTTCCATTTTCATACGCAAGAAATGCGAGTCCACCGGCACCGATGACGGCAGCAGCGGACATGAAGCCGACCAAAGTCACTAAAGTCAATGTGAACCCAGACACCAATGGGCTTAAGGCTTCTGTAAATACGATTTTAATGAGGGTCCATTTGGATGCACCCATCGATTTTAATGCTTCTAAGGTATTTTCACTGACCGATTTTAAAGCATTATTGACAACACGAGCGAAAAACGGGGATGCCGATACAATGAGTGCTGGCAGGGCACCTTTAGCCCCCAACATCGTACCCACCAACGCACGGGTCAATGGAATCATCATGATGAGTAAAATGATGAATGGAATCGAACGCGCGATGTCATTGATCGTCGATAGAACTCGATAAGCAAGGGTTCTATATAAGCTGGGTTTAATGATCGTATCATTGGCTAAGATATAGATCAAAAACCCAAGAATCAGGCCAATCACTAAGACAAACGCACCTGTTCCAAAGGTTAAGAACAAGGTTTCATACAATGCCTTTAAAAACTGGTTCCAATCATGACTACTGAGCATAGAGGTTCACCTCCACGTTGTGTGCTTTTAAATAAGCAATGGCTTCACTGGTTTGCTTACCGAAGAATTGAACGTATAAGAAGCCAATGGTTTCAGATTTCAATGCTAAAGTTTTAGCGTATTTGATATTGACATCGATGTTATATTGCTTGATACAATCGGAAAGAATCGTATCGTCACTATTTTTATGGTTATAAACCAATTCATAAACCATCGACTCGGTGGTTTCATATTTGAAGGTTTGTAATAAGGATTTCGCAACCAACGATGTTGGATGGATGAATAAGTGCTTGATTGGGGTATCCTCGACAATGCGACCTTGATCCATCACCACCACACGGTCACACAACGCTTTAACCACTTCAATTTGGTGGGTGATGAAGATGATGGTAACACCTGTTTTTTCATGAATTTGTTTAAGTAAATCTAAAATATCTGTGGCTGTCTTTTGATCCAAAGCAGACGTTGCTTCGTCACAAAGCAATACTTTCGGGTGGTTAGCCAGCGCTCTAGCGATACCAACCCTTTGACGTTCACCACCGGACAATGACTTGGGGTACATCTCTTTTTTATCCGATAAACCGACCAAAGACAATAACTCTAAAATACGTTCATCCTTATTACCTGGGTATTTAGCGATATCCAAAGGTAATTTTATATTTTCATACACGGTCATCGAATGGATCAAATTGAAATGTTGGAAAATCATACCGATGGTGTGACGCATTCGATCAATCGCCTTTTGCTTATGCATGTCTAAAGCAACACCATCGATGCTGACAATCCCACCGGTGGGCTCGATTAAGCCGTTGATGATGCGTACCAACGTGCTCTTGCCAGCCCCACTATATCCCAAAATACCAACGATCTCACCGGCTTCGATGGTTAAATTCACATCATCCAAAGCATGAAATGTCGTTTTTTTATTGGGATAGGATTTAGATATGTGTTTGAGTTCAATCATGGGCATCTCCTTGAAAAATAAAAATACCTATCGCTTCGCGACAGGCATGTATGTGTGAGTAAATGCGTCCATCGCTTATAGCTTTACCACCGTGATCTTTCCGGTTGGTAGACGTTCATCGAGCTATATCTCTCCCGTCTTCTTGATAGTGATATTGAATTAACCCAATTTTAGCACACCTAATTAAAAATGTATACGCTTATCCTTATGAAATCGCTTTTATGTTATTTTGAAGATAATCCTGCCATAAAGCGCTCTTTATTTGAAATGGATGATGCAGATGTCTATACTGTTAATAGAGGTGATTTAGATGCGAAAAGGATTATTCATCGCACATGTGGGTTTGATTATATACGCCATCATCCACTTAACAACCCATTTTCAAGCAGGGACATTCTTAAACGATGTATTTTCAAATGATGCTGACCCTACACTACTGATGGTCTTCAATTTATTGGGTCTATTGCCTTTGGCATTCATATTATTTGGTATAAAGTATTTAGAGATGAATAAAAAACAGTGGGTATTATTGTCAATGGGGTTTGTGTTGGGTGGTTTCATCCTAACGATCCCATTCATCGATGGCAAGCTACAATCCAAACCCATATCGAAGAAAACGCACTTAGTCGCTTTGATTGGACTGATCTTATCGGTGATGACGTTGGGTTATGGTGTGATATTAGGTGATTTCAATCTGTACTATGAAGCATTCTTAAATGACTCATTCGTACACATCATGACCATGGATTTCCTGTTTTTATATGGGTTATCGATCTATTTATCGTTTAAAACATTCAAAAAACCATATCTATCACTCATCCCAGTGGTGGGTCTATACTCTTATTATTTCAAGACACAGATTGATTTCAATTTGTGTCTTTTTCTTAAGAAGCATCTTCCTTGATATTCAAAGTATATTTGATAAAATTAAATTGAATACAATTAATTGGAGGATAAGACAATGTCAATTTATGAATTCGAAGTCAAACGTTTAAATCAACAAAAAACATCTTTAAGCAAGTATGAAGGCAAAGTATTGTTAATATTTAATAGTGCAACCAAATGTGGTTATACCAAACAATACGATGGCATTGAAGCCTTATATGAAAAATACAATAAGCAAGGGTTAGAAGTATTAGACTTTCCTTGTAACCAATTCATGAACCAAGCCCCTGAATCGGGTAAAGAGATTGAATCTTTCTGTAAACTCAAATTTGGCACCAAATTCGAAATTTTCGATAAAATCGATGTCAATGGTAAAGATGCAGATCCTTTATTTAAATACTTACGTGCGAAGAAAGCCGTGGATTACCCTAAAACCAAATCCTCACTCATCGACAGAATTCGTGGGAAAAATACCATCAAATGGAACTTTACGAAATTCTTAGTCGATCGTAACGGCAACATTGTATATCGCTTTGGACCCAGCTTCACACCAGAAGAAATGGAGTCCTTCATTCAGGGGTTGTTATAAATGAATTGGAAACTCGATGAACAATTGTGTTTCTTACTGTATGCGAGTTCTCGTAATGTCATCAAAGCGTATAAAGATATATTAGATCCCTTCGGATTGACCTATACCCAATACATCACAATGATTGCTTTATGGGAACAAGACCATCAACTCGTCTCTGAACTGGGGGATAAACTCCAACTCGATTCAGGTACATTGACACCCTTATTGAAGAAACTAGAAAAAGAAGGACGCGTTACACGCGTTAGAGATTTAGAAGATCAAAGAAAGGTCTACATCAGTTTGACCAAAGCAGGTAAAGATTTGGGTGAGGCATGTAAAGTTGTGCCTGAACGTCTTTTACAATGCGTTCAAATCGATTTTGAAAAAGCAAAGCAGTTGTATTTCATCCTCAAAGGGGTATACAATGACTACCTCGAAGGAGACAAATCATGACCGAACTAGAAAAGAAAGCCTATATGCAAAAAGCGATTGAACTCGCCCAAAAGGGGGAAGGATTTGTTAACCCCAACCCACTGGTAGGTTCAATCATCGTGAAAGATGGCAAAATCATCGGTGAAGGCTACCATGAATGTTATGGTGGACCCCACGCTGAAGTGAATGCGTTTAATCACGCCACCGAAGATGTCGAAGGGGCAACGATGTTCGTTACCTTAGAACCGTGTGCCCACTATGGGAAAACACCACCGTGTGCCTTAAAGATTGTTGAAAAGAAGATTAAAAAAGTCATCATCGCGAAAACCGATCCAAACCCTTTGGTCAACATGAAAGGGATAGAAATCCTTAAAAATGCTGGGATTGAAGTGGAATACGGTTTGATGAGCGATGAAGTCGAACTTCAAAATGAAATCTTCTTAAAATACATTCAAACCAAAAAACCGTTTGTTTCAATCAAATATGCGATGACCGCCGATGGGAAACTCGCAACCAAAGATCACGACTCTAAATGGATCACCAATGAAGCCTCGAGGGCGTATGTCCATGAACTGAGAAACAGACACATGGCCATCCTGGTGGGTGTCAATACCATCATCCATGACGACGCGAGATTAAACACCCGTTTGGACAAACCACACCGTAATCCAATCCGAATCATCATCGACCCAGAACTATCCATCCCTAGGGATGCTTACGTGATTAAGACCGCGACTGTCCAACCCACTTGGATTGTCACAAAAAAATACGAACAACGCTTGGTGGACCAAGGTGTTCGTATCATCCAAATGTCTGAGATTGATTTTGTTCAATTGATGGATAAATTGGGTGAAGAAAAAGTCGATTCTGTCTTGATTGAAGGCGGGTCTTATACCCATGGCAAGGCCTTAGAATCTGGCATTGTCGATAAAGTTTACGCATTCATAGCACCGAAACTCATCGGTGGTAAAAACGCACTCACCCCGGTGGGTGGCGAGGGGGTCGCCCTCATGAGTGATGCCTATCAACTCAAAAACGTTACATATACCCCATTTGGAGATGACATCCTCATGGCAGGTAATATCATAAAAGGAGCTTAACATGGATAATTTATTTCACACAGTAGAAGAAGTTTTAGAAGACATCAAAGCCGGTAAACCCATCATCTTGGTCGATGATTACGATGAAGATAATACCGGAGATTTTGTCGTAGCCGCTGAAAAAGTCAATACAGAAACCTTGGCTTTAATGGAAAAATATGCGAAAGGGATCATCAACATCACCACCGATAAAGAAAGATTCCACGCCCTAGGCATTCAAGCCTTATACGAACAAACCATCACCGCGTATCAAACCGCGAAAGTGATGTCCGTTGAACTCAATTGTACGGGGAATCGCACTGAAAAAGCGTTAAAAACAATCAAAGCCATTTTGAATCCAGAAACCAAACCAGGGTCGTTTTTTCAACCAGGGGTCATTTTCCCGATTCAATACCGTCAAGGTGGGGTCTTAAAGCGTGCAGGTCGTCCTGAGGCTTCGGTAGATTTCGCTAAACTCGGTGGGTTATACCCAGCTGGGGTGACTTCGATCATCTTAAAAGAATCTGGTGAACCTTACCGTTTATATGAACTCAGAGATTTGGCTCAAAAACTCGGGTTAAAATGGACCGCTGTTTCAAGTTTAATCGAGTTCCGTAAACGCAGTGAAAACTTCATTAAACGTGCCGCTGAAGCGAACTTACCAACCTCACATGGGGACTTTAGAATGATTGGTTTTGAAAACGCGATCAGTGGCGAACACCATGTTGCTTTAGTCAAAGGGGACATCAAACCTGGCGATGAAGTCTTGGTCAGAGTCCACTCCGAATGTTTAACAGGAGACGCTTTTGGTTCAATGAAATGTGACTGTGGTGAACAACTCCAAGCCGCTTTGGATAAGATTGAAAAAGCCGGTAAAGGGGTATTGGTTTATATGCGTCAAGAAGGCCGTGGGATTGGTTTAATCAATAAAATCAAAGCATATAATCTTCAAGATCAAGGGATGGACACCGTTGAAGCCAACCTCGCACTTGGCTTTGCAGAAGACTTAAGAGACTATGGTATTGGGGCTCAAATCTTAAATGATTTGGGTGTAACCAAAGTCAAGCTCATGACCAACAACCCATTAAAACTGTCAGGTTTAACCGGTTATGGCATTGAGATTGCTTCGAGAGAACCCATCCAACTTAACCATAACGAACGTAACGAGTTTTACATGAAGACCAAAAAAGATAAGATGGGTCACATGCTTAAATTCAAGGAATAAACTCATGGCGTATAAAACCATCTGTTTGGACTACGATGGTACCATCCATGACAGTATCCAAATCTATTATAAAGCGTTCCTAAAAGCCTTTGACTATTTGGTCCAACATGGCCATCAAGCCAAAAAAGACTGGACCAAAGATGAAGTCAAACGCTTTTTAGGACAAAACCCACCGGAAATGTGGGCATCTTTCCAACCAGCCATACCCCCGGAAGTCATTTCAGTGGTTTCAAAAATGATTGGTGAAGCGATGCGAGACTCCATATTAAACCATGAAGGGGTATTGTTTGAAGGTGCATTAGATACTTTAGCCTATTTAAAAGAAAAGGGCTATACTTTGGTCTACTTATCAAATTCTAAAAACTACTATATGGAAATCAATAAAAACGAATTCCAATTGTACCGATACTTTGATTTATTCGTGTCTTCTGAAATGTATGATTACATCCCTAAAAAAGACATCTTAAAAAAACTCAAATCCACACTCCCTCAACCGATTTTGATGGTGGGTGACCGAATCCATGACATGGAATCGGGACACACCAATCAAATCGATACGGTGGCGTGTTTGTACGGGTATGGTAAGGAAGAAGAATTCATCGGTTCAACCTACCAAATTCAAGATATTCGAGATTTAAAAAAAATCCTTTAAAAGACAAAACGACTGATTCTCACAAAAGAGATCATCAGTCGTTTTTTTTTATTTGATTGAGATGAATCGTGGTTTTCTATGTTCAAATTGAGCCACTTCATTAAAACCAGCAGCCTTTATTAGATTTATCGCTGTGTCAAAATCTTTTTGATAGTCTTTTAAGTAATGGGCATCTGAACCTAAGGTGATGATTTTCCCACCCAAGTTTTTATATAATTTCAACACTTCTAACCTTGGATGCGTGACCCCTAAACCATATCTAAACCCAGAGGTATTGAGCTCAATGCCTTTGTTTTTTCGAATGATTGTTTCAAGGATTTTCGTAATGATGGGTTTGAAATAATCAAAATCATACATTCTTTGTGAAAAACCCCCATAACGAATGATGTAATCGATGTGACCAAACACATCGTAATTATCGAAGTTTTCAACCGCGTGTAAGACAATTTCAAAATAGCGTTGATACGCTTCGATTTGGGTTTTCCCTTTGAAAAAATCGCCATTATATAAATCCAAACCATCGCCCATGTGGATCGATAAGATGACAAAATCAAACTGGTATTGATTTAAGAACGTATCGATGCGTTGGTTCAAATGGGGTTGATAACCCATTTCAACCCCCATCAAAATGGGTAAAGTATATCGCTGTCTTAAAGATAGGATATTTTTGTAATAAACATCATAGTCGATGGGTTCGTTAAAAATAGGTGCAGCAAAATCAAAATCTACATGGTCTGAAAAAAGTACCCCTGGATACCCTTTTTGTTGTGCAACTTCAATGTAGTTTTCCATCGATAAACTTTGATCCGCATCTGGGGATGCTTGGGTATGCATGTGGTGATCGATGATTTTTATGGACATAACATTTCTCCTTATTATTAACCGAATAAATCTATACAATTCGGATTTTGAGTTATGCGAGTATAAACTTATCATACAACAGTAGGGATATTTTATAAACGATAATGAATAGACTTATAACGAAGTACTATTGCCTATGTTCATTTATGTTGAGGAAAAAAGCACTCGAAAGTGCTTAAGATCTGAATAACCAAGGCAATGCTTTTTGAATGCCTCTGTCCCAATATTCCCAGTTGTGTTCACCATCATCAAAGATATAGGTGTGAGGAACTTGTTTATCTGTTAAGAATTGATGGAAGCTTTTGTTATCTTCAATCAAGAAGTCATGTTCACCACAGGTTAAGAATAGTTCTGGCAAAATACCCTTTTTAATATCTTTTTCCATTAAAAATCTCAAATCGTTTTTGCCGGTGGTTTTCTTACCAAACATGAGATCAAATTGAGGTAAACGGTGAACCATCCATGGAATCGCACGAATAAAATCAGGGTTCATGACACCCGATAAACTGACGGCTTTAACGAATTTCTTTGGGTTGCTTAGAGCGAACTTCATCGCCCCATAACCACCCATCGATAAACCTAAAATGTAGGCTTCTTTTTGAACTGGGAAGAGGTTCTCAATGAAAGGCACCAACTCTTTCATGAAATAGGTGTAGTATTGTAACCCGATGACATGGTCGGTGTAATACGCATTGAAGCCTGAAGGCATGATGACACAAGCGCGGTAGTTGCGCATGTAGCGTTCAATCGCGGTGAGTCTGGTCCAGTCTTGGTGATCGCCATTATAGCCATGTAAGACATAAAACGGACGGAGTTTTTCATTCTTTTTTAAATCATCGGGTACCAAAACGGTCAGCGATGTGTTCATTTCGAGTGCTTGAGAGAAAAACGATAATTGAATTTTTGACATGGTTAGTCCTCCTTCAAAGGAATGATATGGGTTTGTTCAGCAGCCCCATAACTGCCATAAGTGATGATGAGTTCACCATCCATAAATGTGTAGTTGCAATAAGCATCTTCACCCGTCTCACAGGTGAAAACCTCACTGTAAAACAAGCCATTTCTTTGATAAAAACGGTCAGTGCCACTGAAGAAGAATGATCGAGATTCCACGATGATGCCTGCCTCAGGATGCATGACTTTGGTCGGTGTTTCAAATATCACCACAATGAAAAAAGCAAACCCAGTGATGAGTACGAATAGACTCATGAGTACTTTGATGAACCACTGTGCAGAAAAGACAATCGCGAGGTAAATCATGAACCCACCAATTGGAATTAAATAGACATAACTATTGATTACAAATAACCCATCAAGTAAAGTCAATATCCCGAATCGATTGAGGATGAATGAAAGTATCCCGACGACAAGCAACGTAGACGCGATATAAATCCAATGACTGATTTTCATAAGACAGTTTCGTTGGGGTAAGCGACGCCGATTTGTTTTCGAATCTCATCCATTTGGCGTAAGATTTCTAGGGTATTCTCGTCATTCATCCAAGGGGTTCTAAAACTATGATTTTCTACGGCTTCAATGAATCCATGGATTTCATACTCGTAGCCATTGACTTTGTGTGGTATTTTGATGTGTTCGATGATCTCTTTAGATAAATCATAGATGTATGCCTCATGGGCACCCCAGAAGAATGGGACTTTGATTGAACCTTTAGAACCATAAATCCAGGCATCTTTACCGCCTTCTTCAATGACAGAGGCGTGTAGGGTTGCTACTGCATGGTTATAATGATAAATTAAGTCCACAGTACCATCCACTTTTGTATGGGTCAAGCGTGCTTTAGCTTCCAGGGTATTCGGTACACCTAAAACCAAATTGGCGTAAGTAATCGGATAAATCCCAACATCGAGTAGCGCGCCGCCACCCAAAGCAGGATTCATCAAACGGGCGTCATCCGATGGGTTACCACCAAACGCGAAATCGACTTTCATCGATTGGATTTCACCAATCATACCATTTTGAATCCGATTCAGGACGGTTTGTGTGACAGGTAAGAAGCGTGTCCACATCGCTTCCATGACAAAGACACCTTGGGCTTTCGCAAGCTCAAAGATGTGTGATGCTTGTTGTCTATTGAGCGTAAATGCTTTTTCACACAAAATGTGTTTCTTATGTTGAATGATTTCTTTCATTTGTTCATAGTGTAACCCATGGGGTGTTGCGACATAGATCGCATCCACTAAGGGGTCTTGATACAAAGATAAGTAATCCCCATAAGCTTGGATAAATCCGTATTTTTGTTGAAACTCACGGGCTTTTTCAATCGAACGACTGGCTACCGCCTGAAGCGTAACGCCAGTGCCTTGACACGCTGTTGAGAATGCATGGGCAATCGCACCAGCACCAATTAAACCGAAGCGTAACATTGTATCACCTCATCATATTCATCATAACATAAATCACTATAAATAAATGGATTTGTTCAAAAATTACCAACTCTGTAAAAAATATGCGAAATAATCTTGAAATACATAGTGTTTTCTAATTAATAGCGTTATAATATAGCAAAAGCATCATTTCATAAGGGGGATATTATGAGAGCACTACTTAAATTAATCTTACTCGTCTTACTGGGCCTAACTGGACTATTCTACTTTTTACCACTCATTGAAAACGCCGATTCTTTAGTCGCTGTCGTTTCTGCATTTGAAGCCAACATGGCATGGGTAGAATCCTTATACTTAGAAGTCGCAGCCGTTCTTACATTTGGTAGAGACTTGATGTTGCTCATGATTTTTGAAGTCATGTGTATCATCGCTTTAAAAAAAGACAAATAAGATGAAACCCGGTGACGGGTTTTATTTTTAAGGGGGATATCATGAAAAAAGTGATCGGTATCGGTGAACTATTAATCGATATGATGCCTAATCAATCGGGTATGAAACTCAAGGATGTATCTGGGTTTACCAAAAAAGCCGGTGGCGCTCCTGCGAATGTGTGTGTTGCAGCGGCCAACCTCGGCAACCCAAGTATTTTTCTAGGCCAAGTCGGTAAAGATGCGTTTGGCGATTTTTTGGTGGATGAATTGAAGAACTATGGTGTGAACACGCGCCATATAAATCAAACCAAAGAAGCCAACTCCTGTTTGGCTTTCGTCACTCTATCTTCAGAAGGCGAACGTGATTTTATCTTTTATCGTAATCCAAGTGCTGACCAACGCTATGATGGACCAAAAGATTTATCGATTTTAGACAATCAAATCCTCCATTTTTGTAGTGTGTCTTTGTTGGGGGATTATCCAATGGTTCAAACACACAAGCGTTTGTTGGATTACGCCAAAACAAAATCTACCATCCTCAGTTTTGACCCAAACATTCGTTTGGCTTTATCCGAGGATCACACCAAATATCAACGTACGATTCAATCGTATTTACCTTATGCAGACATCCTAAAAATTGGTATCGATGAACTTGAATTCATCACAGGCAAATCAATATACTTTGATCAAATCCACTATTTAAAGCAGTTTCCGTGGCAAATCCTCGTCGTCACTTTAGGTAAAGATGGGGTACATATCTATACGAGAAAAGAAGATGTGATCGTTAAGGGCTATGAAGTTTCTGTTAAAGATACCACTGGGGCAGGGGATGCTTGGATTGGTGCCTTTTTGGCTCAATGCGCACATCATGACACATTACCAACCGATATGAGGTTACTTCAAAAATACGCTAAAGTTGCCAATGCGTTCGCGGCCTTAACCACCACGAAGCTCGGGGCGATGGAAGCGATGCCTACCCTAATAGAATTAAATGCCTTTATAGATGAAAAAGACCTCAAAAAATGAGGTCTTATTTGTCCTTATAGCGGTTTCTTGGGTGAACTCGACAGTCATCCGAACATGAACCACGGTATTTGATTTCATTTTCAACGGTGCATAAGATTTGTTTGTTACAATCCGGGTTGGCACAGTTGATATACCTTTCACACGGTTCACCAGTGAAATGGTCTTTACCCACAATTCGTGGGTTCACTTGATTGATTGGTACTGCGATTCGGTTATCAAATACATAGCACTGTCCATCCCAATAAGCCCCTTGAGCTACCGGGTCTTTACCGTAAGTGACAATCCCACCATGGAGTTGTCCAACATCATCAAAACCTTCCCGTTTGAGCCATCCTGAGAATTTCTCACAACGTACCCCACCCGTACAATACGTCAAAATCTTTTTGCCTTTAAATTGTTCTTTATTTTCCCTAATCCAGTTTGGCAAATCTCTAAAGCGTTTGATCTCTGGTTTGATGGCCCCTCTAAAATGACCTAAATCGTATTCGTAGTCATTTCTCGCATCGATGATGATGGTTTCAGGGTCATGGATTCGTTCAAAAAACTCTTTCGGTTCGACGTAACGCCCAGTCAATTCCTTGGGATTCACATCGTCTTCTAAACTGAAGTTCACGAGTTCATTTTTCACACGGACATGCATCTTTTTAAAGGCGTGACCATCCGCTTCATCGATTTTATAAGTCACCCCTTTAAAGTAAGGGTGTTGTTCCATCCAATCAATGTAGGTTTGAACCTCTGACACGGTCCCTGATACGGTACCGTTGATGCCTTCTTCAGAAATATAAATGCGGCCGAGTAAGCCTAAGTTTTGACAAAAAGCCAAATGTTCTTCACGTAAGACTTGTGGGTCTTCGATTCGAACGTAATGGTAGTAGAGTAAAACACGATAATCTTGCATAAAATCCTCCGTTACGATAGTTATACTATAAGGAAATATCTAAAGATATTCAAACCATATGCACAGCCTCAAATAGAAAAAATATAATAAAAGTACCAATAAAAACCTTAGGGTATCCGTATATTGGGTGCTGGTGATTCAAAATCAGCATCTCCCACACAAAAAGCACGGCCTTTGTCGTGCTTTTTTTCTCTATTTTGGCGATAATACGCTATAATTGAGTATGGAGTGATTGCTATGTTGCTAGATTGTATCGTCATTGGGGGTGGACCAGCTGGATTGATGGCTTGTAACCAACTCGAAGGACACAAAAACTACATCCTATTGGAAAAAAACGATAAAGTCGGTAAAAAGTTATTGCTCACCGGTGGAAAACGTTGTAATATCACCAATAACCTGTCTGTACGTGACTTTATAGAATCCTTGCATATGCCCCATAAACGATTTCTTTACCCGGCTTTAACCCAATTTGGACCCAAAGATGTCATCCAATTTTTCAATGTTCGTGGTCTTGAACTCGATTTAGAACAAAACTTTAAATACTTTCCAAAAACAGGTAAAAGCCAATCGGTGTTGGATGCGTTATTAAAAGGCATCAAAACCGAACGGATCCATTACAATGAACCCGCTAAAAAAATCACCAAACAAGAGGATTTATATGTCGTTGAAACGGAATTAGAAACCTATCTAACCAAGAACCTCATCATCGCGGTAGGGTCAAACGCTTACCCATCGATGGGGTCAAGCGGTGACGCCTTGGTGTTTGCGAAATATTTGGATATCCCTTATAAACCCTATACGCCAGCGGAAACTTACCTATTTTCAGATAAAGTCAAACAACAAGATTTAGACTTACAAGGGGTTGCGATCACAACCCAAATCCGAATCAATCAAGATAAAAAGACCCACGATGGCGATCTCCTATTTACCCATTTTGGGGTATCTGGACCCATCATTTTACACATCTCTGAACTCATTTATGCCCGCCTTCAAAAAGAACCGGTCACTTTATATATCACATTAACGGATGCTGACCCGGTTATTTTATTCAATGAGAGTAGAACGACCAAAGACACGGTGATGACCGTCCTAGAAAAAATCACTTCAAAGCGTTTAGCGAAAAAAGTCATGGATGTCTCAGGGATTGAAAATAAACGTGTCTCGGATATGAAGAAAACCGAAGTTGAACTTATATCCAAATTATTGACCGAATTCCCGATCCCGATTGAACGGGTTGAAGTCAAAGAAAAAGCCTTTGTCAATGCCGGTGGGATTGATGTAAAAGCGTTGAACCCACAAACCATGGAATCAATACAATCCAAAGGGTTATATTTTGTTGGCGAATCCACCGACCTCCAAGGACCGATTGGGGGATTCAATATCACGATTGCATTATCCACGGGCAGGTTGGCTGCCAATCACGTCGTATCGAAGGGGTAATTTATGGCCAGTTCACAAGATTATGTCTCTTATGTGGTAGAAAAACTCAGTCGTTTTTATGATGTATCTTATCGAAAAATGTTTGGTGAATACATGATTTATATCGACTTAAAACCAATTCTATTGGTATGTGATGACCAACCTTATCTTAAAATACACGAATCAACAACACCCATCTTAAAAGACGCTGAAACAGGTTATCCTTATCAAGGGGCTAAACTACACTATCTTTTGGATATCGATGATGATTTCATCACCAAACAAGCGATCGATGCGTTATTGCCAAATATCGTCGTTAAACCCAAGAAAAAGAAAAAACAAACCTAATATGTTGAGGGATTACTATGCAAGCTAAACCGAATTATGTCGATATTGAGACAAGACAATACTATCATCAAGCCAATCTGGTCTATTTATCGACCATCGCAGCAGACTGTATTATTGTCCCCATCATCTTTTTTACCGGTAGTATGGTCTCCTTTTATGGGAATCTCATCGGTATGGTGATTGCTTTAATCGCGGTGTATCTAAATAAGAAGAAGAAATATGGATTATCGGCATTTTTATTCATTCTTACCATCACAGCGCTTGGTGTAATTCAAGTCTTGTTATTTGGACTCAATTCGGGCTTCATGTATTATTTTTTCAACATGAGCGTATTGATCGTCTATACAAAATGGCGTCCGAGCCTCAAGTTTGTCGGTGTATTGACCCAAATCATCTTGTTTGGATTTACATTTGCCTATGCCATTCAAAACCCACCTTTATACCCATTAGAGCTGGGATGGATCATATTCTTCCATGTCATTAACTTCGTTCTTAACATCATCGGTGTCGCCAACTCAGCGTATTATTATATTCGAATTGCGAAAGACGCTCAAAATTCATTATCGACACTGGCGACCACAGACTACTTAACGGGTGTTAATAACCGTGTTGCTTTTGATTCGTATATGCAAGATAAGAAGAACGCTTTTGATAAAACCAAACGCCCTTTTGGGCTATTGATGATCGATGTCGACTTCTTCAAAAAAATCAACGATACCTATGGCCACAGTTGTGGCGATGAGATTTTGGTTTCAATCGCGAAATTACTCAAAGAAGAACGCGGAAACCAAGACTTTGTGGCCCGTTATGGGGGCGAAGAGTTTGTCTATGTCATCGATGCTTTCCAACCAAAGACAGTCATAGAAATCGCTGAACGCTTACGTAAAAAAGTAGAAGCCTATGTCTTTAAATATCGAAAACAGGAAATCAAAATGACCATATCGATTGGCGGAATATTCGTCAATCGTGAATGTACTGAAACCATGGATGGTTGGATCGAATGCGCAGACCAACGTCTATACCAAGCCAAATCGGAAGGCAGAAACCGAGTCATCATAGGAGAATCCATGCATGCAAGCTAAATTTATCGTACCTAATTTAACCTGTCAGGATTGTAGTTGTGGCCATTGTGCTCAAATGTTACTGATTGGACTAAAAAGCAATAAAGACATATTATCCGTCAAACCCGATTACAAACAGAAAACCCTAGAAGTAGAATTCCAAAAACCCATGACCATTCGAAGAATCATGATATTTGCGAGAAATAAAGGGTACGAAATCGAAGAAATTCAAGCACTTTAGGGTGCTTTTTTCGTTTTTATAGGATTTATAATCAAAAATCCACAAATTCTTAAAATAATATTGAAAAAGAGACAAATAAAAATTGTCTTTTTTAACAACACAATCAAGAAGTACGCATCCTCTTCAGGTACGGGGTCATTCACACAAGCCGGGCTCTATTTTTCATACCCACAAAATACGTCCATGATTACCATCTTAAACCGTGTAGGGTCATACCCAGCCGTGACAGGTGCAGAAAATTTTGGGTCTTATGAGGGTTCAGTCTTGATTGAATTCTTAATGCCGAATGCTTACATGTATATGAGTTATAATGGGGGAGACTATGTATACTTACCACATAGAGTTTGTCTTGAACGTGTCGGTTATTATGCATTATATTATAGAACCGCCACAGGCATTCAATCGATCTCATTTGAAATTAAATAATGAATAAGGGACGCCGCGGCGTCCCTGCATTATTTTTGAATGCTTTGATTGAGTTTTATTAATTCGTCGTTGGTGAGGTATCGATAATAACCCACAGGCAAACCTGTTTTGGTGATGTGCATGATACGAATGCGTTCGAGTGACACCACTTCATAGCCTAAAGCGGTAGTCATACGTCTGATTTGACGATTCATCCCTTGTTTTAAGATGATTCGAAAGTGGGTATCGTCTTCTTGAATGAGTTTACATGGTTCGGTTTGTTGGAACTTTTTGGTTTTTAAGTTGAAAATGACAACCCCTTGTTCCATATAATCGATGAATGATTTAGTCAAAGGCTTATCCACTTCAACCAAATATTCTTTTTCATGACCATATTCAACCCGTAGGATTTTATTGACGATATCGCCATCGTTGGTGAGTAAAATCAACCCTCTTGAATCTTTATCTAGTCGACCAATCGGAAAGATGACCTCATCGAGATGCATATAGTCAACAATGTTGTTTTCGATGTGTCGTTCTGTGGTACAGACGATGCCTTCGGGTTTATTCAACACGATATAGACCTTATCTTCAATCGGTTTAACCACCGCACCATCGATTTTGACGATATCGTTTTTTTCCACACGCATGCCAAGCTGAGCAGTCATCCCATTTAAAGTCACCACACCCGATTGAATGAGTTCATCGGCTTTTCGTCTCGAACAATAGCCTGAATCTGCGATGTATTTATTGATCGAAATCCCTTTGTCTTTGACATGTTCTATTTTAATGTCTTCGGTTTGGAAGACTTGAGTTAATCGTTTTGCATAATCCATAGTATCACCGAAATCATTATACACAAAATAGGGGGGGATTGCTAAAAAAAAACACCTTATTTATAATAAAAGAAACTTTTTGGTCATTTGATATGCAAAATGAATCCATGCGCGTCCGTCTTCATATAAAATAAAATCAAGAGGTGATTTACAATGAAAGTTTCGATTCAAACAACCATCCAAAAACCAATCGAATTGGTTTGGAAAACATACATTACACCCAAACACGTGGATGCTTGGAATCACGCCACTCCGGACTGGGAAACGGTCGGTTCAACATCGGATTTTAGGGTGGGTGGATATTTCAAATACCCGATGCGTGCTAAAGACCATTCATTTGGTTTTGATTTTGAAGGTGAGTTTCTACAGATAGAACCGCTCAAGTACATTAAATATCGATTATTAGATGACCGTATTGTTGAAATCAAATTTAGTGAACAACCTAAACAAGTGAAAGTTGAAGTCATTTTTGATACGGAAACTGAAAATAGTGTAGAGTTACAACGACAAGGGTGGCAACAAATCCTAGACGCTTTCAAGCGTTATTGTTTGACCCTATAATTTGAAAACAATAATGATTGTAAAAATGTCATAAATCGCTTATAATGTATACGATTTAGAGAGGATATATACACATGAAAATAACCGATGAAGCAAAAGTCTTATTACAAGATATTTTAAAGAAAGAAAACTTCAACTGCGTGATTGCAGGATTACACTACCATTGTTCTTGTGGGGACGCGACTGTTCAATTTGGCCTAGGGAACATCGAAGATGGCGACCAAGTCTATACCTACAATGAAATTCCAGTGGTGATGGAAGAAGAAACCGTCTCCCGCACTGAACTCATTACGATTTATGTCGAAAATGGCGAATTGATGTTTTTAGATGAAGCAGAATTCGACGAAGTTGAAGATGGCTGTGGCTGTGGACATCACCACGACCATGATCACCACCATGAAGGCGATTGTGACTGTGGTCACAACCATGAAGATGGCGAAGATTGCGCTTGTGGACACGATCACGACGATTGTGAATGCAAACACCAACACTAACACCTGTCAAGGGTGTTTTTTTTCGCAGTGTGCGCGCACATATATCATTTTTAGAAACAGTATGATATAATGCTTATTGTTATAAAATTATTCATCAAGGAGAATATTAAGCCCATATATGGACAGTGACAGTAGTAGTATCTATCTTATATTAATCATCATCAGCATCTTTTTATCCAGTTTCTTCTCAGCCACCGAGACTGCCTTTTCTTCCTATAATCGCATACGTATGAAAAATTTAAGCGAAAAAGGACATAAAAACGCAACCCTCGCATTGAAGTTATCGGAACGTTATGACGTGATTCTATCGACCATTTTGATTGGTAATAACATCGTCAATATTTTGAGTGCGTCTCTCGCAACCATTTTGTTTGTCAGTTTACTTGGCCAAGAATTTGGTGCAACCATCGCCACGGTGGTCATCACCATCGTTGTTTTGATCTTTGGTGAAGTGACACCGAAATCGATTGCGAAAGAATACCCTGAAAAGTTTGCTATGTTTTCCGCACCGATTGTATTGGTGCTTGAAAAAGTATTCTTACCATTCAACTTTTTCTTTAAGCAATGGAAAGTGTTGATGTCTAAGATTGTCAAACCCAATGAAGATAGAAGCATCACTGAAGAAGAACTCTTGACCATCGTCGATGAAGCCCAAGAAGGTGGCGGTATCAACGAAACCGAAGGGACACTCATTCGTAGTGCGATTGAATTCTCTGAGTTAGAAGCTGTAGATATTTATACCCCGCGTATCGACATCGAATGTGTACCGATTGACGCTACGAATGCCGAAATTCAAAAAGTGTTTGTCGATACAGGCTACTCTAGATTACCTGTATATGAAGGCAATATCGACCACATCATCGGGATCATCAACCATAAAGACTTTTACAATTACGTATATACCTCCAATAAAAATATCCAAGACATCATTAAACCTGCGTTATACATCACCAAGAATAAAAAGATTGACGCATTGCTCAAAGAACTTCAAGTCAAAAAAATGCACATCGCCATCGTCTTAGACGAGTTTGGTGGTACCGTCGGATTGGTAACTTTAGAAGATATCTTAGAAGAACTGGTCGGTGAAATTTGGGACGAACACGACACCATCATCCACGAGATTGAAAAGATCAACGACCATGAGTATTTGGTCATGGGGAATGCGAACGTTGAAAAATTCTTTGAATTGATTGGTAAGGATGAAGAATTAGACGTCTTAACCGTCAACGGTTGGGTCGTCGAAACGATTGGTCATTTGCCAAGTGAAAAAGAAGTGTATCAGTCTAAAGACATCAAGTTCGAAATCATCAAAATGAACGGTAAGCGCATAGAACAAGTGAAAATCACCTTGATTCCATCCGCGGATGAACTCTATATGTAACCTTTAACAAGCCATTTGGCTTGTTTTTTTTCACTTATCGCTAGCTTCATGCTACAATGTGGGTAATAGAAAGAAAGGTGCTAACCTATGCAACACACATTAAAGCGTAAGCTAGCTTTCGCTGCAGCCGACATTTTCGGTGGTGGTTCGTTTAACATCATCAATTTTCTTTACCCTGGATTTCTCGCATTGACCGTGGGGCTTTCCCCTTACTGGATTGGTCTGGTGATGCTCATCGCGAGAATTTGGGATGCTGTCACTGACCCATTGATGGGTTATATTTCAGATAGAACCCAATCCAAATGGGGTAAACGTCGAATTTATTTGATTTTCGCCAGCCCACTGGTTTTAGTATCAATGTATTTATTATTTTTCCCATACAACATCTCTGACTTGGGGTTACGTGTCACTGCGGTACTCACTTCCTACTTGTTATTTACAACCGTTCAAACCGCAGTCATGATTCCATATTATTCATTATCTTCAGAAGTATCCTCAGATTATCAACAACGTGCAAGCTATAATTCTTACCGCTTAGGCTTCTCAATCTTCTCATCGATCCTTTGTGTCGCTGTCCCTGGCATCATCGTCGGTTTGTTTGATGAAACCATCGGTTACCAAGTGATGAGTTTATCGTTTGGTACACTGTTCTTCTTATCGGTATTGTTCACCGGTTTATTTGTCAAAGAAGAAATCCAAACCAAACCACTACAATCCAAATTTAATGTCAAAGACATGGTTAAACCTTTGGTATTAAAACCATTCAGACAATATTTAGGGATGTTCCTTGTCCTTCAAATGGCGATGGCCATCATGAGTGGGTTGTTTTTCTTTTATGTGGATTTTTACATCACCAAAGATTTAACTGCGGCTCAAGAGCCCACCGTGGTCGGTTTAATCTCTGCAGCACTCATGTTTTCGATGCAAATCGTGGCTTTACCTGTCTACATCAAAATGATTGAAAACAAAGGTAAAACCTATGCTTACCGATTTGGAGCGATTTTATGGATTTTAACTGCGCTATTTATTTTGGTCATTCCTGCCAACATCAACCCAGTCTTACTGTACGTGATTGCCGCTTTGATGGGGTTTGGTATTTCTGGTCCAGGGCTTGTACCACACACCATGTATGGCGATGTCGTCGATGCGGGGCAACTCTATTTCAATGACCGTTTGGATGGTCAAATGAGCGGGTTTACTAACTTCATCAACAAGGTGGCTCAAGCCTTAGGTTTGGCTTTGGTCATGGGGTTAATCGGTTTGGCGGGCTTCAAAGAAAGAGCCCCTGGGGCAGACCCCATTTTATCACAACCAGATTCGGCGATGAACGCGATTAAATTCATCATGGCGTTCGCACCGCTAGTATTCATGACGATTGGGATTTTGATTTCACTCAAATATAAAATCGATGCGAAAAAACAGGCCGAAATCAAAGCAGCCATCCTTCACCCTGAAAACAAAGCAGCGGTGCTTGAGTCGATCCAATGAAAAAACCCAGTGGCGCGTTATTTTGGCCGCTCGGTGGATTACTGAAACTGTATGCATTCGGTAAAGGCCAAAGAATCATCCATAAAGATCCCATCACCGGTCCGGCCATCACCCTATCCAACCATACCTCGTTTTATGATTTTATTTACACAACCACAGCGTTATACCCGAAAAGAATGAATTACTTGGCTGCTCATAAAATGTTTTTTGATCCCCTATTAGGGCCATTTTTAAGGTTATCTAGAGCCATACCCAAAGCCCTTTTACAACCAGACGCTGTAGCAACCATCAAAGCCTTGAGGGTGCTTAAAAACAAAGGTATTTTATCGATTTTCCCAGAAGGTCAAATCTCACCCTCGGGTCGATTCATGAAACCCACTTTTTCGGTGGCGAAACTCATCAAAAAAGCCAAAGTCGATGTCTTCATCGTCAAACACCAATTCCCATACTTGGTCAATCCACCTTGGACCAAAAAAACATTTAAAGGCAGAATGGATACGCAAGTCGTGAAACTGTTTGATCAAAATGACATTCCCAATTTATCTGAACAAGCGATTTATGAAGGTGTCGTTAAAGCCCTCTATCATAGCCCATATGAAGATAATTTAATCCAACAATACACCTACAAATTAAACGACATCCATGGCCTTGAATATGTCTTAACCGAATGTCCAAAGTGTTTTAAAACGGGATTGATTTCACAAAAACACCAATTGAATTGTCCCCACTGTCAAGCCGTTTTTAAATACGATGCATACGGTAGAATTGACAATCAAGGGGTCGATGTCTATTATGAAGCCCAAAGACAACGCCTCATTCAAACGGTTCAAAAAAACCCAAACTACACTTTAGAAAGTCCTGTCCGTTTGGAAGGGTATCTAAACAAACGGGTTCAAACCCTCGGTGAAGGTCACTTAACGTTATCTAAAGCGGGGTACCATTTTGAAGGTAAAGTATTAGAAGAAGACAAAATCTACCATTTTGATGTTAAAGATGTTCCTACCTGTCCTTCCGATATTGGCAGAAACATCCAAATATATGAAGGGTATGAACTCTATCAATTTGTGTTTGATGACCCCTATTTGCCTACCCAATTTGTTTTGTTGGGTGAAGTTTTACATGACCTCTATATCAGAAATCAAGAAGGAGAACTCATATGACTGTAGATCAATACATTCAAAGTTTAGAAGAACCTCAACAATCGATCATGGTTGAAATCCGAAGACGCATGAAAGCTGCATTTCCGGATGCTACTGAAGCCTTGTCTTATGGTGTACCTGCATTTAACAACACAATCAAGAAGTCCCCTACCTCTTTAGGTAGCGGGATGAATTGATTCGTAAAATTCTTTCATATTTATTTCACAAAACCCATAAATAATGTTATAATATAGTTGAATAATCTCTATACATAAACACTATGAAAGGGCGGATTTGGTATGAACAAAGCTTTTAAGTTTCGAATCTATCCAAATGAATCTCAAAAGACTTTAATCCATATGACTCTAGGCCATAATCGCTTTCTCTGGAATAAGATGTTAGAAGATAAACAGA
>JAVBWN010000004.1:0-22129 GCA_036677365.1 Acholeplasma sp.
ATTTTCACAATACGCGTATTTAATACCAAGTTTATAGTAGACTTATATAAAACTGATTGAAAGAACATTCGGAAAGCGAACAATAAAAGACGAACTTTCCTAGTAAATAAAAAAATAAGGAACAATGTCCTTATTTACCTTGCGACTCGATATATTTGACTAAATCGCCAACAGTTTTTAAGTTTTGAGCAGCTTCGTCTGAAATTGAAATATCAAATTCATCTTCGATGTTCATAATTAATTCAACTGCGTCTAATGAATCCGCACCAAGATCTTCTTGTAAGCGAGCTTCTAATGTGATTTTTGACTCTTCAACTTTTAACTCATTTAATATCATTTTTTTAACGCGTTCGAATGCCATAGAATGATATCCTCCTTTATTGTAGTCATATGCTATTGTAATCCAAAAGGGTTCATTTGTCAATCATTGTGAGCGTTTTTTATTTGAATATCAAATTAATAATTTCGGCACTATATTTTTGGTATTTTAGTAAAATCATATTTAATGGCTTAATGAGGTCGCTTTAAGGAATATATGCTATAATATTCACATATATTTTAAGTGTAATCATATTTAATTTTACATCTAATAAAATCCATAAAGCGTCATCAAGAATCAATTAGCCCTCTTTTAAGGCGTTATAAACGATCGCTTTCGACAGTCTAGATTGGATTCAGCATCGATTTGATTACAGTATGATCAGCGCATATTAAGTCATTCCTGTCATCATAATGGCTCATAGAATGATGATGAAAAATGGAACGATGAAAAAACACCCAAGCCATTCAATACTTTGGTGCCCTTTCGTTATGACTTATGAATAAGAAATACACAACGGTAAAAAGGCGCATTGAAAAACCATTCGTACTATTTTGTCATGATCCGAACTGTATTCAAGTCCACAATTTGGACAATGTACTAAAGTTCTCCTTCATCATACGTGGTTAACCGTTCAGCGTGATAACTATGATTCTCAATGATTTGAATGACTTCGGTTTCATTCATATCTTCATAGTAAAATTTCGCAATCATGGTTTGAACATTGATATCCACCTTGATGGCACCGGCATCTTTACTTAGTTTTTCAATCATGTACAAGCAGGACCCACAATGGAGTCCATCGAGTTTTACAACGAGTACTTTCATAGTCTTGACCTCACAAAGGAAATAATATCTTCAATCATGGATTGGGTTAGTTCATGTCCACAAGGATACCCTTGATAAACATAACGCGCATGACTCAATGGTTGAATGAATGATTTGGCAGGTTCAAAAGACACTACATCATCATATTCGCCATTCAATATAAATGCATAGCTTGGTGTAAACGCCTTCGCTTCCAGTGTCAATGCTTTGAGTTTTGGTATGAGTTCATTCATTTTTTCACCCAGAATCGCGCTCTTTTTCATTTGATAATGTTTGTATAAATCTGGTGAACCAATGATTGGGATACAAAACTCTAACTGTAAATACCGGTTGAGGAGAAACGCAATATGTCCCCCCATCGAAATCCCTAAAATGGACACTTTTTGTGTTCTTTTACTGTAATGGTGTGTGTACAAATACACAATATCTTTAAGTGTTTCTTCAATCACCATAACCATTTCATACGTGGTTTCTTGTGGATTGTTTGCGATATACGGTGCTGATAATCGGTCACCATGCTTGTAGGCATCTAAGGTAACCACATCAAAGCCCATCTCATAAATTTGTTCGGCTAAACCTCCAAATTGATTTAAGGATTTATTACCAAAATGGCCGTGCATCAAAATGAATAGGCCTCTGGGTTGTTCGTGTAACATTTCAATAACAGGGATATTGAACCGAATCATATCAACTTAACCAATCCTCTAAATGGGTGTTTGTTCATGATATCAATGAGACCCAAAACGCGTCTATGGGTAAACTTGTCGCCTGAAAATAGGGGGATAGCACGTAATGGCAATTCTTCAAACTGTTCTTTCATCATTTTCTTGGTTGCGGCATCAGCAGGTGTTTTTTGAATTTCTTTAATACCTATTCGGTGGATGAGGCCGCCAATGCGGGTATCTTTGATTTCACCAATCGTTGAATTCAAATGGTACTTGTGTTTTTCAGTGTCCTCTTTTGGTGGCAATGTCCCATACAAATCTTCAAAATCATGAACACTGATGTAGCGATCAAATGTATGATAAACCGTAGATTCGGTTGGGTCAACTGTATCTCCATCCACCTGTACAACTTCTATATGATAAAAGGTTCGTGATGAATCACCAATTTTAATTTCATATTGCCCCTTTTTGACTCTGAATTCATCGATTTCAGTATCGTAATAATCAAAATCGCTGTGTTGAATATCAAAGGTAACTTTCACTGTATCATTGGCTTTTACCCACACTTTTTGATAAGCTCTCAATTCTTGTGAGGGTTTATGAATTTCTGTGCCTAAATCTGTAATATAGATTTGAACGGTTTCTTTACCATCGATATTTGAGGTATTGGTAACATCCATTGTTACTTGAATGGATTTATTTGCTTTGATATGTTTGCTCGAAAAATGAACATTATGAATATTGAATGTACTATAGCTGAGTCCAAACCCAAATGGGTAACTGACCATCAATCCTTTTTTGTCATAATACCGATAGCCGATGTATATCGATTCCGCATAATACACTGATTTTGTCCCACCCGGAAAGAATGGGTACGAAGGGGTATCATCTAAATGGATTGGATAGGTTTCTGCGAGTTTACCACTTGGATTTACTTTTCCATATAACAGATCATATATCGCAAGTGCCCCTGCTTCACCCGGTAAATAGGCGTTCAAAATGGCTTTGACATCGTCTTTATAAGGCAATAAGGTGACGGACCCACCTTGTAATACAATCACCACATTGTTGTGTTTTTCAGTGATGGCGTCGATGAGTTTGAGTTGTTGTTGAGGTAAATTGAGGTGGGTTCGATCATACCCTTCCGATTCATATAATTCAGTTAAACCTACAGACAAAACAATGACATCCTTGGACTCACAAACCTTCAAAGCGTCAAGGATATGATGTGGGTATTCATTTTGATCGAGTGAATACCCATCGGCATATTCAAATGTAATGTTTTCTTGAGTAAAAATGTCGAAAAGTGTGTCCACTTTATTCGGATTTACTTTGGATGAACCTGACCCTTGAATACGCGGTTCTTTGGCAAATCGACCAATTAAAGCAACCTTTTGATCTATTTTTAATGGTAAAATGCCTTCATTTTTGAGTAACACCATCGATTCTGAGGCGATTTTTCTGGCGAGTTCATGGTGGTGATCTATCGGCATTTTTTCTTTCTTCTGACTGCCCTTTTCTAACATCCATAACAATGGTTTAACAGCAAAATCGATTTCACCATCGGTGATTTGTTCTTTTTTATAGGCTTTCCAAAGAATTTTGTTTTTTGACCCTGGCATTTCAAGGCTCAATCCCGCTTTAAGTGAAGCGACACGGTCGTTCATTGCGCCCCAGTCGGTGATGTAAGCACCTTTGAAGCCATAGCGATTTCTGCCAATCGCAGACATAAATAACTTGGATTCAGCCACATAAGACCCGTTTACTTTGTTGTAAGCCGTCATGATGGCCCAAGGTTTCGCTTGGATGGCTATGCCAAAGCCTTTTAAATAGATTTCATACATCGCTCTTTTGTCGATGATCGCATCCACTGTCATGCGGTGTTTTTCTTGATTATTCGCGAAATAGTGTTTCAAACACGTACCAACATTGAGGCTTTGAACCCCTTCTATATAACTTTTTGAAAGCGTCCCCGCCAACAGTGGGTCTTCACTAAAATATTCAAAGTTTCGTCCACAAAGTGGGCTACGCTTCATGTTGATGCCTGGACCAAGGATCAAGGAGACATCTTGATGAATGGCTTCCTTGGCAAGTGCTTGACCCAGTTCATACATGAGATTGGTGTCAAAAGAACACGCCAATAACGAAGCGGTTGGGAAACAAGTGGCAGGGTGTGAGGCTGCGATACCCATCGCGTCATTCGAAGCTTGTTTTCTTAAGCCATGGGGGCCATCGGTCATCATAAATCGCTTAAGGCCAAGCTTTTCATTGTGCTTAATATACCATAAGCCATCCCCGGATAATAAATTCAATTTTTCTTGTACGGTCAGTTTTTCTAAGTTTTTTTGTAGATTTTCCATGTTATCCCTCAATCAATCTCAATAATTCTTTGATGAAGTATTGTCTAAAGGTCTCATTTTTAAATGTTTCGATTTGTGAATTTAAAGGGGTATTGTTCGATGCGATTGAAATGAATAGTGGCATCGCGAAGCTAGAGAATAAAATCATATACTTGGCATAAATAACCATCGGTTCGATTGTTTTGACTTCAACATTCAATTTTTCATAAATCATTTGAGTGAAACTATTGTTTGAAAAGAATGTTTCAATGAGCTGATTGCCTGCACGTTCACTGGAATCTTGATTTAAAAATAGATAAGAAATCAATCCGATATTTTCTAAAGAGAAATTATAGGTGTAGGTAATCATGGCTTCAAGCAATTCAGACTTGGTTTTGTCTTGATTGATTTCCAATAAATGGATGATTTCTTGTTTTAACTGACCAATGACTTCATCCACCACTTGTTCAATCAAGAGTTCTTTTGAACCAAAATAGTAATTTACCGAAGCAATGTTCATGTAACACTTATCTGCGATGTCTTTGATGGTGACATTGCGTTTTTGAGAAATCAGTGCCTTGGTTTCACTGATGATTTTCTTTTTGATTTCTAAATTTCTCATAGGACCTCCAAATGGGTTTTGAAATGATTTTTAAAACGGGATTTCATATCTTATTTATATCACAAAGGGTATAAGATTAAAATATAGATTTAAAATGATTATTTGATTATTTCAAGAAAGGGGCATTTATGAACTATTTTATATCAAAAAAAGGTCGTTTTTGGACGATGTTGGTTGTAACGATATTGACACTACTCTCTGGCGTACTGGCCTTCAGTGTTAAAACCAATTATGATATGACCGCTTATTTACCACAAGATTCGAATACCAAACAAGGCATTGAAATCCTAGAAAACACTTTTGGCAACCATACTTCCATTGAGTTGGTCGTCGATGGTTTTTCTGTGAATGAAGTTGTGAATTTAAAAGAGGCTATTGCACAAATAGATCATGTCTATGGTGTGGTGTGGTTAGATGATTATGTTGACTTATCCGTTGTGCCGTTGGATGTTGTCCCTGCCGATGTCAAAGCCCCATTTTATGTGGATGGTAAGTCCAAACTGATGATCGAGTTTGATTTAGACAGTTACGATACCCGATTGGATGATGTGATTGAGGCAATTCAGGATTTATCCACAGAACACTTATACATGCGTGGTGAAGTGTTGAATAACCTTGAGTCTCATCGTGTAGCCTCGAAGCAACTTTTCTTAATCATGGCCATCATTGTCCCTCTCTGTATCATCATCATGGTTTTCGCATCCAAATCTTATATGGAGGCGGTTTTGATTTTGGTTACTTTGGGCATCGCGATTGTCCTGAATCTAGGCACAAACCTAATCTTAGGTAGCGTTTCATTCATTACCATGACGATGGCGATGGCTTTACAACTTGCTATGTCATTGGACTACACCTTATTCTTGTTACATAGGTACCATGAATACAAGGATTTATCTGTGATAGACCGCGTCAAAATGGCTGTGAAAAAGAGTTTCGTTTCGATTACTGTTTCGAGTTTAACAACAGTATTTGGATTCATTGCTTTGTGTTTTATGTCTTATGGTATTGGACTCGATATGGGCTTAGTATTGGCCAAAGGGATTTTGTTATCCTATCTTTCGACCATCATCATTTTGCCTGTGTTGTTAATTTTATGTCATCGCTGGATTGAAAAAACAACCCACCGTACATGGATGCCATCATTCAATCGTTTAGGTGGGTGGTTGTATCGTGCCCGATATTATTTGATGGGGTTATTTATGGTGGTTGCTTTGGGTAGTTATTTCGTACAAAAAGAAGCCGATTACTTATATCAAAACACCGGTCACGCCACATCTACTATCGCTTCTGACCAAGCATTCATCGAAACACATTTTGGTTCTTTTAACCCATTGGTTATTTTGATTCAGGGTGAAGATGTCGAAAGGGAAGTTGGATTGGTATCTGAATTACTTCAAAATGAACATGTTTTATCTGTGAATGCGTTGGTTACGACGGTAGATCCGAACATTCCAAGGGCACTCATCCCTGATACTGTCAAGGGTGCATTCATCCAAAACGGGTACATTCGTATCATCCTAAACACCGATATATCAAAAGAAAGTGCTGAATTTTATGCATTGAATACATTCATCAAATCTAAAACAGAAAGCTTTTTTGAAGATGCCTATTATGTGGGTGTGATGCCAGCGACATCTGATATCAAGGGCTTAATATTAAGTGATACGGCTTTGGTTTTATGGCTATCGATTGGATTAGTCGCTTTGGTCATTGGGGTGGCATTTAAATCCATCTTGATCCCATTGATTTTGGTTCTTATAATTGAAGCTTCAATCTGGTTTAACATCGCCATCAATGTCTGGTTATCGACTGAAATCCTTTATGTCGGTTATCTCATCATATTGTCTATTCAACTCGGTGCAACCATCGATTATGCGGTATTATTAACCTCACGGTATTTGGAAGAAAGAAAATCCTTAAGTGGAAAAGATGCTTACCAAAAAGCCATCGAAAAATCGTTGCCATCGATTCTCATATCGGCCCTTATTTTATCGTTTGCGGGATTCACAGAAGCCATCGTATCCGATATGGATGCGATTCAAGATATTGGCATTATGTTGGGTCGAGGTACCATATTCTCTTGGTTATTCAGTGTTGGTTTTGTACTCCCATTCATCAGTATCATTGTAGAAATAAGACAGAAAAAGCCTAGGAACTAGGCTTTTTGCTTATTTTTGGCAATGTGGACAAAATATGACTTTACCACCTAAATAGTTTTTCTCATTTAAATTGGATTGGCATACCGGACAAAAACCACGTTGAGCACGCATGATGACATCGTATTCACCTGGGTGGCCCAATAAGTCATGGTTGTTATTTCGGCCTTTTTGATTGTATATGGTTTGAATGGTTGAGCGAGTAGATTCATACAACGCTACTTTTTCAAAGTCCTTTAGGGTTTCTACTTTTCGATCGGGTCTAATACGGGCATGAAATAAAATGTCTTGTACTGTCCCATTCCCCAATCCAGGGATTTTTTGTTCGGTAGCCAGTGCTTGTTTGATTGAGTGTTTGGGTTCATTGAGCTTGGTTTCTTGGATAAAATAATCATACGTGAATGCTTCATCCAATGGGTCTATGACCGATAAAGCGCGTTTATAATAGATGTCTTTGTCCATCAGTTCTTCGGTTTTGCCGACTTGAATAAACCCATAGAGCTTCACTTTGACCTCAAGTACCATTTCATTGTTAAAATAAAGTACCATTTGATTTTTATCCGTCACATTTTCCACGGCTTTGTATTCAAACAAGATATCTTCAAAGAAGACCAACTCACGGCCATAATCCAACATCATGCGAATCATGTTACCATTTTGTTTGACGTTTTGGATTGTTTTATTGGGTAAAACCATTTCAAAGTCTGTCGGGATATGGTTCAAAAAACAGAATTTATGGGGACGATTCATCATTTTGACTTGGGTGATTTTAAGACCTTTTAATAAGTCACACATTTGATCTTTGATCCATTTTGCTTCGCCAATTTCAATCATGGGTATGCTCCTTTATTCAATTCATTTAAGTTCATCGATTTCTTTACTTCATTATATCATTGTTTAGGAAGAAAAAACCACACATTCTGCCTAGATTTTGTGTGGTTTTGATACAATATTCACATCTTATTGCTAAAAAATGAGGTAGTATACGCTAAATAAGAAAATGAATCCACCTGCAATTAGAGTAAGATAGGCACTGAATTTTGCCATGGTCAAATCGTGTTCTGTTAGTTCACGACTTTGCCAAAAACGACGTCTTCTGCGAAACACTGCCGCGTAAAAAAGTAACCCTTGTTCGCTTGTTACAGCAAAAATCGATGGTACCATCAGGATGACACTTAAGAAAAACATCGTCCATTCATTGCCAATGAAGATATCCGCAATGAAGTTGTTGTTGGCTGTGCCTTCACAACCTGTTAATACAATCAGTAATATTAGTGATCCCAATAAAAATCCTTTTTTCATGGTTATCCTCATTCATTTATGGCATTATTTTTACCATATTCTTTATTAAGATTAACATTTTTTACAGAAAAAAACCACCTGTTTTGGGTGGTTTTTGAATTAGACTTTGCTGGCTTTGGCTTTTTGAATGTTTTCAGCCAATTCCTTTTCGGCTTTACCAAAGTCAATCGAACGACGTTTATTTTCTTCTAGGCGTTCTTTACGTACAGAAAGTAAATGTTCCATCGCGGATTGTTCGGTGTAACCAATGTGTGCTTCTTGAGCAATGACATTGACGATGTTGTTGGAAAATTCTACTACCCCATTTAAGATGACTGTGACAAGGTTCGAGTCTTCTTTGACCATTTTGACATAGCCACGGTCAATCGATGAGATGACTGGGGTATGGTTTTTCATGAGGGCGAATTGTCCTGTCAATTGTGAGGCAACCACCACATAATCGACTTGTTCGTCATACAGTTTGCCTGCAGGGGTAACCACGATGATTTGCATGGGTTCACCTACAATCTTTTGGCTTTTTCAATGACGTCTTCGATGCTACCGACCAAGCGGAAAGCTTCTTCAGGGAGTTGGTCATGTTTACCTTCAAGGATTTCTTTGAAGCCTCTAACGGTATCAGCCACTTTGATATAAGTGCCTGGTTGACCTGTGAATTGTTCAGCTACGTGTAAGTTTTGGCTCAAGAATAGACGGATACGTCTCGCACGGTGAACAACCAATTTATCCTCATCGGATAATTCGTCCATCCCTAAAATCGCGATGATGTCTAAGAGTTCATTATAGCGTTGGATGGTTCGTTGAACTTCACGTGCAACACGGTAGTGTTCTTCACCAACAATTTCAACTGAGAGTGCTCTTGAGGTCGATGCCAGTGGGTCAACCGCTGGGTAAATCCCTTCTTCAGCAATCTTTCTTGAAAGGTTGGTGGTTGCGTCTAAGTGCGTAAATGTGGTTGCTGGTGCTGGGTCAGTATAGTCATCGGCTGGGACGTATACCGCTTGGATCGAGGTGATCGACCCTTCTTTGGTGGAGGTAATACGTTCTTGTAATTTACCCATTTCGGTGGCCAAGGTTGGTTGGTAACCTACCGCTGAAGGCATGCGTCCTAGGAGTGCAGATACTTCAGACCCGGCTTGGGTGAAACGGAATATATTGTCGATGAATAATAAAACGTCTTGCTTTTCATGGTCTCTAAAATATTCAGCCATGGTTAAACCCGTCAACCCTACACGCATACGTGCGCCAGGTGGTTCATTCATTTGACCAAAGACCATGGCTGTCTTTTGAATGACACCACTTTCGGTCATTTCACCATACAGGTCATTCCCTTCACGGGTACGTTCACCTACCCCTGCGAATACAGAGATCCCGCCATGTTCTTGGGCGATGTTATGGATGAGTTCTTGAATGAGTACAGTTTTACCGACACCGGCACCACCGAATAACCCAATCTTACCGCCTTTGATGTAAGGGGCGAGCAGGTCTACGACTTTGATGCCTGTTTCGAGAATTTCAACTTTAGAAGATAGTTCATCGAGTTTCGGTGCTGGACGATGGATCGGTAGTCTTGGCGTATTCGCTTCAACTTCACCTTTATCATCGATGGGTTCACCCAACACGTTGAAAATGCGTCCTAGGGTCGCTTGACCTACAGGGACAGAGATGGGTTTTTTGGTATCGGTCGCGGTCATCCCACGAACGACGCCATCGGTCGAATCCATCGCGATGGTACGAACGATGTTGTTACCCAAATGTAAGGAAACTTCTAAGGTTAAGTGGATGTCCACACCATGATTTTGGTGTGCACTTTGTTTGATGACTAATGCATGGTTAATCTCCGGTAGTGACTGTTCAAATTGAACGTCGACGACGGGTCCCATGACTTGAACTACTTTGCCTTGATTCACCTTATGCCTCCTTTACTTAACCGCATTGGCGCCGCCAATGATGTCGGTTAGTTCAATGGTAATTGCGGCTTGACGTGCACGGTTATAATGAAGTTCTAACTTCTTGATGACGTCTTTCGCATTATCGGTTGCTGAACGCATGGCGGTCATGCGTGACGCATGTTCGCCTGCTTTGGCTTCGAGTATGAACCCATACAACGTATTTTCAACATACATCGGTAAAAGATGATTGATGATTTCTGTTTTATTTGGTTCATAATCGTAGCGGATTTTATGGGGTTCATCGGTTGGTTCTAATGTGATTGGTAACAGCTTTTTGGCTTCGACATTTTGATACAGTGTATTGATGAAGTGGCTATAGAACACCACGATTTCATCCACAGTTTCATTTAAGAACAAATCGATAAACTTCTGAGTGATTTCTTTAAAATCAATGAATTGAATGTCGTCTCGGACGTGAATTGGCTTATCATTGATCAATTGGTATTGGTTTCGCTTGGCGAAACTGAATGCTTTTTGACCAATCGCTGCGACCATCACGGTTTCAGGGTTGACACCCGTTTCTTTGATGTGGGATTGAAACTTACGGAATAGGTTTGCGTTGTAAGGTCCGGCCAAACCACGGTCTGAACTGATGAGGATATAACAAGTCTTTTGGACAGGTCTTTCTTCTAACAGGACATGTGATAACTCATTGTCGGTGATGACACCTTGAATGATGTGGTTAAGTCGTTTAACCATCGGACGATACGATACCATCGCACGTTCCGCTTTTTTGAGTTTGGATGCGGAAACCATGTACATCGCATTGGTGATTTGAGCGGTTTTTTTGGTCGCGATGATGCGCGCCTTAATGTCTCTCATCGATGCCATAGGGGATGACCTATACGAACGTTAATTTGAAACGGTTGACGGCTGCCTTCATCTTGGTTGGATCTGGCAAGGTCGCTGTGTTTCTAAGTTCTTCTAACAATGCTGAAGCTTCTTTATCCGTATTAAAGAAACTGTGCAATGATTTTTCAAATCGTCTGATGTCTGCTAATTTAACGCTATCAAGGAACCCTTGAGTGAGTGCGAAAATTGAAATGACTTGGAATTCAACAGGCATCGTATCGTGTAACCCTTGTTTTAGGATTTCTACGGTACGTTTGCCGCGTTCGAGTCGCGCTTTGGTCGCTTCATCTAAGTCACTACCAAATTGGGTGAATGCTTCAAGCTCACGGAAGGAGGCTAAATCCAAACGTAAGGTACCTGAAACTTTCTTAATTGCTTTGGTTTGAGCAGCGCCACCGACACGGGAAACCGATAGGCCCGCATTGATCGCAGGTCTAACGCCACTGTGGAACAAATCAGACTGTAAGAAAATTTGTCCATCGGTGATGCTGATGACGTTGGTTGGAATATAGGCAGAAATATCGCCTGCTTGGGTTTCAATGATTGGTAAGGCGGTGATTGAACCCCCACCTAAAGCATCATTTAACTTGGCAGCTCTTTCTAATAGTCTGCTGTGTAGATAAAAGACATCCCCAGGGAACGCTTCGCGACCTGGTGGTCTTCGAAGTAGTAAAGACAATTCACGGTAAGCGGTCGCGTGTTTGGTTAAATCATCGTACACCACCAAGACATCTTTACCAGCAAACATGAATTCTTCGGCCATGGTCACACCTGCATAAGGTGCTAAGTATAATAACGGTGAAGGTTCGGATGCTGAGGCAGATACAATGATGGAATAATCCATTGCGCCGTGGGATTTGAGGGTTTCAAACACACCTGCAACGGTCGATTCTTTTTGACCAATGGCGACATAGATACAAATGACATTTTTACCTTTTTGGTTGATGATGGTATCGATTGCCAATGTGGTTTTACCGGTTTGACGGTCACCAATGATGAGTTCTCTTTGGCCACGACCAATGGGTACCAAGGCATCGAGTACCTTAATCCCTGTTTGAAGGGGTTGATGGACGCCTTTACGGGCCATGACACCGGTTGCTTTACGCTCAATGGTGCGGAATTTATCGGTTTGGATTTTCCCCATGCCATCGATGGGTTTACCGAGTGGGTTGACGACACGTCCGATGAGGGCTTCACCGACAGGGACTTCTAAAATACGTCCAGTGGTTCTGACGGTATCGCCTTCTTTGATGCTGGTCGATTCATCCAATAAGATGACCCCAACATAGTCTTTTTCTAAGTTCAGTACTTGGCCATAGACACCATGGGGGAATTCTAGGAGTTCACCGCTCATCGCCTGATCAAGGCCATGAACCAAGGCAATCCCATCCCCAACGCTGATGACCGTACCGACGTTGTCTGTTTTAATTTCATTTTGATACTTCTTAATTTGCTCTATGATCAAAGAACTAATTTCGACTGGATTAATTTTACTCATATATTCACCTTCTCTATGCCTTTAAGGTTTCGCTTAAAGAAGCAATAAAATGATTGATGGTATGGTCAACTACATTGCCTTCATAGGCAATCTTGATGCCACCCACAATGGTTGGATCGATGACATTTTCTAAAAGGGCTATTCGATTTAGCTTGGTTTGCAAAGCAACTTTGATCCCCTCGAGCTCGGTTTTAGATAATGGTTTATTGGAAAAGACTTTTGCTCTTAAGACTTGGTTTTGTTGGTCTAGGAGCGCTTGATAACTCTTCAAGATTTCATCGACATCGGATAACCTGTTATTATCGATGAGGACGTATAAAAAATGATTCATCAATGGGGCAAGTTTGAATCCATCGATGACGGCTTTTTTATCGGCAATCGTGACTTTTGGGTGTTTTAGAATTTCAGCGATTGGCCCTTGGTGTTGACCGATAAAACGTTCTAACTCGGTTGCCATCGCTTGGGTTTGTTTTTGTTCTACCGCCAAAGCGTAGAGTGCTTCTGCATATTGGTAGCTTAAACTGCTCATGAACGTTTGACCTCATTGGTCGCTTCGTTCACCCATTGTTCGTACTTTTTGGCGTCCACTTCTTTTTGGATGATTTTCTCAGCCAAAACAGTAGCGACGGTTACGATTTCCTTCTTGATTTGATCTTGGGCTTTTTGAACCTCAAGTTCCACTTCTTTTTCTGCTTCTAATTTGAGACGTTGAGCTTCGGCTTTCGCTTTCGCAATGATTTCTGATTCCTCTTTTTGTGCTCTTATTTTCGCATCTTCTAAAGTCTTAGAGACCGAATTGCGTAAAGTTGCATAGGTTTCATCGGCATTGGCTTTGATTTGAGCCGCTTCTAATTTAAGCGCTTCTGCTTTGAAAAGTTCTTCGTCCATATAAGCTCTACGCTTTTCAATGAACTCAGTGAGGTTTTTCCAGAAGAATTTTCTAATCACTAAAAACAGAACAATCGTTCCGCCTAGTTGAATCAAGATTTCTTCGAGACCCACGCCTAGTAATAAACCAAGCGACTCTTCGACAAAGCTTTTTAGTGTATCAGCAAGCATAAACGCTTACCTCCTTTTAATGACGATTAAGCAACGAAAATTAATATGATGGCAATGACTAGACCATAAATACCGGTGGTTTCTGCTAAGGCGTCACCAAGTAATAAAGTCGAGCGGATTTCGTTGATGGCTTCTGGTTGTCTGCCGACAGCTTCAACTGCTTTACCTGCAGCATAACCTTGCCCAATCGCTGTACCAAAACCAGTGAATACAGCCAATCCAGCACCTAAAAACGCCATACCTGTTTGAAAAAATTGATTAAAATCCATCTTTCTTTCCTCCTTATAAGATGATTAATCTTCCACAGCAATTGCTAGGAATATTGAAAATAAACTTAAATACACATAGGCCTGTATCGCACCTACAAATATATCAAACACTGGGTGCAACAAGAATGCCCCAATGAAGATGCCCAAATAGGATGTAAAATGATAAATCAAAATCGCTAAGATCGACCCAGACATCAAATTGCCAAATAAACGCATACCCATCGAAAACGGGGTCGAAAATTCACCGATTAGATTGAGTGGTAAAAATAACGGATTTGGTGCGAGTAGTGCTTTCATTCTAGCTTTAGGACGTTTGATGATTAAAGCCGAACCTTGTATGGTTGCGAAGACGATGATGCTCATTGACAACGCAATATTTAAGTTTGACAGTGGTGCCGTCAAGCCCACCAAACTCGCCCAGTTTGCGAAAACCAAATACATAAACATGGTTAACAAAAAGGGTTGAAATGTCTTGTGGTATTTTGGAAAGATTGGTACGAGCATCTTATTGATCATATCAACCAACCAAATCATGAGAAATGTAAAGCCTTTAGGTGTCTTTCGATAATCCAACTTTTTTACCCTTAGTCCGACGATGGTCGTCATTAAAATCAGGACAATGAAAACAACAATGCTGGCTTTAAGTGCGGACGATAAGTTGTAGTAAAAATGATACAAAGCATTGAAAAAATCATTCATGATGATTTCCTCCTCTAATGGTATGCCAAATGGCTTGACTGTATAATGCTATTTTAAATGTCAACAGTCCAAAAAATGTCCCATAAATGTTTAATGTATCCATATAATAGGACAAACTTAACACAATGATATATAAGGTATAACGAAGTAACAATCCGATGACTCTACCAGAAACCCTTGGGTTATCTTTATTCATTTTACGATGGTTTTTCGCTAATAAGCTCATACCCCATAACATGGTAGCTCCACCCAAAATGATGCTGATGGCTACAGCTCTTCCAAAAATGAAAAAGGCAGCAACACTCGATACGCCAATCAGCAAAATGGTATATTTAAAATTTTGAGTGAATTCATTTCTTGCTGACATCTTTACCCTCTTTTTTTGTCATTCGTTTGTATAAGTTTGAAATCGACGAATAGATTCCAAACAATGTAAATACGATGGTAAAAAGTACTTTGGTCTCAAGATACTCGTCTAGTAGTAACCCTAAAATGATCAATCCAAGTAAAACGAAAACCAACTCATAAAAGAATGCGATGACCAAATTATACTCGCGGTAAACTTCAACCAACGATTTTCTTTTTTTATCATTATTGGGTTCCATATAACCTCGGTTGACTTTATTTATAATAAAAAGCCCAGTACTTTGAAAAATCTTACAATAACTAGTATATCAAATTCAAACCAACATCACAAACAAAATCGATAACGTTCGCTGGTTTTTAGGTGTTGTCTATCATGCTAGATTAGGATTCAAATCTACCCATTCTAAAACGGGATAACTCGATTCTATAAGGTTTCTTGTCTAAAGCGAGTTTGAATGCATAAATGATCGACTTCATTTCTTTTTCAGTCTCGGTGGTGAAATCGAGTCTGAATGTATTTATTTTAGCCTTTTTCAAAGCATCCAAATGGTCAATCAACAATAGGGGTGTTGGGTCCATCACACGCATGTTACAATGCCCATCATTGAGTAATGCGTATTTACCGATGTGGTCTTGTAGGTAATATTGGTCTTTAAAACACAATTTACAATTGGGCTTATAGCCGAACGTCTTCGCCACTGGACAGTATTTAGAAATCATCAAATCTTTGTGGCCATAAACCACCATTTCTAAATTCGGATAAGCGCCATAGCGTTTATAGTATCGGTCCGAAAAGTTGAGTACATGGGCTTGATCCAATTCTGAGGATAAACTGATTCTTTCGACGTTGTGATTTGAAATGAGGGCTGCGGTGTGGATGTTGGTGATGTTGATGAATTCATCGGTGACGAGTGGGTATCGCTTTTGATTTTGATGAATGCCACCGAGTTCAGATACCATGGTTGGGCCTTGGATTTCAAACCCTTGGATGTCTTCAATGATCCGTTTGGACACAGGTCTAACCGGTGTATTTGGGTAATCCGATGGGTTGACTTCAATGATATCTTCATAATATATTTCATCGAAACCCAATCGATAGGCCACATTCAATTGTTCTAATGTATGAACTCTGGCGGTTAATTTGAACTGTGGATTGAATAAAAACCCATTTTTAAGCGTATAAGGCAATACCCGTGGGGTATTTCTATGCGTTCTTAATGCACTTAATTCTTCAATAGCGATTCGTCTAAGTTCGTTAAGCGTTTTAATCGGGATGAAACAATTGCCATCGGTATACACGGAAAGCTCATCAAAATAAAACGGTGTCCCACCAAGTTTCGATAGGCTGGTTGCGATGGATGCGTCAGTTGCGGGTTGATTCATCGCGTATTCTAGTGAGGTATCTGAGGATACTTCTACGGTGTGTTCACCATCGCTTAAACTCAATGTGAACGGCTGACCGACAAAGGCACTGGCCATCCCTGTGATGGGTAGGACTTTGAATGAAGTTGATTGGTACATCACCAAATCTTTTTCTAAATCCGAATCAAGTGTTTTATATAGGATAGAACCAGGATAGACCGTTTCTTTAACTTCCAAAAAAACCGTTTCGCCTTTGAAAGCCTCTTTGATGATGGTATTGTTTTCACGTTTCATGAAGGTGACCATGTTGCCATAATCGTGGTCTCCAACGATTCTAAAACCATCGCCATTTTTTAAATCTTCATGGAGTTGAACCAAAGCGAGGTTTTTATCATAGCTAAGGACTTTACCGATGGGTACCCCCATGTGGTTGGGTCTAAAATCATTGTTTAAATCCTTTGGTACTTCTTTCAACATGTACCCTTTCGTATAATCACGATTAAAGACACGTTTGAGCTTATCAATTTCGGTCTTAAAGTCGATTTTCTTGTCTTCATAATAGGCATCGATGGCTTCTCGGTAAGCTAGGGTAGTTTGTGTAACATACTCTTTTTTACGCATTCTACCTTCAATTTTAAAAGAGTCAATACCCGCTTCGATGAGCTGGTCGATGTATTCTAAAGTCATTAGGTCTTTCGCACTCATCAAGTACGATTCTTCACCAATGACGGTTTTATCTTTGATCAATTTATAAGGAAGTCTACAATTATAAGCACATTCACCTCTATTACCGGAACGTTTATTTAAAATGGACGAAATCAAGCAATTGCCAGAAAATGACACACATAGCGCACCATGGATGAACACTTCTAGTTCAATATCAACGGTTTTCTTGATGGCTTTGATGACATCTAAACTGGTCTCACGGGCCAAAATGACACGCTTAACACCCAAATCTTTTAAGAACTGAACATGGTGGAGGTTGTGGGCATTCACTTGGGTTGAGGCGTGGATAGCCGTATCTGGGTATCTTTGAGTGAAAATCGAAATCATCCCGATGTCTTGGACAATCAACGCGTCCACATGGGCTTTGACGAGTTCATCGGTATAGGATAACAAATCCTCAACTTCATCGTCGAAGGTCAGTGTATTGACAACAATAAAAACCGATACACCCCGTAGGTGGGCATATTCGATCGCTTCTTTTAAATCTTGTTGATTGAAATTTTCAGCGAATGCACGGGCACCAAAACGGTGACCTGCCATAAAAATGGCGTTCGCGCCAGCGTTGATCGCACCGATAAACGCTTCTTTTGTCCCTGCTGGGGCGAGTAATTCGGGTTTTTTCAAGGTATCCCTCATCTTCTAACAAGCCGTATTATATCACGTAGTGATACCGAATACTATAGGGTTTGATTATTTTGTTAACATTACCAATTTCATTCAAAGAAGAGAAATTACTTTATATTGTTTCATCCATTTGTTACAATATTTTTGGTGATACAATGAAACAGATGACTTGGTTAAAAGAAACCTACATTACACACCGTGGTTTACACGGGGTTTTGGGGTTGATTGAAAATACTCGAAAATCCTTTATTGAAGCGATCAATCACGGCTTTGGTATTGAGATTGATACGAACATATTAAAAGACGGTACCGTGGTCGTTTTTCACGACAAAAACTTAAAGCGTTTGTGTGGTGTGGACCGTTATTTAAAGGATGTCACTTACGATGAGATTAAAGATTTAAACATCATCGGTACAGATGAACACATCCCGACCTTAACCGAGATTTTGAATTTAATCGATGGAAAAGTGCCACTCTTGATTGAAATCAAACCTTTCGGTAATAAAAAGAAACATGCGAAAGCAGTCAAAACAGCCCTAGCTGCATACCCATACACAGTCGCCGTCCAGTCCTATGACCCATCCATCGTGTATTGGTTCAAAAAACATGGTAACGATCTCATTCGAGGACAAATCAGTGAGTATTTTACCGAATCGAACATGAGTCCTTTGATGCGTCGGCTTTTAAGACGGATGGTGTTTAATTTTTTGACGAAACCGGATTTCATCAACTATCGTTTAGAAGATATGCCCAATAAGTACATTGAAAAAGCCAAACAACAAGGATTGCTTGTACTGGCTTACGCTGCGAGGTCACCCAAAGCACTCGTCTATGCGAGAAAAGCATTCGATAATGCTGTTTTTGAAAATTTTATCCCTAAAAAATAGGATTATTCGAAATTCATTGGATTATTTCATAAAAAACGGACAAAATCGTCCGTTTTTTCGTTTTATTATATGAATACGATAGATTTGAGGTTGCCTATGTCTTTAAAGTACAAGTACATCCTATTGTATACTTGGGTCACCCTGCTTGGGTATGTCCTCGTACTCAATTTGATTTTATATTTAAATAAACAACAAGTGTATTTTTGGCACGCATACCAACAATACAATGACCCAGTATTGCTCACCAAACATCATTTTTTCCTACAAAATATGTATATTACGATATTACTGCCTGTATTTGTGATTTCACCTTTATTTGGTAAAATCCTCTTGATTTTCCAGTATGCTGACGATACGGTCAAAAAGATTTCATTGTATACCTGGTCAAAATCGTTGGGTATCGTGGTTTTTTCAGGACTTTATATTCAATCCTTAGTGGCCCCGTCGATTGAACCTTCTAAAGTCATGGCCATCGTGGTCTGCCCTTTTTTCTTCATATTGACACTTTATCAATTTCAACTCGAAGCCAAAAAATGAACGCCTAGCAATTGCCAGGCGTTTTTTTTAGTCCATATCCACATCAAAGTTTTCAAGTAATGATTTCTTCTCTGCTTTCGCATCCCCGTGTTTGACAAACAACATCGTGATGAAGGAGAAAATGACGAAAATGGTTGCGTAAGGGAACAAAATCTTTCGACCAAAGTCTGGGATATCCATGAGGAAACCCGAAAGGATTGGGGTCAAGATTTGTGCTGCCATACTAAATGTATAATAGTAACCCGTGTATTTACCCACATCGGAACCTTTAGAAAGTTCTACAACCATAGGGTATGAGTTGACGTTGATCGACGCCCAGGCAATCCCGGTGAGACCTAAGACGACATATAATAAAATACCTGTGGATTCTGTGATGAAATAAACCGAACCAAAACATAGGGTTAATAACGCTACCCCAAATAGAATGGTCTTTTTTCTGCCCCATTTGGTCGATAATATGCCAATAGGAATGAACCCAACAATCGCCGTCGCTTGTGCGATTAAAAGTGGGGTGGAATAACCCATATTGAGGACTTTTGGAGCATAATCCGATAGTTTCGTGGTCACGGCGTTGTAGCCCATGAACCAAAGGAACACAGACGCGAGGATTAAAATCAGTGACATGAACTTGTCTTTGCTGATCTTATCGTGGTTTTCGGTTTCTTCTTCATCGACGATGTTATTCGCTTTTTCGAAATCGATGCGTTCTTGAACCAATTTAGGTTCATTGACTTTCCATAAGAAAATACCAAGGACAACCAACATGATGATCGATACTGAAACAAAGGCGGCGGTGTAGTTGACAAAGGAGTGTTGATCTAAGCCAAACACGGTGAGTAAAATGATCGCAGTGATACCCCCAAATGCACCCATCAGGTTGATTAAGGCATTGCCTTTACTTCTTAAGACTTTGGTCGTCACATCGGGCATCAAAGCAACCGCTGGTGATCTAAATGTGGACATCGCGACCAATGTAAAGAACAACATCACGATGAATACAATAAAGACCGTTGGTGAGGCTAACGTGACTTCTAAGGCTTGTGCGGATAAATATCTGTAATACGCGTCTTTCGCATCATTATAATCGGCTAAAGACAACGTATCGGTTTCTTCATAAATACGGTCGGTGGTGTTTTTGTGAACTGCATCCAAAATGCCAACGATATAAACCGATTCACTGTGGGCATTCATCGTGGTGGATACGGTTCGCCACTCGGCTACTGTGAGGTCTTCTGTAAATCCAGCCGCGTTATCATAATCTGCTCTAAGCGTGGTTTCTGCATCTAACTTTTCGAGTTGCATCGCATCAAAGAATGATAACCCCACAAATAGGAAGGCTGCGAGTAAAGTACCGACAACCACATATGGGGTACGTCTACCTTTTTTGTGGTTAGTACGGTCTGATAAGCCACCAAACAGTGGTAACAAGAATAAGGCTAAAATGTTATCGAGCGCCATCACGAATCCACTCCACGTTTGATTTAGACCAAACTTGTCGATCAAAATCTTCGTGATGATGGCGTCGTAGGTTTGCCAGAACAACGAGATAATTAAAAATGCCAATCCAACGTAAATCGTCTTTTTATAATCGAGTTTCATAGACACCTCTTCTATTGCTTTTCTTTTATTTTAGCACGACTTTTTGTTTTTGTGTTTTATATTCATAAACATGATATAATTCTAAATGTAAAAAAGAGGTAATCCCCATGAATCCATGTAAAATTTATTTAAAAAAAGGCGAAGAACAGCGCATCCAAGAAGGTCACCCTTGGGTCTTCTCCAATGAAATCGACCACATCGTTGGTTTCATCAAATCGGGTGAAATCGCGTATGTCTACGCCCACGATCAAACTTTTCTAGGAAAAGGCTATTTAAACACAAATTCGAAGATTTTTGTTCGCTTATTAAGCCGCGATGATATTGAAATTGATGAGGCTTTTTTCACTGCTAAAATAGCTAAAGCCAAACAATCGAGAGAAGATTTGGGCTATAACAATAGTTACCGTGCCTTTTTTGGTGAATCCGATGGTATCCCTGGGTTGATTGTCGATAAATATGGCGATTATCTATCGATTCAAATCCTATCTTTAGGCATCGATCAAAGAAAAGACATGTTCATTCAAATTTTAGTGTCAATTTTCAATCCAAAAGGCATTCTTGAACGTTCCGATGTTTCGGTTAGAACCAAAGAAGGGTTAGAACCCTTTAAAGGTGTTATCTACGGACAAGTGCCTGAAAAAGTCCTCATTAAAGAAAATGAATTGACAATGGCCGTGGATTTAATGAACGGCCAAAAAACAGGTTTTTTCTTGGATCAACAAGATAACCATAACGCAGTCAAACCGTACGTTAAAGATAAGATTGTACTGGACTGCTTCTCCAATATCGGCGGATTCGGATTACACGCCGCATATCATGGTGCAAAAAAAGTCACTTGTGTCGATATTTCTGCTTTGGCAGTATCGGACATATTGAATAACGCGAAACTCAATGGTTTAGATCAAGTTGAAGCGATTGAAAAAGACGTATTTGATCAATTGCGTACTTATCAAAAAGAGGGTAAAACCTTTGATACAATCATCTTAGACCCACCTGCTTTTGCGAAAAATAAAGACGCCATCAAACGCGCCTATCAAGGGTACAAGGACATCAACTTGCAAGCGATGAAAATCATTGAAGATGGTGGTTATTTGTATACCTGTAGCTGCAGCCATTATATGACAATCGAGCTATTCTTACAGATGTTACAAGACGCTGCGAGGGATGCGAAAAAGAAAGTTCAAATGGTTGAAATGCGCATTCAATCGAAAGACCACCCAGCGTTATTGGGGTCCGATGAATCTTTATATTTGAAATGCGTTATCCTTCGTGTGATAAACGCTTAAAAAAATAACCCAGCGATGGGTTATTTTGTTATCATATCGATTTGTTCTGAGGTTAGATCTGGTGTGAACTACCCACCACTTAAATAGAAGTGGGGGCTTCCTATCCAAACCAGTCTTCACCAGTGACTCAATAGGCTATCCCCGTAGTCCCTACGGTTCTTATTTGTTTATAACTGAAAAGCTAA
>JAVBWN010000005.1:0-24371 GCA_036677365.1 Acholeplasma sp.
TATCTAACGCGATAACCAAGCGTTACGATTTGGTAAGTGTAGAAGGTTTGAATCTTAAAGATATGTCTCAAACAAGTCCCTATTATGCCAAACAGATTTCTAGGTTTGGATGGACGAGATTTGTTTCATTCTTGAAGTATAAGTTAGAAACACAAGGTAAGACTTTGATGGTGATGGACGAGTGGTATCCATCGTCAAAGACATGTAGCTGTTGTGGGGACATCAAAACAGATTTGAAGTTATCTGAGAGAGTTTATCATTGTCCAAATTGTGAGTTACATTTGGATAGAGATCATAACGCAGCGATCAACATCAACAAAGAAGGGTTTAGAAAGTATAAGTTAGCATTTCAGTTATAAACAAATAAGAACCGTAGGCACTACGGGGATAGCCTATTGAGTCACTGGTGAAGACTGGTTTGGATAGGAAGCCCCCACTTCTATTTAAGTGGTGGGTAGTTCACAGCGCGTTATTGTTATATAATAAAGTAAAGGTGTGTGATGCTATGCGATGGATTATGTTCATCCGTTTATTCAAACAAATATTTTCAAAAAAGAAACTACCCGATTTAGACTTTATCCAAAATCAAGGTTTACTCGCAGTAAAGATTGCACAAACCTTCGCATTAAGAATCGATTTTTTAAATGAAGCGACGTGTACACATTTAGCGAAATTATATACGCGAACCACCCCAATCCAAGGGGAGGATTTTAAGGTTTTACTCAAACAATATACGAATGAAGATTGGTTAAAACAATTTAAACACATCGAAGAAACGCCGATTGGCAGCGCATCGGTTGGACAAGTCCACCGTGCGACTTTACAATCGGGTGAAGAAGTAGTCATCAAATTCATCAAAAAGGATTTCAAAAAGAAGTTTGAAAAAGATGTGCGCTCTTTAAGAAGATTCATTAAATTCATCATATTTTTCTACCCTAAATTGGCGAAAGTGGCCGATCCTGTGGGTATCCTTGAACACATTGAAGCATACACGCTGGCAGAACTCGATTTGAGAAATGAAATCAGTCATGGGGAAGTCCTCAAAAGAATCTATGAAGAAAATAAAGACAAATTTGATTTATCGCGATTGAAATTTCCTATCATATATAAAGACCTATCCAATGAACACGTCTTGGTTTCACAGTTTATCGAAGGCAAAACGGTAGATGATTTGTTAGAAGAAAAAGCGATGCCATTTGAAGATATCTTAGAAATATTCCATATCCACGGTTTTTATATTTTCATTGTGGGCACATTCCACGGGGATTTACACCCTGGCAACCTCATCAAAAAAGGCAACGATTTCTATTTCATCGATACCGGCGCGATTTCAGAGGTTGGTAAGAAAATTCAAATGGGCTTATTTGAGTTCATGGAAAAATTAGCTTACTATGATTTCCCTGGGTGTGCACTGGCATTAAACCACATGGCATACAAAGAAATCCATGGTAAAACTTACGATGCCTACTATGTGAAACTCCTCGATTTGTATAAAGATTTTTCAGGCAAATCGGTATCTGAAGTATCGTTGACACGAAAAATGATGGAAACCATCAAACTCGGTGTCAATTCTGGTATGGTGTTTGAAAAAGGGATGTTCCCCATCATTAAAAGCATGATGTACTTGGATGGTATGGTTTTAAAAGGCGCACCAGACACGGTATTGATGATTGAAATGAGACGGTTCTTAGAAGAGTTTCATCAAGCAAATGAGGCGATCAACGCATGAAAAAAATAGCGATTATTGGGGCTGGACCTGGGGGTCTAGCGGCAGGGATGGTCTTATCTAAAAAAGGCTATGACATCCATATATATGAAAAAGACAATCAAGTCGGTGGCCGTTCCAAGCAACTTACTTTAGGAGACTATCGATTCGATGTGGGACCAACCTTCTTAATGTATCTAGAAATATTAGAAGAAGTCTTCAAAGCGGCGGGTTATGATTTACATAAAGAATTAGACCTCATCAGGTTGGAAGAACTTTACACATTGATGTTCAATGACGTCACTTTCCATATGAGTCAAGACCCCGCTGAGAATGCGAAAATGTATGACAAATACCAACCAGGTATGGGTGAAAGCTATTTGAAATGGCTCAAAGCTCAAGAAAAGAAATTAAACGCCATCGCACCCATCCTGAAAAAACCATTCCCGAATGTGTTTCATTTCTTAAGACCAGACGTCATCAAAGCGGCACCGTATGCCCATATCTTTCAATCGGTTTATACCCATTTATCGACATTCAATAAAAACGAGAACTTTATACATTCTTTATCATTTCAAGCGAAGTATCTCGGGATGGCTTCTTATCAAGCCCCATCCATCTTCACCATATTGCCTTATTTAGAACACGCCATGGGGTTATATCATGTCAAGGGCGGGCTCAATCAAATCAACCATAAGATGGCGGAATTGATCGAAAAAAATGGGGGGCAAATCCATCTAAATCGACCTGTGGAAGAAATCATAGTCGATAAAGGGGTTGCGAAAGGGTTGAGGGTCAATGGGGAAGCGATTTTATTCGATGAAATCATCATCAACGCTGACTTCGCTTATTCAATGAATAAACTCATCAAACCAGAACACTTAAAGAAATACACCCCAGAAAAACTACAAAAGAAAAAATACAGTGTGTCTACCTTTATGCTTTATATTGGACTGGATAAAGAATATGACTTTGCACACCATGAGATATTATTCTCTAAGGATTATGAAGCCTATCTCAAAGGATTGACTACGAATCAATTTACGGATGATTTTAGTGTTTATGTCCATAACCCTGGTCGGACAGATGATTCCTATGCCCCGAAAGGTCATACGAGTTTGTTTGTCTTAGTACCTGTACCAAACACACAAGCAAAACAAGACTGGTCTATCTATCAAAAGCATCTCAAAGAAAAGACATTAGATCTCATTGAATCTAAACATGGGGTGGATTTGAGAAGCCATATCCAAGTGATTGAAATGCTCAATCCAACCGATTGGGAACATGATTTCAATGTGCACTATGGGGCTGTGTTTAATTTAGCCCATAATTTGCCTCAAATGTTACACAGAAGACCACACAATCAATTTGAAGATATCAGTCATGTGTACTTAGTCGGTGGTGGCACCCACCCAGGCAGTGGGTTACCAACCATCTATCAATCGGCACTGATATTAAAACATTATCTATAAAGTAAAGCACCTCAAAAAGGTGTTTTTTATTTTTAAGCAGGTTATTTATATAATAAAAACAGTGAAATTTGGAAATAGTATAAAAAAACGCTCCCATTTGTGTTATTATAAAGATAAAGAAATGCACTCATAACGAGTGGAAGGGAGAAAACAATGAAACAAAGAAGTATCGGTATGATGATTTTGTTATTTTTATTCACCTTTGGTATTTACCCGATTTATTGGATCATTATGTTCCAAGTCGAACTAAAGAAACAAACAGGTGAAGGCTTTGGTGGGTTAGGCCATGTCTTAATGTTACTATTTACCTTTGGTATTTATGGCATCTACTGGCAATATGCAGCCGGCAAACGTTTAGCCAAACAAGGTGCTGAAGATATGTCTATCATCTATTTGATTCTTGCCATCGTCGTTGGTGGGTTCCTTAACCCATTCTTGATGCAAAATCAAGCAAACAAACTTGCATAAAAAAACAAAGGACAGCGTTGGCTGTCCTTTTACTTTCTACTTAATTTGTTCTGTGGGTTTCTTTAGTGCTTTGATGAGTAAGGTAATTAAACCAACAACTAAACCCACAAAGAAGAAGAATAATCCAAATAAAACATACATCAAATCATTCCAAGAACCTGCAGGTTGTGGCATTTGAGATAACCAAATGAACACCAAACCTAAAGCGAGTAAAATCAAGGTTGGAACGAAGGCGAATTTTTGTTTTACAAAGGAAAATCCAAGACCAACTGCGATAGCAAGCAGTCCAAAACCAGCGATATAAGGGATAAATGGTACCATATAATCTCTCCTTTTCATTCATCATACTTGAAATATTGACATTTGTCAAATAGAGTTGTTTTACGCCATATTAAGCCAAAAAATGTGATGATTTGACAGTCAAATCAATTGAAATTAACCTAACCTTTCTATACAATGGTGTTATGTATGAAGGAAGTGTGCACATGATTAGTGACATAAAAGCATCGTTTATATACAAGACCATCTATTTGGTGATTGGTTTTATTGGATTATTTCTAGCCACTGAAATCATCACAGGTAAGTTCAATGATGGATTTTTCGTCTACTATACCAATTTATCGAATTTGATTGCTTATGGATTGATGGTTGCCTTATGGTGGGTGGACTACCAATCCTTAAAAGGGAAACCTCAAGCATTCAACTACCCAACCATTCGATTTGTCATCACCATCATGATTTTGGTGACTTTGATCATCTACAATACATTGCTTGGTAATATGTTTGATCCGAATTATTGGCGCGTCCGTAACGTCATCATGCACCTGTTAGGGCCGATTCTAGTGGTGCTTGACTTCTTATTATTCAATCCATCGAATAACCTAAAATGGCGTGTGATTTTAGATAGTTTGATTTTACCTTATACCTATGTCATCGTTACATTGATCATTGGGGTATTCACAAATTCATATCCTTACTTCTTCTTAAATGTGAATAATATCGGATATGGTGGCGTGCTTGGTTGGGTATTCATCTTGACCTTAGGATTTTTGGTATTGAGTTTAGGTTTGGTAGGATACAACAAAACTATATTAAAAAATAAAAAATAGTGTGATTTCGATTCACATTATTTTTTTAGATGATACAATGGAAAGTGAAGTGGTGATCTTATGCGCGTTGGTTTTATTTATAACCCCGAAAGTGGCAGTGGCAAAATTGAACGAAATTCTCAGTATATCATCGACGCATTTACCGCTAAAGGCCATGTGATGGATGTTTTAAAAACGAAAAAAACGTTGGACGCCAAAAGATATGCCATGGAAAGTGACCATGATATGTTGTTGGTGGCCGGTGGTGACGGGACTTTAAATGAAGTTGTGAATGGCTTAATGACCAGAGAACAAAGACCTAAAATCGCCTATATCCCGACCGGAACGGTTAACGATGTCGCACACATGCTGGGGATATCGATGAATGTTAAAAAAGCGGTTAAATTGATTTTAGAAACGGGCGAAGTCAAAAAAATGGACATATCCAAAATCAATGATACCTATTTTACCTACGCAGCAGCAACCGGTCGTTTCACCAAAGCCAGTTATGATGTGAAGCGGAAAGATAAAAAACGTTTTGGCATACTGGCGTATGTGGTCAGAGGTATAACCGATTTATTATTTGATTACAAAATGCCGATGAAAATCACCTATGAAGGTGGGGTATTGGAAAAAACCTTCACACTATTGTTATTCTTAAATGGTCCCCGTGTCGGTGGAAGAAACCTCTACCTCATGAAAAAATCCAAACTCAATGATGGTAAAATCGAAGCGCGCATCTTTGAACATAGACGCTTTTGGATGTTGATTAAAATTTTGACATTCTTCGCGATCGGTGGTTTAGTCATGCGAGGTGGTCACCGTTTGACTTCGTCGTTTTATGAAATTGAAGCTGAACATGACCAAGCCGATATTGATTGGAACACCGATGGTGAAAAAACAGAGAAAAACAGTGTTCGTATCGATGTCATCCAAGAAGCGATTGAGATTTATGTCTCAAAGAGAGCAGCCAAATACATATTCTAAACCACCACACGGTGGTTTTATTTTTCACAAAAATACACATATTTGAAAAACTTGTGCAAAGTTATTGATTGTGTATGCGTATGATGGTATACTTTGAAATACCGACCGACCGTTCGGTCGGCTTTCTATGGAGGATTATACATGAGCGGATATAGTGTTAGAAAACCAATCACTGTGATCATGGGTGTACTCATTGTCATCGTGTTAGGGTTATTCTCAATTACCAGATTACCTTTAACCTTGTTTCCAGATATTGAGTTACCATTTGTCGTAACCATTACAGAGTATCAAGGGGCATCACCAGAAGAAGTGGAGGCCGAGGTTTCGAAGAAAATCGAATCTACTGTCGCAACCATTTCCAATTTCGCAGAAGTATCCTCGATGTCGAATGAACATTTCGCCATTTCCATCGTGACATTCGCCGATGGGGCGAATATGGATTCGGTCGTCATCGAACTACGTGAATTACTCAATAACATCCAGTTTGTGGATGGGGTGGGGAATACCCGTATCTTAAGAATCAGTCCGGACATGTTACCGGTCATGACAGTAACATTATTTAGAGATTACGAAGAAACTTTAACCGATGAAGAAATCTTGATCCGCAACACTGAATGGATTCAAAGAGATTTACTCATCGACTTACAAAGCATCCCAGGGGTCGCCGATGTTTCAATTTCCGGTCAAGCCGATGTTGTTTTACAAATCAATTTAGACAATACCAAACTCGCTACCTATGGTCTAGACCACGCCACAGTTTTACAAACCATCGAAGATCAAAATGAAGGCGGTTTGATTGGGGTGGCATTAGATTCAGGCGAGCTACGCATGCTCTATTTAGGTAACAAAATTACCCAATTAGATGAAATCGCAGCCTTACCGATTCATTTTGATGGTGCTGAAGTCATTTATTTGAATGATTTAATCGTTGAAGATGGGATCAAATACATCAATGCCAATACCGATACCTATTCTAAAATCAATGGCACACAAGGCATTCAAGTGTCGTTTACCAAACAATCCAATTACGGGATCACAGAAGTTTCAAGTGCGATTACCAGACGATTAAACGACATCATGGACCGTGAAGGTGAAACGGCACATTATGAAATATTATTAGACCAAGGGGAATACATCACACAATCGATTGGTTCAGTACTCAATAACCTCATTGTAGGGGGCGTACTCGCGATTGTCATTCTATTCTTATTTTTAAGAAACATCAAACCTACCCTCATCGTTGGGTTGGCTATTCCAACCTCGGTTATTGGTGCATTTATGTTGATGTATTTTACAGGCGTTACCTTGAACCTCATTTCGATGGGGGGACTCGCTTTAGGGATAGGGATGCTGGTTGATAACGCGGTTGTTGTTATTGAAAACATCTATCGTATGATTTCTGAAGGTAAATCCAAACGCGAAGCAGCAACCCAAGGGGCGAAGGAAGTCGCCGGTGCGATTACATCATCGACCATCACAACAGTCGCGGTATTCTTACCGATTGTATTCATTGAAGGCATCATCGCGGATGTATTCATCTCGATGGCGCTTACGATTGCTTACTCCTTAGGGGCATCCTTAGTCATCGCTTTAACCCTAGTACCAATGATGGCATCCCGTATGTTGGATGACCATAAACCACAAAAAGATGGTAAGTGGATGACATCCATGAAACAAGCCTATGAACGTTCGGTCCTATTCACATTAAAACATAAAATAACCACACTACTCGTTGTTTTAGGGTTATTGATTGTATCGGTATGGATCGTCGCTTCAAAGGGATTCATCTTATTACCTGAATCCGATGAAGGTGTGATTGACATCAGTATCCTGACGACCTCACAAACGACTTTCCAATCCAAAGCTGCATTCACGGACTTATTAACCACAGAATTGCTTAAGATGAGTGATATCGAAACCGTTTCAGCATCCATTGGTGGGTCTGGTGGCTTTGGTGGCTTTGGTGGTATGATGGGTGGCGGTTCAGACATTGAACTTTCCATCAACTTAAAGGAAAATCGTAGTAAATCCACACAAGAAAACGAAGATTTAATTAAAGCCCTATTGGCAGATTTTGATTACTCAAGCCTAACAGGGTTTAACACAAGCAACATCATTGAAACCACGGTATCTTCTCAAAATTCTACGGGTGCTTTAGGTGGTGCATCCGGTATATCGATCAAAGTATCGGGTTATGATTTACAAACCCTAGAAGCGATCGCCAATGACATCACAGCCATTCTAGAAAACACACCAGGGGTCGTTAAGCCAGACAATGGGGTATCACAAGGCGCAGACAATGTTAAAATCACCATCCATAAAGACAATGCTATGGTGTATGGTTTAACCTCTGCGGATGTGAATGCGAATATAGCTTACCTTTATCAAGGCTTGGGTGGTTTGGGAGAAACCCAAACATTGACCCTAACCATTGAGGGGGTAACCTATGATATCTCATTACCAAATGACGCCATTTCAGGGGGATTAACCTTTGATTTATTTGGAGATTATTTGAACTTCTTATCAGGCATTATGTTATTCAGTGATGCAGACCGCGCGATGATAGATCGCTATACAGCAGCCACTGGTCAAGGCATTTACACCATTGACCCAAGTGCATTAGCCACAGGTGGATACCTTAAATTTATGGTCAACCCATTCTTACGTGTGGTCGGTGGTGAAATCGTCTTTAATCCAGACATGATGAGTGCAGACCCAATGCTCATCACACGGGCAGTATCACCACTTTATGTCGATAGCGCAGGTTCAGTAGCATCCATCGATTATATCACCGGTTTTACAACCATCAATACCGATGGCTCTAACCGTTATGTCAATGTCACAGCAGAAATCGAAGATGGTAAGAATGTAACTTTGGTTTCTCAAGAAGCCACCAGAAAAGTCAATGATTACTTGAATTCAGATGACTTCAAACAATATGGTAATGGCTATTATGTATCCTTTGAAGGTGAGTCCGAAGAAATTCTTCAAGCGGTCAATGACCTCATACTCGCCGCGTTGGTTGCGATACTGTTGGTATACATGGTCATGGCGATTCAATTCCAATCCTTGGTATACCCATTCATCATTTTATTCACCATCCCACTCGCATTCACTGGGGGGATGCTCGCACTATTGGTTACCAATTCGTACCTAAGTTTGGTATCCATTATGGGCTTGGTCATCCTCGTGGGTATCGTTGTCAATAACGGTATCGTGTTGGTAGACTATATCAATCAATTGAGAAATGAAGGTATGACCATTAAAGATGCGATTGTCTTGGCAGGTAAAACCCGCTTAAGACCGATTTTCATGACATCGTTGACCACCATTTTAGGCTTAGCTGCTTTGGCTTTAGGCTTTGGTGAAGGTTCGGAACTCCTACAACCGATGGCGATCACAACCATTGGTGGGTTGATCTACTCTACCATTTTGACCTTGGTTGTTGTCCCAACCATCTATGCATTACTCAACCGTAAAACGATGAAAAAAGAGGCAACTGCACATGTCACAAACCAAAGATAAAATCATCCAAGTTTTGGTTGAACACATCAAACAGGGGACGAATTTAAACGAGATATCGTTATCTAAAGTGGCTCAAGAGGCAGAAATTGGTAAGAGTACAGTTTACGAACATTTCAAGAACAAAGAAGAAATGATATCGAGTACGTATGCATATTTACTCCATAAGTATCAACAAATCTTATTAGAACCGATTGTTATGGCATCATTTAAAGAAGCCTTCATCGCACAAATCAAGCGCATTTTATGCGTGATGAGTGATGCGAAAAGCATCATGGATGCCATCATGAACACCCAGTTGGATGGGATACCATCGCTCAGTTTAGAACATCAAAAGTTAATGGAAAACATCCAAGAACAAATGAATCTACGATTCACAGATATCATGACTTTAGGTATTCAATCGAATGAAATCCAAGTTCAAAATATCACCCCATTTACCAAAAACATCATTCAGGCTTTAATTTCCGGACTGCTCCTACAATATGTGAAGGGTGAAATGGATTTAAATGATGATGGTATTTGTGAACTCGTATTTAACCAAGTATTAAAAGCAATCTCATAATGAAAATAGACACCAATGATTTTTCATAAAATCTGGTGTCTTTTTGCTTAAAATACATCTATAAAGCGGTTATCAGTCTTTATTATTAGTGAAAGTGTTATGAAAACATTTTCAAAAATGACGAAAACGTTTTAGAGTTTAGAACGATTGCTTTCCTATATTTGATTTGAGACAATAGGGGTAAAGAACACGAAAGGAAATTGAATATATGGAATCAGACATCCAACAAACACAGTCTCATGTGGGTGGTCTTGTCCAAAACGCTCAGGCAGCTCTTGAGGCTTTTTATACCTACACTCAAGAGCAAATTGACCACATCATTGCGAAAGTATCGGTTGCTGCATTAGAAGCACACGGTAAGCTTGCCATGATGGCGGTTCAAGAAACCAAACGCGGCGTTTTCGAAGATAAGGCTACAAAGAATTTATTTGCAGTAGAATATGTCGTCAATCACATCCGCCACTTAAAAACAGTGGGCGTGATCAGTGAGGACGAAGTGAGTGGCATCACTCAAATCGCTGACCCTGTGGGCGTCATCTGTGGCATCATCCCAGTGACCAACCCAACCTCAACCACCATCTTCAAATGCATCATCGCTTTAAAAACCAGAAACCCAATCATTTTTGCTTTCCACCCCAACGCACAACAATGCTCGGCTGAGGCAGCACGCATTGTCAAGCAAGCAGCGATTGCTGCCGGTGCGCCGAAGCATGCCATCCAATGGATTGAAACCCCATCGATGGAAAATACATTGGAACTCATGAAACATGAAGGCACCAACCTCATCCTCGCCACAGGTGGTAATGCCATGGTAAAAACCGCCTATTCTTGTGGGAAACCTGCCCTTGGGGTTGGGGCTGGGAATGTGCCTGCTTATATCCATAAATCAGCCAACATCAAACAAGCGGTGAATGACATCGTGATGTCAAAAGCATTTGATAACGGGATGGTATGTGCCTCTGAACAAGGGTGCTTCATCGATCGTGATATCTACGAAGAAACCATCGATCGCTTCAAACAATTCGGTACTTACTTTTTATCTGAAACCGATAAATTAAAACTTATGAAACTATCTTTTGGTGTAGATGCTTATGAAGACTATGCCAAAGCAAAACTCAATCCAAATATCGTTGGACAATCTGCTTTATGGTTGGCCAAAGAAATTGGTATTGAAGTCCCAGCGAACACGGTAATTTTAGGCGTTCACTGTAAAGCAGTAGGGCCAGAAGAACCATTCAGCAGGGAAAAACTCTCCCCAATCCTTGCCTTCTATGAGGTGATGGATGATGCGGAAGGCATCGATTTGGCCAGAAAAATGGTTGAATTCGATGGACTCGGACACAGCGCTTGTATTCATGCCAACGATACCAGTGTGGTGAAACGATTTGGTACCGTCACCAAAGCCATCCGCATCATTCACAATTCACCTACGACATTTGGTGGTATTGGCCAAGTTTATAACCAATTCATCCCATCCCTAACGTTAGGTTGTGGATCCTATGGTAGAAACAGCGTTGGTGATAATGTCAGCGCGAATCACTTACTCAACATTAAGAAGATTGGACGTAGAAAAAATAATATGCAATGGTTTAAGATTCCATCGAAGATCTATTTTGAAAGGGACGCGATCGAGTATTTAAGACAGATGCATGATGTGTCCAAAGTATTCATCGTGACCGACCGTGTGATGGTCGATTTAGGCTATGTTCAAAAGGTCACCGACCAACTAAACCTTAGACGTAACAAAGTCCAAGTTCAATTGTTCTGTGATGTCGAACCGGACCCATCCATTGATACCGTAAATAAAGGGTATCAAATCATGAGAAGCTTTGAACCAGACACGATTATCGCGATTGGTGGCGGTTCTCCAATGGACGCAGCTAAAGCGATGTGGTTGTTCTATGAACACCCAGAAGTGAACTTCAATGATTTGAAACAAAAATTTATGGACATTCGTAAACGTGCTTTTAGATACCCAGAATTGGGTAAAAAGAGCAGTTTGGTATGTATTCCAACCACCTCAGGTACAGGTAGTGAAGTGACACCATTCGCTGTCATCACCGACAAAAAAGACAACAAAAAATACCCATTGGCGGACTATTCCTTAACACCAACTGTGGCGATTGTCGACCCTGCTTTGGTACTGACACAACCTAAAACAGTCACTGCAGATACTGGTATGGACGTTTTGACACACGCGATTGAAGCCTTTGTTTCAACCCTCGCGAATGACTATACCGACGCACTTGCGCTATCAGCGATTGAAATGGTATTCAAGTATCTTAAACGTGCTTGGGACAATGGTCAAGATTTTGAAGCTAGAGAAAAAATGCACAATGCATCCACCATGGCTGGCATGGCTTTTGGTAATGCTTTCTTGGGGATATCTCACTCCATGGCTCATAAGATTGGTGGTTTATTCCATGTACCTCATGGTCGCTTAAATGCCATCTTGTTGCCAGAGGTTATCCGATACAATGGACAAAAACCATCTAAGTTATCTACTTGGCCAAAATACAACTACTATCAAGCCGATGAAAAGTACCAAAAGATTGCGAGAGTTTTAGGACTCAATGCGAATACACCCGCTGAAGGTGTGGAATCTCTCGCACAAGCTGTCTTTGATTTGGGTGAAAGTATCGGAATTCAAATGAGTTTACGTGCTCAAAAAGTCAATGAAAAAACATTTATGGCGAATGTTGAAAGCTTAGCCTATGCTGCATATGAAGACCAATGTACACCTGCCAATCCAAGACTGGCTTTGGTTGAAGATATGAAACAAATTATGATTAAGGTTTATCGATAAAAAAAGAGGACATCCATTGTGGTGTCCTTTGTCTTTAGATGGCTTTTTTATAACAACGTCTTCGCTTATGATTGATGTAATCGAAATCTTTCCATTGAGCCTGTATTGCGAGGTTATTTTCAAGTTCTGGTCCGGTTTCAGCGAATTGGATATTTCGTTTCATGGCTTTTTGAATACCATCATTCAACATAAGCGCTGGTAAGCCTTTACCATGGTGTTTAGGGTCTACAGCGATGAAGTATAAATCGACCACATCGTGCTTCTTTAAGGCTCTTAGAATTCTAAATAGACCAAATGGGAATAAGTGGCCATTGCTTTTTTTATTCGCCATCGCTAGTGAAGGCATCATCAATCCAAATCCAGCTACCTGATCTTCATTATCTAATACAAACCACAAGTAATCGAGTTTAACGATGGTGATCATTTGCTTGATGTAATAATCCATGACTTTGTCACTAATCGGATGAAAACCATAGAGTTCATTGAAAGCCACGTTATACATTTTGAATGCAGGGTAGATATATTTAAAGACATCTTTCTTTTTCTTACAAACAACTAACTTAAACCCATAACGACGTTGGGTGATGTCGGCTACTTTACTGATTTTTTCTGGGATAGAGGTCATCATGATACGTTTTTCAATCCAGTCAGCATCTTTGATAAATCCCAGTTGTTCTAAGTGTTCACTGTAGTATTTAGGGTTCCAAATCGTGATGAACATGTTTAAATATTCAAACCCATCGACCAACATACCCATACGATCCAAATCCGTAAATCCGATCGGTCCAATCAAAGTATCCATCCCTTTGGATTTATTCCATTCAGTGACCGCAGCCATCAGTGCTTTCGTAACTTCAATGTCATCAATCATATCGATTCGTGAAAATCGACCAATCTTGGTTTGTTTGGCTTCATTCCATTGGTGGTTGATGATCCCAGCGACACGACCAACTATTTTGTTATCTTTATAGGCTAAAAAGCATTGTGAATCACAGTATTCATGGGCAGGGTTTTTCTTTTTATCGAAGACATGCATCTCATCTATCGATAATGCTGGCACGAAACTAGGTTCTTTTTTAAAGAGTTTGTTTGGAAATTCAGTGAAGCGTCTTAAGTCTCTTTTATTCTGTACTGGCTTAATCGTAATCATAGGGTTACCTCGCACTCAATTACCCTTATTTTAGCACAAATCAAATTGCGAGAATCATTTTTTTGTGCTATGATAATGTCGCGTGCCGAAATAGCTCAGTCGGTAGAGCAGCTGTCTCGTAATCAGCAGGTCGTAGGTTCGATTCCTATTTTCGGCACCATTTTTTGAATAATTCGTTTTTAGAGAAGGATCATTGAAGTTCAAAGGTCTTTTTTTTATGCAGTTATGTAAAATGGTTACTTTTGGAATAGATAACAAGAAATATCAAACATGAATTTCTAGGGTCAAATGGAGTGATTTGAATTTGATTTCACATTTAAACTTCTAAGGTTTTCATTTAAAAAAACCACTAAAAAATGCAGAAGATGAAATAAAAACATCGATGATGTACAAAAGAACTGTAGTTACTATTTTAAGAACACAAATTTGTTGCTTCAAGCTTTCACTAGAAAGTCTTATCAGCTGAATTTGGTGGAGAAAACAATGAGGTTTTAGAGTTCTTAGGCGATTGAGTATTGGATTTTTATGTGACCAAAGTCATCGCTGAAAGATATGGATTTTTCAAATCTCAAACGGATACATATGATGAGCAAGAAGATAACGATGAATATTGCATTAAGGCTCATCGAAACGAACAAGACTTTACTGAGCTGAAAAAGGAAATCGTAAGCAATGCGAATCTTGCTAGAAGAATTGAAGAACTAGGTTTCAAGACGATGATGTACTTGGGACAAAGCGATATTGATAATCAAGTATGGAATCAAGAAAAGGTTAAAGCTGACCTATTCGAAGCCATTCTAGGTGCCATTGCAATCGACAGTGATTGGGATCCAGATGGGCTCCAAAACTCTGTGGAATTCATGCTTCAAATTGAAGATCAACTACAAGATGTTGAAGATGGAATGGATGAGTTAAAAGAAAATCTAACACAAGAAAATGCAGTCAGCACACTTAAAGAATTAGCTGAAAGTGGTAGATGTTCCATTCCACAATACGATATTCCAGATGAGCAAGTCTATGACGAAGGTGAGTATTGGTGGTCATGTACTTGTTATGTTAGAAGTTGGTCCATTCAAAAAACAGCACTTTCTAAGTCAAAAAAGGGTGCCAAAAGGTATGCTGCTTATCTCGTTTTGTGTGACTTCTTTGGTATTGAACCTGAAGAAAAATAATTAACGATAAATGCCCAAAAGGTACTTGAATTACCATGATATAGAAATGTTTCCCAGATAACACTAAATTATGGTAATATTCCGCATACAAGTACCATTTGGCATTTTTATTTAGTTAAAATAGGTCACTGATATGGGGCAGTAATCTACACTCCAAAAACGAAAACTAAATATTTTTTACACTGAAATTAAGTAAGGTTGGATAATTGTTGCCAGGTTATGCTAAACTATTATATAAGATGACATTACTTTTTAAGTATTTATTTCGCATATAATTGTGTTGCAATCTTGGCACTTTTTATTTAGTAAGGTTTGGTGATAATGTGGGGGCAGGAATTATTGAATTTATATCTAACATTGTAAATATAACTGGTAATCCACTTCTTGACACTATCATTTTTGGTATTATTGGGGTTATCAGTTTTTCCATTGCTTTTGATTTGGTTGGATTTATATTTGCTTCTATTGGAAAGTATGACTCTAAATCAATGAGTGAGTTGCATTGGGGTATAAGAGTATTCATATTTGCTTTTCTCACTTTTGTCTTAGTGAAGATTGCTCAGTTTTTTAAATGGATATTTACTCCTCCACAAGTGTATTTTCTATTAGGAATTGTAATATTCGTTATTTTAATGGTTGTTTTACTTTTAATTTATAAAAACAAGAAGAAGATCAATGAAGTTGAGAAACCTATGGAAGTAATGGTTACACCTCCACTTGAAAACGATGTTAAAAATGCAATAAAAGTAGACAACCAAAATAGCAATATCGAGGATAGTTGTCCATATTGTTGTGGGAAGTTAGTTCAAAGAAAAGGTCCATACGGATACTTTCTTGGATGCTCTAATTATCCAGAATGTAAATATACAAGAAACAAAGAATGAAAGTAGGTATACCAATATGATTTGGATTGATAAAAAAGCATTCGAAGACACATACGCGATATTAAAGAAAGAAAAAACTCTTGAACCTGTCTATACCGATCTAAAACAGTTTATTGAGGATACATTTGGTATTACTGTGTTTAATATTATTTTACAACCTATAAAAACGGGTCTCTTTGATAGAATAGTAAAAAATTCATATTTAAACGGTCACAAGTATAAATTAATTTGTTATGTCGGTTCGTATGCTGAAAGAGAGCAGATGCAAAATAGGATAGATGTTCAGTTACCAAACTTTCCTAATGCACACAAAATGGTAAATGATGAAAATAAACAACAGTTAATTTTGGATAAATTGTTTGAACTAAGTGTAAAGTACAATTACACGATTAAGGCTAAAAAAGACCTGATTTGGGTTGATTATTTTTACTGGTTTCCGACTGACTATATGGGTTTTATTGTAAGTAAAGTACAAAAGCAAATCATTAGAAGTGTTTTGACTAAATATAAACAAGAAGGTAATATTTGGGAAATTCATACCAGTGGAATTGGTATCTATATATTTTATGACACTGAAAATAACAATTTGCTAAATCAACAAAATGGCATAACTGAGGATATTCATAGAATAATTTATACTTCTATCAAAGAGTTGGATGAATTTGATTTTTATAAAGTGGAATATATAGCATTTGATACAAAGGAAAATCTAGACAAAAATTATCAAGGAAATCTTTATTACTATTTTAAGTAGCAGAATCTAAATAAGCTAAGGCTTCAAAATAACTTTAATGTGAAGGAATAAACAAAATGAGAAAAATCAAAGAAATTGTCAAGTTTGAAAAAGAAAACATGCCAGATTATCAGTACAAATTCAACTATTATTTTTTGTTCCCATTTATTCTTGTATTTTTAGGAGGTCCAATTATTGCATTATCGATTTCAATTCCATTGGGAATAGCCAATTCGGAATATCACTTATTACCTATTATCATATGGGCTATTATATTATTTACGATGTTGTTGATATTAATCCCATACGGAAGATCAATACAAAAAAGAGTGGTTGAAGATCAAGTAGAAAAAATAAACAAAATACTAACTACTGTAGACTATGACCTCGCCTTAAAAACACTGAATGATAGGGGTGTTTGCAATCAAGAAGGTTTTTTCACAGTGGAAAAAGATGTGATTCCATTTGAACAATTGAATTATATGTTTGTCGCTCAATATTGGGGTGGAAAAACATTTTTGTCGTTAGTAATTCATTCTGATAGGTACCCAAACGATACTTTTTTGGAAATTGATAATAATGTATTCACCTTAATAAAATCAAAAAAACTAAAAGTTGAAAACCAAGAAATGATTAGGTTCATGGAAACTAGTACTAAAGCTTTTACAAACAAGTTGGTCAAGAGAAGTAGTACAATGCGATTCACGAAGAATGATCTAATATAATCATTGAATCATATTTGATTAGTATGGTTTTTTACTTGGAATGAGATACCAAATTATTGAAATGTAAGAGTGTCACCTTTTGGGTGAAGGTGCTAAAAATTGTACTACGACTGTTTATCTAAAAATTCAAATAAGAGGTTAAACTTATGAAAATTAAATTTAGTGTAACTGATAATAATAAAAACAATAATACATATTTGTCAGATGTTTTTGCTATAGCTGAACTGCCTACACAAATTAAAACATCGAAATTTTTAGGTTGGACCTTAATAAAAGTGAGAAATAGACTTAATTACTTAGTTCTCATACCAGATGGTGATTTATTTGTCTTATCATGGATTGATGAAAGCAAAATTGTCAAAGTAGAAGAAGGTTCAGAACCGACTGATTGGTTATTCATTAATAAGTATATTGATCAAATTCCGTATTATTCTAAAATCAAATTAAGAAATCTAAAGTGTTATGAATGGATGATAAAGAATCAAGGATTTTTTATTAATATATATGACAATAACGATTCTTCAAGAAACTTGTTATATCAAAATTTACCTGGTATATTGTCCAAAAAGCATTATAGTAAACAACAATTTTATGACAACATTCATTACTTAGTTAGATATGGTGATGAACCAGAGATCGATTTATATACCCAAAATGGCAAAAAATACTTCGTTATTGCATACAAAGATTTTTGTGATTTCTATGACGAAGATAATAATTACTTTAAGCTTAATAAGATTGAAGAAATTGAAAAGTTTATTTCTTTTGGTGATATAGTAGATATTCAAGGAGATTTTGTAGATTTTGATAGAGATATTAGAGAACAATCAACTATAATTGACGGCAAATTGTGGATCAATACACAATCTAAGTAATGAATGATTTGTTGCTACTATTTTTTAAATTATAATTATAGATGTAGAAAATGAATAAGGTAAAATATTAAGGGGGATCAGTAATGAAGAAAGATTGGCACCGAAAAGGCATAACTATAGATGAAAAACTGGCCGATTGTTACTTTCAATGTATTTATTATCTATCTATATACAAGGGAATATCTAATGATAAAATTAAACATTTCAAAATAGATACTGCAAACAGATTCCATATTAATATAGACATAGACGAATTTGATTTACTAAGCGATATTCCATCAGACGATAGTTTTTTAATATCTATGGTTGAAGAAATAAAAACTATAATCAATGGAACAGAACTCTTAGATTTTAGTAAAGTGGAAGAATTAACACTTCATTTAATTAAAGAAAATTGGTAAGTATTTGATTTGATACAGGAGAAAGACTATGAATAAGAAGCAAACTAGTTTATCGTTTTTACCAATCATTGGAATAATGGTTTATTTAATCCCAATCTTTTTCCAATCCGTTTTATCTAAAAATAACAGTAAAGGGCTAAGAGCGGGGTGGAGCTTTTTCCTTGGAATGATAAGTTTTATAGTTCTTTATGGGGGATTCGCTCTAATTAATAATCTTTTTAAACTTAACCTAGAAAACACTCTGTGGTTATTATACACAATGCTATATTTATCGTTCGTGATTTGGAATGTCGTGTTTTTCTTATCATATAATCGATTAACCAAAAACTTAGAGTAATCACCTAATATCACCCATAAGGGGGAATAACCATTGAAAAATACAAATCAATTAGATATCAAAATTCTATGCACAAAAGAAGAATTATTGGAACATATTCGGGTATATCGTCATAAGGACGAATATATTAGAGTAGGAAGACATGATGATTATGATGTTTGCTTAGAATTGACTTGGCAACAGCACAGTAAACCATTTGTTGAATATTTATATTTAGCTAATGTCATAGATAACCAGCTAATAGGTAAAATAGAAAAACCACAGAAAAAAATGATCGAGAAAGGCAAAGACAAGTTACCGTTTTTAGTCAAATTGCAGATTGTTGGAATGCTCCTTCTTGGGTTATTAATTCTCTATGGATTACCTTTTCTTATCATTTATAGTTTGAGTGATAGACTATTCCTATCATTGGGTTTAGGAGTAATACCCTTGATTGGGTTCATTATTTTTATAGTTGTTTCTGACGAAGATCATATTTCAGTACATAAAAGAAATATTATTCAAGTTATAACAGAATTAGGAAATTAATAAATGAATGTTTACTTTGGTAGTATCCTATAAGGTAGGTATAAATGAAAAAGATCAATTGTTATTCCAAATATACATACAATGTTTATTTAGCAATTAGTTTGATGCTATCGATACTAGCTGCACTACCTGTAATTTTGTTCAAAGAGGATTCACAATCGATAAAATTAGTATGGTCAAGCAGTATGTTGTTATTTTCTTTTGTAATGATTTATGCATACTTTTATCATAAACAAATACTCATATACACAAACAACAAGTTAGTCTTAAGAAATCCTTTTGGTGTTATGCAAACCTTAGATTCAAAGAACTGTATTGTTGAAATTATGTCATTACCAACAGAATTTAGCTGGGTAGGAGTATCAAATAAAAAGTGGATTTGTATTTATGATAGTACTAGCCATATTGAAAAATTTAAAACTGGTGTTTCAAACAGTAAAAAGCATTCCAGAATACAGGTCATCTACAATGAAGTGAATGAAAGTATTATCAAGAAACTTTTGGATAGAGTTAATTGTAACTAGTATATAAAAACCACATTATTAAGCCATTTTTATAGGGGTGCTAAAAATCTACACGATTTGGGCTTAGGGTGCTAAAATCAACTTTTGAGGTGATTAAATGAACATAATTAATAATGATAATCAAGAATTCGAAGCGTTATATAATTTCATATTATCTTGTGGATTTAGAAAAGAGAATATAACTATTTCAGAAAATTCAGAATCATTCAGAAGTTTGATAATGGATTGTCATAGTCAGTTAACGCTTATCATGTATTATGATAGAGAGTGGACGATAGATTATTATTCAGGTAAGTTTACAACCCATAATCATGTTTTTAGTTGGAGTGATGATTTTATCCAGAATCTGTTTAACGGTGACATTTATTTATTAGTTAATAGCAGGTTCTTACATCGCGTTTCTGCATTCTCAGATATCGAATATATTCATAAATCAATACTAAGTAAAGTATTAAACAAGTATAAGAATAAGAAGAAGTATAAACTTTTTTCAACCAAAGAGATTCTAATTAATAACTGAGATGAACTGTATTGGCAAATATTAACATTCAATTTGGACTGATCCCGTTGTTAAGCCGTTTATATATTGCCGAGAAAAAATAGAGGAGGATTTTATGGAATTTACGAATCAGATTGATAAACAAAAAGCCTTAATAATTGCGAGAGAAAGTATTGTTTATGGTTATGGTTTTAGAAAAAAACAAGCTAAGAAAGCATTTGGAATAATGTTCTTAATAGGAACATTTGGTCTGGCTTGGGTGTTAGCATTTAAAGATTTATTCAATCAATTTTCAAACCCACTACTTTTTTTGTTTATATTTGGAATACTATTATCTGGCTTGTTATTTTTTAAAGCTGAACAATTACAAATTTACGCATTGCAAGAACAAACGAAAAGACTTTATAAAGAAAAATCTGTAATAAAATATGGCGTAATTATTGATAGCGAGCAATTAGCATTTATGAAAAAAGATGGTACACAGAAGTCATACAAACTAGAATCTATAAAACACTTGATTTATAGATCAGATTTAGAAGGATTGTTTTTCTCGGAGAGCAAATTAGCTAGATTTGTATTTTTCGTAGATTTGTCAATTTTAGATGAATCATTACGACTAGAATTCTTTAATATTCTTTTGAAAAATCTGCAAGATGTTGATGCCAAAAAAGAACTAAGAGAATCAATTTCTAAAGAATAACTATGGAATGTACAGGGAAAACCAAAAATTATAATTAAAAAACCACTTTGTTAAGCCATCATTTAGGGGTGCTAAAAATATTACACGATTTGAAGGTAGGGGTGCTAAAATTGTATTAAACCCCGATACCTTAGACAGTGGAGAAATGAGGATTTGAACCCTGAATTATTTACTAATTGAAATTATCGCTTTGTAATGCGATAAATATATGAAAGTATATGTATAAACTTCGAGTCCTATTTTCGGCACCACTTTTTGAATAATTAGTTTTTAGAGAAAGATCATTGAAGTTCAACGGTCTTTTTTTTTATGGTGAAGAAGAAGGGTTACTTTTTGATGCGATAATAAGATATGTAAACATTGAATTTCTAGAGTCGAATGAGGAGATTTGAGTTGTGATGCCACCCATGAACTTCTAAGAGTTGTATCTATAAAAATATAGTAACTATTATATTGATGAAAGCGACAAGAGAAAAATATAGAAACTAAAAGGATCTCAATTTTCCTAGACTCTTTAATGGCTTATATAGCCATGGAACCATATATTTTGAAACAAAACAAAAAACAAACGATTCAAAATGAAACGATAATATAATGTATTGTTGCAAAATGAAACGTAAAGTGCTATGATAGTATCAGAGGTGAACAAGCATGAAATTTAGTGAATCGAAAACAGTCGAAATAAAAGAGAAGTATACAAAATCAGTACTAAAGACAGTTTCAGCATTTAGCAATTATCATGATGGTACGATTTATATCGGGATTAATGATCAAGGTGATATTGTTGGATTTTCTAGGGTAGATGAAGAGAAAATTTCAATTGAGAATTCAATTAATACGACAATTACACCAAAACCTTTCTTTGATATGAATATTTTAGAAATTGATAACAAGAAGATATTAGAAATTGTTGTTTCTAAAGGGGACAATGGGCCTTATTATTATCAAAACACAGCTTATATGAGAAATGATACCTCAACCATACCTGTTGACGGTACTAATTTAACTAGACTCATTTTAAACAGTAAAAATCTAACATACGATCAGTTGAACGCTAGTCAAACAGAATTGAGTTTTAACTATTTAAAAGAAAAACTAAGCTTAGTTCTTAATATTAAAGATACCAATAAAGCTGTTCTAACGACACTTGGTTTATATAGTGGTAAAAATTACAATAATGGAGCGCTACTACTTTCTGATGATGGAAACCTGAGTCAATCATTTGTTGACATTGCAAGATTCAAATTGGACATTCATCATTTTATGGATAGAAAACGATTTGAGCATCAATCATTATTACATTATTTTGATCAAACAATGGATTATTTTCAGGCACATTATCCACCATACCAAGCGATTGAAGGCATCCAAAGAACAACAAAGGAACAGGTTCCTCTTATTGCATTTCGAGAAGCTTTATCAAACGCTATCATTCATAGAGACTATTTGTTGAGTTCAGGTGTCCAAATATCTATGTTTGAAAATCGAATTGAGATTGTTTCACCTGGTGGTCTTCCTGAGGGCATGGATGAAGATCAATATTATAGAGGATTAACTTCGTTATCTAGAAATCCAATCATTGCTAATGTATTCTTTAGACTTAATTTAATTGAGCAATTTGGTACAGGTATTAAAAGAATTATCGATAGTTACAAACACTATAAGATAAAACCATCTTTTGATATTCAAAAATCTCTGATCAGAATAATTTTACCAGTATCAAATTTTGATTATTCTAAACTAGAGAAAAAAGAAGCTATTGTTTCATATCTACACGCTTATCCAAAATCATCAAGAAAAAGTATTGAAGATGCAATTTCTATTGAAAAAAGTACACTAATAAGAAGATTGAATGAACTTGATGAGCTTGGAATTATCTCAAAGATTGGAAATGGTCCAAGTACTATATATTTTTGTAGATGATGCATTTATTTGTGTGAAAAATATAACACTATAAAACGATAAATTGTTAAAAATATATGTATAAAATTCGGATCATCTTTTCGGCACCACTTTTTGAATAATGAGTAATTAGTGAAAGATCATTGAAGTTCAATGGTCTTTTGTTTCGATTTATTTAGAAGAATAAAATACAAACCGATAAGGTGAACGAATCATTTAATTTCACTGATGTTGCTTTATCAGAATTAGATAGGCATGGCGTAAAAACATCAGTTCATAATAACGGAAGTATAGAAAACCCAAAGTCCTAGTATAAAAATTATTGACAAAATATAGTGTTTCGGCTGAAATGGAGTTGTAATCCAATAAATACGAAGGAGTGTGATTTTATGTATTATATTAGACATATCGAAAAGAAAATCCTCGAAGCCAAAGAAATGTTTAAGGTATTGTTAATTACTGGACCACGACAAGTTGGAAAAACGACAACACTCAAACACCTATTTAAAGAAACATATCGTTATGTGACCTTAGATGATATTACAGAACTTGCCATTGCCAAAGAAGACCCCAAATTGTTTTTTATGAACCATCCACTACCTTTAGTCATTGATGAAGTACAGTTAGCGCCAAACCTCTTTACTGAAATTAAAAGAATAGTCGACAATTCTGGTACTTATGGACAAATTATCTTGATAGGATCACAAACATTTCACTTGATGGAACATGTTACAGAAACCTTAACTGGTAGAATTGGAATACTTGAATTTCAGGGACTATCAACAAGAGAAATCAACAAAGATCTCTTTGATTTACCGTTTATTCCGACCAAGCATTTTTTAGATACTGTTCGTCATTCAAGTTCGGATGATTTGTGGGCAGTTATCCATAAAGGTAGTATGCCGGAATTATATAATAAACCAGAAATTGATTGGCAGTTGTATTATGCCTCTTATGTAAGAACGTATATTGAACGGGATGTCAGAAGTTTGGTTAATGTCAAAATTCTGGATATATTTGCTAAATTCATCACAAGTATTGCTGCGAGGACAGGTAGTTTAACAACACAATCAAGAAGTCCCCTTCCTCTTCAGGTAGCGGGATGAATTGATTCGTAAAATTCTTTCACATTTATTTCACAAAACCCATAAATAATGTTATAATATAGTTGAATAATCTCTATACATAAACACTATGAAAGGGTGAACCGGATGACCAAAGCTTTTAAGTTTCGAATCTATCCAAATGAATCTCAAAAGACTTTGATTCATATGACTCTAGGCCATAATCGCTTTCTCTGGAATAAGATGTTAGAAGATAAACAGAAA
>JAVBWN010000006.1:0-75125 GCA_036677365.1 Acholeplasma sp.
AAAACAGTTTGTATTTCATGGATGCTTTACGAAAACACGGTGTAGCTGTGGATTGTCACTTATATCATTCAGGTATTCATGGGTTATCGCTTGGGACCAAAGCGGTTGTTACAGAGGCATATGCCGCTGACCCACTGGCTTATGAAGCAGTACATAAACACAATCAAACGTGGTTCGATGTAGCCATTTCATTCCTAAAATTTCGATTAAAAAAAGCGTAGCTTGCGGGCTACGCTTTGTTTTTAGACAGAAGGTTGGTCTCTTAAGATGATATAAGATAAATAGCCAAGGTATGTCATTACTAAGAAGAATCCTTCTAAACGACTGATTTTTCGATTGGATAATGAGAATAAGAATACCACAGCGGTTAAACCGATTAAGAAATAGATGTCGATGATGGCCGATTGGTTGAGTGCGATTGGATTGATGAATGCACTCGCACCTAAGATGAAAGCAATATTAAAAATGTTGGATCCGATGATGTTACCCATCGAAATTTCGGATTCTTTTTTGGCTGCTGCCACCACCGAAGTAACCAATTCTGGTAAGGATGTGCCCACAGATACGATGGTTAAACCCACCAACCATTCAGACATGCCAAGTTCTAAAGCGATGGTTCTTGCACCATTGGTGACCATAATCCCACCACCAACAATGCCAGCCATACCGATTAAAGTAATGGGAATGGCCATTTTAATGGAGTATTTCGCAATTTTTTCGACTTCGACTGCAGGTGTAACCACTTGTGTATTGATGGCGTTCATCGCTTTCGCATCTCTGAAAATGAAGAACATGAATGCGGCGAGGATAAATAACAACACAGCCGCTTCAAAACGTAAAATGAAGAATGGGGATGACCCTGCGAAGAAGTAATACATCGGAACCAATAATACGACTGCGATGAGTGCGAAAGGAAAATCTCTACGAATTAAATCATCATGCACTGCTTGAGGTAGAACCAAAGAAGCTAACCCCAAAATCAAAGCGAGATTGAAAATATTTGACCCGATGATGTTTCCGAATGAAACGTCATCTGCACCAGAAAGGGCTGAAGTGATACTCACGGCCGCTTCAGGCAACGAGGTCCCAAAAGCAACCACAGTTAAACCGATGATGAGTGAGGAAATTTTAAAGAATTTAGCGATGGAGGAAGCCCCATCGACGAAGAAATCTGCGCCTTTTACGAGGATGACAAAGCCAACCAGTAAAATCACAAACGCCCAAAATAATGTCATAAGTGTGTACTCCTTTTTCTTACTTTAACCATTATACAACACATTTTGACTTTTGGGCCTTCAAAAAGAAAAAAAGATTACCCAAAAATGGGATAATCTTTGTAAGATTTACTTTTTCGTAACGAATACTTTTTTAAGTTTAGCGAATCTTGGTAGACCATCGACAAGTGGTGCTTTGTCATCGCCTTGAATGAGTGGTAATGCATAATCTACGAAATCTTGAGTCAAACCTTGACCATTAGGTAAAATCCATTCAGCAGGGACTTTCTTTTCGGTATTTGCTGCTTTTGCAAGTGGGACTAGTTTGTATTTAATCTTGTAAGGGTTTGAAGAAACTCTTTCGAAACCAACCATCTTATCGGTCGTACCTTTAACAGCGGCTCTAACAGCCTTAACACCAGCCATATAAGCTTCTCTGACGTCTACTTTAGAAGCCAAGTGTGCAGCACTTCTTTGAAGTAATGAGAATTCGATTGAACGGACTTTAACATTGAGTTTTTCTTTGATTTGTTCGGCTAAAATGGCAGCTGTACCACCCAATTGTGCATGTCCAAACGAGTCTGTGGATAAGTTTGAGTAATGTTCCGGTACATATTTTCCATCTTTGTCTTTAATGCCTTCTGAAACAACGATGATGGCTTTGGTCTTACGTTTAACGACTTCTTCCACATCTTTAAAGAATTGATCGTAATCAAAGACAACTTCTGGTAGATAAATCAAATCTGGGCCTTGACCTTTAGAAACAGCGAGTTGTGCAGCGGCGGTTAACCAACCTGCATTTCTACCCATGACTTCAACCACGGTTACCATTGGTGTATTGTACACGGTAGCGTCATGATAGAGTTCCATCAAAGTGGTAGCGACATACTTCGCAGCAGAACCATACCCAGGGCAGTGGTCTGTTCCATATAAGTCGTTATCGATGGTTTTAGGTACACCTACGACGTTGCAATCCCAACCCGACTTCTTGAAATACTTGGAAATTTTATTACATGTATCCATGGAATCATTTCCACCATTGTAGAAGAAGTAACGGATGTTGTACTTTTTGAAGACTTCTAGCAATCTTTCATAATCACTTGGGTCTTTCTTCAGTGGTTTTAATTTGTAACGAACTGACCCAATCGATGAAGATGGGGTATTTTTGAGTAACTCAAGTTCGTATAAATCTTCTTTGGAGATGTCGTAGAAATTTTCATCTAGAATCCCTTTAATACCGTGTGCAGCGCCGTACACTGCAGTGATGTTTTCTTGTTTTAATGCTTCGATGAATACACCGGCAGCACTCGCGTTAATGACGCTCGTAGGTCCACCGGATTGGCCAAGAATGGCCGCGCCTTTTAAGTTTTTCATATATTTTGGTTCCTTTCGTTCAACTTTTCGATACTATTCTATCATATATGTTTCAAAAAAACTTGAAGAAAGCGATTTCGATGTTACTTTTGTAAAAAACACATAAATTGGGGTAAAATTAGTGATATAATAATGACGGTTTGAGGTGATGAAACATGAAAATTGCAGTACTCACATCGGGTGGCGACGCCCCAGGAATGAATCCCGCCATTCGTGCGGTCGTCCGTGCAGCCATCAACAGTGGACATGAAATTTATGGTGTCATGGATGGTTATGCTGGATTGGTCAGTGGTTCATTTGAAAAAATGAGTCGAAAGAGCGTTTCAGAAATACTTGCTAAAGGGGGTACGATTTTAGGTACCGCTCGGTTAAAAGAATTTAATAAACTCGAAGTGCGCGAAAGAGCCATTCACAATATGAAAGAAGCCGGTATTGACGCTTTGGTTGCGATTGGTGGCGATGGGACATATCGGGGGGCGAAAGCACTCACTGAAATGGGGTTTCCAGTCATTGGTTTGCCTGGTACCATCGATAATGATTTGTCCTGCACCGATTATACCATCGGTTTTCACACGGCTTTAGAAACCATCGTCGATGCCATCGACAAAATCCGTGATACCTCCTCTTCACACCAACGTTGTTCTATCGTTGAGGTGATGGGTCGTTATTGTGGGGATTTGGCGGTATCGGCAGGGCTCAGTTGTGGTGCGGAATTCATCATCACACCAGAACACCCAATGAATAAAGATGAAATCATCGAACGACTCAAAGTTCACAAGAGTGAGGGTCGTCGTAACGCCATCATCGTCATTACAGAAAATGTATGTAATGTACATGAATTTGCAGAAGAAATTACAGAAAAAAGCGGATTTGCATGCCGCGCCACCGTTTTGGGCTATGTCCAAAGAGGCGGTTCGCCATGCGCAGAAGATAGAATACTCGCCGGTCGCATGGGTGCATACGCGATAGATTTATTATCGCAAGGCATCTCAGGTGTTGCTGTTGGGATTCAAAACTCGAAAATGGTGCATTACACATTTGATGAAGTCCTATCGACACCAAATGAATCGATGCAAGACATTTACGAACTCGCTTCGAAGATCCGTTAATCCTCTAGAGGTGATTTATGACTATACATCGAACCTGGAAACAAATGGTCCATAGCATAGCACATATCGATACTAGACACTCAAAAAAGGTGCTTTTTTAGCATCTTTTTTTCATATTTTATTTAGGAATAAGGAGATTATATGACAGAAAACATTTTATTCATTCTAGGTGGGGTTGCGATATTTTTATATGGTATCGACTTGATGGGGGACGGTTTAAAACGTTCTGCAGGCAATAAAATCCGCACCATCATCGAAAAGACCACCAATACCCCTTTAAAAGGTATCCTGGTGGGTATATTGCTCACGGGGCTATTACAATCCTCGAGTGGTGTGACAGTGCTCATCATCGGTCTAGTTGGGGCAGGCCTCATGACTTTAAAACAAGCCGTTGGTGTTGTTTTTGGTGCCAATATCGGGACAACCATCACCTCTGTTTTAATCGGTTTGCCGATTGCAGATTACGCTTTGTTGTTCGTGTTTGTTGGCGTCATCATGATATTCTTCTTTAAACGTAAAATGGTTCAAAGCATTGGAACAACCATCCTTGGTTTCGGGTTAATTTTCTTTGGCCTTGAAGTCATGGGTTCAGGGTTAAAAGAAATTGTCATGACGGATGCTGTGCATGATTTATTCTTGCTATTCTCAGACACTTCCAATAGTTTCTTCTGGTTCCTTGGGGTATCGTTTGGAACACTATTCACCGCTGCTGTTCAAAGTTCATCGGCTGCCATTGGGATCATTCAGAAACTCTATCATTTAAATGTGGAAGCTGGTGTTCAGACATTTACTTTATGGGGTGCACTACCGATGATCTTAGGGGCGAACATTGGGACAACCATCACGGGTCTTTTGGCTTCCATCAATGGTACGCTTGAAGCCAAACGTGTATCAGCCATCCACATCATGTTTAACTTGATCGGAACTACCATATTTCTCATTTTCTTATGGCCATATCATGAAATCGTTGAATGGGTAGAGGTTACTTTCCTTGAACCTTATTCAATGGCCACACTCGCGGTGGCTCACGTGATGATGAATGTGGTTACGACACTCATCTTATTTTGGTTTATCGATATCATGATTAAATTCACTCATGTCATCATTAAAGATAAACCTTACAACGACGAATTAGAAGTTATTTTCTCGGAATCCCTCTTACAAGAAACCCCATCGTTGGCCTTATATTATGTTAAAAAAGGCATCAATAAAATGGGTGAATTGGCGAAATCCTATTTCCTATTGGCGAAACGATACAGTTTTACCAATGAAGAAGGTGTGATTGAAAAAGCAGAAAAAATGGAAAATACCTTGGATGATTATGATAAACGTCTGCACGACTACATGATCAAATTGGTTCGAAATAATTCATTGTCAGAAAAAGACTCCAACCGACTTTCGAGAGACTTAGATACCATTCGAGACTTCGAACGGATTGGTGACCATTTAACCAACCTGGTTGGATTCTTTAAAAATCGATATCAAGAAAACCAATCGCTATCCAAAGGTGGCGAAGAAGACTTGAAACACTATTATAGGGTTTTAGAAGAAATGTTTGATGTTACACTGGCGTCTTTCGTCTTCAATGACATCGAAAAAGCCAAGGTAGCGATAGAATATGAAAACTTAACCGATAAGCTTGAAGAAAAGTTTAGATTGAGTTATGTTGAAAGATTAAAGGCTGGGGAATTGAACTTCACTTCCAAAACCAATTATGTTGAAATCTTATCGAATATGGAACGTATTGGCGACCATTTAAAGAACATCGCTGAAAATATCATCAACCCAATGCGTGTACCAAGGTTAGATACTGAAGATAATCCACTCGAATAAAGCACATTCATAGTGCTTTTTTCTTTTCTATTATGTATAATAGACTACATAAGGAGTGGATACGATGTCAAAGTTTAAACTGGTTGCGCCATATAAACCGATGGGTGACCAAATTGAAGCGATTGAAAAATTGTATCAAAACTTCAATAACGGACTAAAACAACAAGTCTTACGCGGTGCGACTGGCACAGGTAAGACTTTTACTATCAGTAATTTAATCGAAAAAATGGGGAAGAAAACCCTCGTTTTGGCACACAATAAAACGCTCGCTGGACAACTATACAGCGAGCTTAAAGCTTTTTTTCCAGAAAACCGTGTGGAATACTTCATCTCTTATTATGACTATTATCAACCTGAAGCGTATGTGGTCACATCAGACACTTACATTGAAAAAGACGCTTCCATCAATGACGAAATTGATGAAATGCGCCACAGCGCGACCGCTTCATTGCTAGAACGCGATGACGTCATCGTGGTAGCCTCAGTATCCTGTATTTATGGGATTGGTGACCCAGACGACTACAAGAACTCAATGATCTTCTTGCGTGTAGGACAAGGCATTCGAAGAAATGCATTGCTTGGGAAATTGGTTGAATTGACCTATCAACGCAATGACATCGACTTTCACCGTGGCACATTTAGGGTGCGTGGTGATATCGTTGAAATCATCCCATCGAACCAGCGTGAACATGGGGTTCGTATTGAATTCTTTGGTGATGAAATCGATCGAATCAAACGTTTTGATGTGTTGACAGGTAACGCGATTGAATCTTTGGATTACGTGACCATTTGGCCAGCCACACACTTCATGACCAACAAAGAAAAATTAAAAGAATCGATCCGTAGAATTAAAAATGAACTACAAGAACGCATCTTATATTTTAAAGAAGCAGACAAACCACTAGAAGCCGAACGCATCCAAATGCGTACCAAATATGATATTGAAATGCTTGAAGAAATGGGCGTTTGTCCAGGGGTAGAAAACTACTCAAGACACTTAGCCCTCAAAGAAGCTGGGGAAACCCCATCCACATTGATCGATTTCTTCAACAAAGATTTCATGCTCATCATCGATGAATCACATGTCACGGTCTCACAGGTCCGCGGGATGTATAATGGCGATAGATCGAGAAAAATGACCTTGGTCGATTACGGGTTTAGATTGCCATCAGCCTTAGACAATAGACCGCTTAAGTTTGATGAGTTTGAATCTAAGTTAGACAATGTCATTTATCTTTCCGCCACCCCAGGGGATTATGAACTCGGAAGAAATTTACCCATCATCGAACAAATCATACGTCCTACCTACTTGGTAGACCCTGAAATTGAAGTACGAAAATCCTTCGGTCAAATCGATGACTTATACGCCGAAATCATCCAGCGTGTCGCGAAAAACGAACGTGTACTGGTGACAACACTAACCATTAAAATGAGCGAAGACTTAACGGCGTACTTTAAAAAACTAGGCATGAAAGTAGCCTATTTACACAGTGAGATTAAATCCCTTGAACGTATCGTAATTTTGAGAGACTTACGTATCGGGAAATACGATGTACTGATTGGTATTAACTTATTAAGAGAAGGCTTAGACCTCCCTGAAGTATCTTTGGTTGCGATATTAGATGCCGATAAACAAGGCTTTTTACGCAGTGAAAGAAGCTTAATCCAAACGATTGGTCGTGCGGCACGTAATGTCCATGGTAAAGTCATCATGTATGCCGATGTCATCAGTGAATCGATGGAAAAAGCAATTCAAGAAACCAACCGTAGAAGAAACATCCAACTCACCTTCAACGAGAAGTTTGGAACGACACCAGTATCGATTAAAAAGGACATTCGTGATGATATTTCTATGAAAGAAGACATCGATGAATTGCCAATGAAGAAAAAATACACCGCGAAAGATTTGGATAAAGCGATTGCGAGAATTGAACGCGATATGAAACAAGCGGCTAAAGAATTGAACTTTGAGCTCGCCACAGAACTTAGAGACCAGCTTTTTGAATTGAAAGCAGAAAGAGGACATTAAAATGAATTGGAACTTAGATGATTTATACAAAGGTTTTGATGATACATATGAAGCCGATTTAAAGCGCTTAGAAGTATTATTACAAGACTATAAAACATGGGTTAAAAACGAACAAGGACGATCCGATTTAGATTTACTTGAAGGGTATTTAAAATCTCAAGAAAACCTAGAAAGATTAGCAACCAGTTTATATGCTTTCGCAAGTCTAACCACATCAACAGACGTCACCAATCAAGTAGCGCTTGGTTACATGTCTAAACTTCAACAATTATTATCCAGTGTTACCAAAGAAAACGTCCAAATGAGCCGTTTTATCGCTGGATTAGATTTAGATCGTTTGGAAAAACAAAGCACATTGGTTAAAACCTATCGATATGGTTTAAATCTAACACAAGCGGGCGCGAAACACTTGTTATCGGAATCAGAAGAAGTCATTTACGCGAAAATGCGTCAACTCGCATCGAATCAATGGAGTCAACTCCAAGGGTTGTTAACCGCGAATTTAAACGTGGATTATGATGGTAAACAAATCACATTAAGTGAAGTAAGAAACCTTGCTTATGACCATAATAAAGATGTCCGTAAAAAAGCATACGAAGCAGAACTCAAATCTTATGAACCGATCGCGGATGCAGTTGCGATGGCATTATCAAACATCAAACGTGAAGTGACTGAACTGAATGCGATGAGGGGCTATGAAAGTGCGCTAGAAAAAACACTTGAAATCTCCCACATGACCAAAGAAACGTTGGATGCGATGATTGAAGCGATGAAAGACTTTAGACCACATTTTGCGAAATACTTGAAAGCGAAAGCGGCTTATTTAGGTCATGAAAAAGGCTTGCCGTTCTATGATTTATTCGCACCGATTGGCAAACTAGAAAAGACTTATACCTTCGAAGAAGCTCAAAAAATCGTCCTTGATAGTTTCTATGGTTTTTCACCAAGACTGGGGAATTTCGCGAAGAAAGCGTTCGATAACCATTGGATTGATGCGTTCCCTAGAAAAGGCAAACGTGGCGGTGCTTTCTGTTCAAACCAACCACAAATCCGTCAAAGCCGTTTCCTTTTAAATTTCACAGGGTCATTATCCGATGTGTCTACTTTGGCACATGAACTCGGCCATGGCTACCATGGCGATGTGATCCAAGATGAAGAACCGCTTAATTGGGATTACCCAATGCCTCTCGCAGAAACAGCCTCGATTTTCTGCGAAACCATCGTTATGAACAAACTCTTCAATGAACTTGAAAAAGACGAAGAAAAATTATCCGTTTTAGAAATCTCCCTACAAGGGGATACTCAAGTCATCATCGACATCCTTTCAAGATATATGTTTGAAACGAAGTTATTTGAAAATGCCAAAGGTCCAATTTCTAAAGACCAAATGAAGTCTTGGATGTTGGAAGCCCAAAAGGCAGCGTATACTGACGGTTTAGACCACGATTTACTCCACCCATACATGTGGTTGAATAAAGGTCATTACTATTCCGCCGGGTTAAACTTCTATAATTTTCCATATGCCTTCGGCTTATTGTTTGGTAAGGGCTTATACAGTTTATATCAACAAGACCCACAATCGTTCTTAAAAAACTACGACCGTCTCTTGGGTTTAACTGGAAAAGCCAGTGTTGAAGACGTGGCAGCATCCATGGGCATCGATGTCACTAAAAAAGATTTTTGGGTAACTTCTTTAAATGAAGTGAACAAAGACATCGAACTTGTGATCGATTTAATGAAAAAAACCGTTTAGGCACACCCTTATTTGTCATAATAGACGATGCATATGCTATAATGAAATTGGAATTTTTAAGACATTAAGATTTTTTTAACATTTTAAAGGAGATTTTTTATGGAAAATCAAGAAGAAAAAGGACTTAGTATCATTGAGTTATTTAACCTGCTACTAAAAAATTGGCTACTAATTGGCATCTCAACCGTGTTGATTGCAGCTGTTGCTGGGGTATATGCATTTGTTGTAGCCACCCCAATGTATGAATCCAAATCAGACATCATCGTTCAAGTAGAGTCTTCATCCGAACTTGGCTATGACTATACCACAGCATTACGTTTGGTGCCGTCCATCGCTGAATTCATGAAAAAAGACATCGTATTGGATGATGTCATTGAAACCCTCAACCTTGAAACTCAAATGTCAACCGCTCAACTTCGTTCAGGGTTGACTGTAACTTCCTCAAATACAACATTCTTCGTCTATGTGAGCTATGTCTCAGATGACCCAGAATTGTCCCAAGAAATCGCGAATCAAATCGTGGCTTCTGCACGTAAGATTGCGAATGAAAACGAAACATTCTCATCATTCAAAGATAAGATCAGTGACCCTACCACTGTGGCTAAATTAGGTGTACAAACCTCACCAAACAAACCATTGTTGTTGATCATTGGGGTATTGTTGGGTGGTATTTTGGGTGTGGGGATCGTCTTAGTGATGGAACTCACCAACAATACATACCGTACCAAAGAAGAGTTAGAAGCTGACTTCAACTTACAAGTGTTAGGTGTCATCCCAAGCTTCGAAGTGAAGGAGGAATTCTAATCATGAAATTATTCTCTAAAAAGATTGAAAGCAACTATGGTTATTTGGTTGCTAAAGAAGCACCGAACTCATTTGTTACTGAACAACTCCAAAAGATGATTGTCAACCTTGAATATGCGAACGTTGATGGTCAATATAAAGTCGTACAATTCACCTCATCGATGCAAAGTGAAGGTAAAACGACCCTCATCTCTAACGTTGCTTATTTATTGGCTTCCAGAGGTAAAAAAGTATTGGTTGTCGACCTAGACTTAAGAAGACCTAAAGTTAACCGAATTTACTCAGTCATCAATAAAGAAGGATTAACCGATTATCTGCTTGGCAAAATCGATAAGAAAACACTGATTCGCAAGTCTGATGACAACATCGATTACATCATCAGTGGTGAAAAAACAACTTCGATTGTTCAAATTTTGGAATCACAAAAACTCAAAGATTTGTTTGAAGGTCTTAAGCAAGAATACGATTATATCTTATTAGATACCCCACCAGTCATCGTTGTATCTGATGCACTGCTCATCAACCGCATTGCCGATGGGGTCATCTTCATTGTTGCGCATGGACATGGTAAAAAGAGTATGGTCAAAGAAGCCATTACCAGTTTGACCAGAAACAATATTCCAATCATCGGTCTATGCATGACACAAGATAAGGTAACCAAGGGTAAAAAGTATGGTTACACCTATAAATACTACAGCAATGATTGATAGTCATTGTCACATGTTGCCAGGTGTGGACGATGGTGCCAAAGACGAAGCCATGGCGTTAGCGATGATTGAAAAATCTGCAAACGATGGCGTCACTCACATCATTTTAACCCCACATTTTCGCAAATTTGATGAAGGCAAACGCTTAAAACAAATAGCGGTTTTTGAAAATCTAAAACTTTCAGTCAAACAAAAAGGCATACCGATTGAACTCTATTTAGGAAAAGAAGTGTATTACAAAGATAACCTTCTTGAACAAACCAAAAATTTAGCGATCGATGGTAGCCCATATGTCTTGATTGAGTTTTCAACCACCATGGAACAAAATATTGAAGAAATCATCTTCAATTTAAAGGTTTCTAAACTCAAACCGATTGTCGCTCATGTGGAAAGATACCCATATTTAAAGAAAGAGGACTATCACCAAATCCGCTTGACTGGGGGACTTTTACAAGTCAATGCAGGTGCGATTAAAGGGTTTGAAGGGTTTGGTAAACGACGATTGGTGAAGTTTCTACTGAAAAATCAATTGGTAGATATTGTTGCTTCCGATGCACATAACCTAACCAACCGTAAGCCCAATTTAAAAAATGCCTATAAAACTGTTTCAAAAAAGTATGGCAAAGCCTATGCGGATTTGATTTTCTTTGAAAACCCGAAGAAGATCATCGATTCAATTCAACTATAAGCCAGCCACCGCTGGCTTTTATATTTTAGGGAGAATACAATGAAATTTACAAATGCTTTTACAGAAGATTTTGTTTTAACGGATGACATTTTAAGCATTGGTCAGATGGCAAAAGAACGTAAAAAACAAAATCCAAACACGATTGACGCGACGATTGGTGCGCTTTTAAATGACCAAGGGGTATTGTTAGCCTTTCCTTCGGTAGAACAAATCCTTAAGAATCAAGATTCCACCAAAGTCCGTGCCTATCCGCCAGTCGATGGGGGAAAACCATTCAAGAAGGCCCTCAAACAATGGGTTTTTCAAGATAAACTACCACAAATTGAATCGGCATTTAAACTTGAAGTACTCGCCACACCTGGCGCATCCGGTGCTTTATCCAATGTGCTCGCCAATTATGTGACTAAAGGGGATATGGTCGTCTTACCTGACATCTTTTGGAGTAATTACGCAGCCATCATCAACGCCACCGAAGCTGGTCACGTAACCTATCCAATGTTTAAAAACAATGCGTTTAATTTGGAAGGATTCAGAAAGACCACCACTTTAATCGCGAAAGAAACGAATAAAGTCGTTGTATTGCTCAATGACCCTTGTCAAAATCCAACCGGGTATTCACTTTCAAAAACAGAACTTGAAGGCTTGATTGAACACCTCGATGACCTCGGTAAAACTGTCCCTGTGGTGCTCATCTATGACATCGCTTATTTGGATTATGCCGATTTAAATTACGCCGATACGAGAACGCGATTCTTATCTTTCCTAAAGGTAAACTCATCGATGTTGATTACCATCGCTTTTAGCGCATCCAAAACTTTTGGTATATATGGGTATCGTGGTGGTGGGGTCGTTGCGTTATCTAAAGATGACAGTGTCATTGAAGAATTCAGTCGCGTCGCTTTATATAAAGCACGTTCAACGTGGAGTTGTCCACCCACCGAACCCATTTTCTTGATGAACACTTTACAAGAACAACCCCTTTTACAACAACAGTTTTTAGGTGAACTCCAAACGGTTCGTACCCTATTACAAACCCGTGCAAAAGCATTCATTGAAGAGGCCAAACAAGTTCAACTCGTTCATTATCCGTATGTCTCAGGCTTTTTCGTCACAATCCCAGTATTGGAACCAAAAAAAGTATTTGAGCGACTCAAAGCGAAAGATATCTTTGTCGTACCGCTATCTGGTGCGATCCGTGTCGCTTTAGCAGCGATATCGGTGGATGAAATTCACGGGCTAGCCGCTAAAATTAAAGCAGAAATCTAAGAGGGTAATACCTCTTTTTTCTTTAGCTTGGTCGTGAGCATATAATCCATAATCGATGGCTATCGTGTTATAATTAGAATGTCAAAGTAAAAAATGTAAGGTCTTTGACCTTGAAATCATATGAAAGGTTTGGATGCAGGATGAACCATACACATACCATATTAACCATTTTCGGTTCGACGGGGGACCTCACCATTCGAAAGCTGTTACCCGCCATCGAAAAGCTTTTACAAGAAAACTTACTAGAACCTACCACACAAATCATCGCAGTCGGCAGAAGAGATTACACGACGGAATCGTATTTGGCATTTGTAGAAAAAGAGTTGAAGGTTCAATTCAATACCAAGGCACTGATCCCTCACGTGACTTATTTTAAGTTGGATGTAGACCAAATTGAGGATTATTTAGCCCTCAAAGCCCATATTGAAAAAATCTCAAATCCAGAAACCAGAAAGGTTTATTATCTGGCTGTGGGTCCTGAGCTTTTAAAAGGCATCGCAACCAACATTGGAGAATCTCAATTGGTTTTGAAGGAAGACTTGAATTCTAGCATCACTTTCGAAAAACCATTCGGGTCTGATTTAGCCTCCGCCAAAGCCATCAACGCGTTGTTGTGGTCTTATTTCGATGAAAAACAAATTTATCGTATTGACCATTATTTGGGTAAAGAGATGATTCAAAACATCCTAACAGTACGCTTCGCGAATAAGATATTTGAAAGCATTTGGAACAACAACACCATCAAAAACATCAAAATTATCGCGAAAGAAACCGACACGATTTTATCTAGAGCAGGCTATTATGATACCTCTGGTGCGCTAAAAGATATGGTTCAAAGCCACCTATTACAAATGTTGTCTTTGGTTGCGATGGAAGTACCAAGGTCTTATAACAGTGAAGATTTAAAAAATGAAAAAGTCGATGTCTTAAGGAAATTGCGATATGACCGTAAATCATTGGTCATCGGGCAATATGAGGGTTATCAAAATGAACCCAATATTGCGAAAGACTCAAAAACTGAAACGTTTGTGTTCTTCAAAGCATTTGTCGATACCCCTCGTTTTAAAGGTGTACCATTTTACTTAATGACGGGTAAAGCCCTAGAACAAAAAGAATCGGTCATCATCATTGAATTTGAAGAGACTTCGGAACAACACAAATGGGATTTACCGCTTTTTACCAATAAACTCTACATTAAAATTGCCCCACAAGATGGCATCTCTTTAACCTTAAATTCTAAAGTACCTGGGTTAAGAAATGCAGTTGAAGAAGTCGATTTGGATTACTGTGTGGCTTGTAACGCGGTGGGAAACTTACCTGAAGCCTATGAGAAACTCATCTTAGATATGACCAAACATAGTAAATCTTTATTTACCCGATGGGATGAAATTGAACTCTCGTGGCAATTCATTGACCAAGTCAAGCAGGACATTGCTTTAAAACACATCCCACTCAGAATATATCAAACCCCACAAGCGTTATATGACCTCATTCATGAGATGACAGGAGAGACCATTTAAATGAAAATTTACGATATATCGATGGAAATCCATCCGGATATGCCAGTGTATAAGGATTTACAATCGAAAAAACCCACATTTAAAAATGTTGCTAACTTTAAAGACAATAGTCACTATGAAACAGATGTCACCATGAACGTCCATAGTGGCACCCATGTGGATTTTAATTTGCACATGGTTGAGGGTGGCGAAACCAGCAGTGAAGCCAAATTGGACCATTATATCAGCGAAGCACGAGTGTTTGATTTATCTTATGTATTAGAATATATCACCAAAGAAAACTTGGTGAATTTAGCAATCAGAAAAAACGATTTTGTCATTTTTAAAACCCGAAACTCACAAGATGAAGGGTTCAATCCAAACTTTGTGTTTGTCGCGGAATCTGCAGCGAATTATTTAGCGGAACTCGGCATTAAAGGTGTAGGGATCGATGCTTTGGGCATTGAAAGAAGCCAACCGGGTCATCCAACCCACAAAGCATTGATGTCTAAAAACATCATTATTTTAGAAGGTCTAAGGTTGGCCAATATCCGCTCGGGGTCATACACATTGATTGCTTTACCACTCAAAATACGTGGTTTAGATGCATCCCCTGTAAGAGCTATTTTATTAGGAAACTAAGCGATTTAGTTTCCTTTTTGTCATATTTATATCGTGTGTTATAATTGTAATGAGGTATGAACTTATGAAACGTTTATGGACTTTACTCTTATTGACGATACTTGTCGTTGGGTTAGTTGCTTGCACACCACCAGAAACAACCAAGGCACTTGTGTTGGACGAAGTTCCAAGCCAAATCACAACGGACTATACATTGCCAAGCATTTACGATGATTTTAATCTCGAATGGTTTTTAAACGATGAACCCATTGGCTATGTTCTTCCAATAAAATATACGTTTAAAGGTACGACGGACGTATTATCTGTAAAAATGACCAAAGGATTTCAAGTAGTTACTGGTGAAAAAGAAGTGACGTATGCTTTGAGTTCAATCACGACCGATTTGTACATTCAAACCGAAAACAATCAAAATATCACATCCAAAGATACGTATCTTCAGGGTACAGTATCCATAGACTCAGATACCGATGCTTTTGACCAAACGAACTTGACCATGGGCATTAAAGGTAGAGGTAACTCAACTTGGGATTTCCCTAAAAAACCTTATCGTATTAAGTTTACAGAAAGACAAAGCTTGTTGGGCATGCGTCCGGCGCGGGATTATGTCCTATTGGCAGAATATAACGATAAATCCTTGATTAGAAACTACTTAGCACATTATTTTTCTACCTTATTAGACATTGAATACACCCTAGAAACCCGTTTTGTACAACTCTACATCAACGGCAATTATAATGGATTATACTTACTAACCGAACAAGTAGAAGTCGATAAAAATCGTTTAAATATCGATGAATCTGTGGATGCCGATGGGGGATTCTTAATTGAAATGGAATCCAATGACCGGATCTGGCAAGAAGGCGAAGAAGACTTAAATTGGGTCAAGGTTGATGGTTATAATTATGTCATCAAATCCCCTAAAATGGACGAACTCACCGTCCCTGAAGTGAACGGTAAGATTCAATTCATTAAAAACACATTGAACCAGTTTATCCAATCGATTGGCCAAGGGACGTATGAATCCTACATGGATATGAACCAATTCATCGATTACTTCATCATTTCTGAACTCTTTAAACAAGTCGATGTGGGCTATTCATCGGTGTATATTTATAAAGATAAAAATGAACTCATGCGCATGGGTCCAGTATGGGATTTTGATATTTCTAGTGGAAATGGCGATTATTACGATTCTGGTCCACAAGGCTACTGGGTTGACTATAACCCGTGGTTCAATTATTTAATTGATAAGCCTGAATTTGAATCGCGCTATATCGTCAGGTTCATGGAAGTTTCGTATTTATACTTTGACCAATTGATCGCTGAACTCGATTTGGTCTCTTCGTTATTATTCACAGACGCGTTGATCAACTTTGAAAAGTGGCGAATTCTTGGCATTTATGTCTGGCCAAACCCACCTCAAATGGTCGAAGCGGACACGTATGCTAAACAGATTCAATACTTAAAAAATTATTTAATCCAACGTGAAGCGTGGTTAACCACCACATTGACCACCGATGGGTATCGATAAAATAGGCGTTTGCCTATTTTTTTGCATATAGAGAAAGCGCTTTATATAGTATAATATAAACAGAAGGATGTGAATTATGAAATACGTGAACTTAAGCCGTTACGGCAGACAAATCGATCCTTTTTTCTTTGCTTTGGAAAGTGTCTTATTGGAAGATTTAAAGGAAGATTTATTTTTCATTTGGCATGTCTATGGGGCAGTCATCATCGGTAAAAATCAATTGCTTGAAACCGAAGTCAATGAAGCCTTTTTGACAGAAAACAATATCCCAGTATTTAGACGTTTGTCTGGTGGTGGGGCCGTATACTCGGATGAAGGGTGTATCAAATACAGCTTTCTATCTAAAAAATTTGATAAAGAAGTCATATTCAAAGAGTCCTTAACGAAGATCAAATCCGTCTTTGACGCGTTAAATATCCCCGTCGTTTTGTCGGGTCGAAATGACATCTTATATGAAGGTAAAAAGTTTTCTGGCAATGCCTATTTTCACAATCAATATGGGTCATGTTTGCACGGGACCATTTTGTACGATACGGATTTTGAAATCTTGGTTAAATCGATTACACCTTCAAATGAAAAACTCATTTCTAAAGGCATTGAATCGGTGCGACAACGTGTCACCAACATGAAAGATGTGGTGGGTAAAGACATTGAAGATTTTACCCATTTCTTGGTCAATCATGTGACCGATGGGGAATATGTATTAAGCGAAGTACAAGAACAAAAAGTGTTTGAACGGATGAAAAAATTCAGCGAACCCACTTACATCAAAGGCAATAACCCACCCTATAGTTTCAAACACATCAAACGTTTTAACTGTGGGTCTGTGGGGGTCAAGCTTGACATCAACCGTGGGGTTATCCGTGATTTTATCCTCTATGGGGACTATTTTACAGACCAAGAACCGACCGAATTAAAAACATATTTTATGAATCAGCCATTTGATATAAAAACGATGGAAGCAATCATCAGTCAATTCAACATATCGGATTATATTGTGGGTTTAACCAATGAAGAATTCATTAGTCTATTCAAGGAGGATGTATGATGGATATGAAAATCACGTGTCTACACGATAGACACCTCAAGCTTGGCGCGAAAATGACCGAATTTGGTGGGTTTGATATGCCGGTCTCTTATCGGGGTATTTTACAAGAACACCAAGCGGTTAGAGAAGCCTGTGGCGTATTCGATTGTTCCCACATGGGTGAAATCGATTTAAAAGGCAAAGACGCACTCAAATTTTTAAACGAAATCACCACCAATGATTTCACCGATTTAAAAGACAAACAACTCCAGTACACCTTACTTTGTGAAGAATCGGGTGGGGTGGTGGATGATTTGATGGTCTACCAATTTAACAAAGAACACTATTTATTGGTTGTGAACGCATCCAATACCATCAAAGACTTTAAATGGTTAACCAGCCATCAGTCTCCTTATGACATTGAATTGTCCAACGATTCAGAATTCTTTGGTCAACTCGCTTTACAAGGCCCTAAAGCAGTAGAAATATTGAAGGTTCTCATCCCTGAAGTAGCATCACTAACTTTCATGCATTTTGATACATTTGTTTGGAATCACCACGAATTCATCATCTCAAGAAGCGGTTATACCGGTGAAGATGGGTTTGAGATTTATGGTTCACCCAAAGCCACGGTTGCTTTATGGGACCAATTGATGACTTTAAATGTGGAACCATGTGGCTTAGGGGCGAGAGATACCTTACGTTTTGAAGCCGGATTACCGCTATATGGTCATGAAATCAACGGGTTCATTACCCCACTCGAAGCTGGTTTATCCTTTGGGGTTAAACTCCATAAACCATTCATTGGTAGAGATGTTTTATTGAAACAAAAAGAACAAGGCTTAGAAAGAAGAATCATTGGTCTTGAACTATTAGAAAGAAACATCGCGAGGGATGGGTATATTGTGTATGATGCCAATCAAAAGATGATTGGTTACATCACCACAGGGTATATGATTCCCAATACCAATAAAGCTTTAGCAAACGCAATGATCGATTCGAGTGTTAAAATTGGTACAGAAGTATTTGTTGAAATTAGAAACAAGATGGTCAAAGCCGTCATTAGAAATAGAAAATTTTACGAAAAGAAATATAAAAAAGAGGTCTAGACATGGAAAAGATTCTAAAAGATTTATTGTACACCCCAACCCATGAATGGGTTAAGATTGAAAACAACACAGCGAAGATTGGTATTACAGACTATGCACAACACAGCCTTGGGTCGGTCGTCTTCGTCGATTTACCGAATGTGGGCAGTGCTTTTGGTCAATTTGACCCATTCGGTGCTGTAGAATCGGTTAAAGCAGCGTCTGATTTATTGATGCCAGTTTCTGGCAAAGTCATCGCTGTCAATGACGCCTTAGTATCACAACCTGAACTTTTAAACGAAGATGCTTTCGCCAACTGGCTCATCGAAGTTGAAGTCAAAGACCCATCTGAAGTGGCTAAACTACTTTCACCAGACGCGTATCAAAAGACCTTACATTAGGAGGCAACATGTTCAAATACTTCCCGCATACTGAGCAAGACATCCAAGAGATGCTCGATAAAATTGGGGTTCAATCGATCGATGAGCTTTTTTTAGACTTACCTAAAAAGTTTCAATCCAAACCCGATTATCAAGTACCGCTTGCGAAAAGTGAAATTGAGCTCAGAAACCATTTCAAGGGGTTATCGGGTAAAAACCGAGAACTCATCATTTTTAGAGGGGCAGGGGCGTATGACCACTATACACCTTCGGTCATCCCAGCCATCATTTCAAGAGAAGAATTTTTAACGGCCTATACACCATATCAACCGGAGATTGCTCAAGGTACACTTCAATACATCTTTGAATTCCAAAGCATGATTACAGACCTTACGGGGATGGATGTTTCAAACGCATCGATGTACGATGGTCCGACCGCGACCGCTGAAGCGATGTTTATGGCCACCTCTCAAACCAGAAAAAATAAGATTGTACTTTCCGATAACGTCAATCCGAATGTGATTGATGTTGTTAAGACCTATGCATTATACCGTGGTATTGAAGTCTTGATTATCCCTTCTAAAGCCGGTTTGGTCGACAGAACTTTATTGGATGTAGCGCTTGAAAACGCTGCTGGATTCATCGGTCAAGTGCCAAACTATTTTGGTTTGGTTGAAAACTTGACAGATGTTTCTGAAAAGGTTCAATCCAAGGGTGGTATTATGATCATCAATGCAGACCCTCAAGTCTTAGAGACCATTGACTCACCAAGAAAAATGAAAGCAGATATCGCGTGCGGCGAATGCCAAAGTTTAGGTATCCCACTATCATATGGTGGCGCATACGTTGGTTATTTAGGCACCACAGAAAAACTATTACGCAAGATGCCTGGCCGTATTTGTGGGGTCACCACCGATGTCGATGGCAAACGTGCGTTTGTATTAACCCTTCAAGCCAGAGAACAACATATTCGAAGAGAAAAAGCGAATTCCAACATTTGTTCCAACCAATCCTTGATGGCATTATGGACCACCATCTATATGTCCACCATGGGCAAACGAGGCTTAAAAGAAGTGGTGGCACAGTGTTATCAAAATAGCCACTACCTACAAGAACAACTTGTGAAAACAGGTAAATTCAAACCGGTGCACTCAGGCTTTTTCATCAAAGAATTCTTATTAGAAGCGTCCTTTGATTTAAAAGCGTTTGAACAAAAGTGCATTCAAAAAGGCATTTTACCTGGTTTAATCATCGATGACAAATACATGTTATTCGCAGTGACTGAAAAACGTACGAAAGAAGAAATGGATCAACTCGTTGAACTCGTCGGAGGTGCAAAATGAAAGCATACGACCAATTGATTTTTGAAATCAGCAAACCTGGACGTGTCGGTTATTCTTTACCAAAAAACAATTTGCCTTACGACATAACAAAAGATATCCCACAAAACCTCAAAAGAAGCGATGAAACCTTATTACCAAGTGTCTCAGAACTGGATCTAGTCAGACATTATTCCAATGTGTCAAGAAAGAACTTTGGGATCGAAACAGGGTTCTATCCACTCGGGTCTTGTACAATGAAGTATAACCCAAAAATCAACGAAGAAATCGCTGCGTTACCAGGATTAAGAAACATCCATCCACTCCAACCCATGGATACAGCTCAAGGCTCATTAGAAATCTATTATGAGACCGCACGTATGTTATCCGAACTCTCAGGGATGGCTAGTTTCTCCTTAAACCCATTCGCGGGTGCTCAAGGTGAACTCGCTGGCCTCATGATCATGAAAGCCTACCATCACCATAAAGGTAACCTGCATAAAACCAAAGTCATCGTGCCAGACTCTGCACACGGGACCAACCCAGCCTCCGCGACGGTTGCTGGTTTTGACATCATCGAAGTCAAATCCAATAAAGATGGTACAGTCAATATCAAAGCTTTAAAAGAAGCCTTAAGTGATGAGGTTGCAGGGATCATGCTCACCAACCCGAACACCTTAGGTATCTTTGAAAAAGACATCTTAAAGATTTCAAAACTCATTCACAGTGTGGACGGGTTACTCTATTATGATGGCGCGAACTTAAACGCTTTATTGGGTCGTGCACGTCCAGGCGACATGGGCTTTGACATCATCCACATCAATTTACATAAGACGTTCTCTACCCCACATGGTGGCGGTGGTCCAGGGTCTGGGCCAGTCGGTGTTTGTAAGAAGTTAGTCGATTTCTTACCGAGCCCTCAGGTCTACAAACGAAGAAACAAATTCGTCCTTGAACAACCTATCCATACCATTGGTCATGTTTCAGGTTTCTTAGGTAACTTCAGTGTCATCATCAAAGCTTATAGTTTCATGTTAACTTTAGGAAAGGAAAACCTATCTAAAGTGGGTGAACTATCGGTATTGAACGCGAACTATCTCAAAGAGTCTTTGAAAGAAGACTATTATCTGCCAATCCAAGGCTTGTGCAAACATGAAGTCGTTTTTGATGGCTTGGTGGATAAATCCACTGGGGTAACCACATTGGATGTTGCGAAAAGATTGCTAGACTTCGGGATGCACCCACCTACGATTTATTTCCCACTCGTGTTCCATCAAGCCTTGATGATTGAGCCGGTTGAAAATGAATCTAAAGAAACGCTAGACCAATTTGTGAGCGTCATGAAACAAATCGCATTTGAAGCGAAAAATGACCCTGAAAAAGTCAAACATGCCCCATATACCACCGTCGTTCGTCGTTTAGATGAAGTTTCGGCGGCACGTAACCCAAGGGTAAAATACAAAGATTTATTGAAATAATAACAAAAACAGTTCACCGCGGTGAACTGTTTATTTTTTAACCCAACTTTTCGATGATTGCCTTTGTAAAATCTGGTAAATCAGCTGGGGTTCTTGAAGTGATCAAATGACCATCAACCACGACCGATTGATCGAGATAAGTCGCACCTGCGTTTTCAATATCTACGCGAATTGAATGGAAACCGGTTAGGTTTTTGCCTTTAAGATTACATGCTGAAATCATCAACCATGGGCCATGACAGATGGATGCGACCACTTTTTGTTGTTGATCAATAGATCTTACAAAATCAATCGTTGCTGGACAACGACGCATGTAATCGGGTGAAAATCCACCAGGGATGATGACACCGTCGTAATCCAATGGAGATACATCTTTACTTGCATAATCACTCTTCAAAGGCATGCCGAATTTACTTTTATACGTGTTGTTGGCAACTGAACCAATCAAATCCACCTGAAATCCAGCCTCCTGCAACCGGTAATAAGGATAAATGAGTTCTTTATCATCGTATAAATCTTCTATCAATATCGCAATTCTTCTCAAAATAAAACACCTCTTTCGTAGCCACATTATAACAAAGTTTATGTTTATTTTTTAGGCGAATGCTTGATAATATTACTAACATCAAGTACGGCAAAATGAGTCTAATCATTGTATAATGGAGGTAAAGGTGGTGGAATCATGGACTTAAACAAAACGGAATGGCGTTCATCGGATCGAAGCATGTTATTAGCCTATTTGAAATCATTTGAACAAGCAAATAAAGTTGATTGGTCAAGACGCATTCTCAACACAAAAATGCCGCTATTAGCCATGCCAACCAAAACCATCGATCAAATGGCTAAAGAGATCCACAAAGGTAATTTCCTATCATTTTTAGATTTACACATCGATGATTATTATGAATCCATCGCCATTCAAGGCAAACTCATCTGTAAAATCAAAGACTTTGATGTGATGAGACGGTATTTAGATCGATACGCCACGGTGATGGAAAACTGGGCACATGTCGATCTGTTGTCATTTGATATTAACCAGAATAATCAAACCCAGTTTATCGATTTAGCTCACACATACAGAACCTCAACTCAACCATTCATCCGTAGACTCAGTTTGATGATTCTATTTCAAATGGTGAAAGACCCTCAAATATTACCAACCATTTATAATTCAATCGAAGCTTTGAAAGATGAAGATGAGTATTATGTCATCATGATGGCAGGGTGGTTGTTATCGGAATGCATCATTCAACACAAAACACCAACGCTATCATTCATTCAACATAAAGAGCTAAACCCGAAAATTGTCAATAAAGGCATTCAAAAATGCCGTGAAAGTCTACGATTATCCAAAGCAGAAAAAGACGAACTTCTCATATATAAGCGACAAAAAAGCCGCCAACGTTAAAAAGTTGGTGGCTTCATCATTATTTGTTTTCGAATAGTTTGATTAAGGTTGGGTAAACGCCAATACCATCACGGGTTTGTAAACCACTGTGAATGACTGGGTTTAATAACGCTTGGTCAATACCTTTGTTGGCAATTTCTAGACCATATCTTAAGGTTGCGTTATTGAGGGCGATTGAAGATGTTTTTGGTACAGACCCGGGCATATTCGCTACCCCATAGAATAACACATGACCCACTTTGTAAATTGGGTTATCGTGGTAAGTGACCTTAGAGAAATTGGAAATACCACCTTGGTCAATCGCGACGTCTACGATGATGGCACCTGGTTTCATTAAGTCTAGGTATTCATCTTTGATGAGTTTAGGTGCGGCGTCACCTGGGATTAACACAGCCCCAATGACAACATCGGCTTCAACGATCGATTTCTTTAAGTTTTCTTGGTTCGAATAGAGGGTGTGTACTTTATTGTGGTATAAATCTTCTAAGTAACCTAAACGCTTCGTATCAATATCAAGGACTGTGACATTGGCTTCCATACCAACAGCCATACGGCACGCACTTTGGCCAACGATACCAGCACCAATGATGGTGACTTTCGCTCTTGGTGTGCCAGGAAGACCAGACATCAAGACCCCAGTACCACCAAAGAAGGCTTCAGAATATTTCGCCCCTTCAATGACCGATAGTCTACCAGCTACCATGCTCATGGGTTCAAGACATGGGAGTGTTTTTTGATATTCCATGGTTTCATAAGCCACGGATAAAACTTTCTTTTCTTTCAATGCTTGATACAATGGTTCGTTTGAAGCTAGGTGTAAATAAGTGTATAAAATCAGGTTTTCTTTAAAAAGGGCATACTCTGATTCTAGGGGTTCTTTGACTTTTACAATCATATCGCTTCTTGACCAAACCGATTTCGCATCTGAAACCATTTCACAGCCCAAAGCTACATATTGTTCATCTGCGAAACCAGAACCCAAACCCGCCCCTTTTTCAATCAAAACGGTATGACCGCTTCTGACATACTCTGACGCTGCATTTGGGGTTAAACCAACTCTAAATTCATATTTTTTAATTTCTTTGACACATCCGATAATCATAGGCTCACCTCTACAACTATTTTAACATAAGCCAAGCCGCTTGATGCAAAATTTCATTGAAAAATGTAAGCCTTATGCTAAACTAATAGAGGGAGGAATGACCAATGCACTATAAAAAATCCATTTGTTATTCAGGGTATCGATTGAACCAAAGTCCAATCACGAAAGTTTACCCTTCAAAACAAGAAATACTCGAAGATTTACAAATACTCATTAAAGATGGGTATCAACAAATAAGGATGTATGACCCAGGCATGCATGCGAGACTCACTTTAGAAGTGATCAAAGAACACAATTTACCCATCAAAGTCATGCAAGGCATGGACTTGGATGGCGAAGTCATCAATTACAACGTGGGTTGGGGTGAACCGCTCAAAACCAAAGACATCATTCAAAACAAGAAGAATAACCTCAAACAACTCGATATGTTGATTGAGTTAGCGAATCAATACCCAGACATCATCAATTATGTATCTGCTGGTAATGAAAACACCTCGGATTGGAATCCGAAAATGGTTGCTGTAGACACTTTAGCGAAATACATTCGCACCCTCAAAGAAAACATCAAACAACCTGTAACATTCTGTGAAGGGGTCTATTTTTGGAATAACCATGCCTTACCTTTAGTCAAAGAAGTGGACTTTGTTTCCATCCACATTTATCCGTTTTGGCTCAGAAAGCCACATGAAGAAGCGTTGGAAAATACATTCGCTGCGTACAATGCTACCAAAGAAAATATTAAAGATAAACCCATCATCATTACCGAAGCTGGTTGGCCAACCAAATCGAGTTTAGGCGATTATACATCGAATGCGTTCCACCGTACCTATGTCGATGGCCTAGAAGCTTGGGCTAAAAAGAACGACGTGTTGCTTTATATGTTTGAAGCTTTCGATGAACCATGGAAAGGTTCCGATAAACCAGATGAACCAGAAAAACACTGGGGCGTCTACGATTTGAACCGAAATAAAAAGTAAATTGTAAGCGTTTTTAAAAATAACGGCTATAATCATTGACAAACCAAGAAGACTGCGTTTTAATAGAGGTGTGAGTACAAAACCGATATTAAAAAATAGTCTTTTTCTTTTAGAAAAGAAAGACGGAAGGCAAGGGACAAGGCATTGTTTAAAAGTGCGTATCTAGAGCGAGTGTTTAACGATGTACTTAAAAAGGACAACGGACAACCGGAATTCATTCAAGCGGTTGAAACGTTCTTTTTATCGATGGATGACATCATTTCGATGACACCGCAAATTGAGAAGTTTGGCATCATGGAGCGTTTGGTAGAACCTGAACGTCTAATCCATTTTAGAGTCACCTGGGTCGATGATCAAGGCATTACACGTGTCAATCGTGGTTATCGCGTCCAGTTTTCATCGGTATTAGGGCCTTACAAAGGCGGGTTGCGTTTCCACCCAACCGTTAACGCCTCCACGATGAAGTTTTTAGGTTTTGAACAAACATTCAAAAATGCTTTAACCGGCCTACCTATGGGTGGGGCGAAAGGGGGCAGTGATTTTTCATCGATTGGTAAATCCGATGGTGAAATCATGCGTTTTTGTCAAAACTTTATGTTAGAACTCTACCGCCATATCGGTCCAGACACCGATGTTCCTGCAGGGGATATTGGTGTAGGTAACAAAGAAATCGGGTATCTTTATGGCATGTACAAAAAAATCCGTAATGAATCCACTGGGGTTATGACCGGTAAAGGTTTAACCTATGGTGGGTCATTGGTTAGAAAAGAAGCGACAGGGTATGGCTTATGTTATTTCGTTTCTGAAATGCTTAAAACATACCGTTCAGACCGTATCGACGATAAACGCGTCATCATCTCAGGTTCAGGTAAAGTCGGCTTATACGCAGCGATTAAAGCCCATGAACTGGGGGCGATTGTGGTTGGGATGTCCGACATCAATGGGTATATTCACGATCCAAATGGTTTGAAGATGGACATCGTAACCGAACTTGCCAGCAATGGAGAACTCGCCTTAAGGTATCATGAAAAAACCGGTTGTGAATACGGTAAAGACCCAAGAGACTTGTGGCAAGTCCCTTGTGACATCGCGATGCCATGTGCGATTCAAAATGAACTCGATTTGGAATCCGCGAAAGCTTTGGTTGCCCACGGTTGTTACCTAGTGGCAGAAGGCGCGAACATGCCGTGTACATTAGAAGCTGAAAAGTATTTTACAGAACATCAAATTCTATTCGCCCCAGGTAAAGCAGCGAATGCAGGTGGGGTTGCAGTATCACTGTTTGAAATGAGCCAAAATGCGATGCATTACCCTTGGCCTTACGATGAAGTCGATGATAAACTCAAAGGCATCATGAAAGAAATATTCTTTAAATGTTATACCGCTGCACGCAAATACAAGAACCCTTATGACCTCATCAGTGGCGCGAATATCGCTGCCTTCCTTCGTGTCTATGAAGCGATGATGGACCAAGGCATTCAATAATACATTCAACCGTACCTTAACAAAAGGTACGGTTTTTGCCAATAATAGGAGACAGATATTGACACAAAAATCTCATCATGATATGATAGTGTCATAATATAGAAACGGATGTGGCACGATGATTGATTACTCAGTATACCCTAAAAATAATCGAATATATACTGGATCAGAAGAAAAATTCGGTATTACGATTGATGATGAATATTTTATTGTCAAGTTCCAAAAGAATTCAGAAAATGGGTTATTAAACAATCATATTTCAGAACACTTAGGCTCTATGATATTTAGTCTTGCAGGTGAAAATGTTCAATGGACGAGACTTGGTTTGTATCAACAGCGACCTATTGTATTGTGTAAAGATTTCAACAATACGGGAAGTATATTCACTCCTTTCAATGGTGTAGGGGAGTCTTCACTAGATAGAGATAAAGAAATGTATCAATATGATTATCAAGACATTGTTAGAATGTTACAAGATAATATAAAAATTACACAAGTTTCTACAGTAATTGAAAAGTTTTGGAATATGTTTATTATAGATGCTTTGATTGGTAATTTTGATAGACATGGCGCAAACTGGGGTTTTATCAAAAAAGATAATCAGTACACCATGGCACCCATATTTGATAATGGATCATCACTGTTTCCAAGACGTAATACTGAACAATTGATGCTTGAAGCCATGAATGATTCTACAGTACTTCATCATATGACATTTAAGTATCCAACATCACAAATTAAAATAAACCATAAGAAATCCTCATATTTTGAAGTTATAAACAGCTTAAAATTTGAAGCTTGCAATGAAGCACTTATTAGAATGTATCCTAAAATTAATCTTGATCAAATTTGTAGTTTTATCGATGGAGAAGAGATGCTCACAACGATTCAAAAAAAGTTTTATAAGTTTATTATACAGCATCGATACAAACACATCATCAAAGCATCCTATGAAAGGTTGGTTAATCAACATGAATGACTTAAATTCACCAATTCAACACATGACAAGTATTTATCACAATGAAGGATATATCACATACCAATGGAAGAAAGTGTATTTTAAGATTGCAAAACTGACATATGAATTGTTTCCTGATGAATCGTTTCAATACATATTTGAACCCTATTATGATGTTTTAGACGCAATTGATGGTTTAGAAATACCAGGTATAGATTTGACACTTAGACAGCAGGCATATTATCGTGTTAATGTGACACCTGTTTTTGTTTCTGAGCGCATAACGCCTAAGAATAGAGTGAATCTTATTGAAGAGTTAAAAGAATACAATTTGGATTATCATCAACCATTTCTATTATTGCTAGATGCGCACAAACAGTACGGCGGAGACCATTTGTCTCTAAAAAGTGATACATTTTATTTAAACTTGGAAAATAATCATATGGATGAGAACGATTTATATAAATTAATACCAAAGACACTGCAAACCTTAGCAAGTAGATCAAACTTTATTTTGGGCAGTATTATTGTGAATAGCGTTAATCGAACCATTCTCATCAAAAACTATTGTCATTTATACGAAAAAGTGTCCCACTATTATCAAAATAAAATAAAAAGAAACCGTGGTAGAGCCAAACAATCGGTACCCTTCATTATGCTCGAAGAAACCCAAAAACTGTACACTAATGGGGTAATCACATTAGAAGAGGCCGTTAAACAGAGTGGGTTATCATCAAAACGCACTTATTATCGTAGAGTGAAAGAAATGAAAGAAAAGGAAAAATAGAATCCTTCCAATTCATAAAAAACAGACATAGTTTATGTAGTAAAATATGTTACAATACTTTTATTGAGAGGAGCGATTTCGATGTATAAAACCATTTTGTTTGATATGGATGGGACATTGATTGAATCTAATGATCTTGTTTTAGATATCTATCAAGCCCTCGTCAAACTTCACCCACCCAAAGTCAGTTTAAAAAGTATCCCTGTGGCCGATGTGCTTGCGAAAGGATACCCAGAAGTACTCGAAATGCTCTATGGTAAAAAGCGTCCGGATTTGATTGAAGAGATTTACCGGATTCACAGTGAACTTGCGGTCAATCACTTAAAACTCTATCCGAACACATTAGACATTTTAGAAAGTTTAAAAAGCCGAGGTATCAAGCTTTATATCATTACCTCTGAACTGAGAAAAATCGCCATTGCGGAACTCACAGGTTTGAGTATTTTCCATTTCTTTGAGGATATCATTGCGTTTGAAGATGTATCTAGACCAAAACCAGACCCTGAAGGCATCATTAAATTGATTACCACCAAGAAACTCAATAAAAAAGAAATGATGTTTGTGGGGGATTCGATTTCGGATGCGAAAGCCGCCAAAGATGCAGGGATATTATCCATCTACATGAATTGGCATAAAGATGCGTCAAAAATGATTTATTTCGATAAAACATTCCACGCATTTGAGGAATTGTGTAGTTTTACCTATGATTATGAACCTGTATTGACACTCAAGATGAAACCCAACAAACCTTTTAAAATCGTTCAATTCACCGATTTACATTTGATGAATGACATGAAGGATTTGAAAACTAAAGGTTTAATCAAGAAGATGATTGCGGAACACAAGCCCGATTTCATCGTCTTTACCGGCGATCAAACGATGTCAAAAGATAGCCCTAAACTCTATAAGGATTTAGGAACTTATATGGGACAATTCAAAACCCCTTGGAGCTTTATCTTTGGGAACCACGATACCGATGAAGGCGTCGCATATGAAACCTTGATTGAACACATCCAAGATGCGAATTACCTTGCTTTTAAACCAGGGAACCCTAAACATGGCTATTCCAATTATTTCATTGAAATTAAAGATAAAAAACTGACAAAAGGACTACTCTTCATGATGGATTCCCACGTCGATGCGTTTTACATCATTGATCAAAAACCCACTTGGGGGTATGGTTCACTCAAAGATGAACAGCTCCTTTGGATGGACAGTGTGGTCAATCAATACCATTTGCCTTTTGAAAAAGTACCAAGTTCTCTCTTGTTTTGTCACATTCCACCCCATGAGTTTAAATCGATTACGCCAGAACAAAAACAGGACTACATTGGGTCATATCATGAAACCCCATGTACCCCACCAATCCCAAACCATATGATGGAAATTCTCAATAAGAAGAACAGTTGTAAAGGCATTTTTGTGGGTCATGACCACTACAATGATTATGCCTTCTACCACCACCAAGTATTGTTGGCATATGGCCGTGTCAGCGGTTATTATGATTATGGTCCAAAAGGATTTAAAAAAGGCTGTCGTGTCATTGAACTCAACCACGATGGCGAAATCAACACATACGTCAGCATTCTTTAAGCAAAAAAGAAGAAGCCCATTCAGTGTTTTTCACTGAGTTGGCTTCTTTTGTTATTCTTCTTCATCTCTAACAATTTCGATGACAATTGGTATATCCATTTCAAGTGAAAAGCGGCTTAAGGCTGATGTGAAATCCTCATAATCTTCACGATTGAGCGGTTTATTATTAGGATAACTGTATTCTAGACTATCATCATAAACCTCTAGTAAATAATGATCGTTTTCATAAAAAACATACTCTGCCAACAATTGATTGCCAATTTTGTAGAAAACAATGGCAGATTCATGATTTGTGTCGTCTTTTAAATAGTAGAACCGAATGGTGCGTTCAGGTATTGTCTTAAAGATACCCTTGTATTGAGAATGACCTTTTAGGAACGTGACATCTATGGTATCAATACCAGGCACTGGTTCGACATATACTGGTGCGGGTATTTCACCATGTTCATCCTCATATTGTTTAATCAAGTCAGCCATGCTAGGCATTGGTTTTTTGTATAAATATGCGAACCAAACAATGATCATCAACAAAGCTATGATACCCGTAACAAGTGAACCTAAATATAGATTGTTCTGCTGATCTTCGATATAATCGTCTAAAGTCAGTATCGCAACATCGTTATGATAAATATACACAGCTTCCATGTCATAGTCATCGTAAAACACTTGGATATAACCAACGCGAAGGGTGTCGTTTGGATTTAATGAATTAATAACGGATCCCTTCGGATGAACAAATGAAGGTATATACAGTGGTTTGTCAAATTCGTTAATATAAATAAGTTTATCATCATCGTCTGTGTCATATCGATCAAATGTGAACACAGCTTCTTGAACATCCGTAACCTCAAATGTATGAGCAATGTCATACAAAGCAAGTGAACCAACAGCCGCGATGACAGCGACAAAACCAATAGCAATTAATCCAATGATTTTTTTAATAGGCATAGGGAAAAACCTCATTTCATCTATATTATACAATTTTACAATTGAAAATATAATTATAAATTAACATAATGTTTTCCGATTTCATTTGAAGTCTTGGATTTACTGGAATGAATGAAAATAATCAGATCCAAATCTTACCCAATCCTGTCTTTCCTATAAGGTGTTTTTCGGTGTCATTTGTATTTCAAAGTATCCTCTAAAAAACTGCGATTTTCCCTACTATTATCATTGATTAAAAAGGTTAAATATTATATGATTAATATACTGGAGAGATGCATGTGTTAAAAAAGATCATAGTAATTTCAAATACCCCCTCAAGCGACATCAAATGGCTTGAATATATCAACGAAGAAAATATCCTCAACGGCTTAAATGCAATCGAGGTTAATCAAATAAAAGATGCGAAAAACGTAGGTAAGTTACTCTATAAACATCAATTATTTGATATTTTTGTGTTTTCTAAATCCAAACAAGCGTTAAGAACACTCTATAAGAGTTACCCATATGCCAGACTGGTTTACATGCCAGATACCTTCAATAGTCTCGTCGATTTATCGAAGGATGCTTTTACCAACAATGCCCATACCGTATGCTTAAAAGCAGCGGCTTTATCACAGTCTATGGTTCGCCATCTAAAGAGCTATGGGTTGGTGGTTTTTGCTTATGTTGAAAAACAAACCGATATCTATCAAGCAGTCTTGGCTGGTGTCGACGGCTTGTATGGTAAAAATATCGATAAGAAACAAATCGATGTGAAAGGCGATTTCTCATTCACACCCTTTGTCATTGCCCACCGTGGCTATCACGCCAATGCCCAAGAAAATAGTTTAAAAGCAGCAGCTGAAGCGGTGAGAATGCGTGCTGACTTTGTTGAACTCGACTATCATATGACCAAAGACAAGCACATCGTCGTTAACCATGACGATTCTTTGGGTCGTACCTATGAAAAAGACTATGTCATTCGTAAAGATACACTCAGGTCTTTACAATCGATTAAAATGACTTATAAGGGTGAAAAGACAGATGAAGTCTTACCAACGTTATCGATGTTTCATAAGCATTTAAAAGATACCAATACATCGTTATTGATTGAAGCTAAAACATCTGCAGGTGGTGCAGTCAAACGACTCAATCGAGTATTGAGTCAAATGGACAAACCACCCCTACTCATGAGTTTTTACCCCTTCGCTTTAGTCAACTTCAAGAAGTATGCGAAAGGTTATTCTAGAGGGTTCTTAATTGACCTTGAACAAAACCACATGAGTGTATCAGACATCATCAAAATTTCCAATAAATACAACCTCACCATCCACCCATATTTTAGTCATACCAAATCCAATTTAATTGAAATCCTTAAAAAACGTTCAATCATGTATTGTCCTTGGGGATTAAAAACGGACATCGATTTGAGAAAAGCATTCTTATCTGGATATTATGGCATCAATACCGATGAATCTCATCGTTTCAAAGACTTCATCAAGTATTTGGTGGTTAAGACCAGACATACTTATTACATTGGCGATACACTCACCCTTCAAACAACCACGGATGTAGGGTCTGAAATCGAAGGAAACATTGAGGTATTGTTCCAAAACCCACTCGGTTTGGTGTTTGAAAATAATCGAATTACGCACGCTACCTTAGATGGTATGGCTTATTTATATGTGACTTACATGGTTAAAACCGACTTGGTCAACTATACCTTGATGTCTGATCTCATTCAAATTGAAGTTAAGCGTAGTTCTCATGAATAACGTCTATTTACATAACCTATACGCCTCGAAAACAGAAGCGGGATATTCGCTACATAAATTCCCTACCTCACTGATTGAACACCTTTCTGTGAAGGGTCAACCCAATGCGTATACATTGTTTGGTTCAGAGATTAGATTTACCATTGTAAGCAAAGTAACGGTGGAAGTCTACACACCAAATACTTCACAAATCCTCATTTATTATGGGGATTATCAAGGGGAGTTTCATACATTCAGTGGGTCATATACCTTTCAAATCGAACCTAAATTTGATGAAGAAGGTTTGAAACGGTTATCCCAATATCATCGATTTGAACCCAATTTGGTTCGCATCATTCTCAAAGAAAATATGACAGTGAAATCCATTGAAGGTGAATATGTATTCCCGGATATTTCCAAGTTCCCAAAACAGAAGTATTTGGCTTATGGTACATCCATTACACAAGGCAGAAATGGGTTCACTCCAGATTTAAATTACCCAGGGATCGTGTCTGAAGCATTGGGGTATGAATGTTATAATTACGGCATGAGTGGTTCAGCGTATATTGAACAAGCACTGGTGGATTTCATGTGTGAAAACACGTATGACCTCATCACATTAGAGCTCTCAGTGAATTTGTTGGGGGATGGCTATGATGTTTCAATCTTCAAAGACAGACTTAGTTATTTACTTCAAAAAATAGCACAAACACAACCACACGCAACCGTGATTGGAATCACGATTTTAGACAATTGGCGAAAGCTAGGGTTTGATCAAAACAGAGGCACACAAAAGGATGTCATCTTATATCGAAATGCTTTCAAATCAATCATGAAAGATTATCCTCAGTTCATTCTATTAGAGGGTGAATCGATGTTAGAATTCCATCATCTATCCGCCGACTTAATTCACCCTTCTCAATATGGCATGATTGAACTAGCAAATCAGATACTCAAACACACAAAGATGTAAGTAAATTTACATCTTTTTTTGCTAAAAAAGGGAAATACATACCCAATTGTGGTATAAATAATATGGTGATAATATATGAGTTTAAACACATTATACGATGAAGCATTGTCCTATTTAGGACTCAATGTAAAAGAAAAAGACCCAACAAAAGCGATTAAAATCTTAGAAACACTTGCGTTGAATGGATACGCTGACGCGTTTTACCACTTAGGTAGAAGCTTCGCGATTGGCGAAGGTAATACCATGGATGTGGTGAAAGCCAAAGAACTCTATGAAACTGGTATGTCCTTAGGCAGCCTTAAGTGTTTCTATGGGTTTGCGTTACTCCATACCACAGGTTATGGTGTATTAAAGGATGAAAGACTGGCTAAAGATTATTTTGAAGCAGGTTATCAAGGTATCCTAGAAGAAGCAAATCAAGGTGATCCAATCTCTAATTACATGATGGGTTGTTACTACTATTATGGTTTTTATGTGAAAAAATATGTGGCTACAGCGATTGAATATTTAGACAAATCCGCTCAAGCAGGCTATGCAGAAGCGCAGTTCTTATTAGGGTCAATCTACGAAGCATTACATAAAGATGTCAAAAAAGACAAAGAAATCTTTGAATACTATTCACAAGCAGCGATGCAAGGCCATGCGTATGCACAATATGCATTGGCGTTGTTGTATCTCGATTCGGATGTTGTATCTAAAGATTATAATGAAGCGAAGAAGTGGTTGGAGTTGTCTGCTAAGCAACACCACTATTTGGCATTAGGTACCTTAGGTATGCTTTATTATGAAGGTGAATTGGGTCAAAAGGATTACGATAAAGCTTTTCCTTACCTAAAAGAATCCGCAGATTTAGGCTACGCGCTTGCGCAGTACTACATCGGTTTAATGTATAAGAATGGTCAAGGGGTTGAAAAAGACATCGATGAAGCGGTGACTTACTTAACCTTAGCGGCCAATCAAAACGACATGAATGCTCAGTACAACTTAGGCATACTCTATTTCAAATATAAAGGTAAACCGCATTTTGATAAATCTTTCCATTGGCTAACCAAAGCCGCGGAACAAAAACACCCCTATGCCCAGTACAATTTAGGTGTTATGTATCAAAATGGGGATTATGTTAAACAAGATTATGAAAAGGCATCCGTTTTTTACCGCCAAGCTGCAGAAAAAGATGTGGTGGGGGCGATGCACAATCTAGGCATGTTGTATATGAAGGGTTTGGGTGTCGTAAAGAGTGAAGATACCGCTGTTCATTATTGGAAGAAAGCAGCCAACCTAGGGCATGAACCATCCAAGATGTATTTAGAATCCGTAGAAGCATTCAATCAGAGGCAAAAAAAATGAACGTTATTGTAAAACCATTCCACTTACCGTTATTAAACCGTGAAGCAAAACTATATGTGATGTTACCTGAGAAGATGGAAATGGATGCATCTTATCCAGTTTTATTTTTTCATGATGGTCAAAATGTATTTTTTGATAGAGACGCATCGTTTGGCGTCTCTTGGGGCGTCAAAGAAATCTTTGAACAAAACGACATGCCTAAAATGGTTGTTGTTGGATTGTCTTGTGCCAATGGGTTGAATCGTTTAGATGAGTATAATCCATTCATCGCTTCTAAAGCCGTTTCCTTTGGGGAAACCCCTCGTTTAACCGGGGGGAAAGGTGACGCGTATCTCCATGACATCATCGATACGGTTTTACCCTATTTGAAAGAACACTACCCTGTGGATTTAAACAACATTACGATTGCTGGGTCATCGATGGGTGGACACATTTCTTTATACGCAACCTTAACCTATCCTAAAGTATTTAAGAACGCGTTGTGTTTATCGAATGCGTTTTGGATTTCAGAAGACGCCATGGTAAACTATGTCCTTAACCTAAGGAAAAAACATAAAGGCTTGATTTATATGGATACTGGTGACAATGAATCCGATGATTTTGATTACCTCAAAGCCAATGATCGTGTCTATAAAGCACTAAATCAAAAAGGCATTAAAGCCACTTATAAAATCATTCCCGGTGGCATTCACCATGAATCTGACTGGAATAAACGTATCAAAGACATCATTTTGATGATAAAATAGAAAAAATCACCCACATACCGTCATTTGATGATATGTGGGTGTTTTTATACATTTTTGTTGTAAATGAGAAAATTCCGTACTTATTGTGTCCGATTATTAGAACAAGAATTATGAGATTTTAATAAGAACAACAAACTTACCCATCTCATTTTTTATTGAGTTATTGAATTCATTGATGTAGTATACTTGATTTAAACCTAAAAATGGAATAATTGATTGAATGTTCTTTAAATCAATTTGAAACGATATACAAGAAGAAAAAAATATTTGTTTATTCTTTTGTGCTATGAAGTCTTCGTATTTTTCCATCGACATATACAAATAACCTTTATCAATAAGAGCGAACACTTCGCTATCCAATCTGATTTGCTTAATGATTTTACCTCTATAGACTTTAATCAATTCGTTATCAACGATGATAACTTTTGAGAAAACATGTTTTTTAATCATGAAAAAAATACTATTAAGAAATATCAGGAAGAAAACTCCAATGCAAATTCCAATTAAACCCTCAATAAAAGTATCACTTTTAGAAGTTAAATCTATACTGAGAAATAGTAACATTAACATTGAAAGGTTCGAGATGATTATACTAATCACAAACTTTTCAACTCTATTTTTACTGACCAACATGATATATGATTACCTCCCGACTTCTCATAAATACCTATACTGATTAACGTAATCAAAGAACATGGATGCTTGAACTCCTAAATAATTATGATAAAGATTAGATGTTTCATCTATTTACCCCTTATTTGATCAAAGTATTTGTTGGATTAATTGAAATTTATAACGATTATTGATGTTTAGAGTTGGTCATTGGCGACATATTAACTGTGGATTAACCATGAAAATTCAACCCAACTAAAATGGTTTTTAAAATATCTCTAATTTTATTATAACATGACAATTATATTCATATAAATGATATTTATACTAAATTAATTTTGTGCTATACTGATAATTGAAATGTATTTTATGACAAAAAAATGATGACTTTTATGAATAAACAAAGAGAAGCAAATCAATGAATGTAAAAATAAAGGGGTGTTGTCTCGTGAATCTCAACACGAATAAACCAAACAATGGAAGATTATATGTGGAGTTATTCCTCATCATTAGCAACATCCTAATGATACTCGGATTGTTCGAAGTGAAAATGGACATCATTTTATGGTTATGCCTTATATTTTGGATTTTACAAATTGTGTTGATTGGTTTAAACTATGTATCTAAAAGCATTTATAACAATCGAATCGTGATGCTAATTACCCATAGCATGCGTTATGACCCAGTGATGCCTAAACCAAAGTCAATCGATACTATAATAAAACACAAAACACGTTTTAGTACACTCAGAAATTATGTTATCGATTCAGAGACCAATAGTAAACTCTCATCATTAACCTACCCATTAAGACAAAGTTTTAGATTTTTCACCCTAAGAATCGCATTTGTTTCATTTTTTTTGGTGGTTGGAATTGTCTTAATATTATTTTCTAGTAATCCTTTAGCAAGTATATACTTGAATGAATTTTGGATTCTACCTGCAGTATTTATTGGTAGATATGGTGTGATTACTGTGTTCATTTTGATTTTAAGTTACTTTGATATAAACGAAGCCATTCAAGAAGATGATCGGGTTTATTTGGTCTTGACTTCTGTTGTTCTCAATAAAAAAAATAAACCAGAAGAACTTATTACCGGGCTATATGAACATATGCACAATATATATAAAGTCGTTCGATTTGATTTTGAATAAATTCATTCAATATGAATGTCAACTGCACAAGTAGTGGAGGTATAATTCATGAAAAAGACTTTCTACACCGATAAATACGGGTTACAAATGATTATTCTTAACATCATTCTTACGATTTATATTGCGGGCAATACGTATTATTTTTATGCTCAAGGCGATACTGATAGAACATTACTGATGGGTATTTCACTGGTATTATTACTAATCCCATTGGTTATTATCCTCGTTTTTTATCCTTTAAGTATATCAAGGGTTGACATTGATCAATCAAAACTAATTGTAAAAAGGTATGGCAAATCGGTATTAAATATGGAATGGTCAGAAGTATTAACCATTACAGATATTAAAAAAGGGAATGCGAAATATTTGGTATTCAAAGGACAAAATGATCAAGCCATTAGAATAACCTACAGTTTAAAGCTAATAAACCACATAATGTCGGTATGTAAAAACCCACATGTGCTGAATCAAATCGAAAAATTGTGATTGAACAATTAGCTAACTATAGAAAATCATCACCACTGTCTTTGATTTCATGGCAACAACATAGTATTAGTCATAGAATAAACAAGCATAGGTGGGAATGGTAAATATGTTAGCATTTAAAATTAGGAGTACTACATGAAGAAAGCGTACTATTTTCACGGAAATATAATAAAATTCCTTTTTAAAAAACACTATTGTCCATGGTGTGATAATTTATTGTCAAAAAAATTGAATCACAAAATAGTAAACTCAAATTCAGAAGAAGCGAAAAAATATAAAAGTTTATATAGCAGTACTGATGGTGGGAGTATAATTGGAAATTTTGATTCAGATATTAGACATCACTTGTTTTATTGTGGTTCATGTGATAAAGAAATTGAACACAAAACACTTTTTAGTTATGAGAAAGTTATGGCAAAAATATCACAAATCATTGAACTTGCCAGAAGTAAAAATAAAGATTTGCACATATTATATTATGATGAATACGAAAAAACTGTTAATCTTGAGGATAAAATATTTTTTAACAAAGCTGTTATTTCATTTAAAATGAATGGGAGTTATGTCGAAAAAGTATGTTTTATTGCTTTGAAGAATCAAAACTATGAACAAGCAGTTTATTATAAATCAACAGACCATCTAAAGGATATTATAAAAATACTTAGACAAGAATAATTGATATCAGCGGTAATGTATTGGTTACTTATAGTTATGACGCATTTGGTAATACCCTTAATACATCAGACACATCAGGAATATCATTATCGATCATCAACCCATATCGATATCGCGGATATCGATATGACTTAGAGACTGGATTCTATTATTTGCAATCAAGGTATTATAATCCACAGATAGGTAGATTCATTAGTCTCGATAGCATCAACTATTTGAATCCAATGAGTAATAGTGGTGAGAACTTATATACGTATACTGCGAATAATCCAGTGAATCTTATTGACCCGGATGTGAATTTTGCAATTTCATTGCTGATTACTGGATTTATTGTGGGAGCATTAGTTGGTTCTACGGCAAGTATTATTAGCCAAGGTTTGACCAAAGGTTGGGACAATGTTAATTTTTGGCAAGTATTGCTAGATGGTGCCATTGGAGGAATCAGTGGACTCTTGGCATTTTCCGGCATTGGAGCATTAGGTTCTGCAGTTATTAGCGGTAGCTTAGGTTTTATTGGTAGCGTTGGGGGAGATTTAATTTCTTCAAATGGAAATTGGAATAAAGTTAATTGGACAAAAGCTATTATTATGACCGCAGTCAATTTTGGGTTAGGATTTGGAGCTGGCGCTTATAATTCAAAAGCAATTGGAAATGATTTGTGGAAATCAGTAAGTAAGACTAATGTTTGCAATATCTTTCAGAAGGCCGTAGCAAAATACAGTTCTGGACAAATTACACAAAAAGGGCTTCAAGGGATTATGAATCTTTATGGGAATACATTGGCAATGTCAATGACTAACGCAATGCCTATGATTATGGCAAATAGAGTGACTAATTCTTTTGGTAGTATTCTTATTTCTGACGGTGTTGACACCCTAGCAGCATGGTTTCTAAAATGAGGTAGATAAGGATATGAATATAAATGAACTAATTAGCAATAGTTGGGCCCTCTTTGGGTTTTGGCTATTAGTATGTGTATTTTACTATATGAGGTGGGTATTAGCTGGAAGTTCATTCACATATGATCCATCAATAGTTTTTTATCACAAGTATCTTTTAGATAAGAAAAGCATTTTAAATAAATTGTATTTCACAAAAAAAAGCACATATACGAGTCCACGTATCAAGCAAACAAGTTTCATGTTTGCATTGTTTATTGTAATTTTTATACTATTGTTAATATTTTCGTTGATTAGTACTTTTATTACAAATGAAGACTTTTCTTTATTTGTATGGTATTTTAATTTTGTGCTTGTTTCAATCGGATTTACTTCATTTTTAATTAGTATATTTGTTATTGCATATCAAGCAAAAAAATGTATAAAGGAACAACTTACTTTTCAAGGCACTAAGCTTGATGAACTGTTAAAAGAGATTAAGGAAAAGCATCCAGATTTCTAATACTGGCAAAATATGCTTCTTTATAAAAGTAAGGAATGAATTAAATCATAACTCGCCGAGAAAATCTGTGAAGATATTTATGAGATGGAAAAAATACCAAAACCAATTTTTATCAAGCGTAGAAAAAATAATAAATTTTAAGTTGGAAATGATAAATTTTCTTGTTAAACCAGTTTGAAATTATAATTGGATAAAAAAAGCACCCACATAACGTTATTTGATGATATGTGGGTGGTTTCATATATTAATATAATTGTGCTTAATTAGTCTTAGAATAAACTCGTTTTCTCATCGATCTAGACCCTAAATAGCCGATTTGATTAGGGTGTATATGTCTTTACTTTTGAATTTGATTCTCTAGACTTTGAAATTCTACGCAAAAGCCTAGTTTTGTATTTGGAAGATATACACAATGATAAATTTTATTTAACACGGTGTTATCAGCTTTAACTTCAACCTCTATCCAATCATTATGGATATCTTTTATTATTGGGAGATAACTATATGACGTTGGATCGCCGCCGTGAACTATTTTTTTGTAACTAACAACAGTACCTGTAATACTTTCAATTTTTCCTGATTTGGCTAGTTTCATATCTTTTTTGAAAGGTAATAAACTGATTACACCAATTACAAGAACAACAACAACTAAAGCAAAGCACAATATGATAATCACTAAACTTTCCGTTTCATTTAAAAATTGAATATAACTCGCCATACAAAATATAAACACTATTATCAATGTAATAAAGGAGGTGATGGCATTTTTCCAAAAAGCCTTATGCAGTTTTTGAATTAATAAGCTTATCATCATATTTTCGTCAAGCATATGTTACCTTTCTGAGTCCATCTATCTATTATTACATTACTTAGAAATAAGCTTTATGATTTCAATCATCACGTCAACAGCTTGTTCCATTTGTTGAATGCTTGCGAATTCAAAGCGGCCATGGAAGTTAAATCCACCCGTACCTAAGTTTGGACAAGGTAAACCCATAAACGTCAATCTCGCACCATCGGTACCACCACGAATCGCTTCACTGTGTGGCGTTAATCCGACATTCGTAATCGCTTGTTTCGCGAGTTCTACAGGCGACATATCGTGTTTCAATACCTCTAACATATTAAAATAGCTGTCGGTTATTTTTAGGCTAACAGCTTCATAACCATATTTATCATTCATAAAGGCGACAATACGTTTGAAGTCGTCTTTTTGTTTGTTAAATTTGACCATATCATGGTTACGAATGATGTAGGATAATTTCGCGAATTCAACCGACCCTTCTGTATTGCTTAAATGGTTGAAACCTTCATACCCTTCTGTAAAAGCAGGGTTATCAAATACAGGTAAAAGACTATGGAATTCAAATGCGAGGTGTTGAGCATTGATCATCTTCAATTTTGAAGAGCCTGGATGAATGGATTTACCGACAAAAGAAACCCTCGCAGAAGCGGCGTTGAAGTTTTCATATTCAATGCCACCAATCAATGACCCATCCGCGGTATAAGCGAATTTGGCTTTAAAGAAGTTTAAATCAAATAAATCTGCCCCACGGCCGATTTCTTCATCGGGTGTAAAACCGATATAGATATCCCCGTGTTCAAATGGGTGTAAGGTCATGATTTCAACCATGGCCATGATTTCTGCAACCCCAGCTTTATCATCCGCACCCAATAAGGTGTTGCCATCAGTGACGACTAAATCATCACCGACCACGTGTCTTAAGGCTGTGAATTTTTGAGGGTCCATCGATAAGGTCTCATTGAGTTTTATGACGCCGCCATCGTAATTCTTAATGATGCGCGGGTTCACGTGTGCGCCTGGTGCGTCAGGTGAGGTGTCCATGTGTGCGATGAAACCAATTGGTGTGATTTGTTTTTGACTATTGGATGGGATTAACCCATACACATAGCCGTGTTGGTCCATATACGCATTATCTACACCAAGTTCTTTTAATTCTTTAACCAATAGGTGTCCTAAGTCCTTTTGTTTTTCTGTAGAAGGACAAGACTCGACCTCAGGGTTTGATTGTGTATCTATTTTGACATAGTTTAAAAAGCGATCTAATAAGTTCATGTTAATAACCTCCTTGTTTTATTATAATACAAATTTGGTTTTTTGACATACAAACACTAAAAACTCAAAAATATTGAAGTCGAAATCATAAAAATCAATTTAATCAATCCTAAAATCAATAAAATCAATATCAAAATTAAAAATATTGATTAAAAGTGTTGACAACATTGATCAAGGGTAGTATTATATGGGTGTAGGTGATGAAAATGAATAAGAAAAAAGCACTAGCACTCGTGGAAAGAGGACAAATCTCTGTGGGTGCCTACTTAGATTTTAGAGAAAAAGCATTAAGCAAACCTTACAAATTTAAACCAGCGCGCGGATTTAGATTGGTATTTCTTAAAGGCAACCTCTTATTTCTAACACCGAAGATTCCGTTTTGGACATTCCGTTTCCTAGGTACATTCATCAAACGAATTCCAACCGGTGATCAAGTACAGTTCGAGTCATTCAATATCCATGACCTCATCCCGTTATTAAAAACGATTGGTAAGAACAATCGACTCATTGGGGTGGAATCCCCCAAAGAAAACTTCCTATTTGAAATATGGGGCGTTTAGAAAGGAATACACATGAGAGACATAACCAAAGCATTTGAACTCATAGGTGCAGACTTAGTCGTCACCGAAATTCAAAGTAAAAAGAAAGACATTACCGTCAGAGGTGAGTTCCAATTATCGAAGTTTGATTACCTCACCAAAGAACAACAATATTTCATCGAAGTCTTCATTAAAAACCAAGGGAACATCAAACAAATTGAAAAAGAACTTGGCATCTCATACCCAACCGTAAAAAAGAGCTTAGAAGAAGTTACTCAAGCATTAGGGTATAAAGTTGAAGACTCTAAAGACGATGAAAAACGCATGGAAATCTTCGAACGTATTCGCAGAGGCGAACTTACGATTGAAGAGGCAGAAGCACAACTCAAGAAACTTAAATAGGTAAAGCCATGGGACACATCAAATTATTTGATTTAGTGACCAGAGGGGAAATTACACCCAAAGAAGCCGTGAGTATCATTAAAAACAAGGAGACCAATTATGAACGACAAATTAAGAATATTAGAAATGCTTAAAGAAGGCATCATCTCTGTCGATGAAGCCGATAGATTACTAAAAGCGCTTGAAAAAGAACCAGATAATGCGAAAGTCGAAGTTTTAGTGCCTAAATACAAGACTGATCCAAAGAACTTAATGTTTAAAGTCAGAATCTTATCATCCGATGGCGATAAGGTGAATATCAATATTCCAGTAAAATTTGCGAAAACTGCCCTAAAGAGTGGTAAAATTAATTTCAGTGGTAAGTCTGATGTGATGGAAAACATCGACATCGACGCCATCTTAGAAATGATCGAGGAAGGCGCTGTCGGCGACTTAGTCGATATCACATCCGCGGACGGTGACGTGGTTAAAATCTGCATCGAATAATTCAAGAAACTAGGTATAGCATATGATTTTTGGAAAACACATCAACAAGTACTATCTCAAGTACGCCATCCCGATGATTTTAGGTGTCATCGCCTTATTATATGTGGATTATGTGCAAGTCGAAATTCCAAGAATCTTTGCGGGTATCATCGATAAATTAAGAGAAAGCACATTAACAAACACAATCTTAAACGAGTCTGTCGAAAGACTCGTTTGGATTGTTTTAATTATGGTGATTGGCCGTGTTTTATGGCGTGTATTTGTCTTTGGTTCTGCGAGATTCATTGAACATGATTTACGTATGAGCATGTTTTTACACGCTGAAGCCCTCGGTGTGGATTTTTATAAAGAACATAAAGTTGGTGGGTTGATGACCCACTTCATCAATGACCTTGAGGCCATCAGACAAGCGTTTGGTCCAGGGATTTTAATGTTGTTTGACTCACTATTCTTAGGTTCAATCGTCATCATTCGTATGACACAACTCTCTAGAGAAATGACGCTCATCGCTGTCATCCCACTCGCTTTAATGGGTGTGGTCGCGATGTTCATCATTAAGAAGATGAGACTGAAGTATAAACTCAGACAAGACTCGTTTGAACAGATGAGCGATTTCACACAAGAATCCTTTTCAGGTATGAATGTCATTCGTGCCTTTGTCAAAGAAGTGAAAGAAGCGCTCTTCTTCGCTGAAAAGAACGACGATTTTTATAAGAAGCACGTCGACTTTGTGAAAACCATGATTTTGATCAACATCGTCATCACCGTATTCATCAACTTGACGATTTTAACCATCATCGCCTATGGGGCATGGATCGCCATTACTTCTGATTTTACCCCAGGGATGTTAACCGAATATTTTACCTTATTTACAACACTCATTTGGCCAGTCATGGCCTTATCACAGTTCGCATCCATCCGCAGCCAAGCGGTGGCGAGCTACAAACGTATTCAAACGTTTATGGATGCGAAAGTGACTGTCAAAGACGAGCAAAACGTAAAACCGTTTCAACCTTTAGAAGGTGCCATCACATTTAAACATTTGGATTTCAGTTATCCGGATGACCCAGAAAGAAAGATATTAAATGACATCTCAGTCACCATTGAAAAAGGTGAAATGGTCGGTGTCCTTGGACGTACCGGTAGTGGTAAGAGTACCTTCGTCGATTTATTATTAAGATTATATAATGTTAAGCCAGACGCGCTTTATTTGGATGACCATGACATCATGTCTTTATCTATCCATAATGTCAGAGATCAAATTGCTTATGTACCTCAAGATAACTTTTTATTCTCGGACACCATATTGAATAACATCGGTTTTTCTGAACCAGCGATGCCGGAAGAAAAAGCCAGCTATTATGCAAGACTCGCCAATGTCCATGATAACATCATCGATTTTACCCATGGGTATCAAACCGAAATTGGTGAACGTGGGGTCACTTTATCTGGGGGTCAAAAACAACGCATCTCGATCGCTAGAGCACTGGCGAAAGACGCACCGATTTTGATTCTAGATGATTCTGTATCTGCAGTAGATACCAAAACAGAAGAATCCATCATCAAGCATTTAGAAGAAATCAGACAAGGCAAAACTACCATAGTCATTGCACACCGCATATCAACCATTAAAAAGATGGATAAGATTATTTTGTTAGACCAAGGTCATTTACTCGATGTGGGTTCACACGAAGAACTCCTCAAACGTAATGCACTGTATCAAGAGATGGTTAGAAAACAAGAATTAGAACATATGGTGGAGGGATAGTATGAAAGACTTTAAAGAAAATACAATCACCAAAACCGATTGGCAAATCGTCAAACGATTGGTTTCATACGCGAAGCCTTATCAAAAGAATTTCATCGTCGCTTCACTCTTGATGATCCTCGATGTTGCAGCATCATCGATAGGACCACTACTCATTGGTTATACCATTCAAATCATCGATAGCAATCAAAGTGTATCCGATAAAATGTTTAATTTCTTATGGCTATCGATCCTATTCTTAGGGATAGTCATCGGGGTATCGTTCATCATTTACTATCAAAACTGGCTCTTACAAGAAGCAGGTCAAAAGATTGTCTATGGTATTCGTGAAAATGTATTCACCCATATCCATACGTTATCAAATGCACAAATCAACCAAATCCCTGTCGGTAAATTGGTCACTAGAGTCAATAACGATACCAACACACTCTCTGAAATGTATTCATCGGTTATCGTGAATCTCATCAGAAACATCTTGATGATGTTGACGTATTTGGTCATCATGTTCGTCATTGATTTCAAAGCTACCCTCATCATGTGCCTTGTATTCCCGTTTGTTTTTGTTTCTACCGTTATCTTTAGAAAGCTATCGAGAAACGCTTATCGAAAAGTAAGAAACAATGTCTCAAACGTCAACGCGTTTTTATCGGAAAACCTCTCGGGGATGAGACTTACACAAATCTTTAACCAAGAAGAAAAGAAGAAACAAGCCTTTACCCTTCAAAGTAAAAAACTCAGAAATTCATACTTCAATGAATTGATGGTTTTCGCGATTTATCGCCCACTTATGTATTTATTCTCGATGGCAGCGACCATCACGGTTTTATACTATTTTTCAACCTCCATCATCGATATGACGCTTGCCGGGGCATCCACAGCAAGCATCATCCTAAGGGTCAGTTTACTTGTCATGATGTATCAATACGCGTCACAACTCTTTGAACCGGTTCAACAGCTCGCAGAACAGTTCAACGTCTTACAAAGTGCCATGGCATCTTCAGAAAAAATCTTTGACGTCTTGGATACCAAACCAGAGATTGAAGATGAAAATGATTCGATTGAACTTGAAAACTTTAAAGGTGAAATCGAGTTTAAAAATGTTTGGTTTAAGTATGTTGAAGATGAATGGGTCTTAAAAGATGTGTCATTTAAAGTCAATCCAAACGATACCGTCGCTTTTGTTGGCGCAACCGGTTCTGGTAAGACCACCATCATGAGTTTAATCGTTAGAAATTATGACATCCAACAAGGTGAAATCTTGATCGATGGCATACCGATTAAAAAAATCAAACGTTCGAGTTTAAGAGCCAACATTGGGCAAATGCCACAAGATGTGTTCTTATTTACAGGCACCATTCAAAGCAACATCACGTTAAATGACGAAACGATTTCGAAAGAAAAAGTCATCGAAGCCTCTGAGTATGTCGGTGCGAATACATTCATTGAAAAACTCGATGGCACCTATGACCATATGGTAAGAGAACGTGGTAATAACTTCTCTACAGGCCAAAGACAATTACTCAGTTTCGCAAGAGCTTTGGTCTATGAACCAACGGTGATGATCCTCGATGAAGCAACCGCGAACATCGACTCTGAAACAGAAGCTTTGATTCAAACCTCCTTAGAAAAGATGATGAAATTATCCACGATGTTGGTGGTTGCACATAGATTATCCACCATCCAACACGCCGATAAGATTGTTGTCATGCAAAAGGGTGAAATCAAAGAAGCGGGTACACACCAAGCTTTATTAAAACAAAAAGGTTTGTATTATCATTTATACGAACTACAATATCAAAAGAAGTAATAGTTTTAGTAAGATAAAAAGAATCTAAGCGATATAATCCCCTTAAAGTAAACACTAAAAAATAATGAATGACTATAGAAGTTTATAAAAAGGGGATTTTTCGTACATAAAACTAGACCTGATTTTTTATTTACGAATGTTTCGTCATTTTTAGTGATATTTACAGATGAAACATTTTATTAGTTAAATTATATTCAAATTCATCTAGTATTAAAAGTTTAAACATGATAGGATTAAAAATAGATTATGTGTGAAAATTTGCAAAATGTATTATGTGGACTGCATGGATGGCAGAGGGGATTGCGGGAAGTTTTAACCCATTTTCACCAATAACACCAAGGAATCTTTGGCAAGGTAGGTATTAATCATGAATAAGACAATTTTATTAATTGTTTTAACAACTTTGAGTTTATTACTAGTTAGTTGTGCAGATTTTTCAGATTATAAGAATGTTAAAATACCAGATGACAATATTGGTAATGTAAAAATACCTAAACATTGGGAGTTTGAAGTTATTGATGGCTGGATTCAAATTGTAGATATAGAAAAAGATGAAATCATTGGTGTGCAATGGCTTAAAGGGTTATATTATTACGTAGGTACAAATTTACATGACGAAAGATCATTGAATCCATATTTTAATGAATATGAACGTACAGAGAGTGACTTAATGAGTGGCAATTCAAACGGTGCTCAATGGGGACATCACACTTGGGAAATATCTAGTGTTACATATAAGTATAGGTTTTTGCTTTTCATTGGTTCCGAAGACAGTTCTTATGAAATTCAAATTATTTTATTTGATGATACAATAGAAGATAATGTTTTAAGCAATATTGCGAAGTCGTACAAAAAATAACACTCGTCAACGAGTACAGCAAGACAGCCTATGACTAAGCATTAGAAACAGCTAATATTGAATTGACCGAACTATTAAGATTCGAATGATTACGTAGGGTTTATAAAGGAATAATTAATCAGAAAATCACGATTCGTTGGTTTAGGTCATAGTATTTTTGAAGAGTCGAATAGACTTGAGGTATTAATACCATCCCTGATTTTTGAAGGTTCAGTGTCCAGAAGAGCAATCATATATGATTTTGTGCAATATATTAGGAACCGGGGTGAATGAGTCGTGAAAAAGAAATTATTAGTAATCATTTTGTTATGTACTTCAGTACTGCTAATGAGTTGCTCTGCATCCAAAAAGATTTTGAGTAATATAGATGATTATGATGAATATATTTCTGAAGTTAATGGTGCAGAAACTTTTATGCCACTTATAAGTGAAATAGGGCTTTACGAATCTATACATGTATATTTTTATACAGTGGATTTTGTATTTGTAAGTCAATCACTCAATCTGATTGTTACCTATAATGAGAATGACTATTTAGAGATTAAAAATGGTATGGATGCGAAATATAAATTCATTAAGGAACCGATTATAATTGGAAAAGATACATATATCATCCCAACTGTAGATACTACAGTGAATGGTTTTTATATAAGGGTCGTTGAGGATGAAAGTTTTATCTATCCGAAAAAATTCGGCATGATAGGCGTTTCAGACTCGACATTTCAAGTTTGTTATATGTTTTATTACGATTGGGATTATGATGTTATATCGAACATGTCAGATTTTGTGAATTATAATTTCATTTTTTCGGATAATTAGGTAAGATAGTTGCTTTTAATACCTTAAAGTGTACACGATATATGAGAACATTTTGCATGTGAGATACATTTAAACACTGACATATAATGATCTGATTTATTCTCGAAGAAGTTAAAAACATCAGCGTTAAACAAACTAAATAAAAACACGCATAATTGTCAATCCTGGCTAAATTATGCGTGTTTTGAGTTATACTATATAAAGGAGGGCATAACTATGTTAGATTTTAAATTACTATCAATTGATGAACAAAAATTATATCTAGAAACACTTCATGGTTATGACCTGAAAGAACTATATGAATTCTTAGATGAAGATGCTCAAGAAACCTTATTCGATTTATTAGATGATACCCAAAAAGCAGATTTATTGTCTTATCTTAATGTGGATGACGCAGCTCAAATTGTTGAAACCTTAGATGCTGAAGAAACCGCGGACATCTTAAATGAGATGGATCCCGATGACGCGATGGACATCATCAATGAACTCGAAGAAGAAACAACCCAAGAGTTCATGGATAAGCTTGAACCTGAACTCAAAGAAGACATCCTATCTTTAAGGTCTTATGAAGATTTTGAAACAGGGTCAATCATGAATACCGATTTCATCACACTCACGACCGATTTAGATGTCAAAGAAGCGATGAAAAAACTCATCGCTGAAGCCCCAAAAGTTGAAACCATATCGACTTTATTTGTGGTGGATAAACACGATACCTTTTTGGGTATTGTGCCTTTAAAGAAACTCATCAAAGCGAAATCACCTTGTGATATCGAATCGATATATGAACCAGCCCTCTTTGTTCTAGATACCGATGACAAAGAAGAAACAGCCACCCTCATCCAAGAAGAAGGGATTAACATCTTACCGGTTTTGGATGAAAACCACATCTTAAAAGGCATCGTTACGGTCGATGATGCGATCGATACTTATGAAGATGAAATGATTGAAGACTTCCAAAAAATGACTGCTTTAAGAGAAGAACACACCGATTCGACATTCTTCAGTGCTTTGAAGCGTTTGCCCTGGCTGGTGGTATTGTTGTTATTAGCCCTACCCATCGCCAATCTAGCTTTACAATTTGAAGGGGTCTTAAAAGACTATACCATCATCATCATTTTACAACCCCTCATCCTATCGATGATTGGGAATGCGGGGACACAGACCTTAACCTTTAGCTTAATCATGATTGCAGATAATGAACCATCGAATGTCGTGAAAAGAAATATATTCTATGAGGTCTCTGCCGCTGCTTTTTCCGGGATATTACTTTCAATCATTTCCTTTATCGTTACGATTGGATTCATCATTTTGAACCCGAGTTTATCCGAAGACCCGATTATTTTCGCAAGTATCGTTGGCTTAAGTGTATTGTTGTCTTTAATCATTGGAACATTCTTCTCAGCGATCATCCCGGTATTGATTAGCAAGACTGGATTGGATCCAGCCAGTGCTTCAGGACCCTTATTAACCACCGTGATTGACATCACAACCATATTAACTTATTACGGGATTGCTACCCTCATGATTGGGGTGTTATTATGAATCTAAGAGAAGTCATGAATACCCACATCCTTACTTTAAGTCCAACGATGGATGTTAAAGAAGCGATGAAGAAGGTTGTCAAACAATCCAATGATGACACATTGATTGATATTTTGTATGTCACGCAAGATGATCAATTGGTTGGGGTTGTGGATTTAAAAGAATTGATCATTGCGAGAAGTCCAATCACAATTGAGGCAATCATGCGTAAAAACTATCATTTTGTCTTTGAAGATGAACCAGTTTCAAAGGCCATCGATACCGTTCAAAAGTATGACCGAATCATGATTCCAATCTTATCTAAGACTAAGACATTATTAGGTGTCATCACCGCGGAAATGGCTTTAGATTTACTCGCTGAAGAAACCTTAGAAGACTACCATAAACTCGCATCCTTAAACGAATACGATGTGCATTCAAAACCATTGATTCGAAGTAAAAAACGATTACCATGGCTGTTATTGTTGCTGGGGTTATCATTGATTACGGCTTCCGTACTCTCGTTCTTTGAAGCGACTTTACAAACCGTCATCATCTTGGTTTTATTTCAACCGATGATTTTAGATTCCGCCGGTAACATTTCCACCCAATCGCTTGCGAAAGCCATCCTTGTCATCAACGATGACCCGGATGCGGATATGAAACCATTCATCATCAAAGAGTTACTCATTGGTTTGATGAATTCAACCTTCTTGGCGTTGGTTGGGTTTACGTTCAGCTATCTATTCTTGTGGGTATTCCAAAATAACAACGTAGACATTAAAGTCAGTTTCACCGTAGGTTTGGCTTTATTTGTTGCTTTACTCGTCGGTGCCGTCACAGGGGCATTTGTACCGATGATTTTAAGAAAAATGAAGATTGACCCATCGGTTGCGTCAGGACCATTCATGACCACACTCAATGACGTTATAGCCTTGACCATTTACTTTTCTCTCGCGACCCTCATTCTATTATAAAAGGAGATTTCAGATGAATCATTTAGATGTTTACCTAGCTTCAAGAAAACAAAAATTAGCTTATCAATATGCCTTATGGTTATTGTCTTGGGACCAAGAAACCGAAACACCGAACGATGCGATGCAATACAGAAGTGATCAAATCGAAGTGTTGTCCACCCTCGCTTATGAGGTAGAGATGGATCCAAAACGCATTGAAGCAATTGATTTTTTAGCACTCAACTCAGAAACATTAACTGAGGACTTAAAAGTTGAGATCAAACGTGTGAAGAAGGATTTGGATCAACTCAGAAAAATCCCAAAACAAGATTACATCGATTTCCAAGTCTTGTTATCACAAGCTGGACACATTTGGTCCAATGCGAAAAAGAACAACGATTTTGCTTCTTATTTACCAACCCTTGAAAAAGTCATCAGCTATCAAAAGAAATTAGTCAAATACCTTTCAACCGATACAGTTAAAGGCTATGACGTGCTTTTAGATATGTACGAACCAGGCATGACTGTGGTAGATTATGACCATTTCTTTGAGACATTAAAAACCGATTTAGTGCCGTTTGTGATGAAGGCTGCTAAAGTCAAACAATCGTTATCTAAAAAACTCATCAAGGGACATTTTTCAAAAGACCAACAAATCGCGTTTAATACCTATTTACTCGATGTATTTAAATACGATCAAAATAAAGGGGTATTGAAACAAAGTGCCCACCCATTCACGTCTGGGGTCGCGAGTGTCGATACCCGTATCACCACCGCGTACCATGAAGACGATGTGAGAAGTGCGATTTTCTCTACCATCCATGAAATGGGACACGCGATTTATGAACAACAAGTGAAGCCGGAATACGATTATACCGAACTCAAAGGTGGCGTATCGATGGGGATACACGAATCACAGTCCCGTTTCTATGAAAACATGATTGGCCGTAGTGAAGCCTTTTGGGACACCCATTATGACAAACTCGTTGAAACTTTCCCTAAAGCGCTTAAAGGGGTAAGCAAACAAGCATTCATCCTATACATCAACCAAGTCAAACGTGACTTCATCCGAGTTGAAGCCGATGAACTCACCTATAGCTTGCATGTGATGGTTCGTTATGAAATTGAAAAACAACTATTCAATGGTAAACTCCAAGCAAAAGACCTACCTAAAATATGGAATAAACTCTATAAGAAATATCTCGGGTTAACACCGAAAACAGATACCGAAGGTGTCTTACAAGACATCCACTGGGCATTTGGTTCATTTGGGTATTTCCCAACCTACGCACTCGGTTCAGCGATTTCCGCTCAAATCTATCACCGTATGAATCAGGATTTCAACATTGAACAAGTGGTCAGAGATAATGAAATCGTTAAGATCAATGCGTGGTTAAAAGAAAAAATTCACCAATATGGTAAATCCATTGAACCAAAAACACTCATCTTACAAGCCACCAATGAACCATTTAACCCACAATATTATGTGAATTATTTGAAAGAAAAATACTCGAAGATTTTAAACATCGAGGCCTAGGAGGGCTTATGCAATCCCTACGTAAACTATACAAGATTGGCCATGGTCCCTCATCGTCTCATACAATGGGACCCGGATTCGCAGCAGAATTTGTCAAAAACAAGCACCAAAACGCGACCCATTATGTCGTGACTTTATACAACTCTCTAGCCCTTACAGGTAAAGGCCATTTAACCGATGCCATCATCGAACAAACCCTTAAACCTAAGCCAGTCACATTTAAATTTAACGTTGACGTTAAACAACACCCCAACTATTTCGTGTTCGAGGTGTTTGAACACGACACCTTATTAGACACCATTTCAGTGCGTTCCATTGGGGGTGGAGACATCTTATTTGATAAGGAAGAAAACCACATCGAAATGGTTTACCCACACCAATCGTTTGATGAGATTAAAGCGTATTGTTTAGCGAATAACATCAATCTATACCAATATGTGAAAGCTTTTGAAGGCGTATCCATCGATGATTTCTTAGGTGAGATCTGGCAACAACTTCAAAGTACCGTTGAAAAAGGCTTAAAAACCGAAGGCGTTTTACCAGGTGACCTCAAAGTCCAACGTAAAGCGAAAACCTTGATGGACCGCGCGAAAGCCACCGAAACGGAAGCTCAAAAACAAAACCGTTTGGTCTCTGCGTATGCATTCGCGGCCTCTGAAGAAAATGGGTCTGGTGGGATCATCGTCACCGCACCTACTTGTGGGGCATCCGGTGTCTTACCAGCGGTGTTATATTACATGAAACACCACCAAGGGATTTCGGATCAAAAGATCATCGAATCCCTAGCGGTTGCCGGCATCATTGGCAATGTCATCAAAACCAACGCCACCATTTCAGGCGCGGTCGGTGGGTGTCAAGCCGAAGTGGGTTCAGCGTGTTCTATGACCGCAGCAGCCCATGCGTATTTATCTGAATTAGAAATTGAACAAATTGAATACGCAGCAGAAATCGCGATGGAACACCACTTAGGGCTAACCTGTGATCCGATTGACGGGTATGTTCAAATCCCATGTATCGAAAGAAACGCGGTTGCAGGCATTCGTGCCATCAACGCTTCAGGCTTGTCGGGATTTTTAAGTGATACCAGAAAAATATCCTTTGATATGATCGTCCATACGATGTATCAAACCGGATTAGATATGCATCCAAAATACAAAGAAACGGCCGAAGCTGGGATGGCCTATTTCTACAAACAAAAGAAATGAACGAACCCATCATGTTAACAGCCCTCGACCTCGATTACCAAGGTCAAGGCGTCTGTCGTTATCAAGATAAAGTGGTATTTGTGAAAGGCATGTTGAAGGGTGAAACCGGTTTGGTTCGCATTTTAAAAGATAAGAAATCGTATTTTATCGGCGAACTCTTAAACCTAAAAACCCGAAGTAACCAACGCGTGGATGTAACAAACCCAGATGACCTACACTACGCACCCCTGTTACATTTATCGATACCTGCACAACTGGAGTGGCAACAAAAAATCACCGAAGAAACGTTCAGAAAGATTGCGAAAATGGATGTGTCTATCGACCCCATTCTTTATGATAAAAGAGATTTAGGGTATCGTAATAAAATCACTGTACATGTCGTAAAACAAGAGCGGCTTAGAATTGGGGTATTCGCTTCACAAAGCCATCGTTTGTACCCTATAAAACATATGATTTTGGCTGCCGATGTGATTCAAAAAGCACTCGATAAGTTGAATGAAGTCTTTCAAATGGTATCGCTACAGGACGATACATTGAAACACATTACGATCCGTAGTCACCAACAAAAAGTGATGATCATTTTCTCAACCACACAAAAAACGTGGATTGAAAAAGACACCATACTTGCGCATTTAAACTTACCGTTTATCACATCCATCTATCAAAACATCCTAGATTCTGATTTTGAAAACTTAGGCAAAGAATCCATCCTCCTCTATGGTGAAGAGGCGTTAGAAATTCAATTTGGTGGATTAAAATTCCCTGTGAAACCAGGCGCATTCTTCCAAGTCAATACACCAGTAGCGCTCAAAATGTATGAAAAAGTGAAAGCTTTGATTACAGGAAAAAACGTCATCGATGCGTATGCAGGGATGGCGTCTATAGGGCAGTTCATTTCATCCAATGTCGATCGAGTCTATGCAATCGAATCGAATCCTGACGCAGTAGAATCGGCCAAATTATCGATTGAAAACAATCAAATTAAAAACGTTGAAGTGATTGAGAACGATGTTGCTTTAGCCATCGAACAATACCTATCAAAAGCCGACACGATTGTCTTTGACCCACCAAGAAGTGGACTAGATGACACCACCAAAGCCATGTTACTAGAAAAACCTGTTTCAGAAATCATTTATGTGTCTTGTGACTTAAAGACACTGGTAAGAGACATCAATACTTTAAAAACCATCTACAAAGTAACCTCTGTGACCCCGGTTAAAATGTTCTTCCATACCGTTGAAACAGAAACGATTGTCAGACTAGAAAAAATGTGAAAGTTAATATATTTTACTAAACTAATTCATACAATGTAAAAAACGGGTAATATTTGATTCAAACTGAAATGATAGTGATATAATGACCTCATCCAAGAAATGAGGTTTTTATTTTATGCTTAAACTACAACACATTAAAAAGGACTATATGATTGCGGGAAAACCATTCACTGCACTTCATGACATCAACTTAACATTTGATCGTAGCGAATTTGTTGCAATACTGGGGCCATCCGGTTGTGGGAAGACCACATTATTAAACCTGATTGGTGGTTTGGACCAATATACCTCAGGGGATTTAGTCATTGAAAACAAATCCACCAAACGGTTTGATGACCGCGACTGGGATGCGTATCGAAACAACAAAGTCGGGTTTATTTTCCAAAATTACAACCTCATCAACCATATCTCCATCATCGAAAACGTAGAGCTTGGGATGACTTTGGCTGGTAAATCATCTGAAGAACGTCGATTAATAGCAGAAGCGGTCTTAAAACGTGTAGGCCTAGAAGACCAAATGTACAAACGTTCCGCCCAATTATCGGGTGGTCAGAAACAAAGGGTTGCGATTGCAAGAGCGTTAGCGAATGACCCAGAAATCATCTTAGCCGATGAACCCACAGGGGCGTTGGATTCGGTCACCTCAGTTCAAATTTTGGAACTCATTCAAGAAATCTCCAAAGAAAAACTCGTCATTATGGTGACCCACAATCAAGACTTAGCAGATACCTATGCCACCAGAACGATTCGATTGCTCGATGGTAATGTCGTATCTGATACCAAAGTTCAATCCAAAGAAATCAAAGAAGATACCATCTATACCCCAAAGAAAACATCGATGTCTTATCTACAAGCCATCAAGTTATCTTTTAACAACTTAAGAACCAAACTCGCTAGAACCCTCATCACAGCGTTCGCTGGGTCGATTGGGATCATCGGGGTACTCCTCGTATTAGGGGTGGGGAATGGATTCAATAAAACCGTCTCTGATTTGGAACGTGGGGCTTTGGTTTCCATCCCAATCATGATCAATCAATACTCAGTAACCTTCGGACCACCAGACTTTAATGCACCTGAACCCGTATCGGATGGATTCATTAAACCCTATGATTCAAGTGTACCTCAACAAGCGTATTTGAATAACTTATCCCCTGAATTCATTGCTTATCTTGAAGCGAATTTGAATCCTGCGGATTATACGACCATCGAATATGAATACGCCATTCAAACGTTACTCTTACAAGAACAAAATGGCTTGTACCGTACCGTAGACAAAGGTGCGATTACCTTTGGACAAACGAACAAACCATTTTTAAATGAGTATTTTGATGTCATGGCAGGATCATTGACTGTAAATGACCCGAATGTCTATGAAATATTCATTTTATTGAACGATGAATATGGTGTCGATAAACGTGTATTAGAAGCTTTCAATTTACCAATCGATGGATCGGTGGAATATACTGATTTGATTGGTAAAACCTTGGTTTCACCTTATTATAATGATTATTATGTCGCTGATTCCACGACCATTGCAGGAAAGACCATCTTTGATGAAAACCCGGATTTATCCGTCGCTTTCAACAACGGTATGGTACTTAAAGTATCTGCAATTTTAGCCCCTAAAGCTGAAAATGTATTTACCATCGATGATGGTGTCTATCATTTAGATGATTTCAATCAAGTCTTATTGAGTAATGCACTAACCAGTGATATAGGGATTGCACAACAAAACTCAAATTATTATGTGATTGAATTTAAAGCTCAAGGTCAAAGCACCAGACCCGCTGGTGCGAACTTTTTTGTAGAAGCATTAGAAAGACCGCTCATTGAGTCCTTCTTAGGTGTGGATCAAAAACCAGTATCTATCAGCATTTATCCAGTATCTTACGAATCCAAAGAAGGTATCATCAATGTCATGGATGCTTACAATAAAGCCGCAGCAGAAGGCGATCAAATCATCTATTTAGACCTCGCTGAAACCATTGGTTCAGCCTTAGGTAGTGTGGTGAACATGATTTCAATTGTGTTGGTCATTTTCGCTGGTATATCGTTAGTGGTATCCTCTATTATGATTGGTATCATCACCTATGTTTCAGTCATAGAACGTACCCAAGAAATTGGGGTACTCCGTGCCTTAGGTGCGAGAAAGAAAGATGTTAAGCGTGTATTCAACTCTGAAACCTTCCTCATCGGTTTAACCGCAGGTATTTTGGGTTCAGTGATTACGTACATCTTATCCTTCCCAATCAACATCATTGTTGAAAACCTCAATGCTCAAATGGCGAACATTATGCAGCTATCGTGGGTGCATGTGCTTTCCATGATTGCCGTATCGATTTCATTGACATTCATCGCTGGATTATTCCCTGCATCGCTAGCAGCAAAGAAGAACCCAGTCGAAGCATTAAGAGCGAACGACTAAAAAATAAACGGTCACTTTCAAATTTACTTGAAGGTGACCGTTTTGTTTTCAATGGTTTCTAGCATGGCGAATAGTAAAAGGGTTGCGAGTGTGTAGACAATCATGTACATCGTGTTATCAATCAACCCATGGATTTGTGAGACTATAATACCTATAAGGATTAAACTCTTAACGACGAATCTATGTTTAAATAAGAATTTAAAGGTTTGATAGAAGTAGTAGACTAATCCCAGTAATCCAAAAGTACCCATCACCGCTAAGGTATGGAATAAGGTTGAATGGAAGACTTGAATGCGATCTGGATTACCAATATCGGTCATTGCTTCCCAACCACCGCCAAAGACTGGGAATTCTTTATAGATATCCAATGCGTGTCTATATAAAGTGAGTCGATTGGATGTAAAACTATCTAAATCATCTAGCCCACCTTGAATCGCGATTTCATAGGCGATTTCTACCAACAGCCTCAATTCATATAGCGCTAACGCGACCAGAATAAAGGCGTAAATCATATTGAGTATGCCCCATTTATTGGTTTTCTTTATCACGTAAGGCACATAGATTAAGAAAGACAAGAACATCGATAAATAACCGCCTCTTGAGGCTGATACGAACACGACAAAACCGGTTAATAACGGGGTAATCCAGTATAATATATTTTTTGGATGTTTGATGATGAAATAAAATTGTGAACCCATCAATAAGGTAATGTGGATGACCACATCGTTGATATTTGCCCACCCAAAATCACCATGGAACCATGACGATTTCATCCCTAATGAAATACGCTCTCGCATCGGTTTATCGAGATTTTCTAAGAAGAATCCTAGACCAATGTTATAGGATAATTCAGCGAGTAACAAGAGGGATGCGAAGAAGAGAATTCTCATCATATAGGATTCATCGGTTTTTAAGGTTTGTCTAAAAAACTGATAGAGAATTAAATAGATAAAACCAATCAATGAAAGTATAAGATAGGTCGGTGTAATATCGACATATAGACTGGATGCGATATACGCTATCGCAATCCATAAATACGGCTTGGTTAATACCCCTTTGGAAAACTTAACCTTAAACCGGATGAAATGAACGATGATGCTGATGAATAAGAATATCGGAATCAGGAAAATCCATCCAAAGGAACTGATGGTATTCAAGTTTGGATTTTGCATATTGTACATATACATAATACCAATCAGAATTGGTATGGTATAAATGGTGTTTTCTATCCAAATTAAGATTAATGATATCAGGATGATGAAAAAGAAGATGGTATAGAGGTTATACATTTGGTTTTCTCCTCTAGAGATAAAACCTAAAAAAGCCAACCCATTGACCAGTAGTAGAAAGATATTGGATTTTAAGAAGGCTTCTAACTTTTTCATGAAAAAACCTCAGTATGTTTATTATAAAACAAAATCAAGCCATTCTAACCACACTATTGAATTTCTTTTCAAAACCTATGTGTGTTGTACGTCCATGACCAGGGTAACACATGGTGTTGTCGGGTAGTAAATAGAGTTTGTTCAATAGGCTATCTTTTAAGTCTATAAAAGAGGATAAATATAAATCGGTTCTACCAACCGTCATATAAAAGAGGGTATCACCAGAAAACAATACACCTTCGCTGGCTAAATAAAGACTGGTCCCCCCTTGAGAATGGCCTGGGGTATGGATGACTTTAAATACGATATCTTGAAACGTGATTTCTTGTTCAATATCTGAATCCAACCAACTATCGACATGTACTTTATAACCCAACCGTGAAATACCCAAGGCAGGGTCAAAGAAGACAGCATCTAATTTAGGTGCGATGACTTCCGCTTTAGGGTATAAAGCTTTCAAAACATTGATACCCCCAATATGATCAAAATGGCCGTGGGTCGCGTAGATGATATCGACTTCCAAATCATTATCCTTTAGAAATTGTTTGACTGCCATCGAATCATAACCAGGGTCAATGACCAAAGCGTGTTGGTTCTTAACAACGATATAGCAGTTGCTTTTGATATCACCAAGTGTGAAACGTTTGATTTCCATAGAAACACCTCATACTCATTATAGCGTTTTCTAAAGAAACGTAAAGTATTACACGCATAACACCAATGAAAAAAGCACATCATCACATGTGCTTAGACTCATTCATAGTGTATCCATAATCGCAGGATAATGATGGCTTTATGGCCTTCATCTATCTTATATATCAATCGGTGTTGTCGGTTGATTCTTCTCGAATAAGCACCTTTTAAATCGCCAACTAATTTTTCATAGGGTGGTGGCGTCTCAAAAGGATTTTTTCGAATGATGTCAATCAGATTTTTAGCCTTTTGATCTAAACCTGCCCGTTTTAAATCATCGATGTCTTTGATTGCCTGTTTTGTATAACGGATCTCATACATGGGGTATTACCATTTGACTTTGTCTTCAGCAACCGTTTGTTCATAAGGGGTATTTAATCCTTCGACCAATGATTTTTTGAATTCTTCGTTTTGACTTAGATAAATGGTTTCAAGTAAAGAACGATACTCATCTTCAGAAATCATAATGACATTGCCTTTTTTGGTGTTGATGTTGATTTCAACCCCATTGTCTAATGCCATTTCAGCGAGTTTATATAAATCTTTACGTGCATTGGTGATATTTGTGGTATATGGCATATGGATCATCCCCTTCTAAATTCATTATAACATACGTAATTACGTACGTCTATGAATGTTATTCGATAATAACGATTTCATAGCCATACTTTAGTATAATACAGTTAAATCATTTGTAAAAAAGTGATAATAAGCATAAAATAAGGAGTGGAGGTTATATCGATGAATATCTATCAAAACTACGCTGAGTTGGTGGGCAATACCCCATTACTCAGACTCAATAAATTAGAAAAAGAACTGAAAACAGAAGGCCGATTGATTGCGAAAATAGAACGTTTCAACCCACTTTCAAGTGTGAAAGACCGTTTGGCTAAAGCGATGGTTGAGGATTTAGAACAAAAAGGTCTCATTAACCAAGACACTGTACTGGTTGAACCAACCTCCGGGAATACTGGGATTGGTTTAGCGTTCATATGTGCTGCTAAAGGTATCCCTTTGGTCATCATCATGCCTGAAACAGTAACCAAGGAACGCGTGATGACGGTTAAAGCCTTAGGGGCATGTGTCATCTTAACCGAAGGACCCCTTGGCATGAAGGGTGCGATTGCGAAAGCAGAATCGATGTTGAAAGAAAACCCAAGATACATCATGCCACAACAATTTAAAAACTTAGCCAATGCTGAAATGCACCGAAAAACCACAGCGGTTGAAATATTAAGAGATACCGATAATCAAGTCGCTGCATTTGTTGCAGGGGTTGGTACTGGTGGTACCATCACAGGTGTTGGTGAAGTCTTAAAACAAACCATTAAGGACGTTGAAATTGTGGCAGTAGAACCATATGATTCATCTGTATTATCGGGTGAAAAACCAGGGTCTCACCGCATTCAAGGGATTGGGGCTGGTTTCATTCCAGATGTCCTCAATGTAAAAATCATTGACAGAATCATTCGTGTCACGAACGATGAAGCGATTCAAATGGCGAAATTGGTTGCGAAAACCGAAGGGGTATTCGTAGGCATTTCCTCAGGAGCTGCGTTGGTTGCAGCTGTTGAAGTCGCGAAAAATCCAAAGTATAAAGATCAAAATATCGTGGTAGTATTACCAGATTCAGGGGAACGTTATCTATCCACTGGGGTATTTGAATAATATGTTTTTTAAAGAACTCCGGTTGACCATCAACCAAGCCAAGAAGAACGACCCTTCAGCCCCATCTAAACTGACCATATTATTATCCTATCCAGGCATACACGCACTGATGTATTACCGTGTTGCGAGATTCTTTTATAACATCAAATGGACTGGTCTTGCAAGAATCATTTCCAATATCGGAAGAACATTCACCAACATCGATATTCACCCAGGGGCGAAAATCGGTAAAGGCTTATTCATCGACCATGGGGCGGGGGTTGTCATTGGACAAACCGCCATCATCGGTGATGACTGCGTCTTATTTCATGGTGTCACTTTAGGATCCAATTCTACCAATGCTAAAGGAAATCGCCACCCCATCTTAGGCAACCGTGTGACCATTTACGCGAACGCTACTTTGGTCGGGCCAGTGAAAATTGGCGATGACTCGGTAATCGGTGCAAGTACCATCGTGAAACAAGATTTACCTAATAACAGTGTGGTGGTAGGGAATCCAATGAGATTCCTATCCATTGATGGTAAACGTGTGTATGATTCGACCTGTGAATGTGAAATCATGAAACAAGAACTCGCTGCTATGAAAGAACGTTTAGAAGAACTTCAGAAGCAACTAGAATCAAAATCATAATAAACATAGAAGGCACCGAATGCGCTAATACCGCACTCAGGTGCTTTTCTTTTACATTTATAAACATATTTTAAATTATTTATTATTATATTATCAATATTTATGATACTATGTTTATAACAAGGTTTAAATCAATGTTATAGCATTTGAACATAATTCATTAGAAAGATAGGATGATATCTATGGAAAATAATACAAGTAGAAGCGATAGACTTACGACGAGATTTAAAATTAAAGTCAACTTTATCAAGTATCACCAAAATTTATCTCGTTTCTATTGCAGATGGCTTTTTGTTGTGTCAATTATTGTTTTCCTATTTATAGATGAGGTAGAAATTGGCTTTTATACGTACATTTGTGGGTTAGTCACTTTGATCATATTAAGACTTTTAGTTCTAAGGAGATATCCCATCAAAGCCTTCAATAAAAATAATCCTTTGTCATGGGACTCAATCTTTAGTCACCTTAAAGAAATTAGTATTTTCGGAGTCACTTTATTATTGTTGATACCTATAACCTACCATACTCAAACAAATCAAAGTTTAGAGAAAATAGTGTTTCTACCGTTGATGTTCATTGAAGGCTATTTTCTAGGGAAAGGGATCATATTCATTCTAAAGTTACTGTTTTCACTGGCATCTAAGTATGCAATAGACATGCGAAAGAACGAAATCATTTATAACTCGGTTCTCGTATCTGTATTGTTTTTTGGGTATATTGGTTTTTATTGGTATTTGAGTATTTACGGTACCATTCATAGTCTAACATTATATACGCTATTCCAAATAAATTATCTAATTTATATCATTTTGCCAGTGTCACTTATTAATATAATTGCAATTATAGTAAAAAGAAGAAATTCAAAAGTATAGGATAATATCAATTTTCCCTATGGAACAATGTTTAGAAGAACTTCAGAAGCAACTAGAATCCAAATCATAGAAGATACTTAAGGCACCGAATGCGCTAATACCGCACTCAGGTGCCTTTATTTATAATGTTTACTATATCTTTTGAAATGGTTTATGCAAAAAAATATAATAGCCTTGTAACAAAAGGGTGGGTTTCTCTTGAAGAAAAGGCTTTATTTAATCATTCTATTTGCGCTGCTATTGATCCTATCGGTATCGATTGGCGTCTCTAATATCAAGTTCATCGATGTTGTCAAATTAGACCCGGATACGTGGTTTCTTTTACTGACATCTAGATTACCAAGAACCATCGCGATTATCCTAACAGCAGTGGGGTTATCTATCTCTGGGTTAATCCTTCAAACCATCAGTAAGAACAAGTTTATCTCACCTTCTGTGGTGGGTGTAACAGACAGTGCTCAACTCGGTATCTTATTGGCGTATTTATTATTTGGAACCCTCAGTTTAACCTTTAAATTGGTGTTCGCTTTTGGGTTTGCAGTATTAGGCTCTTTTGTATTTATTACGATCTTAAACAAGATCAAATTCAAAAACGAAATCTATGTCCCTCTAATTGGGATGATGTTTGGTAGTATCATCGCTGCGATTGTATCTTTTCTAGCCTTCCAGTTCAACGCGACCCAATTCATCGATACGATTGGGGTAGGCAGTTTTACAACCAAAATCGCGGGTAATTATGAACTGCTTTATGTTGTTATACCACCACTCATTCTCGCATTTATATATATGGTTCAATTTAATATCATCGGGATTGGGGAAGACTTTGCTAAAAACCTAGGGGTCAATTATAAACGAACCATGATGATGGGGTTAGTCATCATTTCGATGGTAACTGCAGCCATCTTTGTGGTAGTCGGTTCTATCCCATTCATTGGATTGGTTGTACCGAACTTGGTATCTATTTATTATGGCGATAATGTCAAAAAAAATGCGATTGATATCGCCTTATTTGGATCTGTCTTTGTTTTGATTGGTGATATTCTATCAAGAGTCATCATTTATCCATATGAGATTCCTGTGTCCTTAACCATGGGTGTCTTAGGCTCGATTATTTTCTTATATCTCATTTATAGGAGGATCAATCATGCCAAATAAATTCATTAAACCGTTAATTATGGTAGGGCTACTTGCACTACTTGCAGTGATACTGTACCTCACCTATTGGCTCATTGGTATCGATGTGATTACCATGGGTCAATTAGAACGTGGGTTATCGAGACGTGGTGCCCGAGTGGTCGCGATGATTGTGGTCGCATTCACCATGGGCATCACTGGATTATTCTTCCAAACCTTGACACAAAATCGAATCTTAACCCCAAGCGTGATTGGGTTTGATTCGACCTTCGTGCTTGCTCAAACACTCATCGTGTTTATGTTTGGCAGTAGTACTGTACTGATTGCGAACCCTTACTATAATTTCATATTATCGACATTGGTAATGGTGTTTTCTTCCTTACTGTTATACGGATTCGTATTAAAAAAAGGGAAAAACAACCTCGCACTACTCCTATTGGTAGGGTTGGTCTTTAGAACCTTGATGGGCAGCCTCACGTCATTTCTATCCAGAATCATCGATCCGGACGATTTTCTGGTGGTGACTTCACGTTCGATGGCTTCCTTGACCAACATGAACACCTCGATTTTATGGTATCTCGCACTACCCATCTTAGTCATCATGATCATTTTGATGGCCAAAGATACGAAGTCGTTTGATGTCATGAATTTGGGTGAAGACCAAGCAAAGAGCTTGGGGGTATCCTATTATAAGCTGATGAACCGTCATTTGGTTTACATCTCGATTTTAATATCGGTATCCACAGCTTTGGTAGGTCCACTCATGTTTCTAGGTCTCATTACCGTCAACCTCGCTCGGGAATTACTCAAAACAGATTATCATAAACCACTCCTTTGGATGAGTAGCTTACTGGGGGTTGTGTTCTTGGTTTTAGGACAGTTTATATTAACCACCTTTAACCTCAATACCTCGCTAGCTACCCTCATCAATTTGGTTGGTGGGTTATATATGATCACTGTTTTAGTGAAAGGAGAAAAACAAGCATGATTGAAATTAAACAAGTCTCTAAAAAATATGGCAGTTTGGTTGTCTTAGATGACATCCATCTGACCATTAAAGATGGCGCAGTCACGGCCCTCATTGGACCCAATGGGGCTGGGAAGTCGACACTTTTAGGCGTAATTTCAAAACTGATTGAAGCCGATTCAGGTACTGTTTTATTGGATGGGGAATCCATTTCAAAAATCAAGCCCAATGTCTTTGCCAAGGCGATAGCTATCCTTAAACAGACGAATCAAATCCATGTCAATTTAACGGTCAGAGAACTCGTAAGTTTCGGTCGTTGGCCACATTCGAAAGGCAATCTTACCAAAGAAGATGAAGCCAAAATCGATGAAGCCATACAGTTCTTAAGACTCAAAGAAGTAGAACATAAAAGCATTAACCATTTGTCAGGTGGCCAAAAACAACGCGCATACATCGCGATGATTGTGGCACAAGACACCAAATATGTCTTGTTAGATGAACCACTCAATAACCTCGATATGCGTTATTCGGTAGATATGATGCTCATCCTCCAAGATTTGGTTAAAAAGCTTGGAAAAACCGTCATGATTGTTTTACATGACATCAATTTCGCAGCCACGTTCTCCGATCACATCATCGCGATGAAAGATGGCAAAATCATCCAAGAAGGCACCCCAGATCAAATCATGGAAAAAGACATTTTAGATTATGTATTTGACCATGAGTTTTGTATCGCCGGTGTCAATGGTAAAAAGTATTGTATATACTATCAAGAAAGTGTAGAGGAAAAGATATGAAAAAAATCTTGTTTTTAATCATGGTTATGTCCATGAGCCTATTTTTAGCAGCATGCACCATCGTAGATGATTCAAAAGAATACCCGGAAACAGTGACAATCACGCAAACGGTGACACACGCCACTTCAAGAACCGATGAAAATCGTACCACGGAGACTGTCCAAGAAGTCATTCCAACCAACCCGAAAAATGTCGCCATCTTTGATTTTGGTGTCTTAGATATATTAGACCACATCGGCATAGAAGCCTTAGGCATTGAAAAATTAGCAATCGTCAAGTCCAATGTCCCAAGTTACTTAAGCAAGTATAACATCGACTCAGTTACCAATGCAGGGACATTGTTCGAGCCTAATTTTGATACCCTGGACTTATTCAGCCCAGATTTGGTCATCATTTCTTCAAGAAGTGCCTGGACTTATGATAAATTAAAAGCCGAATTGGGTGGGGTAGCTGTACTCAATGTCGCTGTCGATAACACCAAATATTTAGAGAGTGTTGAAACCAATTTAGACAACTTGAAATCCATTTTTGGCGGTAATGAAGCGTTTGATACGATGAAAACCACCCTTCAAACCAAAACCGCTGAAGTGAAACTACTCGCGCAAGTGAGCAACTTCAAAACTTTAATTGTCATGACCAATGGCGATGATATTTCTGGTTATGGGTTGGGTTCTCGTTTCAGTTTCATTCACAATGAGCTCGCTTTCCCAGCAGCCGATGCCAACTTCGGTAATGGGGATGCGAATACCCATGGGGACATCATTTCATTCGAATACATACAAACCTTAAACCCTGATGTGATTTTTGTGGTTGACCGTGCCGCAGCGGTGGGCGGAGAAGCATCGACAGGGGTGCTTGATAACGCGCTTGTAAACTCAACAAATGCAGCCCAAAACAACCGAATTATCGTCTTAGATTCGATCGCTTGGTATATTGTATCCGGAGGATATCAATCGACCCTGACGATGATCAACGATACAAAAGCTTTGTTTAGTTAAGTCCTGTTGACATCCAACCAATAAATTGATACAATAAAGTGTATTTTAGGAGGTACCCACATGAATTTTGCTGATTGGATCGCTATGGTACTAGGTCTATTATTAATCGTAGCAGTTGCTTTACAATCTTCACAAGACGATGTCGCAAGCGCATTTTCTGGTGAAAAATCAGAGTTATTTAAAAATTCAAAGGCGAGAGGCTTAGAACTCTTCTTAGTAAGATTCACCGCTGTCGTGTCCTTTTTATTTGTGGCTATGGTCATTACATCCATCCTTACCCACTAAGATAACTGAAAAAAACCAATCAAAATCCCTTATTCGATTAAGGGATTTTTTGTCGTATGAATATATGATTGCACCTTCATGTTTCTTAAAAGTGCAAAAATTGCACCAAAATTATCACATAAAGTGCAAACATATGTTATTATATAGACAGAGGTGATACCTATGACATTGAAAGAACAAAGAATCTCTTTGGGCTTAACACAAGTAGAAGTATCCAATTTGGTGGATATGCCGCTTCGAACTTATAAAGACTACGAGAACAATCCAAAAAGAGTAACTTCGATTAAGTATAAGTATATATTAGATAGACTGCTCGATTTTGGACACATCGATGAATCCCACGGCGTTTTGACACTAGATCAAATCAAACAAGGTATTTTCAAAGCAATCCCAAGTTATGAAGTTGAGTTTTGTTATTTATTTGGCTCATACGCTAGAAATGAAGCCACACCTAACAGCGATGTGGATTTGATCATCTCTACAAAGACAACAGGTCTTCAATATTATGGTTTAGTTGAAACCTTAAGACAACACCTGCTTAAAAAAGTCGATGTGATTTTGTGGACAGATTTATCATCCAATCCGGAGTTAATTTACGCAGTTTTAAAGGATGGCATAAAAATTGTCGGTAAAGGAAAAGAATGACCAGTTTTTTGTTGAGAAAATAGCTAAAGACATTGATTTCATCATGAAACATACTCACGGTATGACCAAGGAAGTACTTGAAGTCAATGAGGTTTTGATTGATTCTATCTTATTTAGATTCATTCAAATCTCAGAAAGTATGAAACGTCTAAGTGACGATTTTAGAATCAGACATGCTGAGATTTCATGGGTTAGTGTGATAGGTTTACGAAATAAAATCGTGCATGATTATGGGGATATTAGATTAGATGTGATTTATCAAACCATTCAAATGGATTTACCTAAACTAAAGGAAGTATTTCATTTTTAGGGTTATTTGAGGCGTTTTTCTTACCATTATGGGGATGCATTCATTGACTAAAAATCATTTAGTTGATACAATAAACCTAGATATAACCATCAAAGGGGGATGGACCTATGGACCGCGCCAAATTCATGAAAAAGTATTTTCGTAAAAAGATCAAAGGTGCTCAAGATTTCGATGCTTACGCAAGAGCAGATTATGAGCAAGCCTTGGTGCGAGCTCGAGGTTTACTAGGGCTTACCGAAGCCGACACCAATGAACTCAACCCATTGGTGGTGTCACTACCTGAAGCGTTCTTTAAAGGGTCAAGTGTCTTATTCAAAATGTCTAAGAAAAATGACCACATCCGCTTCAATCAAGCGCGGGTCACCGTACTTTTATTTGGTGAACATCAACTGTATTACTATACCGCACTCATCGACCATGAACGCGGGGCGTTCTCAGACGATTACACCGTAGAAATCCCCTATGGTTCGATTGTTTCGATTGAAACCAATTCCATTCGTTTCTATGAAAGAGGAACGAACCATCACTATATCGACTTACAATTATACCTCGTAAACGACCACGCAATTACCGTGAGACTTAAAGATGTCGTGGTTGAAAGAAAAGAACTTCAAGAAGGGGTTTCAATCCCTGAAGACACACAAACTGTGCTTTTAAACGTCATGAGATTGTTGCGTGCAAAACGTGGATTATAGCTCACTCTCCGTGGGCTTTTTCTTTTGAAATAACATCTTAGATTAATGTTTGACAATCGATATAAAACCATGTATAATTAATCAAGCTGGTGATTGTATGATTTTAACACTTGAAAAGCTAAAAACCGAATATGCCAATAAGGGGTTCGATCTCTCATTAGACTTCAAACATCGATTGAAAGATCAGACACTCATGTATGACATTGATTTGGTCCATGTTACGGGACAAGTCCAGTTTTTACAGAGCCGATATGTGCACTTTGATTTAAACATCGAAACCACATTGACACTCCCTTGTGCAATCACATTAAAACCAGTGAGTTACCCGCTCAGTTTTAAAATTGAGGAAGATGTTTCAGAGACCAGTGACGCTGAATACATGATTGTTGAGGACAAAATCAACTTAGGCGACATCATTTGGGGTGCCATCATACCGATGATCCCGATGCAAGTCTATGCTGAAGATGCTCCAAGGGATTTGTATGAAGAAGAACCTAAAGTCAATGAAGTATTCGCTCAATTAAAGGACCATTTTGACAAAAAATAGGAGGTGTGAAGATGGCAATTCCTTTTCGCCGCACGTCTAAGACTGCAAAAAGAAAACGTCGTACACACTACAAACTAAGCAAACCAACTTTGGTGGTAGACCCACAAACTGGTGACTTAGTATTACCTCACAGAGTATCTCCAACCACTGGGGAATACAGAGGCAATAAAGTAGTTAACGTCAAAGAATCTGAATAAATCAGATTTAAAGAAGGATGCCGGTAGGCATCTTTTTCTTTACCCAAAATTTACCCCAATTTCTAAATGACTTTACAAAGTAAGCAATAAGTTATAAGATATTCATGAATTCTTAAAAATGAGGTTTTTCAAATGAAACGTATAAAAGATAAAGGATATATCCTTTTAACCATACTCGCTTTTCTCATCTTAACGATGTTGAATCGGGTGATGGTCACCGCACAATTTTTCAATCCAGGGATGAATTTGTATTATGAACCATTTGCCATCCGTATCAATGCTTGGGTTGGAGACTTAGGTCTACTGAGCGTCCTCGTGGGACTATTTTTACTGATGTTTAAAAATAAAAAATATTTCACCTTGTCGGTACTGATCCTTGGGATTGGCTTATCGGTTTTGGTGTTTTCACTCAAAATATATCAGTTTTATTATGGGACAGCCTTCTCATTCTTCAATGCGAGAACATTTTCCAACAGTGCCCCGGTATTGGGTCAACAATTGACCATCCACCTATGGCGAAATCTATTCAGAATGGGTCAATACATCGCCTTAATTCCTGCTTTCGCATTCATTTATTTGGCCATTAATGTATTCATGCACAAACCATTTAAAGAAACACCCCACTGGATTGAAACCTCGAGAAAAAGAAGATTCGCCCTCAGTGCGCTCACATTGGGGTTATTGATGACCACCTTCTCACAAGTGGTCTATTACAACCATATCAACAATACATTTTACGAAGAACACCGTAACGCCCTTAAAGGCGTTCAAACGATGGGGATTTATAACTATTATTTGGTGGATTTAATCAGTTATACGGTGATTCCACAACCTGAACCCATCTTAGATACCAAACCCGATTTAAAAGCCGAAGTAGATGCTTATATTGAAAATGCAAAACAAACCTGCCCACTCAATTATGAATCGAATCCAAGTTGCGTGAACAGTGATTTAACGGGTATTTTTGAAGGTAAAAAACTGGTCATTTTCCAATTAGAAGCGATGAACGATTACCTCATCAACTTAAGTATTGAAGTCGATGGCATCGCCTATGAAATCATGCCATTTTTGAATAACATCGCGAATTCCAATGAAACACTCTACTATGATCGTTTTTATTCCAACTTTGGCGTTGGTAAAACCAGTGACGCTGAATTTGCTGGATTGACGGGATTATACCCAACCGGACAAATTGTGACCTATTTCGATTATTTAGCCGAAAACTTTGAAACCATTCCGAGTTTATTTAAAGAACAAGGCTACAAAACCTATGGCATCAACGGGTCAAATGAATCCTTCTATAAACGATTCATCAATTATGAATTGTTGGGCTTCGATGAATTTGTCCCAGCAGAACGCTTATTGGCAGAAAATTATTATGACCCTGAAATCAATGTGATCAATGGTTGGGTCGATGACACCGTCATTTTTGATTACGTGACCGATGTGTTACAAAAAGACGAAGACCAATTCATTTTCGCTTTATCTACAGTGACCCATACCCCATATTTCGATGTTGAAGGCATCACTGGCGTCAATGTATGGGAAAATACCATTTTAAGAGATTTAGGCAACTACTTCGATTTTAACCGCCGATTCGATATTGTTTTCGAAGCGTTTTTCCAAAACTTAAGCGATTTAGGCTTATTGGAAGATACTGTATTCATGATGTATGGTGACCATACGGGTAACATGACCATGGCTGATTTGAATCAAATTTACCCAGAACTCACCCATCAAGAGTTCCAGGAGTTGTCCCACAATGTACCATTCATGATTTACGCACCAGGTATGGATTTAAGCCAATATGGGTTGGATACCACCTTGGTTCGCGGTCAAGCCGACATCAAGCGTACCGTCAGCAACCTCTTCAATCTCAATGAAGTGTATCATTTTGGTGTAGACATCACCTCAAATAACCGTTCCTATACATACAATCCAATGACCCTCGACTTATTCACCGATGATTATCATATGATTGTTCCGATGTTATATGTATCCAATCCAGATTACCAAGCCAACGCTCAAAGCATCGCAGACTGGTTCTTAAGATACAAATTGATTAACGACGCGATTTTGAAGTATCGCTATTTCGATAACCCTTAATATGAAACATTACAGTGTATTACTCAAAGAATCGATTGACGCACTTAACCTCAAAGAAAATGGCATTTACGTGGACGCGACCCTCGGAGGTGGCGGACACAGTGAAGCCATTTTGTTGTCGTTAAAAGGCGGGCATTTATACGGTTTTGACCAAGACCAATACGCTTTAAAAACGGCTCAGGAACGCCTAAAAGGGTTTAAAAACTTCACGGCCATCGCTTCTAACTTTGAATTCATAAAAGAAGAACTCCAGGCATTAGGGATTGAAAAAATGGATGGTGTCGTCATGGATTTGGGGATGTCATCCTTTCAAATCGATGACGCTTCAAGAGGTTTTTCTTACATGCAGGATGCGAAATTGGATATGCGGATGAATCAAAACCAAACCAAGACCGCTTACGATATCGTCAACAACGCCTCATTTGAAGAACTCGTTTATATGTTTGAAGTGTATGGCGAAGAGGATTTCGCCAGACCGATTGCGCGAAAAATCATCGAATCCAGACCACTCAATACCACCTTTGATTTGGTCAAAATCACCGATATGTATAAATACAAATCAAAATCTCATTCAGCGAAACAAGTATTTCAAGCGCTAAGAATCGCTGTGAATGATGAGCTGGGAGTTTTAGAACGTACGTTACCAAAATTGCTATCGATGTTAAATCCCAATGGGGTGATGTCCATCATTACGTTCCATTCATTAGAAGATCGAATTGTCAAACACTTCTTCAAAACCAACAGCGAAGTCCATGTCCCTAAAGGGATTCCTATGTTAAAACTACCCACCCCACCACTCAGGTTATTGACCAAAAAACCAATCTTACCTTCAGAACAAGAACTGGCGGAAAACAGCCGATCAAACAGTGCGAAACTCCGTGTCGCGATTAAAAATGAGGTGGCTGAATGAAACTCATTACCTATGGCCACGAAGCATTTAAAGCCATTTTAGAAGACATCGATCGTGCCCAACGAAGTATCCTCATTCAAATGTTCATTTGGCGTGATGATCAGATTGGCAATCAACTCTTAAATCACTTACAAAATGCGTTAGATCGAGGGGTTCAAGTCACGATTCAAAAAGATGCTTATGGGTCTATTTTTGAAAAAGCAGAAGAGAATAAACAGAGCTTATTCCATAAAGAAAAACAAAAAGGGATCCATATCTTAGCGAAAATCATCGATCTTGGCTACGCTGATGATAGAAAACCCAAAGGTTATCAACAAAAGCCCAATGAAGCCTTGAACAAATTCATCAGACATCCGAACTTATCACTATCAACCTCAATCCTCAAAGACCATACTAAGTTTTATGTCATCGATGATACCATTTTATACATCGGTGGGGTCAATATCGAAGACAAAGAAAATGGACAAGACATTCAAGGTAGAACCTATTTAGATTATATGGTGAGAATCGATAACCCCGATGAAGTGGCCTATTTCATAACCCGATTTGAGGGTAAAAAAGCCTATGACGTCGATCGAAACATCGATTATGTGATGAATAGACCGAACGATTTTCAAGTCAAAAAAGACTTAACACACCTATTAAATCAAGCAAATTATCGCATTTTGATGCACATGGCCTATTTTGGTGCAAAATCCGCGATGCAAGCTTTACTTCAAGCCTTAAAGCGTGGCGTTGAAGTCACGATCCTCACCTCAAAAGTATCGAACCTTCAAACCGAATACAACCTCTTTTGGATGAATCGTCTTCAAAAGGCAGGGGCTACAGTGTATCTTTATGAAGGCTTGGTGCATGCGAAAGCGATTTTGGTCGATGATGTATTCATCGTGGGGTCTACGAATTTAAACAATTCAGCCTTTGATCAATTGGGTGAATGTTCACTGGTGGTTCAAGGGGATACCGCTTTAAACGAATCCTTCTTACAAAGCCATAAAGATATTTTGTCTAATACCATTCAAATGAACCCCATTAAATATTCAAAAATAAAGTCTTTTTTTGAACAATTACTCAGTTAAAAGCGTGATGATTTCACGCTTTTTCTTTTCCTATGCTATACTGAAAGTATAAAAGAGGTGTTATTGTGGAAAATCGTTTGACCAAAGGCCCTTTACTCGATGAACGCGGCAATCTCATCGAAGCGGGTTATCACGAAGATTTGATTCGTGCGTATGACCGTAAAGACATCACCGTCAAAGGGATGCGCACCAAAGAATGGGATTACTACTACATAGGTAATCATAAACACGGCATCGCTTTTACGGTCGCTGATAATTCGTACATGTGGCTGGTTTCCATCACCACCTTTGATTTTGAACATAAAACCGAACATACGAAATCACCGATGGGCTTTTTCCCGCTAAAACGATTGGGTATGCCAAGTTCATCGAGGGTGGGCAACGTGGTCTTTCAAAAGAAGGGATTCTCGTTTGAATTTTTAATCGAAAATGATAAGCGTCATTTAAAGGTAAGAATGGACCGCTTTAAAGACAATAAGACGCTATCCGCAGATATTGTTTTAACCGAAAAAGAAAACAGCTCCATGGTGATCGCGACACCATTTGAAACCAAAGGACATTTCTATTACAACCACAAAATCAATTTGATGGATGTCTCCGGTAGTTATACGATTGGACAAGATACTTTCCCTCTTATTCACGCGTTTGGCACACTCGACTGGGGTAGAGGTGTTTGGACCTATAAGAATACCTGGTATTGGTCCAGTGCTTCTGATTTATTCGAAGGCAAGCGCATTGGCTTTAACTTGGGTTATGGCTTTGGGGATACCTCCAAAGCCAGTGAAAATATGTTTTATTACGATGGACAGTGCTATAAGTTTGAAGACATCACTTTTAATATTCCAAAGAAGCATGACCAATATGATTACATGAGTCCTTGGACATTCACCTCTAAATCTGGTGATATTGAACTCACATTTCATCCGATTTTAGACCGTCAAAGCGCGTCTAATGTGGTAGTCATCAAATCCATTCAACATCAAGTCTTTGGCAAATTCAGTGGCTATTTCACCATAAAGAATGGTCAGAAAATTGAATTTCATAACGTCATGGGTTTCGCGGAACGCGTGGTTAATCATTGGTAAATTGTATAAGACAGTCTCGAAAGGACTGTCTTTTAATTTCGACTACAATCGAAATTAAAAGCTAAAACGCATATAATTTCGACTATAATCGAAATCAAGAGGTGATACTGTGATTAATCGAGAATTGTATATCGATGAGTTGTGGCGTTTTAACAACACAATCAAGAATTCCCCTTCCTCTTTAGGTAGCGGGATGAATTGATTCGTAAAATTCTTTCATATTTATTTCACAAAACCCATAAATAATGTTATAATATAGTTGAATAATCACTATACATAAATACTATGAAAGGGCGGATTTGGTATGAACAAAGCTTTTAA
>JAVBWN010000007.1:0-28092 GCA_036677365.1 Acholeplasma sp.
ATCTATAAAGCAGCTAAACTCATCATGAATCACGCAGTTAAGAATAAGGTAAAACAAATCATCCTAGGTTATAATGACACCTTTAAAGATGAAAGACTATCAGATACCTATAATCAATGGACCAAGAGTATTCCAATCGCGAGACTTAGAGATCGAATCATCTATTTAGCAGAACAATTAGGTATCGAAACCAAAGTAATCAATGAAGCTTACACATCCAAAGCTTCATATCTGGACCAAGATGCGTTTGTTAAAGGTGATTTCTCTGGAGCTAGAATTAAAAGAGGTTTATATAAGAGTCAAAAAGGCATCTTGATCAATGCCGATCAAAATGCCTCATTAAATATGATTCGAAAAGGTAATCCCGATGCCTTATGGATAGGGGATAAGGGAGTGAACACTCCTAAGCGAACATACCTATTTGGTGTGTAGTCGCTTTAAATAAGACGAGTTAAATCGTTAAGAGGTATGTATCATAAATCATTCTGTAAAGGGTGATTTATTCACCTCTTTGTTCTAAAGTTTGAGTGATACAGTATAATGAAGGTAGACATCAAATATGACATAATATCAACCACAGGAAGCAAGGTAATCATATGAAATTAATCATCAAAATCATCAAAATCTCTAGCATTGTCATCATATCAGTCGTATTGTTGGCGGTATTGGGGTTATTTATCTACACGAGAGATTCGTATAAACCACTGAAAGCGATGTATGATGAAATCGAATCATTGGATTTACAAGGGATTCTAGTCATCGATGACTTTGATCAAATCAGTTATGTGGTTGAACAACCCATTAAAAATATAATCATTGTTCCTGGTGGAAAGGTAAAACCTGAAAGTTATCAATATTTAGCAATCAAACTGGCGCTATCAGGGTATGATGTTACGATTGTAAAAACGGTATTCAATTTAGCCATACTTACCCCAAATTATGGGGCTAGATTTCTAGAAGAGGGGATCGATAATGTTGTGATTGGTCACTCTTTGGGTGGCACAGTGGGTAGTATGTTTAGCTCAAATGACGTTCGTGTTACCGAGTTGATATTTCTCGCAAGCTATCCAATTTCTGATGTATCGGATAAGCGTGTATTAGTCATTATCGGGGAATTTGATACTATTTTGGATATTGAAGACGTAGAAAAAAGTGAAAATCTACTACCAGATGATTATGCCTTATATGAAATATTGGGTGGTAACCATGCACAGTTTGGTTGGTACGGTCCTCAAAAAGGGGATGGTACACCTGTAATCTCAACCAAAGCACAACAAGATACACTCGTCGAATTGATTTTGAATTTTATCGATTAATTATTTTATTCATACAAATAGATGATTCATTAAAGAAATGAGTGATGGCATGAAAAATATACGTTGGTATTATGTTCTAATTTCTTTAGGCATCTTTGTTTTATTCATGATTTTTGTTTTACCTAACGAATCACAAAAAAGCAGTGCTTTAGGCCTTGAATCCAGTCCAGACACTTCATGGTTCTATACAAGCGATGAACTATACGATATTGCCAATCAATACGGTCTAGAAGGGCGACGTTTTTACATTGAACAACGTTTTACATTTGATTTGATTTGGCCATTGGTTTATGGCTTGTTCCTCACAATAGCACTGGCATTCTTTTGTCAGTCTAGTGTGCAGGGTTGGTTGAAGAAGTTGTATTTACTACCAGTATTCGCAGTGGGTTTGGATTATACAGAAAATATCTTTACCGCCACCGTCATGTATCGCTATCCTAAAGAAACCTTCCTCATGGCAGATATTGCTGGTTATATCACAATGTTGAAGTGGATGACACTGATGATGTCTTTTATGCTATTGATATTGATTGTTACGATATATGTTATTAGACTCATGAAAAAGGAGACAAAACATGACTAAAAGATTGATTTATGGCTTGATTTTAGGGGCATTGTTAGGCATTGTTTGCATCATTGGTGCAGGGCTCAGAATGCCTGGTGAATTGTCTTTTCTTTATCTGTTTTCATTTTGGTTCAATCGCTTGTTGATGGGTTTAGTGATTGGGTTATTTGCAAAACCAAAATCCATCACAACGGCTATATTTAGAGGCATTTTATTAGGTGCATTCGTCTCTTTCGCATTCTATAGTTCAACTGAATTCTTAGACTTCACTGGCTTTATGGCTGGTGTGGTCTACGGTATCATCATTGAAACGGTTTTATTTTATACCCTGCCAATGAAATCCATAAAATAATGAGGTAATACTATGATAGAAAAAATGCTCAAAGATAAAAACATTCAATGGAATCATGTACCAGAAACACATCAATCCTTAATACAAACCTATCCATCATTATCAAAAGCCCCATTCGATGTTGTTTTTTCGTTTGTATATACACTCAATGAGATGTCAGAAGTCATCCTAGAAGCTGAAAAACAACTTCAAGCAGAGGGAATGTTGTACCTATGTTACCCCAAACTTAAGAATGCTTTAGGGGTGTCAGGAATCCATCGTGACCATATTTTTCCCCATCTTAAAGTTAATGAGGATACAGGCTATATCGGTGATAGTCAAATGCGTTTCAATCGTATGATTTCATTGGATGAGAACTATACGTTATTGGGTGTTAAATATGATACGAAGATGAAATCACGTCCAGCAGTATCCATGAAAGTAGAAGATTATGAACAACATGTTCCAGACATCCTAAACATACTGAAAAATGATCCGTGTCTGAAATTCTATGAATCACTCACTCCGGGGTATCAAAAAGGTTGGGCTAGATATGTTTTTTCAGCGAAAACGAATGAAACCAAACAAAAACGCATCAATGAGATGAGGATACTTCTCAATCAAGGAATAAAATCCAAAGATTTGGCAAATAAGTGATTTCTGCGCATAACGTGTGATAAATTGGTATCGTCATGCTAGAATAGATACTGTACGAAAGTAGGTATCTGTCATATGAAAAAAGTCATTAAGTTTAATTTTGAAGGCAAAGAAGGGTTCTTAAGTTTGGTTGAAATCAATCAACGTGTGTTTGCATTGGTAAAGAAAGATACACCTAAAGTTCAAAATATCCTCGCTACAAATCAGCTGTTGATCTCTTATGAACTCAAACAAAACGCGACATTCAGTCCGGTAGAAGCACACATCATTTTCGACTCGAATATCATTGAACAAGTGTATCGTCAGCTAGAAATCGAAAAGAACTTATATTTCAAAGCATTGGATGATACGTTGTGTGTCATTGAAATTGGGCAATCAAATTAGTCATGAACCACGGGTAAACAACCGTGGTTTTTTATTTTTTTCAGCACAATCAAATTTTTAAAGATATAATGAAGGTGAAGTATACAATCCATTCAAAATCGGAGGATCACGATGAACAACCTATTTAAGATGTTCTTGAAGTCCCAAAAACTAGCAAAGGTACGTATGATGCTGGTGATCATTATTTTTGGTGCGATTACTTTTTTTGTTTTTAAAACAGCACCAGCACCTAAAGATATCTTACAAGTGGATACCTCAGGCGGAACCATTACGATTCATGAGGGAAAACTGAAAGGTTTTTCCATTGATATACCAGAAGCAGCTTATACATCAACGGTTACCTTCGATATCACTTCTAAGCCTTTTGATAATAATGAAGTGCCGGATTTATTTGAAGCCATTACGCCATTGATCCATATTGACAATCAAAACACCCCGGCACAACAACCCTTAACAGTGACGATACCGATTGATCTAGATACCGATCATGAGTACGCAATGGCTTTTTATTATGATGAAACAGATGGTTCATTTGAAGCCATTCCAACCATAGCATTAACCGATGACCACATAAAAATCATGACTTCACATTTTAGTAGCATTGTTGTTTCTAAAGTTAAAATGTCAGATTTGTTTGAATTGGTATTTATGAGTCCAGAAAAATTCGATTCTGGGTTTGAAGCCGGCATCGATGATTTTCCTTTTGATAATTATGGGTCAGAAATCGCTCCAGAGGGGCATTGTGCAGGCCAATCTTTAGGTATGATATGGTACTACACAGAACGAAAATTGAAATACAGTGATGAAAATCTATTCACAAGATTTAATCAAAAAACGCCAGATTTTTGGATTGATGACAGTGATGCCTATCGATTTGCTTCTGTTTTACAAGATACATTTGACTTTGATTCAGACAAATTCGATCATTTTTTTGAAATGCTTGATGCTTTAGACCAAGCACGATTTCTTTCTGTAGCCTATGCCCTATATATGACGCGGGAACCCCAATTATTCGCCATTTATAAAACCGATGAAGTAACCAATGAAGTATATGGCCACGCGTTGGTTGTGAACAAACTAACGTATGATCTGAATCAATATAAAATCCACATCGTAGACCCGAATTTTCATGGGGATACCAGCCGCTTCATAAATTATCATGAACAGACAGGATTTGGTACTTATTATTCTGGTAGTAATGCAGAAGACATCGCCAATGAAAAAGGAATTAACTATGATCGTATCGCACATATTGGGCAGTCGGCGTTCACCGATTATAAATTTATTGATGAGCAATATAAAAAAGTGCTCGATGGTACCATCGGAGACACCTACTTTTCTGAAGTGAGATTTGAATATTTACGTAAAACAGTAGAAGACACTTGGGTCTGGACGCCTCTAAGTAATACATTGGATTATGAAGGTCATGCGAAGGATAATGTCTTATCGAATACAGAGATTGCTATACGTGTGATTGCAAAATGGCAAAACTATCAAGTGACACTGTTTAAGAATCAAGAAACAATCGCTTCAGAGTTTACAAATAACTGGGATAAGGTTACCTTCATCGTAGACTTAGGTGTAGGTAAAAATGCGATTGGTATACTATATTCAAAATTGGATAGAAAAATCATCACAGAAGATTTTAAGCAAAAATACAATGCCTATCATCATTTTGACATCACTTTGGTTCAAACAGAACCCATTGTATACGATATTGACGAAATTCGGGCAGGTTTACCTGGCCAATACATCGAAGTAGAACGCAGCTCAGGTGTGGATATAAACTACCCTCATCTAGAGATTACAATTTCAGAAAAAGTAGACACCTACATGCGGTTTGTTTACTTTGATCATGCCCTAAAAACAACCAATAAAAAAGGGGACTGGTTCGCCTCATTAACTGTGCCTGGATACGAATCGGGCACACCAATACTCATTTTAGATGATTACCGTCAATCAGATCATTATCTCATAGACCCAAGTGCACAAACGATTAAACGCTTACTCAGTAATGGGGAGTACATCCTTTATGAGAAGCAACCAAGCGTAACCTATGTCTATTACTATTATCACCGTGTTCAAATGATCCAAGTTTCTGGTAATGTCTATGATTATGTATATGCTTTGATTGAAGGACCGATTGTTTACGACAAACAGTGGAAAATCGACATGATGAATCCAGATGGTAACTCTGGTCAAGACGAAGTGATATTCTATACCAACAATCCCATTTTTGATGTGTATTTTAGAGATTCACGAAGTTTATATCCATTTTATCGAATCGCCAGCGGTGGATCAGGCACATACATCAGTATGACATCTGGCGATCAGTATACACTCACAATCGAAATCAGAAACTATGTAGATGGCGCTTGGGTTATCACTGAAACTCAAACATTTGAATTCAGTGCAGATTTCACCCAATAAAAAGAACCTCGTTAGAGGTCCTTTATGCATAAATAAGGTTAAGACTTAGATTGAAACAGGTTGGCTGTTTCTTGTGAGAATGTGATGATGATGACACTGCCTTCACGAATGACGAGTCTGCCTTCAGTGGCTTCAATCATCAATTCGTCATAGAAATCTTCGGCTTGAGCATCGGTCTTTAAAACGACGATTTCCGCCCAACGTTCATTACCGTTCACATAACCAACATAAAGTTCTACGACGTCTACATTCAAGTCATATTTCTCGTTGATCATATTGGCTTGATAATATTCTCGTGAATCTTCATCACGTGTTTCGAAGGCATAACCGTCTTCTTCCAATGTATCGATGACTTCAGTCGCTTTGTTTGAAGTGGTACCGCCACCACAACCAACCAAAACCAAACCCAGTCCTAAAAATACCACGAGTAATACGACTAACTTTCTCATCATACGCTCCCTCTGTATGTTTAGGCATCACAAGGATGTCTTGATATTCTAAGCATATCACTTTGTCAAAACATATGCAATGCGGACTTTTTATGAAATAATTCACTTTTTATACAAAAAAACCAATAAAAACAACAATATGGGAGGTTTTATTATGGAGTTTGTTATTGTCGCGGTGGTATTTGTATTCATTGGATTGATTGCAGTTATGGTTGGTTTTTTCGTCATGCAAAACAATCAAAAGAAACAGAAGAATGCACCGATTGAACGGGTCTTTGTTAAAGTTGGTAGTGCATATACAGAAACAAAAGTGATGAATCAAAACTTTACATCTGGTACAGTGGATAGTGCCGGAGGCTATGAGCAAAAAGGATACTATGTTCAGTTTCGAACCAAACAAAACAAGAAACTGACGTTTAGATTAAAGAAAAAAGAATGGTTCAAATATCACGAGGGTGATACAGGTATGTTGACATATCAAGGCTATAAAATCCTAAGTTTTGATTCCTTAGAAGCACCAGTAGCCGATCCATATTTTGATCAATCCAAGTCATCTGATTTATATCGAATTTATGGAGAAGCCGCTGAGTTGAATTTTTCTATCCCCTCAAATCAATCACTGAAGTTCGAAATAAATGAACTGAAACGCTTCATTCAAGACCTCAAGGATGATAAGAGTGATTGGTTTTTTACCATTGAATATCAAAATGATATACACCAATATGAAAAAGTTTCAGATGATGAAGTTCAAGAAACCATCATTCAATCTGGGGTAGTCCATCCTATTCGAATTCATCAGTTATTTACCCACATTCAATCCTGGCTTAAATCATAATTTAAAATTAAGTGAAGCGAAAAAATTAAATGTTATTAAAATGAATAAAAATGATATAATACTCGTAATCCTAATTATAAAAGAGGTGTCTAATAATGAACCAATCTACCATATTGATACGTGTATTATCCATCATTTTTTTCCCATTGTTGTTAATCTTTGTTACCCATTTTATTGAAAATAAGGTCAGCAATCGTCAAGTATTGACCCAGTTTGATAATGTATATGAAGTGAGTGATCCAGGGGTTATACGCATCGATTTTGTATCTAAACTAATGAATGACACAGTCACAGTAAAATCCATAGAACATTTAGAACCTAGTACGAATACCTTCTTATTAGAATATACGTATCAAGATACGGTTGTTGCACTTTATGAGGTTACTGTGAGAAGTGATCATGGCGCGATGAACATTGTTTTAGATACCAGTCAAAGCGATGGAAATACGGTAGGTTTTATTGGATATGAATCTAGTGGTAACATCGGATTTGTGTTTGAAAAACGAATCAATGAAACCACGATTCAACCCAAAATCATCGTATCGATTGAACCAACAAACACTCAAAAATACATCACCGTTGGTGTACATATCCTATGGATTCTTGGTGTTTTTCTGATAAATCTATTTCACGGAATCAAAGCGTATCGTGCTCATATTTTTAAAGCTACCCAACCATTTGGGGCTTGGGACCGCATCAAATATTTGTTGATTGGTCTATTGATTCCATTTGGAGGCCCGTTACTTTACATCATTGGGGGCACAGATTTATACAACGACTATCGCGTTAGGATGGGGAATTACGCGGCTTTTGGATTTATGGTAACATTTACTTTGTATGTCATTGTCAGAACTTTCCCACTCATATAATCATGACAACCACGGATCCAGTGTCCGTGGTTGTCTCATAAAAAAAGTCCCCAAACTTGGGGACAAATTCTAATTTGATTTTTTCTTATGTCTAACTTTCGATGGCATATAAGAAATTATTTTTTCCAGAGGCTTTGACTTCATACATCAAAGAGTCCGCTTTGCGCGCGAGGTCTTCCGATTTGGTTGCTTTCATGACGCCCATCGAAATGGTGAGTTGGATATCTGTGTTGTTGATTTTAAGTTCTCGAACACCCGCCATGATTTTATTGGACAAGTTCAGTATTTCTTCAGAAGAACCAATCAATAAGCCAATAAACTCATCCCCACCTAAACGGTAGAAATGATTGTCGTTATATTGAAGAGACTTTAACAGTTTTCCAAACTCCACCAAGCACACATTTCCAATGGCATGTCCATAACGGTCATTGATGTTTTTAAAATTATCAAAATCCATGAACATAACATGGAAACCAGGTTTATAATACTTCAATCCATAATGGTAATCAAAGGTATATTTGTTGAATAATTGGGTGAGTGAATCGGTATGGGTCTTATAAAATGTTTCTTCCTCTTGTGTATGTAAAACCGTCACATCAGTTACGGTAAAAATACTGATGTTTTCTTGTTTAGATGAGGGGAATATGTTGAATCTTAGCCATTTTCTAATACCATTATACATGATTGGAAAGCTCACATCTTTAGGTGTTTTAAAATCATGTAACTCATGATAAACCCCTTGATAATAGGCTTCTTTACCCGCCACATAACCATAGCTGTTGTTGTAGTCGAATGCAGCCAAAATCGTAGAAAGTTTGATGGATTTTGCATCCTCAAAACCAATCAAATCTAAACTGCCTGTGACAACCTCAAGTTCGATGTCTGAAGGGTTTTTACAATCCGCGAATAAAATGATGCGTTCTTGACGAGCCAAAAGAATGTCTTCAATGACATCTAGATGATAATCATCCCTTAAGCGTTGAGATGCCTCCAAAAAGTATTTATTTTTCATGTGAATCTCCCCCTAAAAAACAAACCAATACATAAAATAAAAATCAAAACAAAATCGCTCATTTCATATAGAAATAAGGAATTCATCCGTAGGGCAACTGGCTGTCTCATGGAGACCCTATAGCTTTCCGTCGCCGGATTACTCCGGGTTTGGCTTGATCAAACGTGCATCCCATCTCACCATTAATTGAGTGTGATCCGCTTTGATTTAATACTCAAATTATAACAAAGAATTATTTTAAAGTAAAGCGCTACCATACGCTATATTTCTATGTAGAAAACAATCGTTTGGACCTCAAAGGTTCTGAGTGGTTTTTTTTCTCTAAATCGTGTACAATAGTAGATGGTGAAGTCCGATTCAGTGACGGTTTTATGTCATAAAAACACTGTATTCGCTCTAGGATGCTCATTCGCTAGAAACTACGATTTAAGGAGATTTTTTACCATGAACACCACCCTTTCACGCATCAAAATGTTCATTATCCTGTTTGGATTATGGCTGTTATTCAATTTTAATTTGGAAATATCGACACTCATATTCGGTGTGGTTATTTCGTTTGTTGTCACGTACTTATCGCACAATATTTTATACACCAAAGAAGGCTTTAGGTATAAAAAACTCAAATTAACCACCATGGTTTATTATATGGGTGTGTTATTCATTGAGATTTTTAAATCGGCTTTTTTCTTTATCATTAACCTCGTCAAAGGTGGATATCAACCATTGGTGTTTAAATTGGATTTGTCTGTGTATGACCCTGTGCAAGTCGCGATTGTTGCGAACTCGATCACGTTAACGCCAGGGACAATCACCATCGATGTGGTGGGGCATACCATCTATGTGATGGTGCTAGCGAAACCCGGTACCCCACAAGAAGAACTTGAAGCACCAATCCGTCAAAAGTTCGAAAAATTACTGAAAGATATGGGTGAACACAAATGAGTTTAATCCACACATTTATTTTAATCACCATTGGTATGTTGGTGCTCGCAATCCTCTTTGCACTCATCCAAATGGTACGCGGAAAAACGCTTTGGGACAGGATTTTAATGCTCAACCTCATCTCAGCTAAAGTCGTACTGATCATTGCCTTGTATGCGGTATATGTCGATAACATGATGTTTCTTGATATCGCGATTTCTTATGGTATCATTGGTTTCTTAACGATGACATTGCTATCTAAATTTATCATGACTGGGGGTAGACAAAAATGAGTTATGTGGCGATTGCTATTTTAATCATTTCTTGGTTTTTCCTCCTCTTTGGGATGGTTGCGATATTTAAACTGAATAACCTCTATACCCGAATTTTATCATCTGCCACCATCGATACTGTGGCTTCGATATTAATATTGATTGCTTTGATATTTGCACATCATGCTTGGGAATCTGTATTGAAACTCATCGTGTTGATTCTATTCTTGTTGGTCACGAGCCCAATTTCATCACACGTCAATATCCGTTCTGCCTATTTGATTGGGGTACCCCTCGACCATAAGGATGGTGATGATGTATGATGGAAACCATTGGACTGATTTTACAAATTTTGCTTATCATTATTGCGTTAGTCATCATCTTCCACAAAGAAAACTTTACCATCATCATCTATATTTCAGCTTTTGGTTTGATTGCTGCGACTTTATATGTCATCAATCAAGCACCGGATGTGGCGATTGCGGAAGTAGCGATTGGTTCAGCCATCATCCCGCTCATTTACGTCATCAGTATTTCTCGACAACGTGAATTCATCGTCCTTGACCGTGTCGATTATGACCAGTTCAACTTAGACAAAGAAGTGTCTGATGTCTATCAAATTTTGACTGAATTTGCCGATGAACACAGTTTAAAACTCAATATTTGTGCAGGCATCAAAGGCAGTGAACGTGAACTCACGAGAGAATTAAACATTGATTTGATCATTGTGTATAATCCCGACAAACAACGATTTGAATTCAAAGGCAAATCGTCATCGGTCATTATGAAACAACTTAAAACCATCACCAAGGAGAAACCATTCATTCAGGTTTCTACCATCGAGGATCGTGATTTATATGATTAGACCATCATCGTTGATCAAACGTATCAGTTTGGTATTTTTATTGGGTGGGGTGCTTTATTTCTTCATCATCAGTTTTACAGATTTTAAAGAAATTTATAACTCAGCAGGCAAGGACTTCTTTTTATTGAATGGCTTGCTTGATACCGGTTCAAGAAACCTTGTCACTGCGATTTACTTGGATTATCGCTTATTTGATAGTTTGTTTGAAGCGGGTATTTTACTCATCGCGGTTTCAGGTGTCATGTGGGTATCTGAACATAAAATCACTGAGAAAAATGCGAACTTTATGCTGGATAAACAAAAAACACCAGAGCTCTTCATCACATTTAGCCGTTTGTTATACCCAGTGATGTTATTGTTTGGGATGTATGTGGTCATCAACGGGCACATTTCGCCAGGGGGTGGGTTCCAAGGTGGGGCCATCATCGCCACAGCCATCCTCATCCTTTATTACATCGACATTCGTAAAACCATTGAAGTCAATCTCATTTTAACGATTGAGAAGTTCTTATTTTTATTCTTATTTACGATTGCTTTTATCAGTTATTTTACCAGAGGTGAATTTTTCACCAATTTCATCCCGAGTTCTATGGGGATGGATGCACAAGTGTTCTATCTATATTTATTGAATATCCTCATCGGGGCGAAAGTCAGCCTTGGATTGATTGCGATATTTACAGCATTTTTAAAGGAGGGTCGCTAAATGAATCCCATCTTAAGTTTTGTTGTGATTCTGATTGGTGTTTACGGGTTAGCTACCAGTAGAAACATCATCAAGAGTGTGTTTTGTGTCACCATCATCGAATCCGCTACCATCCTATTATTCTTAAACTTAGGTGCTTATGAAGGTGGTTTAGTACCCATTTTAACCGAATTGGGCATTGAAATCGTAGACCCACTGCCACAAGCTTTGATGATCACCACAATTGTCATTGGATCGACCATCACCTCGCTTGCACTCATGCTTTGTATCAAGATATTCCACCATTACGGTTCGATTGAATGGAAGGTTATTTTGAGGGGGGACAAATGATGGTGTACACCCCGTTATTATTTCTATTCTTACCTGTGGTTGCGAGTGTCATCGTTTATTTGATTGACCACATTTGGGTGAGAAGATCGCTCTTCTTGGTTCAAATAATGATGCTTGCGATGTTTGTTTTATATGCACAGTTTTTAACTCAACATCCAGATCAAAATATGCTTGTGTTTGGGGGATGGGACGAAACATTTGCCATCAGCTTTTACAATGACACATTATCTCTAGCCTTTGTTGGATTATCGATTTTGATGTGGTCGGTACTATTACTTTACACATTCAAATCCAACCGAAATGAACCTAAGTTTTTATTCTTCTTCATGTTTTTAGAAGGGATCTTCCTTGGGCTCTTACAAACCAACGACTTGTTTAATCTATTCGTTTTCCTAGAATTGATGACGGTCATCATCACCATTTTGATTGTTTATAAGAAAACTGGACCTTCTTTCAAAGCGGGGATATTTTATTTACTCATCAATACAATTGGTGCGATGTTTTTCTTGTTAGGGATCATCTTTTTATACTATGTGTTTGGAACCATCAACATCCAATTGATTAAGGCGAACATTCATCTGTATGCCGATCGTAACATCGTTAAACTCGCCTTCATCATGATGATTTCAGGGCTATCCATCAAAGGGGCATTCTTCCCGTTATTTACGTGGTTACCTAAAGCCCATGGGGTGGCACAATCGACGATTTCAGCATTATTATCGGGATTAATCGTTAAAGGTGCACTCTATTTATTCGCACGTGTAGCGATTGATATGTATGCAGGTGCACAATACCAAACCCAAGAGTTGTTGTTTTATGTGGGTGCGACCACAGCGATTGTGGGTGTCATCTTCGCTTTAGTTCAAAAAGACTTGAAACAAATACTGGCTTACCATACGGTATCACAAGTGGGTATCATGGTGATGGGTTTATTTTCGAATAGTTATTTATCCTACATAGGCGGGTTACTACATATTTTCAACCATGCGTTATTTAAATCGTTGTTATTCTTGGGGGTAGGGGTCGTCGTTACTAAGTTCCACACGAAGAAAGTCACAGAAATCCGGGGTTTGTTTAGAACCATGCCGGTGACTTCAATTCTACTGATTGTAGGGATGCTTTCCATCAGTGGGGCACCATTATTCAATGGGTTTGTCTCTAAGAATCTCGTGAAGTATGATTTTAAATACGACATGTTCAAAATGGCTTTATTCACCATCATCAATATTGGTACAGTGACATCCTTCATCAAGTTCTCACAAATCTTATTTGGACAGAAGACCCAATCGGTCATCGTAACCGACCGAAAACAACAATCGGCGATGGCGATACTGGCCATCTTATGTGTGGTCATTGGCTTGTTTTATAAACCCTTATTCCTGTTTTTCTTTAACCTCGATCTATCCTATGTAAAACTATTTGATTTACAACAGTGGTTGGATTATTTCTTATATGTGGGGATTGGGTTATTGTTGTATCACTTTGTGATTAAGAAAGACTTCAAACCATTTAAAGCAATCAGAAATCTTTCCATCAGCTTTGAAAATGCCAATTATATGTTCATTTTATACATGGTCTTCATCGCTGTCTTTGTCTTCATGTATGCTTAAAATACCTCTTCGGAGGTGTTTTTTTTCGAAAGTTCACATAGACGGCTTGGATAAATAACCGTTTATGGTATCATAGGGCTAAGAGGTGATTTTATGTCTAAACCAAAAAAGGAACAAATGCGTTATTTGAATGTCAATCGTTACTTATTAAACAAACAATCCACCATCAGTGAAAACCCAAAACTTTTAGAAGAAAAAGCGAAAGCCATTTTGGATCAGAAGATTTCTGGCATCAGTTTTAGCCCGTACCTTGAAGGCCAAGACCCAAGTATAAAATCCATCATCACAGAAAAACAAATCGCGGATCGTCTTGAAATCATCCGCCCTTATACCCACTGGATTCGCACATTCTCTACCACCAACGGGAATGAAGAAGTACCAAGAATCGCGCATGAAAAAGGCCTTAAAACCTTGGTGGGTGCATGGTTAGATTCAGATAAAGAAAACAACGAAATCGAAATCAATAACATCATACGTATTGGTCAGGCAGGGTATGTCGATTTAATCGCGATTGGTAATGAGGTCTTATTGCGAGATGACTTAGAAGTAGAAGAACTCATCGAATATATCCGTCGTGTTAAAAAAGCAGTTCCGAATGTCCCTGTTGGGTATGTGGATGCGTATTATATGTATGTCAATTTCCCTGAAATCGTCGATGAATGTGATGTTTTGTTCGCCAACTGCTACCCGTTCTGGGAACACTGTGCACTAGAAATCTCGGTTGAATACATGAAGAAAATGTATGAACTTGTGAAAACCAATGCGAAGGGTAAACCAGTCGTAATCAGTGAAACCGGCTGGCCAACCAAGGGTGAATCCTACGGGGCAGCTGTACCATCGTATGAAAACGCCATGAGGTATTTTATCAACACCTATGAATGGGCCAATCAAGAACATATCCATCTATTTTACTTCTCATCCTTTGACGAAGTATGGAAGATTAGTCATGAGGGTGAGTATGGGGCTTATTGGGGACTATGGGACAAGGATGGCAAGTTTAAATTTCAAAAATAGTACCCAAAATCATTCGTTTTTCTATCGATTTTGACCTAAATCCATCATTTCGTAGATTTTATAATCATATTTATTTTGAAAATAGGTATTCTTTTAAAAGCCGTGATAAAATGACTCTTGGAAAGAGGGGGGAACTCTTGCAAAAGTTTAAAACGGCTTTTTTTGATTTAATTCGAGGGGACAAAACGAAACTCATCGTTTTGATCACACAAATCATCGTGGCGTTTTTATTTGCGGTAGCACTGTTACTACCTTATATGGTGAGCTCTAATCTGATTGATGGGTCTTTATCTTCATCCGATTTTCCAAGGGGCGGTTTCTACACATTCATTTTCTTCGTTTCAATTTTAGGCTTTGCATATTTAGCCATCATGAACGATGAAAAACATAAAAACTGGGTCTTTTTAGGCCAAACCATTCTCGCGACATTTATCTTTTTTTACTCACTACTGTTCCATAAAGTTGGTTTAGCAAGTGCGTCCAATGGTTTTGGTAAAGTTTTGGAATTTTTATTGTTGATTGCTTTTTGGTTCTTGGTCTTTGGACAAAAACAGATCAGTGCATTCATCCACAAATTTGTACCTGAAAAAGCGATTAGCAATACACTGGTTAAACCTGAACCTGTTGAAATCAAAACAGAAAAACCCAACAAGTCATACATTCCAAAATCAGTGAATTTAAACGAACAACCGATGGAAAAAGAGGCTCAAACAACCACAAAGAAAGCAGAAGAACCAACCCATGAATAAAGATGAATTGATCAAAATTTCAAAAGAATTAAAACTCACGGACAATGAAGAATTGTTAGCCAAAATAGTGATTTCGCATTCAACCACATACAAAGTGACATCGATTGCTTTAGGACAAACCCATGGCGCAGGTAGTGATGGGTTCATTGGAATTTATCAAAATCAACTGGTTGGTTTTGATACGAACTTACTCGGCAACAAGCCCACCAAAGAACGATTCAGATTCAATTTTGATGAGATTGATAAACTAGAAATTAAGAAGGGATTCTTAAATCTCAATAACCAATTTCACGTCCACTCTGGACACCATCATTACAAAATCTACTTCACAGGCAAAAGAAGACACTTGATTGAAGCGATGCATCGGAAGATATTGTCTAATCAATAATTTGTATATAACCAAAACCGAAATGGTTTTGGTTTTTTATTTATATTTATATTAATCTTTATATTGTGATTAATTCAAACACAAATCGTTCGTATTTGTTTCTTTATGATGTTATCATATTATCAAGTTTATGTTAGGAAGTGGTTTTATGGGATGGAAAAAATCGGTTGGCATATTCATGGTCAGCCAAACGGTTTCTTTATTGGGTTCGATGTTGGTCATGTACGCCATTATGTGGTACATCACACTTGAAACACAATCGGGTTTGATGATGACCATCATGGTCATGTGTTCATTCATACCCTCATTGTTAATATCGCCATTCGCCGGGGTGTGGGCAGACAGGCTCAATCGAAAGATGCTGATGATTACAGCCGATATCGGGATTGCTTTGGTGACACTCCTCATCGCACTCTTGTTTTTGTTAGGCATTCGTGAGATATGGATTTTGTTTGTGGTCACTGTAGTCAGATCATTTGGACAAAGTGTCCATCAACCCGCTGTATCTGCCGTTTACCCACAAATCGTACCAGAAACACACTTAGTCAAAGTTCAAGGGATTGCTCAAGGTATTCAATCGTCTTCGATGATTTTAATGCCACTGCTCGCAGGGGTGTTATTGGCGTATTTTGAATTAGAACTCATATTATTTATTGATGTCATTACTGCAGCGATTGCAGTAGCTATATTGGTTTTTTATGTAAAACTACCTAAACACAAAGCGGAGTTGGAACACAAATCGATTGATTATTTTGAAGACATCAAACGGGGGATTCATTACGCATTTACACACAAATTGATCTTCAATATTTTGATGTTTTCATTCTTATTTATGATTATGGTTGCGGCACCATCCTTTTTAACTTATTTGCAGGTGGCCAGGGTATTTGGTGCTGAGGCATGGCGATTATCTGCTTTAGAGGCGATATTTGGTACAGGGATGTTGTTGGGGTCGATCGTCATCACCGCGTGGGGTGGATTTAAAAACCGTTTGGTGACGTTTTTCTTATCCTATATCGCGATTGGTATGGGTACGGTTGGTTTAGGATTACCATTCAACTTTATCTTCTACATTGGATTATGGGGTGTGGTCGGTTTCTTCATCTCATTAAGTAGCCCACTCATGGTAGGGCTCATTCAAGAAAAGGTTGACCCAAACTACATTGGACGTGTATTCTCAGTCTTTGGGTTGATCAATACCATCAGTTTACCCTTAGGCATGTTAATCTTTGGACCATTGTCAGATGTGTTTGATATTTCAAACATCATACTCTTGAGTGGTATTGGTATGGGCATCATCGCACTCATACCTTTATTCAGCAAATCATTATTAAAAGAGGGTTTACCAAAACCTACAAACAATAACTAAAGCGGGCAACCGCTTTTTCTTTTTAGTAAACAACCGATTTCTTAATTATAATGCATATAATTTGAATTTGCATGCCGTTTGGGTTTATATATTCTTTGGGTGATTATAATATGAAAAAGCAAAGAAGCAAAGTAATCGTCGTAGGCGGTGTTGCGGGCGGCATGAGTTTCGCCACACGTTACCGACGATTAAATCAAAATGATGACATCATCATTTTTGAAAAAGGCCCTTACGTATCATTTGCCAACTGTGGTTTACCTTACCACATTTCCGGTGAAATTTCGACTCGAAGTGGTCTATTAGTGGTTAGAGAATCACTATTAAAAGAACGATTCCATTTGGATATTCGTTCGAATGCAGAAGTCATCTCAATTGACAGTGTCAATAAACAAGTGACTTATTTGAAAGAAGGCAACACCTTGGTTGAAAGTTATGACAAACTGGTCCTTTCAACTGGCGCTAAACCGATTGTCATAGACATCAAAGGTGAATACAATGTGCCTATTTTTACATTGAGAAACATCCCTGATTTAGACAAAATCATGCGTTTCATCAAGGAAAACAAACCAAAACACGCCACAGTAATTGGTGCGGGTTACATCGGACTAGAAGTCGCTGAGAATCTCATTTTAAAAGGCATACAAACAACCATCATTGAAAAAGCGCCTGAAGTATTGCCGATTGTAGACCCAGAAATGGCAGCATTCATTCGTGAAGCATTGGTAGAAAAACAAACTCAAGTGTTCACGAGCAATGAAATACAAGAAATCCAAGGCAACGAAGTCCTGCTTTCTAGTGGAGATCGCTTCAATACCGATTTCATCGTGATGGCGGTAGGTGTTTTACCTGATTCTCTGCTCGCTAAACAAGCAGGTGTTCAAACAGGTATTCGCGGTGGCATCCAAGTGAATCACCAATACGAAACCTCAGTCAAAGACATCTACGCTATAGGGGACGCAATTTTAGTTAAAAACCAAGTATCCAATCAAGAAACTTTGATTCCACTCGCATCGCCAGCCAACCGTCAAGGTCGACAATTGGCAGACATTCTCAGTGGTCTAAATGTAACCAATAAAGGCTCATTAGGGACATCAATTGTGAAAGTGTTTGATTTATCTTTAGGCGCAACTGGTCTCAATGAACGCCAATTGGCTGGTAGAAAATATGCAGTATTGCATTTGACTGCCAATGACCATGCAAGTTATTACCCAAATGCAACCTATATCTATTTAAAAGTCATTTATGACCCAGAAACTGAACTCATATTAGGTGCACAAGCGGTTGGTAAAAAAGGTGTCGATAAACGCATCGATATCATCGCAACTGCCATCAAAGCCAAATTACCAGTCACGTTCTTGCAAGAACTTGAATTCACGTATGCACCACCATTCGGTAGTGCAAAAGACATCGTCAATATGGCTGGGTATGTCGCATCCAATCAATTGCTTGGCATCACACGAACCATCCAATGGTATGATGCCATTCAAATGTTACTTGACAATTCGGTTCTTTTTGTCGATGTACGTTCATTCTTTGAATCGGCGGCACAAGGGTCTCTTCCAAACGCCTTAAATGTGGATTTAGACCAAATAAAAGATTTATATACCCAAATACCAAAAGATAAAAAAATCGTTGTCTTCTGTGACAATGGTATTCGTGGTTACAATGCAGAACAATTTTTACGCAACGAAGGCTATGATGTCTATAACCTCGATGGCGGATACAATTACATTTCAAAAATGCTAAAGGAGACAGCTCATGTTTAAAAATGTAGATGCGAAAACACTTCAAGAAAAAATCAGATCCGGTGAAGCTAAAGTCATTGACTGTAGAGAAGAATATGAATACGAAGAAGGTCATATCCCTGGGTCAATCAACATGCCAACCTCAAACTTTTTAAAATACATCAAACTGATTGATAAAGCCAACCACTATTACATCATTTGTTTAACGGGTTCACGCTCCCATATGGTAGCGCGATACCTAGATGCACAAGGTTATAATGTCACCAATGTGGTCGGTGGCATCATCACCTACCAAGGTCCAATTGAAGCTTAATACATAGCGACACTGCGGTGTCGTTATTTTTTTTCAAAAAACTATTTCAAAGTTATAATATAACTAGACAAAATCGGTCAAGAATTTATCATTGATGTTTTTATACAATGAAGGTGGTGATGAGATGGATGATCAAGTCAAAGAGGTTGCGAAACTCCAAAATTATATCGAAGCACATCTGATGGATGAGATTACGTTGCTAGAGCTCGCAAAAGTATCTCACTATTCACCTTGGTATGTGGATAAACTCTTTAGAAAACACTTAGATAAGACCCCAATGCAGTACATCAAGGAAAGACGTTTAACTTTGGCAGCGCTTAAGTTACGAGATGAAAACATCAAAGTCTTGGAGGTTGCACTAGAGTTTTTGTTTGATTCACATGAAGGTTTTACGCGGGCTTTTTCAAAACAGTTTGGGGTGAGTCCATATCGATATAAGAAAGATACCCCCGCGATTCAACTCTTTTTACCTTACATCGTCTCAGATTACCAAGCATTTTTACAAAGGAGAAAACCAACAATGAAATATCAAGCAGTACCCATCTTTACCCAAGTGATAGAAAGACCGAAACGTAAACTGATTGTCAAGCGTGGGGTCAAAGCGGAACACTACTTTGCGTATTGTGAAGAAGTGGGGTGTGATATTTGGGGGATATTAACCTCCGTAAAAGAGGCTTTGTATGAACCTGTAGGATTGTGGTTACCTAAAAAACTAAAAGCGGGTAAGTCCACCTATGTTCAAGGGGTTGAGGTCCCTGAAACTTTTAATAAAGCAATCCCATCAGGATTTGAAATCATCACGTTAGAACCGCAGCTTTACATGGTATTTCAAGGTCCAAAATACGATGATGTCAATTTTATGGAAGCGATTGAGGCATTCAATCAAGCCTTGGGATCGTTTGATCCAACACTCTATGGCTATGAATTTGATTTAGAAAACGCCCCTGTCTTCCAATTAGAACCTCGTGGTGAACGCGGATACATCGAAGCGAAACCGATTCGAAAGATTACTATAAAATAGTCATCAATTCGATTGACAATCCATGGATAGATTGATAGAATACACATCGAAGGGGAGTAGTTTCCCAAGAATCCATCGTCAGGACGGTTGATCATAACCCGGTGCATTCCAAGCTGAGCTTGTAACAAGACCTTCAAGACTTTTTGTCTTGGGGGTTTTTCTTTTTCCAAGACAAACCAATGAAAGGAGACGTCATGGAACACGTCATCAATGTTTTACTACTATTAGTAGGTTTTGTTTTTTTAGTTAAAGGGGCAGATTTCTTTGTGGCTTCATCTGCATCCATCGCACGTCGTTTTAAAATCTCATCGCTAGTGATCGGGTTGACTCTGGTCGCTTTCGGGACATCGTTGCCTGAACTCGCCGTTAGTTTTATCGCATCCCTCACGGTTGAGCCCGGTCAAACTGCAGACATCGCGATGGGCAATGTCATCGGTTCAAATATCGTGAATATTACCCTCATCTTGGGATTAACAGCATTGGCTAGACCGGTCAATGTATCGAAAACGATGCATAAAAAAGAGTTTCCGTATTTGATATTTACTTCTTTATTGATTGCTTTATTTGCTTTTGCATTCCAAGCAGATGCGCAAATTGTTTGGTGGGAAGCTTTGTTTCTACTCGTCGTCTTCGTAGGTTATGTTTATTTAATGCTGAAAACATCCAAGGAAGCGTCTTCGAATGAGGAATATGCCATCATGGATATGAAAAAATCCATCCTATGGGTGATTGTCGGATTGGTCGGGGTCACGGCTGGGGGCTTTATGGTCACTAAAGGTGCAGAAAACATCGCGGTCGATGTCCTAGTGAATTTGTTTCATATGACCACATCAAAAGCCGTGACATTGGTGGGTTTATCGATTGTCGCTGTCGGGACATCTTTACCTGAAATGGTCACTTCCATAGTCGCTGCTAAAAAAGGTGAGAATGAGATTGCTTTTGGTAACTTGGTCGGGTCAAATATCTTCAATATATTATTCATTCTGGGTCTATCTGGATTGGTAACACCACTCGGTATCAATGGTGACGTACTCATAGATATATGGGTGATGATTGGTGTCACGGTATTCGCATTAGGGGCAGCAATTACATTTGGAAAAGTATCTAAAAAGGAAGGTTACGTACTTGTATTCCTGTATGCTTCATACCTCATTTACATCATATTGAGGGCATTATCCATTTTTTAATAAGGCCTAAGATCACCTTTTTGGTGGTCTTTTCTTTTGGATATGATATAGTAAAATTGAGGTGATACGATGCAATATCAAATTAAAACCACATTCAATCAAACCATAGATCGAGTGATTCAAGGGTTCATTGACCTTGAAATGATGAAGCAGTGGCAACCCCACTTAGTTGAAGTACAATCGGAATCTGGTGTTTGGCCAAATACGGGTTTTGTTGGGTATTTGATGTATAATGTCACAGGCATGAAGTCAAAAATGAAAGTCAGTATTGAATCCAATAAACTGCCCAATCAATGGGTATTCATTTATGAAATCCCAGGTGTATATAACCGTTGTGCCTATTATTTTGAAGAAAATGGATTACAAACTGAGTATCGAATGGATGTGATTTTTACATTTGAAGATGGTGTAGAAAGACCAGAAGCCGTATTCAAAGCTGAGACCATACGCATCATGAATGTATTCAAACAATATATCGAAGGTATATAATATGGAAATCTTATCATACAACCACAATTACGAAGTGCAGTTATTTGACTTAATTCAAAGTGATCCTGAATGGTTAGAGTACATTCAGTTCAAACAAAAATATGTGCAAGCATTGGATCAATCCATCGTTTTTATCCTGATGGAAAAGGATGCATGTATTGGATTCATCCGCGGAAAAGATGATGCAGGATTTGGCTTTTATGTGTATGATTTACTCGTTAGAAAAGACAAACGCGGTCATGGTTATGGTAAAACGCTGATCGATCATGTTAGAAGCCTTTACCAACCGGTGTATGTGATGTCGGATGTTGACCCCTATTATGAAAAGATTGGTATGACAAAAATCGGTTCTATTTTTGAATAAATCACCTATTTGGTGATTTTTTCTTTCATTAGGGGTTTTTTCTCTGTTTTCAATCCTTTATAATAAACATAGAAACCTTAGAGGTAATGAAACCATGAATGCATTTAAATCATTGAATCGTAGCCACACCAACTCACGCAAATGGGACCTAGAACGTGGGTCTTTTGAGGAGGATTTTTTACCTTTTTCCATCGCGGACTCTGACTATAAATCACCCAAACCCATCATTGATGCGTTAAAAAGACGTGTTGAACACGGGGCGTTTGGCTATAATTTCATCGATGAATCTTACAATCAAGCAGTACAAAATTGGTTTGAAAGAAGGTACCATTTTACCGTTAAAAAAGAAGAATTTTTTCCTGCCCCAGGGGTGGTAGCCGCTTTATATTTAGCGGTTAAAGGGTTAACGAGAAAACAAGATAAAGTCGTCATTCAAACCCCTGTGTATCCAAGATTTTTCGATGTCATTTTTGATAACCATCGAGAATTCATTGATAACAAGCTTGTGAATATAAACGGCCATTACACGATGGATTTCTTTGGTCTTGAACAAGCATTCAAACAAGGCGCGAAGATGTTCATTTTATGTAACCCTCACAACCCTGTAGGCAGGGTATGGACAAAACGTGAAATTGAACAAGTCGTGAATTTATGTAAGCAATATAGAGTGACCTTGGTTTCCGATGAAATCCACGCCGATATCATCTTAAAAGGCCATGAGTTTACATCGTTAGGGCACTATTTAGATACATACGATCAATTAATGGTGTGTACCTCACCGAATAAAACATTCAATATTGCGGGCTTACATTTATCGAACATCATCATTCGTAACCCTAAGATGAGAGAAGCCATTCACCATGAGTTGCGTGTGTCTCACAACTGTACCCCGAACCTATTCGCGACTTTGGCATGCCAAGTCGCCTATACCGAATGTGACGATTGGGTCGATGCTCAAAACAAACACATCGAACAAAACTTCAAACGTCTCTATGCCTTTTTTAAAGAACACGTCCCACAGATGAAAATCTCTAAAGCAGAAGGCACTTACTTGGCTTGGTTGGATATGTCCTTTTTAAAGAAAGATTCCAGCTATATTACACAAAAAGTACTGGACTATGGCATCACCTTATCCGATGGGAACAAGTTTGACCCGGATTTAAAACAATTTGTCAGAATGAATTTAGCTTGTTCAAAGGACCAACTTCAAGCCGGTCTTGAACGATTCTTAAACTTTATACTCGATGAACTCCAAGCCTAAATCGCTTGGTTTTTTTCTTTGTTAGAAATATGATAAAATCTTTTCAAAAGAGGTGTCTTATGAAACTTTGGAAATCTAGCAACATTCATACGTTAACTGAACAAAATGACATCTATAACATACTAACCGACCAGGGACACATTGTCGGCTTGAATGTCGATGAAACGAAACCTTATGATGAAGTGATCGATTTGGGTAAAAAGCACCTTTACCCAGGGTTTGTTGATGCCCATCTCCATTTAATCGGCTATGGGCAGTTTTTAAGTCGCCTGGATTTAACCCACATGCATAGCAAAACAACGATACTGGATTTACTTAAGAAACAAAACATCGAAGCATATATCATCTTGGATGGCTACCATGAATGGGTGGGGATAACGAAGTTGGATTTGAATGACGTAAATCCGAATAAACCCATCATATTAAGACACCATGATTTTCACGCCGTGACCGTCAATGACGTCGTATTAAACGCACTTAATCTCAAGAGTGAAACAGGGATCCTCAGGGAAGAAGAGGCGAGGTTCGTTCTAAATCACTATACCCACCTCAGCAATCCAACCTTAGAAACTTACCTAGAAACCGCGTTAAAACGTTTATATAAATTTGGTATTACAGGCGGACACAGCGATGATTTGTTCTATTTTAATGGGTATAAAGATACCTTACAAGTCTTTTTAAATGTCTTAAAGAGAATGCCATTTAGAGCCCATTTATTGGTCCACCACGAGGTTCTCGATGACTATATACAATCGCCTTATTTCAATCATCACAGTCCATATTTAGAGCTCAAAGGGGTCAAAGTTTTCTATGATGGTACGATGTCATCTAAGACAGCTTTGATGCATGATGGGTATCAGAATACGACCTCGAAAGGGCTTAGAACGACCCCGAATTTTATCGAAATAGTGAAAAAAGTAAGGCAAATTGGTTTGACGTTGGCCATCCACGTGATTGGTGATGCAGGGCTCGATGAACTCATCGATATTTTATTAAAATACCCACCAAAGAATCATCAAAAGGATCGGATTATTCACGCCCCATGGGTGTCTGAATATGGCATGAATAAGCTAAAATCCATGCCTGTAACCTTGGACGTTCAACCGCAGTTTTTATCGAGTGATTTCCCAGAAGCCTTATCTATTTTTAAGTCATTGCCACCCTATATTTTTCCTTGGAAAACCATGTTAAAAAACGGATTGATTCTTTCTTTCAGCAGTGACGCCCCGGTAGAGACCCCAAACCCATTACTCGGTATCTTAGACTCAACTGAACGGGTAGCGAAGGATCACCAAGTATATCAACCTGAAGAACGGATTTCAAGACTCGACGCCATCAAGGGCTATACGATCTATGCCAACGCTCAAAACCAAGATCAAAATCGTGGTTTAATCGCGGTGGGGCATGTCGCTGACTTTACAGTTTTTGATGTGGATTTAGAAACAGCAGATGTAGCGACACTCAAAGAAGATATCGTCTATATGACCGTGATTGATGAACACATCGTCTACCAAAAATAGACCCTGTGTTTTTTCTTTTATGGGAATTGGCACTTAATACTTGACATTGCCAAAACCTTGGATAAAATAGTATTTGGAGGCGATAATTATGTCAAAGACACAAGCATTTAAAACAGAATCTCAAAAGCTTTTACATTTGATGACACACTCAATCTACACACAAAAAGAAATCTTTTTAAGAGAACTCATATCGAACGCAAGTGACGCGATCGATAAGAGACACTTCTTATCACTCACCGATGAAAAGGTACCAAGCGATACGTATAAAATCAGCATTATCCCAAATAAAGATGCGCGTACACTCACCATCACCGATAATGGGATTGGGTTTACCGAAGAAGAACTCATCACGAATCTAGGGACCATCGCTCAAAGTGGTTCTAAAGCATTCATTGAAAAACTCGATCAAAATGATACCAACATCATTGGTCAGTTTGGTGTGGGTTTCTATAGTGCATTTATGGTATCCGATAAAGTTGAAGTCCGTACCAAATCACCATATACAGACAAAGGATATCTTTGGACATCCGATGGGGTATCTGAATTTACGGTGGATGAATTGGATAAAGATGTCATCGGCACGGAAATCACTTTATATTTAAAACAAGATATTGAAGACGAAGAAGTTAAAGAAAGTTTCAGTGACTATTTAGAAGTCTATGAACTCAGATCACTCATTAAGAAATACAGCGACTATGTGCGCTATCCGATCTATTTAGCTGAAGATGTTGAAAAACCAGTCAACCAAATGACCCCGCTTTGGCAACGTTCTAAAGCGGACATCACCGATGAGGCGTTGAATGGTTTTTACAAACACCAGTTCAACGACTTCGAAGACCCGATGAAAGTCATTCACATGTCTGTTGAAGGCATGCTTACATTCAATGCGTTGTTATTCATACCTAAAAAACCAGCCTATAACTTCTATAGCGAAACCTATGAAAAAGGGTTACAACTGTATTCAAAAGGCGTCTTCATTCAAGATAAGAATAAAGATTTGATTGGTGACCACTTTAAATTTGTCAAAGGTGTCGTAGACTCTTCGGATTTATCTTTAAACATTTCACGCGAACTTTTACAACAAGACAGACAACTTAAGAAGATTGCGAGCGCTATTGAAAAGAAAGTCAAGAATGAACTTCAAAACTGGTTGGAAAACGATCGAGACAAATACATCGAATTTTATGACATCTATAAGACATCACTCAAATATGGGATCTATCAAAACTTTGGTTTACATAAAGAACTTCTACAAGACCTCATCTTATTTAAAACCAACCTATCCGATGATTACATCACCTTTAAAGAATACTTAGACCGCAAGAAAACCGATCAAAAAGACATTTATTACGCCACAGGTAAATCCAAACAAGCCATCTTAAACTTACCTCAAATGGGCATCTTAAAAGAAAAGGGTTATGAAGTGCTATTATTAACCGAAGAAGTCGATGAATTTATGATTCAAATCATGGGTTCATATCAGGATGTTCCATTCAAATCCATTCAATCGAAAGATTTGGATTTGGTCGATGAAGAAAAGAAAAAAGACATCAAGAAGAAAGAAAAATCCAATAAATCTTTACTTGAAGCGTTAAAAGAGGTCCTTGGAGATAAAGTATCGGATGTCAAACTTTCACAACGTCTAAAAGAAGCCCCAGTTTGCTTGGTTTCTGGTGAAGGGGTATCGCTTGAAATGGAAAAGGTATTAAAGAATGTACCAAACGGCGAAAATGTCAAAGCAGAACGTATTTTGGAACTGAACCCAGACCATGAAATCTTCCAAGTGTTACAAGGATTAGCGGAAGATAAAGAAGCACTCAAGTCTTACGCAACCCTCTTGTATCACCAAGCGTTATTGATTGAAGGCTTACCAATTGAAGACCCATCCGAATACATTCAAGTCTTGAACGACTGGATGATTCACAAAAAGTAACGATAAAGCTCACTTCAGTGGGCTTTTATTCTCATCATCTTATTTTTCCCTTATTTTGGTATCTATCAAGATTTAACAACACAATCAAGAAGTCCCCTTCCTCTTTAGGTAGCGGGATGAATTGATTTTTTTGTCTTTGATATTGATTATTATATATAAATTATGTTATAATATAAACATAATAACCATTCGGTATAATTTGTGAAAGAAGGCTTTTTATAATAAAATTAGACACTAATGCACATTCAGTCTTCATGTTATGGTATCACCTGATATTAGTTACTAAATATAGACGTAAAGTCTTTACGGATGAAATCTCTATTCGCGCTAAAGATATTTTTGAATATATTGCTATGAATTATCATATTACGCTTATCGAGTGGAATCATGATGCTGATCATGTTCATATTCTCTTCAGGAGTCATCCTAAAACGGAATTATCTAAATTCATCAATGCCTACAAATCAGCTTCATCTCGATTTATCAAACAAGAATTTGAATCAGTTCGTAAACAACTATGGAAGTCCTACTTTTGGAGTCAAAGTTTTTGTCTATTAACTTCGGGTGGTGCGCCTATCGAAGTGATCAAGCAGTATATCGAAAGCCAGGGTGAACCGGATGAACAAAGCTTTTAAGTTTCGAATCGATCCAAATGAATCTCAAAAGACTTTAATCCATATGACTCTAGGCCATAATCGCTTTCTCTGGAATAAGATGTTAGAAGATAAACAGAAACAGTATGAACTCGATAAAACCATGTTATACAATCGTCCTGCACAATATAAAGATACTTATCCATTTCTAAAAGACATAGACTCGCTTTCTCTAGCCAATACGCAACTCAATCAAGAAAAAGCTTTTAGAATGTTTTTTAAACGTAAACAAGACTTTCCAAAGTTTCACTCTAAGAAACAAGACTATGGTTATACAACCAATCGAGTGAATAATAACATTGTTCTATTAAAGGGTTATATCAAACTACCTAAGCTCGGTGAAGTAAAGATCAAACAACATAGAGCCATACCTAGTGATATGACTTTAAAGAACGTTACGGTATCTAAAACGAGTACAGGTAAGTATTATGTCTCTATCCTATATGAATACCAAAAAGAGATTAAGAAAAAAGATGTAAAAGAATCGATTGGATTAGATTTCTCCATGACTCATTTCTATGTGGATCATGAAGGATT
>JAVBWN010000008.1:0-45437 GCA_036677365.1 Acholeplasma sp.
TCATAACGCAGCGATCAATATCAACAAAGAAGGATTTAGAAAGTATAAGTTAGCATTTCTGTTATAAACAATTAAGAACCGTAGGGACTACGGGGATAGCCTATTGAGTCACTGGTGGCTACACTGGTTTGGATAGGAAGCCCCCACTTCTAGTTAAGTGGTGGGTAGTTCACACATAAAAAAATACAAAATGGAAACCATCTTGTATTATTTTTATCTTAGCGAACAAATGTTAAGATTTCTTGTGTCAATCGATTGGGTTGATCAACCAGTGGTGAATGTCCACATGGTTCGAGTTTGATGTATTTTGACCCAGGAATTGCATTCAAGTTATCTAATACCATGTATTCTGGTACTGTTTTGTCTAAATTGCCCCAAAACATCAAGGTTTCTGCTTTGATTTGTTTGATCGACCCATCCCCTTTACTGTATAAATTCGGGGTCTCACTCATATTTAAGCTCGCTAATGCGAAATCAGCATCCACCAAACAACGTTGTTTGAGGGTTTCTTTGATGTAAAGTTGGTTCACCTCTGGTGTTGGTTTTTGATGCGTATAGATGGTTAAATCATAAATATATGACATGAAGAATGCATTTTCAGTAGCGATGGCATCCAATACTGGTTTTACTTGTAGCGGGTCGAGTGCCATCTCATCTTTAGATTTGTAACCTTCAGTGAAGATGGGTGCATTATTCTTATCTTTCTTGAAGATTGGGTAACCTTTATGGGTAGTTGAATTGATCAAAATGAGCTTTTCTGTCGATTTAGGATAGCGGCTCGCAAATTCCATCGCAACCCCACCACCCAATGACCAACCTACAATGGTTGCTTTATCGATTTTAAGTTCTGACATGAATAATTGCACATCGGTGGCGAGATTGGCCAACGAATCAAAACGTTCATGGTATGATGAATCACCAAAACCACGTAAATCTAAGGCGATGACACGTACATCATCTGGTAATCGCTCAATGAGGGGTAAATAATAAACAGATGAGGACAAATTGCCATGAATGAGGATCATCGTTTTGCCATGACCTTTTTCGAGGTAAGCGTAAGTTTCTCCGTTTTTTAATTGTACAAATTTCTTTTCCATCGTAGCCTCCTATATGACGTACTTGGTATCTTTCGCGTTGATGAACCCTAAACATAAGGTTGAGAACAACAACGGTTTTTCATACATCGATGCGTGACCTGCCCCAGGTATTTTGACCCAATGGCTGTGTTTAATGCGTTCGGCCACATATTTTTGATTGTCTACTGGTGTTAAGTAATCTTCTTCTGCTGAAACGATGAGGGTTTCAGCTTCAATCGTATGGATGGTTTCCCTGACATCATAGGATTCACTCGACAAGGTCAATCGTTCCATTTGATCGAGAAAAACATCATTTGAGAATACAGGTACGAGGATTTTTTTACGATTTTGCATCCAAGTTTGATTGGATTCATAAAAAACTGGTGAATAAATGACTGGAATGGCGGTATTATAATAAGCTTCACCATTACGGGTTTTAGCTGCTGCCATCCACGCTCTGCCAATATCTTTTAACCAAGGGTTGGTATAGGCAGCGGTATTAAATAAGACCAATCGGTTGACCAATGCCTTATGTTTGATAGCAAATTGAATGGCGATTTCACCACCATAGGAAATACCGACGATGGATGCCTGTTCTAATTTTAAGTGATCGAACAATGCTTTTAACAAATCGACTTGGATTTGATGGGTATACGATTCTCCGATGAGCTTATCGGACTGACCTTGGTCAAAGAAATCCACCCGAATCAAACGGTTGTTTGCTTTAAATGTATCGACAAAGGGTGCCCAGCTTTTGGTGGACATCATGATCCCGTTGAGGAGTATGATGGGTTGCCCACTGCCTTCATCTTCATAAAAGACTTTTTTGTCGTTAATCCAAAAATGACTCATGGAGGTACCCCGCTTTAATTGCTTCTTGGGTGAGTTGTGCTCTAAATTTAGGATGGGCAATCGAAATGAGGAGTTTACATCTTTCGCGTATATTGGTACCACGCAAACCGACCATACCATATTCAGTGACGACAAAGTCAACGTCATTTCGGGATAACGATACGGCTGCACCTGGTTTAAGCATCGAAACAATCTTAGATACCTCTTCTTTTTCACCAGTGACCGGGTTTTTCACCATGGCTGTGGAATAAAGAGCGATGAAACTGCGCCCACCTTTGGCGTTTTGTGCGCCAACAGCGGTATCGGTTTGACCCCCAGTACCAGAAAATTGTTGGGTACCGATGGATTCGGAACAACATTGTCCACTCAAATCGATTTCGATGGTTGAGTTGATCGATACTTGATTGTCATTTAACCCAATAATGGCTGGGTCATTGACATATTTACCGTTTAAAATCCAGCAGGATGGGTTATCATGAATGAAATCATAGAGATCTTGTGTCCCCATGGCGAAACAAGCGATGTGTTTACCACGGTGTAATGTTTTCTTTTTACCTGTGATGACCCCCGCTTTGATGAGATTCATCATTTCGTTGGTAAACATTTCGGTATGGATACCTAAGTCTTTTTTACCATATAAAGACTTAGCGACTGCGTTTGGCATACCACCAATACCAAGTTGAATGGTATCCCCATCGTTGATTTTTTCAGCAATCAATTTGCCAATGATCATGTCTTTTTCCGATGGTTCAATGTCAGGAATGGTAGGTACTGGGTAGTCGGCTTTAACCAAGTAATCGACTTCACTGATGTGGACTTCTAAGTCGCCAATCGTTCTTGGAAAGTTCGGATTAACTTCAAAAATGACGATTTCAGCGGCTTCAACCATTTGTTTTTCATAAACGTTCGAAGTCGATAACGAGATATAACCATGTTCGTCAGGCATGCTCGCAGCGGTGACGAAAATGCGCGGTTTTTTATAAAATAAACGTTTATGACCTGCCAGATGCAAGTGGTTAGGGATAAACGAGATATTGCCATGGGGATGTACTTTTCTTAAAACATTGGTATAAAACCAACCATCTAAGTTAAATTTGTTGCGGTATTGTTCTTCAATGAAAAAATCTGCGTTGACAATCGGTAAGCAGTTGGTAACCGTGACTTTTTCGACACGATCGGCACAGAGGTGTAAGTTCGCCATGAAGAGTTGAGGCTCATTGGCCGCCATCCCTACGACGATTTCATCTTTGGGTCCTACTAAATCAATCATTTCTTGTACAGTGATGTATCTGGCTTGTTTCATAAGTGACCTCTTTCAAAAAAATAGGTATCTAGGGGAGCGATTGGCTCCCCTAGCCCTATTCGATTTTAATTATTTTGCTTGAATTTGTGTTAAGGTTTCGATGTCTCTAACTTTAACGAATGCTTTGTATGATGTTTCAACTTCTACGGTTGCAGGGTTATCGCCATTAACGACAGTATATTGTAATAATGACATAGAGTCAATACCCCAACGTTTGCCATCGCCGAAGTCAACAGACCCACCCATTGGTACGTCTAGTGGTTCAGATTCCATGGCTTTGATGAAGGATTCCCAAGTCAATTCTTGACCGGATGCTTCCACTCTTTCAAGACCTTCGATGAAGTTCATTGCTGCGATGTAACCTGCGATTGAGAATGAGTTACCCGCATAAGCTGTTTTTTCAGCTTCAGATAAGAAGCTTGCGCCTTGAATAGCTGCGACAAATCCAACTAAACCAGCTTGACCTTTTGTTGATGTTAAGTCAACCCATGCATTGGTATAAATATCAAATGTATAGTTGATGTTTGCATCTACTGCGGTTGCGTCAGCGTTTACATAAGAGGTGAATACAGGAACGTTGACACCCACATTTTGCATGGTACCAATAGCAGCCTTAAAGGATACTTGGTTGGATGCGATGATGATTGCTGCGACACCTTGGGATTGTAGGTTTTGTACAGTAGATGTCAAGGATGCAGTATCTGTTGCTAAGAATGAAGCGTAAATGAAGTTGTTGTTAACACCATGTGTCTTCGCTTCAATTTCAACACCTTCTTTAATGGAGATACCATCTAATGAAGTTGTATAAAGAACACCAATCTTCGCGTTTGCTGCTAATTTTTGGTTCTTGTTTGGTCCATATAAAGCTTCTTTTAAAGCTCTAGCTGTCATCAATCTACCATCGGTTAGATAAATAGGTTGAACTGGCATGACTGGGTCAAGAGGGTTTCTTTCAGTATAAAGCACGTTGACACCTGTAGCTGCGTAAACCATTGGGATACCCGCTTCGCGGATGGTGGTTAATGTTGCAGAAACAGTACCTGTACCAAAGTGACCAACCAATGCGAATACTTTGTCTTCATTGATCAATTGTTTTGTATTGGTTAAACCAACGGTTGCGTCAAATGCGTCATCACGGTTAACGTATTCAATGGTTCTACCATCGACACCGCCTGCTTCGTTGATGACTTCAAATGCTGCCTTCATACCTGCCACGAATGGAAGACCGACAAATGACAATGCACCTGAAATGGCTGCAGTATTACCAACTTTGATGGTGGTTGCTGTCACACCTTGAACAGTCACTGCTCTAACTTCTGCATAGAAGGAAGCGGTAAGTTCACCAAAGGTTACGACAACATCATATTTACCAATAACGCCTTGTTTGAATCCAGAAAGGGTATATTGGCTGGAAGTCAACACTTGTTTTCTACCTGTGGAATAAGTGACTTCAACGACTAAACCTGAGGCGTTGAATTGTTGATCACGGTTATAGATTTGTTGTGTAGGTAGAGATTTTAAGTTAAGTGCTAATGCCACTTCTGGGGCATCTGGGTTAAATACAGCGATACCGAAAGTTGCAGTAACGCCTTCATAAGATACAGTGATGGTTACTAAACCTGCAGTTGCGGTAGTGAAACCTGTTAAAGTATATTCGCTGCTAGTTAAGACTTTTTCGGTCTTATCGGACATCACAGCTTTAACTTCTAGACCTGCTGCGTCAAATGCTTCACCAACTAAGTATTCAACTTTAGTCGGAGATGTAACGACGAGTCTGCTAACGGTAACTTCAGCTTCTTGGCACGCTACAAGCGCGAATACTGAAATAACTGCTAACAATAATGCTACAATTCTTTTCATATTTTTCTCCTTTTTCTTGCCTAACGGCATATATTATCGTTTCGTTTGAAACTAGAAACCCAAATTATGAACCAAGATACGCATTGACGAGTTTTTCGTCTGCTAAGAGCGCTTGGCCTGAACCTTCACCAACGATTTTACCCAGTTCTAAGATATAGGCATAATCGGCGATTTTAAGCGTTTGTAAAGCGTTTTGTTCAACGATCAAGATGGTTTTACCACGTTCTTTGATCTTTTTAATAATTTCGAAAATGTTTCTGACAATCAGCGGTGCCAAGCCTAAAGATGGTTCATCTAACAACAAGACTTCAGGGTTACCCATCAAGGCACGTCCAATGGCCAACATTTGTTGTTCACCACCGGATAACGTGGATGCTTGTTGTTTTCTTCTTTCTCTAAGGACGGGGAAATACCCATAAACTTCATCAAACAACCTTGGGATGTCTGTTTTCTTCACGGTATACGCACCAGCCAAGAGGTTTTCTTCGACTGTTAACCCTGTAAAAATCATTCTGCCTTCTGGCGATTGTTTGATGCCAAGTTCTGAAATCTTATGAGGGTCGAGGTTTGCGATATTTTTACCTTGATATAAGATTTCTCCGGATTTCACTTTAACTGCCCCAGATATCGAACGGATAAGTGAGGATTTGCCTGCCCCATTCGCGCCTAACAAAGCGACAATCGTACCTGGTTTAACTTCAATGTGGATGCCCTTAACTGCCTTGATGATGCCATAATCGATGACTAAATCTTTAATTTCCAAAAGAGCCATGACTATTCACCCCCCAAGTAAGCTTCTTGAACCACAGGGTCCGCTTTGATTTGTGCAGGGGAACCAATGGCTAATTTTTTACCAAAGGATATCGCACAGATGGTGTCACATAACTTCATGACCAACCCCATGTCGTGTTCAACTAAGAAAATAGTACAGTTGAATTCATTTTGAATCTTGCGGATGGTTTCAGTCAATTTTTCTGTCTCTAAATCATTTAAACCTGCGGCTGGTTCATCTAAAATGATCAGTTTAGGGTTGGTCATGAGTGTTCTCGCCAGTTCAATTAACTTTAGTACCCCATAAGGTAAACCCATTGGATAAAAATACATATACTGAGTCAATCCCAAGTCATTCAATACTTTGAGTGCTTTTTCACGGATGACTTTTTCTTCTTTTTTGTATCTCGGTGTATGGAATAAATGGTCAAAGAAATTAGATTTATATAGGGTATGTCCTGCTATCAATAGATTTTCTAAGATATTCAATTCCCAAATCAATTCGACATTTTGGAATGTACGAACAATCCCATGTCTGACCACATCGTGAACCTTGACGTGGTTGAGTTTAACGACTTTGTCTTGATTATCACGATAAATCAACTCACCACTGGTCGGCTTATAAAACTGAGTGATGCAGTTGAACACCGTTGTTTTGCCTGCCCCATTGGGTCCGATGAGTCCAAATATTTCACCTTTTTTGACATCAAATGACAAATTATCGACGGCGACCAATCCACCAAACTTCATGGTTAGACCTTGAACACTCAAGATCACATTTGGGTCTAACGTATGTTCAGTATGTATAACTTTACTCATGCTTTACCCCCTTTGGTTTTCCAAAGTTTAATCCAACCTTGGATTTTGATTTTGAGGTCTGCAAATAGCTTAACCAAGCCACCAGGGTAATACATGACAATTAAGATGACGAGTGCACCAGTGAAGAAATATACGGCATTCCCATTGGTTCTAAAGAATGGGATTTGTTTTAAAACTATGTCTTTCAATCCGAAAATGACGAAAGTACCTAAAGTCACACCCCAAATCGATTTTGACCCACCCACAATGACGGCGGCCAAGATGTTTAATGAAATGGCTAAGTTGAATATGCCTGGTTCTGTATATTCGAAGTAAGGCATGTAAAGCATCCCACCGATGACAGCCATGATGGTTGCGAGTACAAACGCCAATAAGCGGTATTTCAATACGGAAATGCCCATCGCTTGCGCTGCAGAAGTTGAGTTTTTAATGGATAACATCGCTCTTCCGGTTGGGCTATTGACAATATTTAAGAATAAAATCATCGACACAACCAGAACTGCAACCACAATGAAATAGACCATGTTGCGATACATCAGTGCGTTCGCACCTTCTGTAAAACCAAATAAATTGAATGATTCATATCTTAAGCCCCCGTCACCGCCGGTAATATTGCGGGCTTTTCTAAAGATTTCAATCATGATTTCTGCCAACCCTAAGGTGATGATGGCCAGATACATGCCTTCAATACGTAAGGATATGAACCCAACCAGTGTCCCAAAGATGATGGCAACCGCAATCCCAATGATGAAGGCTACCACGAGTGGTAAACCAGCGCTTGCAACAGCGAAGGAAACCAAATAAGTCCCCAAACCGATGAAAGATGCTGTCCCAAGGGATGCGAGTCCAGTGTATCCAAGTAATAAGGAATACCCTAAACCAACGATGGTATAAATCCAAACAATGGATAAGAAGTCAATGGTGGATTGCTTGATGAAACCTGCATTACCAAGTAATCGAACCAAGACTATGGCGATACTAAATATGAAGATCCCAAATAGTGGGCTATTCTTTAAATTTCTAAAGGTGTTTTGCATACGATACCTACACCTTCTTCGCTATCTTCTTGCCAAAAATACCGACTGGCTTGATCAAGATAACGATTAATAATAAGAAATACACGAAGGTCAATACCCATTGGTCAATGTTGCTACCAAGAATGCTGATATTGACACCAAATAACAAGTCTTTGATGATCACTCTTGCAAATGTAATCATGAGTGCAGCAGCAATCGGTCCACCAAAGGTATAAAACCCACCTAAGACACCCGCCAAGAAGCCGTTGACTTGCATAATGACCATCATATCGGGTCCTAATGTGAAGATGAGTGGTGCATACAGCGATGCTGCTAAAGCACCCAAACCACCAGCCAATCCCCAGCTCATCGCTGTGATCATTTTGGTGTTGATGCCCATCATGCCTGCCACTTTTTCATTTGAGGCTGTGGCTCTCACACCGATACCCCATTTGGTATATTTCAAAGCGATGAATATGGTAGTGATGACTACTGCAGAGATGATGATGGCCAAGAATCCATGACCTGATAAGGTTAAGTTGGGCTGACCTGCGAACTTGAGTGTGATGTTCCAAGGAACCAAAGCCCGTGGTGTACGGGTTTCCATACGAAGACCTGTGAACACCACTGAAATTAACCCTGAAATCATGAGGATAATCCCCATGGTTATCATTTGTTTGGAAACCGGATTTGAATATTTGGATTTACGGATGATCATCGTGTCGATGAACACTCCAAACCCAGCACCAATGATGACACCAATCACGATTGAGATGACCAAACCAATCCACGCTTGTTCAAAAGCAAAGTATTGTTTTAACCAAGTATCGAATAATGCAGTAACGGTATAAGCCGATATGGTAGCAATCGAGCCTTGAGCAAAGTTCGTGGTGAAGGATGTCTTATAAATGATGACAATCCCTAAAGTAACCAGCGCTAATATGGCTGAATCTTGTAATCCAAGGAATAGGAGGTTGATAATTTCGCGCATCTTATGCCCCCCATCTCACGACATTGGCTGCCCATACATACCCAATCCCTGCAGCAAGCATGCATACAATCGTGCCATCTTTAACTTGACCGCTTTGTAATGCCAAATGTAAGGATAAGATTTGGTCGATTTGACCAATGTGTCCGTAGTTTTCTAAGTAAATCGATTGTTCAGGTTGTAAATTCAAATCTTGTAATAACGATACATGGCCTGAACGTTTCATATGTAAGATGGCTAGGAATCCATCTTTGGAAAAATCCGCTTTGGTGTAGTTCGATTTGCGTAAAGATTCTTCAATGCACTTGTACCAGTTTGGCATCGATACTTCATTCAAGCGATTTTTCATTTTAATTGGGTCTAATAAACGTAAAGACTTTTTCGCTTCTTCGACGTTATCTTTGGTAATTGGGTTACAAATACCGCCAATTTCAACCCCAGCAGTTCTTGATAATGACCCATCCCCAATGATGTGTGAACCCAAAAGTTCATTTTTTCCATGGTTCTTCTTTAAGATGATGGCACCACCACCAGCTGCTAGGTCATACATCATCGACATGTTTTTATCTGTGTAATCGACGAAATCTAAATTTCTATAACCGCCAACCACCATGACCATGTGGATATCATCATCTGCGATCAACATATCCTTAGCCATTTTTAGGGCAGATACGGTGGTGCAGCAACGGTTTTGAACGTCAATTCCCCAAGCGTTCACAGCACCGATACGGTCTTGAACGTATAATGCAGATGTGGTCAATGGGTATTCTTTCCATTCCTCAGTGACACATAAAATCACATCGATGTCTTTCGGGTCAACGCCTGTGTTTTTTAAGCAATCCAGGGCAGCCAATGCCCCCATTTCTTGAGATCCGTCCATGACTGGGTCTGCAGGAATGACTTTCTCTAGGATGCCTAATTTTTCTTCAATGGCTTGTTCTGTCCAAACGCCATTGGTTCTTTCTGCGATTTCTTTCGCAGTCATTCTACCTTTGGGTAAATATATACCTGTACCAACAATACCTACAGATGGTTTCATAAATAGATCCTTTCCAACCTCTAATGAGGCTTAATTATAACGAACGACAAGCCAAACGGTCGTTTGGCGTGTTTTTCAGTTTGTATTATAGACGCATGCCACCATTGACATTGATGGTTTGTCCAGTGATATACGATGAGTCATCGCTGGCTAAGAATAATGCCACTTTAGCGATTTCTTCTGGTTGTCCGAGACGACCCAACATGGTCAATTTAGCAAATCCATCGAGCAATTCTTGTGGTACTGTTTTTAAAATATCGGTCATGACATACCCTGGGGCAATCGCATTGACACGGACATTCGCACCTTTTCTCGCAAATTCTTTCGCCCAAGTCATGGTTAAACCCAAGACCCCAGCTTTGGTGGCTGCATAATTGGCTTGTCCAATGTTACCAAATACACCCACTACAGATGAAATGTTGATGATCGAACCTTTGCCTTGGTTTTCCATTTGTGGACCAACATGGCGGGTTAAGTTAAATACACCTTTTAGGTTTACGTTGATGACCGCATCCCATTGTTCATCGGTCATTTTGCGTGTCATAGCATCTTTCGTAATACCTGCATTGTTGACCAAAATATCGATGTGCCCAAACTCAGCCAAAACTTCATCGAAGAAAACTTTGCAACCTTGGGAGTCTGTGACGTTTAATTTCTTGTAAACTACATTTTCGCATGCATAGGTCATTTCACCCATGTCTGCAGCGATGACTTTCGCACCTTCTTGTGCAAAAGCTTTCGCAATTTCCATACCAATACCTTTAGCACCACCAGTAATGATGGCAACTTGTCCTTGTAATTTCATAAAAATCTCCTTCTATCGTTTGACGATGATGGCAGTACCCATACCGCCACCGATGCATAGGCTGGCTAAGCCCAGATGCTTATCTTGTTTTTTGAGTTCATGTAACAGTGTAACGATGATTCTATTGCCAGAGACACCCACTGGGTGACCTAAGGCAATCGCACCACCATTGACATTGGTTTTGCTTAACAAGTCTTGTTTAGATACACCATGTGCTTCAGCAAGTTCATTAACGACACCTAAACTTTGAGCTGCAAATGCTTCATTGAGTTCAACGAGTTCCATGTCTGATAATTGTAAGTTTGCTCTATGCAATACATCTTTAACGGCTGGTACTGGACCTAAGCCCATGACATTCGGGTCAACCCCACCTTGTCCGACAGCAACGATTTCACCCAATACTGGTAAGTGATATTGTTTTACCATCGCCTCAGAAGCAAGAATTAAGAAACTTGCGCCATCATTGATACCAGATGAACTGCCTGCTGTGACTAAACCATCGTTTTTAAACGCAGGTCTTAGTTTCGCCATCTTTTCAGCATTCGTGCCACGATTTGGGTATTCGTCTTGTGCGAATACGATGGTTTCTTTTTTGGTTTTAATTTCAATTGGTACGATTTCATCCGCGAAACGACCACTGTCGACCGCGTTGATTGCCTTTTGTTGTGATCCTAATGCGAAAGCATCCATTTCTTCTCGACTGAGTTGGTGTTTAACTGCGATGTTTTCAGCGGTGATGCCCATGTGCATACCTGGAATGAATGAATCATGTAAAGCGTCTTGTAAAATGGTATCTTTCATTTCGATTGCGCCCATTTTAACGCCATCTCTCATCTTGGATGTGACAATGTAAGGTGCCCCACTCATGGATTCTACCCCACCCGCAACAACCAAATTTGAAAATCCTGCTTGAATGCTCACATAAGCGTTCATCACGGATTTCATGCCGCTACCACATACCATATTTAAGGTATAGGCTGGAATTTCATTGGATAAACCTGATTTGATTGAGATTTGTCTTGCGATGTTTTGTCCAAGACCTGCTTGGATGACATTGCCCACAATCACTTCATCAATCTTGTCTTTAGGGACTTGGGTATCCGCTAAAAGTTGCTTCAATACTTGTATCCCAAGTTCGACTGGATGAAGGTCTTTAAGCGTGCCTAAGAATGCGCCAATCGGGCTTCTTTTCGCACCAACAATAAATACTTTTTGATTCATAGTTTCCTCCTTGATGTATCTTAAAATTTATTTAATCGATTGAATCGTTGTTCATGGTTTTATCAAAAAACTACGTGAATAAAAATTCATATCACACCTTCATTCTACGTGATATGAAATGTGTTGTCAAGCGCTTACATAAAAATAATTATTCACCCTTACAGATGAATTCTAATTCACCCAACCATTGACCTGAATTCTCTGAAATCATGAAATGTAATTTCATAAAGCATATAAGGGCTTGATGGTGGTCTTAACGTTGATATTAAAAATTCACAATATGAAAAAAAGCATCATAAAAAACGCTTGTATTTTGAAGCTTGGTGCTATACAATGAAATCGGTGATTACTATGAACAAAGAATCGTATCGTTATCCAAAGACCACCTCAGGCATTAAAACATTCAATAAAATTGTATCTACAGGCAAAAAGCTATTTGCGAAAAATGGTTATCAATCGACTTCCATCAATGATATCATCGCTAAATCCAAAATTGCCGCAGGTACTTTTTATATTTACTTTGACAGTAAATTGGCTTTATATCTATATATTCTCGACTTGTATCGCGTTTCTATCCGAAAAGCCAGTGCCGATGCAACCAAGGGTTTAACACATCGATATGACATCGAACGTGCAGGGATCAAAGCCTTCATTTCCTATGCATTAAAAGACCCACTTGCCTATCGAATCATATGGGAATCCCTGTTTGTTGACTTTGAAATATTCAAGAACTACTATGAAAGCTTCGCAGAATCCTATATCAAGCATTTGAAAGAATACGTTGATAAAAAGGAAATCAGAGCAGATTTGGACTTAGAAACCCTATCTTATACACTCATGGGTATATCCAATTTCGTAGGGTTACAAATCATATTTAAGAAAGATGTTCAACCCGCTGAAATCGATCGAGTCATCGATGAAGCTATGAGTATTTTAGACCGTGGCATTTTCGTAAAATAATTGTGACAATATGAGATATTATTCATTATAATTAACTACCAATTTTTACATAAATTTATTCAAAAAATACCGCCATCAACTGGCGGTATTATTTTTGTCTTTGTCAGCCTCTCTGCGGGCTTTCATCTCTGCTTCAAGTTCGAGTCTTAAGCGTTCTTTCTCCGCTTTGATCCAAATCTCTTTTTCAGTTTCATGTTTCAATAACATTTTTTCTTCTTGAGCGGCTCTTACCATCTTTAAGAAATTGATGAGTTCATGCATCAAGATGAAGAGTAATAAAACGATGATTACGAGGAACACAACATTTTTATAGTTCAAGGTAATGTTCCCTACATCCAACAACATAAAATGAGAAACGACAATACCAATAAAATTTTCTTCAGTGACAAAACCAGCATCAACAGATGGGTTATTATCACCTTTCGTGATTAATCCCTCACTCGTTGCTTCGATTGCCCTATGAACGATATTTTTATCGGTTCGAAAAGCGATGATGGGTTCTTCACCTTCCAAGACACTTTCATAAACGGAATCATAGGAAACGTAACGAATGATGATAAATTCACCCGTCATGATGGTGGGTTCCATTGACCCTGACCCAACCACCGAATAGGTGTGGTTGAATATCTTTAAATATCTGTTTTCTTGTAATGCCAATGTCCCTAGTAATAATAAAAGGATGGATGCCAAGAAGAAAAATACTGTGAATACCGTCATCGATATTTTTATGATTTTTTTCATCTAGATCCCCCCTTTTATTTTATTCGGATTCATTGTCACCTACAGGTGTTTTGGTCTCTTTTGGTAGGCCATCTTTTTTGAGTTTTTCGATGTCTTTTTCAGACTGTTTTTGAATATCTAGCAAGGCTTTTTCTTGACGTTTAGCCATCGTAAGTTTGAGTTTTTCAAACTCTTTCAATAGTTTTTCTTGTTCTTTTTGACGTTGAAGTTTAAGTTTCTTCATCATTCGATCGTGTTCAATCTTGGCTTTCTTACGCAAGTTTTGAACTACCAAACGATACTCAGCCTTGGCTTTCTTTTGAGCTTCGGTAATTGCCAATTTTTCTTCTCTTTCAAGTTTCTTAATTTGTTTAGCCTGTTCTTTTTCAATGGCTTCACGTTCTGCTTGAAAGTGTTTATCCAGTGTAGCAATCTTTTGATCCAATTGGCTTTGTAAGGTTTGTTTTAAGTTATTAATGAGTGCATTATTTTCTTCAATTGCCTTTTGAGTCTCTGAAGTGATATTTTCATCGACTTGTTTCTTTTCATTGGTTAAAGCTTCACGGTTTTGGTTGACCAGTTCTAAATTATCCGCCAACATTTGTGCTTCTTTAGCCGCGATGTCTTTTTGTTCTTTTAAGGCCGCATCAATCTTAATGCGTTCAGCTTCATCTTCGGTCTTCTTACGGTTCATCAAGATGAGGCGTTGATTCGCCGCTTCAATGTCTTTCATCAATTTGCGTTCTAAACGAATGGCATTATTGTAGTCGACTTCTTTGGTTTCACGAATGATTCTCGCAATTTTGGCTTTTTCTTTCGAAACTTCTAGATTTTTCTCAACGTCATCGTCTTTGACCATGCGAGCAAAGTAATCATCATTTTCTTCGAGTTCGAAATGGTGTTTAAATATGGCATTTGATATTGAGATGGTATCACGTAATGCACGTTTTAACCCAACTTCATAGGTAGAGCTGCGTTCAACCTCTTCATCCACACGTTTTTTAAATATCTTGATATTTTCTTGTAAGAAGTATTGGTTGATACGTTCATCTTCAACCACGATGGGCTCTGGCGTATCGACAATATCATTGACATGAATATTGGCAATCTTAAATGCCTTTTTGATGATTTCTTTTTCGACAATTTCATCGTAAGATGGCTTTCTAACCCCTTGGTTAAAAGCAACCATCGTGAATGTATTGAGTGCTAAGCGTTCAACCGCATCTTGATAAGACCGGTCGAATGTTAAGTCTTTTTCTTTCACTGTAACATCGTATGCCAACGTATTATATCTGTCCAAGAATAGCCATAAGACATAACAATTTCTAAAATCAACGTTCTTTAAAATGACGTTGGTTTGCATGATTGGTGGCAATACTTTCTTTTCACCAGCCATGATGGTCATGAATGGTGAATTTCGAATCGAGGTTACACGTTTAGATAAGTATTCAACACGTTCCAGAATACCTTTGTTGTATATATTGATGGATTTATCTTCTAAGTCTTCCTTGAACACAACATCGAGGTTTAAATCGACTTCAAGGTCACTGATGTGAAAGGTTGACGTGTAGTTAAAATGTTTCTTTTGATACGAAATGATGTTATCCTTGATCAATTCATGACGGCTTCTGACGAAGTTAAAAAGCCGTTCTATGAGGGTCATCACAAATCGGTTTTCATACGTACCATAGTCGATGTCGGTTTCAGTCGTCATAATCTTCTTCGGCATGACAACTTCATCACGAATTTCTCGGATAAAATGGGTATGCGAAGCCAAATGACGAATCGAGTTACTACGAATCTTTTTGGCTTTTTCGATTGGTACAATTTCTTCTAAGTATTTTAAACCCGATTTCGGGTTCAATATGATTTTTTCAATGCTTGGAAAATACGATTCGATGGTCTTAATCCACGTTTCATCAAACGTCTTGGTTTCAGACATACTCTTTTGATATAGTGTGTTTTTTCCCGCCATCAAAGCGCTATAAAAAGTCTTTGGAAAAGTATGGGACTTTTCCAAATCTTTGAATGTTTGATCGTATGAATAATAGAACTGACTTAATTTGTCGGTTTGTCTTTTTTTCATTTAAAAACTCACCTAGTTCATCTTCTTAAGATCTGTTAGGAATCCGATACATTCTTTGAACACGTTCTTACCGAACAACTTATCGAGCAATACGATCAGTTCGCTCAGTTCATCTTGTAAGAATGGTAAGTTCAAGACTTCGAACTTTCTTAAGATCTTTCTCGCAACCATATAATCGAGTGCTTCGTATTCTGAACCACCACAACCGACATAAATCGGTGTGAACAGTTTAATTTGTTTCATGATACGGTTACCAAAGGTGATTTTGAATTTTTGTGCGATAAAATCATCGAGTTTACCTAAGTTATCGAGTGCTTTTGGAGAAATTGGGTGTGCTTTCCATGAAGCATCAAACAAGGTCTTTAAGTATTCATAGCTCATGGTGACGCCTTCTGTGTAAGGGGCATCCACAAATTCAGCTTTTGTATTCATAATAATGGAGGATGCACGGTCATAAACTTTATCGGTAATCGTGAATGTGGAGTCATCCTTGTTCGCTGTACCGACGAACCATACATTTTGAGGGACTAAAATCTTGCCATCCATGAAGTGCTTAGGGTCGGTCGGTTGACGGTCAGAGACCACGTCAATCTTCCATTCGGCTTCGTTAGGCATTTCCATGATGGATAGGAATTCTGCGAAATAATACTCAATACGGGCTAAGTTTAATTCGTCTAGGACGATGAAGTTTAAATCTTCACGATACGTGGTTTCGTAGAGTTCTTTTAAGAAGTCAGTTTCATTAAACTTCTTGGTAAATTCGTTTAAATAACCGATCATTTCGGCTCTATCACGCCAAGAAGGTTGGACGGAAATAATCGCGGAATCGTGTCCGAAAAATTTGCCCATCGCATAAGGTAAACTGGTTTTACCGGTACCGGAAATACCTTCTAAGATTAAGATCTTAGAGGATGCCATACCAGCAAAGAATGTGCGTATGATCTTTTCATTGTAATATAAGTTAAGTCTGGATGCTGAGAAGTTTATAAAGCGGTTGACGAGTTCTGGTAGTCCTATGGTGTCTTCTGGTGTCATCTGAATCGATGTGATGACATTTCGATAGGCTTCATCCACTTGTGTTAATTTAGCAAATCTGGTTGGTCCAATGGCTTGTGGTGCATTCTTATCTGGTTTTTCTTGTTCTTTACCAGGTAATGACGAGGATGCTGAGGCACCTCCAAGTTTCAACATTAAAATCTTATTTTTTTCATCGGCAAGTTCAACGGTTTTTTGTGTTAATAAAGCGACTTCCTCAAGTAATTCATCTTTATCCATTTCAGTTTTAACAAAACGGATGTATACACGAAGTAACTGATAAATTTTGAGTGTAAAGAAAACGATAAAAACCATGTTGATCCCAAGGACCAATATGGCGATTAGCCAGTCTAAGAAATCAAATAATGTACTGGCTTGTACTAATTTATCAAAATATCCAGCAACGTCATTAATAAATAAATCGGCAAATGCACCAATGATCGCATTGAAAAATTTGCCGATATTTACGAAAAATTCTCTAATGAAGTCGATGTAATAACGAGCAAAATTAATCATCGTTTTACCTCACAACCAGAAGAAATACTATTTGTTGGATTCTTCCTTCTTAAGTTCTTCTAATAATTCTTTACGAATTCTTTCTTTTTCAGCTTCAAGTAGTTGTTCTTTATCAACTGCGTGTTTAGCTTCAATCTTTTCTTTGTTAACTGCGAGTAATGTCTTAGTTAAGACATATCCTTGATATGCTAATAATAATACGACAGGTGCAATTACGAAGATTGCAAAACCTGTTGGAGTTTGTAGATAAGATACTGCACTACCGACACCACCAACATGTCCTGTATGAATGGCTTTAATATTGTCATAGGTTACGATTTCATATTGAACGCCTGTATTATCTCCACCTATAACATATGGTGCAGATGCAGCAGCTTTATCCCCTTGGGTTACGATATAACTCGGTGTTATATGTACAACTCTGTGGGTATTTAATGCAACAAGGTTTAAATCATAAAAAGTGACAATATCTCCAACTTTTAAGTTGTCTTTGTCGTTATCACTCAATAATCTAACGAATACAAGTGAGCCTTTATCAAAAGAGTCTGCTTTAGTACCTTCCATTGAGTCAGAAATAACTGGCAAGAATCCACGTCCGAAGACATTTGCAATGTCTTTATTGGATTTTACACTAAGATTCGAAATAGAAAATAACAATAATAAAACAATCAATGAATAAAACAATATGTTACCACCGATTTTTAATGCTTTTATAATATTAACTTTAGATTGACTCACTAGACACATCTCCTTTTAGACAACGTTTTCACTAATACAATTATATTATATTATTTGTCGAAAATCTAGTATCAATGAGATTATCTTAAAATATGAGATATTAAAGATAAGGTTTGCATGGTGTCATGCAAACCTTATTAATTAATGAGATTAGATGTTATTTGCTGTAAAACCTAATTGAACAGTTAAGTATGAACTAAAGATTGCGTCAAATGTGTCAGCATCAAAACCTTCAATCCAAACTCTAACAACCACGTTTCCAGTATAACTGCTACCTGAACCTGTGAGTGTAGCAACTACTTGTGCGCTTGAGTTAATATCAGTAGTTCCAGCAATAGTTGGTAACACTGTACCATAGGTTGTATTTTTACCGGCTTGAATACCGTATGCTGCTGCACCATATGCTGCTGTACCTGGAGCATAAACATCAGGAGTTCCACCATCATTATCGTGGTCAATCAATGTTAAATCATAAGAAGCAACTCCAGTTGTTGAGTTATAAATTTGTGGTGTACCGCTTGATAAACCTGAAGGAGCTTGATATGTATAGGTGCTTGAACCTTGAATGGAAACTCTAGCACCAGTCCAAGCAGCCACATTTTTAACTTCATTTAAAACCCAATCAGTTGAATTATCAGAAGCTTTAAATGTTGGAACGTTAACTGTCCATGGTTGACTATCTCCGGATAATGTTGCTGAACTCCAAACAATTTCTTTAGCTGCAGAAGATCTAAAATATAATGTAAATTCAATGAATCTTGCGGATTTGCTATATGATTGAGTAACTAATGATTCATTTCTAATTACAGAACCGTTAGCTGAGGTTAGATTGTCAAATCTAAAGTTTGTATACATTTTGCTTATGTAATCCTGTATTACTGATGTAGGCAGTACGGTATACCAAATTGTATTGGAATCTACAGTTGGAACATAGAAGTCATCGGATGTCCCAAGAATTGTATCCACACCTGCATTTTGAACTAAAGTGCCTAATGTGATTTCGATACCTTCCCCTGCAGTGACTTGTGCTTCAAATGCACTGATTGAAGCTTTATTTGTTAATGTGAACCATGCGAATGTCGATGTACCAAGTGCGATTACGACTAGTGCCATCGTTACTACTGATAAAACTAATTTTTGAGTTAATTTTCTCATTTTGCTTTTCCCCTTTTTCCTTTGTTTTTTATGTCTTTTTTATTTCATATCAATTACGATTGTAACCGATTTGTTGCTAAATATCAATACTTTCCGCGGATTGAAACTCAAAACTGAATAGCAATGTGTCTTCATATATCGCATCGAATGAATCAGCGTCCCAGCCTTCAATCCAAATATTCAATCTAAACTTTCCCATATAATAGGTTCTGTTTTGATTATTCACTTGATCGGTAGCGATTAATGTTGCAACCTTTGAATTTGAATCAAGTGGTATGTATGGATTATCAGGTGAAAAGTTTGACAAGCGTTCAATGAGTGGTTGTGGTGTTGTTGGTAATTGTATAAACACCGCTTTCGATTTTCTTAAATAATCTACACCACCATAGTTTTTACCATAACCACGATCCGGATTTTCCGTCGGGTCATAGATGAAACTCACCAATTCACTGTTATCTCTTGTATCCAAGGGATTATCTGTTTTCAATTCGGTAATTGAAATCCTTATCGCATCTTTAGCGTAATAAGTTCTGATTTCATTTTCGAACACGATGTCATCTGGTCCAAGATTGAATGTCACTGGACTTCTAAATGGTACACCTTTAGATAGCACATATGTTCCGCGAGTTGGAGGGCTATCAAATGTGCCGGTTGAACTGACGTTGTTGACGAGATAGACATCTCTGTAGCGCGTGGTTGAACGTACATACAATTCTAATGAAATGTAGTTGCCATTCGGAACGCCTTCGAAATTCAATTCTGCATCTACCAACTGGATTCTGTTACCGATGAAGTTTGTGCCATCGGTAGAAGTCAAATCCATCAGTCTGGCACCTCGCCAAATTTGGTTAACTTGTTCTGTCGTGATTTCACTGGACCAGTTGATGCCATCCAATGAAAATTCTAGGTTACTGCCTTGATTCATGGTGAGTTGAAAACCGTCGACTCTATTGGTTTCCCCCATACTAACCCACGCGAAGGTGGCTGTTGTGAAGGTCAATGTGAGCAGGATCATCGATAGCGCTGTAATATAAAGTTTCTTAATCATAGGCTTATGCCGCCGCGTTTCTGATGCCGAACTTCATATCAATTTTGATGCTACCGCGTTCCATGTTCGGTTCTGTATCATACCCTTCAATCCACATGAATACAGTAAATTTTAATACTTTTTGGGTTTGTAACTTTTCGATGGTCTCACTGATGATTGGGTCTCTGCTGTAGTTTTCACTCAGAAAGTTTTTTGCTTGTGGCATCCCAATCGGATAGTTCTTCGGTGTCGTATCCGGTTTCATATACATCTGTTGTGTGTAACCGAATGGCTCTGCACCTACTTGTTCAACAAGAATCATGATTCGGATGTATTCATCCAGACTCTTCGTTACTTCCACGATGTTGATCGAGTAAGTCAAGTTGATCATTTCAAAGCCATTGTTTCTCACAAAGAATGAATAAGCCAGATAATCGGCATCGGGGTCCTCGTAAAGACCAACCCCACCTTGTGCTTCTGCAATTTTTAGATAACTGTAGGTTGCTTCATCGGTGTTTTCTTTCGGATCGACGTACAATCGAGAGGTTGCGCTATTTTCTCCAAATAATGGATCTAAGGATAACTGAATCCCTTTCGCAACTGCCTCTTCGTTCATCGATATGACGAATGAACCGGTGGATAACCCGTAAAATGTGACAACCCCAAATCCGAGTGAAAGTAGACCCGATATGATAACGCCTAGCGTTAAGAATCTAGCCGTCATTGTGGTTGTCTTCTTGATCCCAAGAACGGTTGAAAGTCTCATATCTCACACCCCTTGTTCGTAAACAACTGTTTTTTTATAACAAAAAGCCAGCTGTCACGAAAAATGACAACTGGCTACCATTTATATAGGCCCTATAGCTTTGCGTCACTAGATTTCTCTAGTTTTGCCTTTAACATTAGTTTGAATTTTACTACACCTATAATATACACCCGATAAAAAAGAATGTCAACAGTTTTGAAATATTTTTTTTATAATTGGATGAGTTTAGATAAATCGGTTTCTTTATAGTATGTTTTCAAATTCTCAAATGACATCGGACGGGCAAAATAGAATCCCTGAACTATATGGATATTGTAGCCAGCAATGGTTTGTAACATCTGTTCGTTTTCAATGCCTTCTGAAATGATCGTTTTTTGATTTTTCTCAGCAAATTCAACGAGTAACGTTACGAATCTGGATTTAACATAAGAATGCTCTTCATTTAAGAATTCTTTCGAGAGCTTGATGGTATCAAGTGGCATCGATTCTAGTTTTGCTAACGTCGCGTAGTCTAGTCCAAAACCATCGACAGCGAACTGGAAGCCTAAGGCTTTGAGTTGTGTGATGTTTTGTAAGACGACATTGTGTCTATCGAATAACGCGAATTCAACGATTTCTAGGATGATGTTTTCTGCATTCATCTTATACTTCTTGAGTACCCTTTGAAAGTCCACAGCCAATGCTTCATTCATCAACTGTTTCGGGCTGATGTTAAATGTAAACTTGATGTTGGCTTTCGGGAAGCTTTGTTTGAATTCATAGTAACTCTTGATTAAAGATTCCAATCCCCACAGACCTACCCAATAAATATCCCCAGATTGTTCCATGATGTTGATGAACTTAAATGGTGACAAGAGCCCATGTTCTGGGTGATTCCATCTTAAGAGGGCTTCAACCCCATAAACTTCTTTGGTTTGGATATCCACGATTGGGTGGTAATATAGTAAGAATTCTTTTTTCGCGATGGCGTTTTTGATTTGATAATAGTAATCCAAGAATTCGCTTTCGGTTTCACTCATGTCTTCACTATAGAGACGAATCGCATTACCACCGGTCTTTTTAACGGTGTAGTTGGCGAGCTTCAATGAGTTTAATAAAGATTTCGTATTTTCGCCGTGCATTGGGTAATATGCAATCGAAATCGACGAAGTCAAATTGACATCGGTAGATCCGAATAAAGTGATGGTTTCATTGATTTGTTCTTGGATTTTTCTTGAAAACTCCACCGCATCCGATTGGTCAAATTCCATTGGCATAAAAATAACAAAAATGTCATTTTCAAAACGTGCCGCCTTGACTTCTTTTGGTAAGACCCCACGGATACGCTTTGTAATCTTTTCAATCATTTTATTGGCTTCTTTTTCACCAAAGGCTTGAATGATTTCAGAAAAACGGTCGATATCGATGTAAACCAGTGAAAACATATTGTCTTTACCGATTTTTGAGATGTAGTTGGTAATCATGCTGTTCATCGCTGATCGGGAGATGATCCCTTCGACCAAAATGGATTTTTCTTCTTTCCACTTTTGTTCAGCGTATTTCCAATTGACATAAAGGAAATATGAAGCGACCGCAGTCGCAATCATCAAGAACAACATCAATATGACGGCTAAGGTTGGACTCATGTTTTGCATAACATTACCTCTTTCTTGTCAATGATGCAGATCTATCTATATTATATGCTTTTAAGAGCGCGATTGCATCTTCATATTTCATGGCTTTACCTAAATAGAAGCCTTGAATGATGTCTGCGCCACTCTTTTGTAAGAACTTAAATTGCTTCTCATCTTCGACCCCTTCTGCGATGATTTGTAGGTCTAGGTTTTTCGCGAGCGCGATGATCATATTAATAATCGCGCGCGAGTGCTTATCGGCAGTGGAGTGTTTGACGAATTCTTTATCGATCTTAATGGCGTTGATTGGCAGTTCTTTTAGATACAAGAGTGAGCTGTACCCCGTACCAAAGTCATCCAAGTGAATGTCAAACCCTTTCGATTGTAAGAGTTTGAGTTTTTCAATGATGATATCAAACGAGGTCATCAAGAAGGTTTCTGTAATTTCGATCGATATCGAGTGTTCTTTTAGGCCATATTGTTCATACGCATTGACGAGTTCTGTAACGAACCCGGCTTGTAAGATTTGAACTGGAGAGACGTTCATCGATATCTTGATGTCGTAGTCTTCCATTTCTTTAGCCAGTTTGAAGGTTTCATTCATGACGATACGACCGATGTCGATGATCATATTATTGTTTTCAGCAATCTCAATGAATTCCGAAGGTGAGTCGAGTTTGTATTTCGGATTATCCCAGCGTACCAATGCCTCAAATCCGACGATTTTTTCAGAATTGATGTGGTATTGAGGTTGAAGATACATGACGAATTCATGACGTTCAATCCCAGTCATCATGTCGGTTTCAATGACTTGTCTTCTGGATAAACTTTGCCCGAAAGTGACGTCATAAACTACGGGTTTTTGTGAGTGGTAAGCGGCCGCACGGTTGAGGGCTAAAATCGCGTTATCATAGACCTGATCTTCATGGATGGAAACATATTCATCGCTATCAATATTGAATTGACCAATTCTAAATTGTAAAACGAACTTGTTCTTGTCCACATCAATCGGTTTTTCGAAAGCTTCGGTTAAACGGTCAGCCCATGTTTCAATCTTTTCATAATTTTCAAGGTTTTCAAACAATATACCAAAGCGGTCAAATGAGATGTGGTATAAGGATGCTTGGAAATCTTTTAAGGTTTCCTTAACTGTTTTCGCTACATAGATTAAAACTTCACCAGACAACTTTTCACCGATGACTTTGGTAATATCGCCATACTTAAAAATCCCGAAAATGACTAAAGCGTTTCGATGTTTGAAACGTTTTTCATCCCCAACCAATGCTTTAACATCGGCTTTCATATAGTTCATGTTCGGTTCATTGGTGATGTTGTTATAAAAGGCAATTTCTCTGTGATATTTATAGGTTTCTTCGAGTTTAGTGATGTCATCCCCAACGAGTGCATACGTCAATGCATAACGCACAGGGATGAAGCGAATGTATATTTCACCTGAAGGTACTGCGAATTTCGCAACAAATGGTTCTTGTTTTTTCATCTTTTCAAACGCTTCGGTACCACCATCACGCAGTGGAATATCCGAGACGTTTTTATATTTTTTAAAGTTACGGATGTTGCGTTTGAAACTGGCATTATAAAAGAATATTTTGCCTTTACCGTTGACTTTTAATATGTATGGTTTGACATAATAATGGATCAGACGTGCGGATTCAATGTCCTCTGATTTCGAATCGAGGATGCGATAAACCGCGAACATGCTCGAAACAAACACAATCATGATGATGATAAAAGCAAACATCAAACTGTTCGTCAAGAATGCCATCGAATCTAATAAATCATAATAGTTGATGACCTGACCAAAATAAATCCCACCGTCTGAAGTGATGGTTTGCATCTGGCTATAGGCGAAAAAGGAAGGTTCATTGAACATCGAAAACTGGCCAACCCCGGCAGTCATACTTGACCCGTTGATGCCTTGGAAGAATGCGGTTCTGTCGCTTTCAGAAAATACATTGCCAAACTGATCGGTATCATAATCGCCCGCTTGATCGACATACGTATATCCATCGCGATGGAAAATGACGTAGCGGTATTTAAGTACGTTGAATGGTTCAACGATGGTATTGAAATAGTCGTGAGCGTCGATTAATGCGACAACATCATCATAGCTGAATGCGACATAGTTGGTGGTGACATCATACCCATCTAAAACCAAACTGAGGGGGTAAATCGAAATATTTTGGTCAAAATAATTGGTATCCAAATACCGGAATGAATAATTGTAAAATTGACCGTTCACCGTATACCCAGTTAAGGATTTAGAAACGACCAAATCATAGGCATTGATACCATTCAATTGGATGACTGGGTCTAAGCTTTGTTCGCGATATTCATCGACCATTTCTTTAAATGTATCGTAGGTTTGATTGAGCGTGACTTCAACTCGGGTAGAAATGCCAAGATTATAGGTTCTAAAGGATTCTTCTGCACGACTCGATATGAAGTTTCGTGTGATGGACATGTAAAAAAGCACCAACACGATGGAGAGGATTAAGAATAATGATGTGAATATGATGGCTAAACGTAAACGATAACGACCCATATGTGGTGCACCTCTATCGGATAAACTCAATTGAAATTGAAACATCCATGACATACTTCAAAAAACATCAGTGTGATGTCTCTTTAGGTAATATATACTTAATTATATCATTGATTAAGCAAAAAGCACGCATTTATCCAAAAACGGTGCTTTTTACAAAATTCATTTTTATTGATGTCGAACCAATTCAAGTCTTGAGATACTTAATCCGGTTCGTAAAGCTTTGATGGAGAACAAGAATTTACCTTGAGGGATGATGACTTGTGATGCGATATGAATGGTTTTCCCATCGGTACCGTTGGTGGTCAACGTGGATAAAACGGTATCCCCTAGTAGAATCGAAATAGGCATTTGAGCGAGGCTACTTTGATCACTTGAAATGGAGAGCTCTACGATGTATTTACCATACATAGGTACTTCTAAACCAAAGCTGATGAGACCATCTTTATCCAAGCTGATGACATTTTGATTCAAATGAATACCTTCGTTTTGATAGAGTGGTTGGTCAAGTGGTAACTTTGTTTTACCCCACGCATCGGTATTGACTTTGAGGACTTTACTCATCGTCACTTTATCTGAAATCGATTCGGTCGGTTTGCTTCTTTCAATGTTGGTGATCAAATACGTGTTTTGTTCTACCCCATTATTAACAATGATTAGGGCTGTATTCGCGTTCTTTTTGATCTGAATGTGGTGCTTTTCATGGGATATCGCTTCAACTACGAAATGGTTTTTAGATTTAATCACGTAATGACCGACCAGTGGATTGAACCCCAACAAAGATTCCCCATTGATTTTAATGTCTTCCAATAGGGGTGTGAATAAATGCGGTGCTTTAAACTTAAAGTCGATGTCGTGTTGACGTCTAAATGTCGGTGACTCCATCAAATAATGACAAATGTTTTTCGCTACCCTTTGGGCTTCGGCTTTGCTTAGGGAACCTTCTTTGAATGAAGCGATGGTATTGTCATTCATGGAGTTGTTTAAAGCATCTACCACCACCATATATAAATCGTTTTGAGCTTGAATCATCGCTTTGGTGTTCGATTTATCCCCGGTTGAGGTTTCATCGTTCATCTTTGCCCACCAGTCGGTCATAATGATGCCTTTAAAGCCCCATTCTTTTCTGACGATGGTGGTGTTTAAATCATAGTTAGAAGCTGCCCAGATGCCATTAATTGGGTTATAACTGGTCATGATTGCTTTCGCATGGGCTTTTCTTACTGCGCGTTCGAAACCTTTCAAATAGATTTCTCGTAACGCACGTTCAGACACAATCGAATCCGCGTCAAAACGTCTGTATTCTTGGTTGTTGGCTGCCAAGTGTTTCAAAGTCCCAGTCACACCCGCCGCTTGTAGACCAAAAATGATGGCAGTAGCCATATCGCCAGTGAGTCTTGGGTCTTCTGAAAAGTATTCAAAGTTTCTACCACACAGTGGGTGACGGTGGATATTCATACCAGGCCCTAACAAGATATCAATGTTATAAGACAACATTTCAATCCCGATTAAATAATACAAGCTTTCTAATAACTGTGTGTTGAATGTGGAAGCGAGCGCGGTACCGTTTGGTAGAGAGGTTGAAGGCATCCCTGAGTCCATACGAATCCCAGAAGGGCCATCGGAACAACACGCAATCGGTAAGCCATGAGCTTTTAATTTGTCTGTGACACCCCCGAATGCGGAGGCAGTCCCTGGGGTGACTTTGGGCGAAGACATCCCTTCACCGCGAACGATTTCAGACAATTCTGTCAATGAAAATTGTGAAACAAACGCATCTAAGGATACCTTATGTTGATACACATCGAGTAATGTACGCTTTTCTAAACACGTGTGCTGAATTTCTTTGGGTTGATTGTCTTTAATACGATCAGCCATCTTATAGGTTCTCAAAGGGACAGATTCATAGGATTCTACCAATTTACCTTGTTTCAAAACAGGTTTCAAACGTTCAAAAGGTTGGATTGGACGAAGGGCCTCTTGATGGGTTTCAATCAGTTCTGTGTCATGGATTTCAAATTCAAAGAAACTAAAATCGGTTTTAACATCCGTAGATAAAGTCAATTGATAAAAGCCTTTTTCCAATACATAAGATGAAAAATACCCTGTGACACCGACTTCGTCGTAGGAGGCGAAATCGTATTTTTCAAATTGAATATATACCGTATCGGTTTCATTTGGTTGTAAAAGGGCGGTTTTGACAAACCCAACCAAGGATTTGAATGGTTTTCCTAATAACCCTTGTGGGGCTTTGATATAGGCTTGGATCACGGCTTTACCTGGATAATTACCGGTATTTTTGACATCGATTTCATATTCGAACGGACGGTTGGTTTCTCTGGCATGATAATCAAATGTGGTATAAGATAAACCAAACCCAAACGGATATCTGACGGCTTCTGGTTTAAAAGTTTCAAAATAGCGGTAGCCCACATAGATATCTTCAGCATAAATATTTGTATCGTGTCCACCAAAATGTTTCGTTGACGGGTAATCTTCTACGTGATAGGCAAATGTGTCTGGTAATTTACCGGAAGGGGTAAATACACCGGTTAAAATGTCGGATACTGCACGGCCACCTTCTTGGCCACCATGCCATACATACAATAACCCTTGAATTGGGTATTGGTCCATGAAAGATAAATCCATGGTGTTGCCCACATTCATGATGACAACGACTTTTTTAAAGTTAGAGGCTACTTGTTTGATCATATCGGTTTCTAAATCCGATAGATAATAAGACCCCTTGGTTAAGGTGTTGTCTTTGTCTTCACCAGCAGTTCTACCAATACATACGATAGCCACCTCAGAAAATGCTTTGGCTTGTTTTAGGGTAGCTTCATCCAAAGCCATTTCCACTTGGCTCCAAGGTTCGCTGGCCCACATCCCTGAACCCGCATTGAATGGGTGGTCTTTTTCCCACACCCTATAAGTATTTAACAATGTTTTATTGACTTCAACCAATGGGTTTTCTAAGAGTGCTTCGATGATCGATGTGGTATAGTCCACATTGACCAAGCCACCAGACCCGGTGCCACTTTTGTAATAATTGGTTTGAATACGACCAAAAACGTTGATTTTAACGTTCTGTAAAGGTAGGATGTCCTTTTCATTTTTGAGTAAGACAATCCCTTCGGTCGCGGCGATTCTGGATAAGTCTTTCAACCCTTGGAGTGGTTTCATTTCCAATGGTTTAAAGCGTTCTAAGTAAGATTTCATAAAAAACACCTCTTCGGAATACATATCTATTATAATGAAATCGGTTTCCTTTTTCCAGTAAAAAAAGGTTACAAATCGTAACCTCAGTTGGAAAGCTCTAAATGTAATTTAAATACCGGCATTAAGATGGTTAAATGGATGAAGAGTAACGCGACTAAAATCGGTGTGCCACCGACAGTGAGTGCGAGGAAGAACGAATACAAAATCGGGACAATCAATAAAATCGATACCAGCATGGTCAACCCATATACCACATGTTTGAGTAAACGTTGTTTGGTTATCGATACATATAGGACGACAACCCCTAATAACGCTGGAACAAAAAAGAGGAATGACGCACCAGACAATACAAAACCTGTCAGTAACGCAATCAACAATTGAAAAGCAATCCCAAACGTCAAGAAGGCACGCATTTTTTCAATCGTATTCACTTTGATCGAATAATACTTATAACCCAAACCGATCAGTAATACCATGAATAACATGGTAGGTAATTCAGATCCATTCATTCGAACATAGGTGAGTGAAAACGGTGTTCTACCGAACAAAGCCATCACTTGTGCAAATAGGTATCCCAATACAATCACAACAAAGAATACCATGAAGAATCTAGATGTATAGTGTAAAATCTTCGTCTTTTCAATCGCGTTTTGTTTGAATAACCAAAACAATACCGCGATGAATGCTACTAGGGTAAGGATATGTAAAACATTCGCAGTGGTTTCACTATAGGAGATGAATACATTGGCGAACAATGTAAAGAACACACTATCTTGTGAAGAAACAAAATAATCAACATCGCCATAGCGTGCATCTTCTACAAATGCTTTAACCAAGGGTTCAATTTGTTCCCCATAATGTTGAATCGATGTGACACTGACTTCTTGGTAATTATCGAGTGGGGTATGATAATGAGATAACCCTTCGAGTACCGCGAAGTTGATGCCTTGTTTGTCAATCGCTAAAAATTCAGTAAAATCGGTAAAGTTTGGCATCACTTGATAAACAGCCGTAGCGAGACTGTAAGATACAGGTAAATTGGCTTTACGATAAAACGATATAACCTTTTGATTGTTCGATGACGTTTCAAACATATAAGCTGCCCCACTGACGCCTCTGGCTTCGATGTTGATAATAAAAGCAATCTTGTCCATCAAGGCGGTTTCGGTAGCCATCATTCTCGCACCATAAAGCCCGGTTTCTTCAGCATCCGTAAATAAGAAATAAATACTATTTTTAGGGTTAGAATCCTTATACAAATGGGCGATTTCGAGCATGGTTCCAAGCGCGTAGCCATCGTCGGCTGCGCCATACGAACGACCCAGTTCACCATAACGACCGATGTGACCTCGTGAATCGTAGTGTCCAACGAGCATGATACCTACTTCTGAATCCCCTGGGATGACACCAAGGACATTCTTTATGTCATAGTCCGTGCCTTCCCCTAAGGTTTCTTTCGAATAGTTATATTCATAGACATTGGACGCACCAACGTAAGTGGTCATCGTGTTTTTGATGTATAACCTAACCGCTTCATGTGCAACCGGGTCAAATACAGAATGGGGTTCCCTTGAAATGACTTCGATGTGTTCTAAAGCTCGAACCGCTGAAAACCCATCGGGGTTCATTTTTGGTTTAGGGGTGTATAAAACAAATAAACTTAAAAAAAGGGATAGTACTGTCGTAAGAATCGCGACTTTTTTCAAACATTTCATGGTCTTCTCCTTAATACTTTGAAATTCAAAGTTACATGTACTATCGTACCACCATTAAACAGATATTTCAACCCATCTTTCATCGATTGGAAATCAAAAGAAAAAAAACATGTGAATAAGTATAAACTTACCCACATGACTTGTCTATTTTGGACAATGTAGTCGACATTCGACCGATGTTTACCTAACTATTTTTTAGGTGCTGGTTTTGCTGTAGAAGGCTTAGCTGGTTGCGCTGCTGGTTTAGCTGGTTGAGCTGCAGGTTTAACTGGTTGTGGTGCTGGTTTCTTAGCTTGCATGTGTGGTCCCCCCCTTTTTGTATAAAGTCGTTTATATACATCAAACAGCCCCCAAATCAGTGGGTGATCGCACCAATGAATTCGCCAAACACTGCAGTTTTTTGAGTTCTAATCACACTTTGATATGGGCCGCTTTTGTTATCCAGCTTCATTATACTCAAGTGCCCTTAAAAGTAAAGAAAAATCATTCGGTTTTTAGGACTTTTTTAACCATTTTGAAGAAAAGTAAAACGCGACCTCATTTTTTGAAGAAGGTCGCGTTTATTGGTCATTCGTTTTCGATTTTTAGCAGTGATGTGTGGGTCCAATCGATGAGGAATGCACCCAGTGGTGCGGTGAGGATGATGGCCATCACTGCGATGGCAAGTATCTCTGTTCCATGGGTAAAACCAAGCGCCAATGGGATGGCACCAATCGAGGCTTGTACGGTGGCCTTGGGTATATATGAGACCATCATGAAGATACGTTCTTTGGTATTCGTATTCGAATGGATTGCAGAAACCCATACCCCAAACAATCTAAATACCAAGATGAATCCGATGAGTCCAATGCCCATCAATCCGATGGTTGGTAAAACCGATATGTCCATCGCAGCCCCAACCAACACAAACAACAACATTTCAGTAAATACCCAAATCTTCTCATATTTTTTCAATAATCGCATCGATAATATCGGATAATCCTGATAAATCATGGAAGCCATCGCGATGATGCATAGTAGACCAGAGTAATAAAGTTGTTTTTCAAGCGATATGAATAGTAAAGCAAGCCCAATGATGATCAATACTTTCACGGTATCGCGCATATGGAACTTTTTGAAAAAATAGACCAACCCTTTACCAATCAGAATACCATAAATAACGCCTAATACGATTTCAACCGGTACTAAGAGTAGGTTGGATAAATCAAAACTGCCTGTCTGTTTGATAGATACCCCAATGGTGAATAATAGAATGACAACTATATCATCGGCAGAAGCCCCTGCCATCACCATATCTGGGATGCCACGCTTCGCACCATACTTCTTTTCAATGAGGTGAATCATCCTTGGTACGATGACAGCCGGTGAAACTGCCGCTAAAATCGTACCGAGAATAAACCCATCCACCCAAGCCCAACCCATCACAAATCGCGTAAATAAAAGGGTACCTACGATTTCGAATGTGGCAGGTAAAAAGGTAAGTAACATAGCGATACGGCCTTGTGAACGGATTTTTTGGGTATCCAAGGACAACCCAGCACGGATCAAAATGATGATTAAAGCCATGGTTCTTAAATCTTGTGAAATGAGTAATAGCTGATCATCCATTTGATTGAGCACATAAGGTCCCAAAATGATGCCGGTTAAAACAAAACCGATGAGTGAAGGCATTCGAATCTTTTTGAATAAAGCAGCGAGCATCAAGCCCACCAATAACACCAACGCTAGGGATAATAACATACATACCTCCAAAAAAATAAAACTCCTACAACTAAAAAAGTTGTAGAAGTCATCAGCAAATTTGCGGTTTAAGTCAAAGACTTGGGGAGCACTTCATTCCCATAGATAGGATAATCTACATTCGATGAAAAGTCAAATACAATCAAACTTTTAAGCCGAATTTAGTCATTAAGGTGTTTTGACATTAATGTTAAAGCTGTAAGTGTTCAATGGGTTTGTATCCAAATATAAATAGACTAGCCTATTGTATTCATTTAAAATCATGGTATAACCTTCAGAATTAATTGAATACGTTCCAAAAAGTGAATCATTATTAATGAGATGTAGCATTTTCATTCCAAAATAACTGGATACTGTGATTTCTGTACCCATCGGAAAATCAAATTCAATTATCATAAGGCCGTGTTGTGGGTCAGGTGTATAGTCATAGCTGCCCGAGGTATGGATGATTAAATTTGCTGCATCAAAAAGCGCTGTATCACCAATGCGTTTGATTTCTATCGTCAAAGAGGATACGAGTATTTGTACATATAAATAATAATACCCTGCTGTATGGATTGTATGATAAGGTTCTGCGAATGTTGGATTATCATAGCTATGTTGAAACGTTTTATACCATTGTTGTGGTGTCTCTTTACTGACAATACTGATGTTGGATTTATGATTGGGGTTATTGGTCTCAATTTTATAAATACCAGCTTCGAGATAAATCTCATAAAATCCTGTATTCGACAAATAACCCTTATAGAGGATGGGTTTACTAGCATCAATCATCACTGGAAAATCACTACTTGGTAGTGGGAAAAATTGAGTTGAATCCTTCACATCCATCACATCGAAGGTTGCTTGTGTCAACTGACTCTCAAGTTGATATTGAAGCGTTTTATTTTCAAATGTGAATTCAAAAGATAACTCATATAGCATTGTTGTTTCTGAAAACCGGATATCCATGGTTGGACGAATTCGGTAACCCCCTTTTTTGGTTGGATAAAGTTGATCCAACGTATCATAAATTTGATCTAAAGAGGCATCCGTAAAAAAGTTTTCCAAATCACCTTTGAGCACATAATGCATATTATTCTTCTTTGTAATCACTAACGATTTGGTTTTAATTTCAATTTCACCCACCACATCGTTGTTTTGATCTATTTCGAGATAGAACAGCTTGCCTTCATAAGTGTACGAATTGACTTGATAGGTATGTAATTCTCCATCGATTTTGGTTTGAATATAGTTACCAGTGTTGTCTTCATAACGGACATAATATGGGTCACGTTGGTATTCACCTGTGATGGTTTCTTTCTCAGTGGATGTCCGCGTATTGAAGGAAACTTTAGCCATTCCAGACATGGTAAACGTATACTGATTAACCGTACTTTCAAACGCTTGGATTTTTTCATTGAGTTCTTTACCGTATAGCCCTAAAGAAATCGTTGAACATCCGGACATAATAAAAATGAAAACCGATGCTAACATCATTTTTTTCATCGTAGCACCTCTAATAAGTAACTATATTTAGTATAGCATATTATTTTATAATATTGAATCCTTAATCGAAAAAAAAAGCCCTGGGTTCAGGGCAATGGATTAATTACTTCTTATTTTGTTTGATGAGGACCCGCGCATATCCGCCTGCACCATAACGGACACAGGTAGAAACACGGCTCAAGGTCGTCGAACTGATGTGGGTTTCTTGAATGATTTGTTCATATGTTTTCCCTTGTAATAGAAGCTTCGCAGCATGTAAGCGTTGTGCCATCGCATCGACTTCTTTGATGGTGCACAAATCTTCAAAAAAAGCATAGGCTTCTTCGAGCGATTCTAATTTGAGGATACTTTCTAGTAATGCATCGTTCATTGGGCTCTTCAGTTTCGACATAACAAGACCTCACTTCAGAAAATCATCAAATATACCATCAATATTTTCGATATCTTGAATGTTTTCACTGAAAATGATACTCGAATTCTTCATAAAAAGCAATCGAGAGGAGATTAATTTTGCGAAACGTAAATCATGTGTCACAATTAAGATACCAATTTGCTCATTTTTCAATTTGATAATGATGTCTACCAAGTCATCGATTGATTTGATATCGAGCGCTGAGGTCGGTTCATCAAACAACAAGATTTTAGGGTGGGTTGCTAGGGCTCTAGCAATCGCGATGCGTTGTTTTTGTCCACCTGACAAGGTGATGGGATACGCATCGATCTTATCTTCTAATCCAACCAATTTCAACAACCGTTCGGTTTCTTTTATAATCGTGGCTTTATCTCTTTTAAAAACGATTCTAGGCGAAAGTTCAAGGTTTTGTCTGACTGTGAGGTGCTCAAACAAGCCAAAATCCTGAAAGATAAAGCCCATGTGTTGATAAAGTGCGCGTTTTTGGTTTTTTTCTAAGGTGGTGGTTGAAGTCCCTAAAATGATGACCTCACCTACAGAAGGTGTTTCAAGGTTCGCAATCAGTTTGAGAAGTGTACTCTTGCCAGACCCAGAAGGACCAATGATACTCAATACTTCACCTGAATCAAGTGACAAATCGACCTGGCTCACTGCCTTTAAATTTTGATAATTTTTGGATAGATTTTTGGTTTCTAAGAGCATATCAATTCACCCCGTAAGCGACCAATCGTCGTTTTTCAATGCGTTTAAAAATATACACAATGACATAGGTAAAAATCAAATACAAAATAGCGGCGATGAAATAAGCTTCTACCCGAAAGTCTCTGCTGACCGTTTCTCGTGTGTTTCTTAATATATCTGAAATCGCAACCGCACTAACCAATGCGGTATCTTTGACGAGTGTGATCATTTCATTGGCAATCGATGGCAATGTTTTATGGATGGTTTGAGGTAGAATCACATATCGATACATTTGATATGGATTCAGTGACAATGCCTTAGAAGCGTCGTATTGAGACTTGGGTATGGCATTCATCCCTCCTCTAAATATTTCAACAAAATAAGCCGTATAGTTGATGATGAATGTCAAAACCGCACCATAGATTTCATCGATTAAGAATATGCTACCAAATAGAATTGGCAACCCATAGACCACAAAAAAGATTTGTAATAGTAGTGGGGTACCACGAATCACCCATGTGTATAAGTCGATGATTCTACTGACCATAGGGATATTTAATTTTCGAATGACCGCGATGAATAAGCCGAGAGGTATCGACAACAAGGTCATAGAAAAGACTAAAAGGGTTGTTTTCGACCCTTGTAGTAAGTAAAGCAATACCTCTATGATGTAATCCATTAGCCTCGAATGAATAGGTTAACGCCAAAATATTTGACCGAAATCGGTTGAATCAAACCTTCATTGTATAGTTCATCCAAAATTTCATCGACACGATCACGTAAATCTTCGTCACCCAATCTAAAACCCACACCGTATTGTTCAGAACCAATGATTTCAGTGCCAATTTGATACGTATTATTGTTTTTCATCACCACATAACGGGCATAGATTTCATCGACAATAACCGCATCTACCAATCCGGCATTGAGTGCTAAAATCGCTTCAGAAGAGGTGTTGTATTTTTTCACTTCATTTACTGAAGATGTGATTAAGGTATTTTTGCCTACAGCGATGTCCGCTGAAGAACTTGTTTCAACGCCAATCTTCTTACCACTTAGATTCGCAATCGTGTTGATATTCGAACCTGTTTTTGAAATGATGATCAAATTATTGTCAAAATAAGGTTTCGAAAACGTCATTTCAAGTTTACGTTCATCCGTGATGGTCAAACCATTCCAAATAGCATCGATTCTACGAGACTTAAGTTCAACGACTTTTGCATCCCAATCGATATAACGAAATTCTAACTTGACACCCAAGCGTTCAAACACCAATTGCGCGATTTCAATATCAAACCCAGTCGGTTCGCCATTTTCTAGAAAACCCATCGGTGGGAAATCTGTATACCCTAAAATAAATGTGCCTTTATCTGTGATGTATTCTAAATCTGTTTTGGCGGGTTGACATGCCGATAGTATCGCTGTGCTCACCAAAAGTAATGCTAAAACAAACCATTTTTTCATATTTAAGTTACCTTCCTTTGTTCTGCCTTCCATTATACTTTATCACTCTACTGCAGTAAAGGGTTAAACGTATGATAACGATTTCACAAAATCTTGTATAAATACAAAAAAACAAGCGTTATGGCTTGTCTTATCGGATGCAGAAATCATCATCACACATCGCGTTGTTTTGAGTGGCCATGGGGCGAAAATCGATATCCGAACAGGCGACATCGATGAAAAAACCCATTTAGCGATGTTCAAACTACCAACCAAACAGGTTAAAACGTTTGAAGTCAAAAATGAAAACGATCAAGTTTATATACAAAAATAATCGGTCAATGGACCGATTATTTATTTTCAAATAAAGATATATACGCCCCATAGCCAGCAGATTCTAATGCTTCTACAGGAATGAATCTTAAGGCGGCTGAATTGATACAATACCTCAACCCACCCAGTGCTCTTGGACCATCGTCAAAGACATGTCCCAAATGGCTATCTGCTTCTTTACTTCTAATTTCAATTCGAAACATGCCATGGGTATAATCTTTTTTCTCAACCACCAATTTTGGATCAATTGGTTTGGAAAAACTTGGCCAGCCACACCCAGAATCAAACTTATCTAAGGATGTGAATAAGGGGGTTCCATCGACAATATCGACATACAATCCCGGTTTGGTGTTATGCCAAAACTCATTATGAAATGGCGGTTCTGTCGCGTTTTCTTGGGTTACCTTGTATTGGATTTCGGATAAAAAAGTCAAGTCTTTTGGTTTCATCTTAACACCTCAAGGTTATTGTATCAAACTATGTTCCAAAATCAAAATTGGATGCTACAGGGTTGACCCATACCCCATGTTCTACCACAAACGGTGCCATCATCACAACAGCTTCTGCGTTGATTGGTCCGTATATGTGCGGAAAAAACAAACGATTGTTATTCTTATCTTCATATTTGACTTCACTGGTTAATTTCGATTCATCGATGATGATGACAACCAGGTTTGGTTTATCCAAGAGTTTTGGTACCACCAAAGGAAACAGTTCAAAGGTAGAGGCGTGGATAAACGGGTGATTGGCTAAAATCGAAGACCCCAATGGTTTTTCTTCACACAATGATTGTTCGAGGTTAACAATGATCATATATTGACCCAATAAGCACTGCCATCATTGGTGCGGCTGATTAAACCTAAATCGACAAGGTATCGTCTGATCATGACGAAATCATGATAAATGGGTTTGAGCACTTCATTGATTTCTTTTTCTGTGTATCTTTTATTTGTATCAAGCGCTTTGACGATGAACAAACATACCCCATGTTGTCTTTTTTGTTTAGATGGGAATGATTTCAATACCAATTCATCGCCTTTTTCAAAGTATTGTTCATAGATGTCATGTAACTCCATTTCAGTGAGGACTTGCATAAAAACACCACCTTCTTATTCATTATAAACCCTAAAAAGAAAAATGAAACTGGCAAATGCCAATTTCACTTCTTTTCGAGTTTACATGTGTTGATGCCAAATAGGGTGTATAAACCGCAGAAACTGAATAGAGCTGTCAATGTTAATACCACAGCGAACACAAACAGTGCGATCGATAACCACAAGATTTGGTTTAAGAGTAATACGCCTACAACGACGAGCAAAGCGGATAATACATAACGAATCAACTTGTCGGTAGACCCAACATTCTTTTGAATTTTCATCTTGATTACCTCCATAGTTTCATTGTAATCCGATGAAAGATAAATTCCTATGATAATGCTTATCAATCTCGTTTTTGCTTTTTAGGTACTTTGGTAAGTACCGCCAATGGCAATATAAGACAAAAGGCAGTAAGTACAAACCAAAATTCATAATGGATTGTTCTACCATCAAATAAGATACCTTTAAGTAAGTTTAAGAATGACATGAATAATAACCCGCAGAGGATGATATTCACGATTTTATGCATGTTTAAGACAAACCGACTATGACTTTCATGTAGGTATAAAAAATAATGTGGTGTAGCAATCCCATAAATGATGATTGGAATACCTGTGAATACAAGCCCAACAATGAGCATGATGCGAATGATCGTCGCTGTAACAAAAACAATCACATCGTCTACACCAAGCAAAAAGGATAAGGGGAAAAATAAAATCAAAAGGAGGCCTAACCATATCAAAATCAGGGTGAGTGTCAAGAAGCTACTCAGCAATCCCAAGACAAAACTGGTCTTTTTCTTCATGGTTTCTCCTCTATTTTGCAAGTTTACTTTGTGGTTCGGAAGTAAAATAGCCCACCAACAACATCGATATGGCAACCATCACCCACAAGACCTTCACATAACTCGCCAATGGCAATATATCTTTAATATCCATAACGAAAGTATAAATCAGAGTAAATACGATATACAAAATGCCTAGACTGAGGTTGGCTATTTTCGCAAATCCCAAAAAGCGATATCGATATTGTCGATTTGTTTGAAAGTAAGCCGGTAAATAACACATCGAGAAAATGATGTGAGCAAGGATGATGATTGCTAAAAAGGCTAAGAAAAAAGCAACTAAAATGACGAAAAGCAAGCCAATCTCTTCATTTAAAACAGAAAATAAAGTCGAGATTTGAGTAACGAAGTAACCAAAAATCGTACTTAATATGATTATATTCATCGTCACAAAACAACCCAATATGAAACTCGTGGTTTTTTTCATAGGTCCTCCTATAAATCGATGATTTGATAACCTGCAGCTTTCTCCAAACGGTTCATCAAAGCATACCCTAGATCATCGGTACTTAAGTGATGGATGAATATATAATCCACCGCCCAGTCATCCATGTCTCTTAAAGCAGAAAATAGGTTATGAGCCATTTCTTTTTGATTATGTACTGATCCTAAGGCTCGTACAGGAACGTCAAATAAAGAAACGTATTCCGTTTCACAGATCACCGCGTAGCGCTGATTTGGGTGGTTTAAATGGTGTGAGCGAACATAGTCTTTCATCGCTTCAATATCACCTTTTAGGATGGTGACATCCCCTTTGGGTTTATAATGGGTATATTTCATGCCAGGGGATTTTACATTCCCCGTGGGTTTGGTATCGGATAAATCAAATATTGCTCGATTTAAGGCCTGTTCAATCATCTTTTTCGTGATGAACCCTGGTCGTAGGATGGTCGGTGTTTCTGTGGTCATATCGATGACGGTGGACTCTAGCCCAATCTCCGATGGGCCACCATCGATGATGACATCGACACGACCGTTGAAGTCATCAAAGACGTGTTGAAACGCGGTTGAACTGGGTTTACCAGAGATATTCGCTGATGGGGCAGCCATCGGCACACCCGCCAAATCAATCACTTGTTGAGCGATGAGATTACTTGGTAAGCGTATCGCTACAGTATTCAACCCACCTGTGGTTTCTAATGGAATCTTTTCGTTCTTTTCAAAGATGAGTGTCAAGGGGCCAGGCCAAAACGTATCCATCAATGTTTCTGCTTCTTCACTGACAAAACGCACATAAGCATACACATCTTCTTTATTCGAAATATGCACGATCAATGGGTTATCTGAAGGCCTACCTTTGGCTTGATAAATCCGTTTCGATGCGAGTGGGTCTAAAGCATTCGCGCCAATCCCATAGACAGTCTCGGTTGGAAAAATGACGAGGTGTCCGGACTGGATCACTTTTTTTAATGTTTCTTGGTTTTCTATTAAATTTAAGTCGGTTTCAGACCAACATAAGGTTTGTTTCAAAAGAGTCACTTCACTTTCATGGGTATTATACCAAAAACCGAGGGATTTGTCTTTAGGTTTCATGTGACATTGTTGTGACAATTTTTGATATTAACTATTGTTTATTATTTTTGTTTATGATAAGATATTGCCATCTATTTAGGGAGGTATTATATGCAACCCAATGGCAGTATGGGCTCTGGTCCAAATTTAAACCGTCAGGCAGCACAAGCTCAATTTGTCAAAAAGCCAAACCATCCAGACAAAAAGAAAAAGTATTTTCATGTTAGCAATCTCAAATTTATCGCAACCCTAATCATTTTTGGCTTAATCGTATGGTTTCTAATTTCACTTGCTTTGTCCTAAGAAAAAAAAGTTCACACTGTGAACTTTTTATTTTCTCGATTGAGCATAAGCTTCAAATTCAAGGATGAATTGTTTTACACGGGTTTTAACTTCATCACGGATTTTGAGTAACTCAGGTAAAATCACGCCATAATCGCCCTTTAAGGCTGAAGGGTCTTCAATGTTCCAGTGGAATGTTTTTAGCACACCTGGAAAAAATGGGCAACGTTGACCTGAGGCTTCATCACAGACAGTGACCACATAGGTGTATCTGGTGCCTTTTTTCAACATGTCAAAGGTAGACTTGGTCGTGTTGTTTGAAATATCGATGCCATCGAGTGCCATCACTTTTACAACATTCGGATTCAATCTGCCTGGTTCTAACCCAGCACTTTCCGCTTTAAATAAGCCTTTGCCGTAAGCATTTAAATACGCTTCTGCCATCTGACTTCTGGCAGAATTGTGGATACAAACAAATAGTACATCGATCATGGTTATTTACCCCTTATATTGATTTCTATCTATATTATAGCTGAAAAGATTTTGGGTTGCTTTCGAGATACTTTCAGTTTACACATTTTTTACAATACAATGAAACCTCTAAACCCACGGTCCTTATAATAGGATTGGACACCATTATGGTAGAAAAAGGTGTGGTTATAACGTTTATCCCCAAAAATGGCACCATCCAAATCGCGGATGGCTTTCGGTGTTAATAACCACGAAGAGGTCTTCGTATCAAAATCACCTAAGGCTTGAAGTTTGAGGTATTGGTCTTCATTGAGTAAGGTAATCCCCATATTCGAAGCCATATTCATGGCAGAATCTACCGGTTTAAACTCTTTTCTCGCATTTAATGCGTCTTGATCATAACACAGGCTTCTTCTACCGGATGGCGATTCTTTTGAACAATCCACGATGTATATGAATTTATCTTTTTCATCAAAAACCACCACATCCGGTTCACCACCTGTAACTTCCATTTGATCAATGGTCCATAGCAGTGCGGGTTGTTTATGGATTTTATCAGATACGGTAGACCAGGATACGCCTGGGTGTCTCTTAGGGTTTTTTTCAAATCTTTGTTGGAGTATTTGTAATAATTCAGTTTGTCTAGTAACATCTATTTTGGTCATTATCTCACATCCTTTAATCCTATTATATACCAATTGAGATTGATCGACTTTTCGAATGCTTATACTCAAAAAAATATGCCCACCTGAGATGGGCATATGCGTTATTCATTTTGAATGATGTGTTTGAACAAACGTTTTAAATCGTCTTCTTTGAGAAATGGGTATAACGCATCCAACTGGCTTTCAGAAAGATTACCTGCGATGTATTCATCGACGACAACTGAAAGCGCATCTTCATCTACAAAGGGTGCCATCACGATTGGATTGAGTTTGGGATGTTTGCCTGTGATGGCCTTTTTAAATAAAGCCGTTGCGTCATCTTCATCCAAAAATGGCATGACTACTGCGATGTCGATGCCATGTAGGGTATCTTCATCGCTGATGATTTTTTGAACCAATTCGTGAATCGTATCGTCATCCATGAATGGCAACATTTGCACGAGTTTATGCATTTTGGAGCGGTTTCTTGGTTCTTCATTTTTTTCTTCTTTACGTGTTTCAAATGACGCGATGAAGGCTTGTTTTTCTGCTTCATCGGTAAACACCAATGGTTCTTGATTTAAATACGCTTTTTTCGCATCTTCTTTGGATAGCTGGACATGGATATCTTGACCATCCACTTGGATTTTTTTGAGAATCATAACATAATACCTCCTCTTTTAATGGTATTGAATAAATACTTATGTTCGCTTTGTGTTAAACGAACCGCTAAATCTCTTAGGTTGCAATTCAATTTGTCTTCTTTGATTGCTTTTAAAATTTTCATCCTTTCTAAGGGTGAAAACTGGTAAAACACATCGGGTATGTTCACGTTGATTTCTCCTTTGATGATTTTTTGGATGATGTATGGTCGACTGTGGTTTTTAAATAGATTGTGTTCATCTTCAATCGTGATGGTTTCATTCAAACAAAGGAGATTCTCGACATTCGTTTGAAATAACTGACATAAATCGGTGAGTAAGTCGATTGAAGGTAAACTGGTCCCATTTTCCCATTTAGATAAGGCTTGACGTGTGATGTTCAATCGATTGGCCAGATCGTCTTGAGTCAGTTGTAAGTCTTTTCGATATTGGGTTATTTTTAGTCCGACTTTGATGGCATCTATCATGGTTTCTTTACCTCCCACACCTATATTGTATAGGGCTTGTTATGAATTGTCACGCAACGCTTGGTTGCACAAGAAAAAAAACCTAGGTTGGGTTCATCTATTCTTCAGTCTTCTAATTTCATCTTCTAAAGCTTGAATTCTTTTGTCTTTTCTTTCTTCACGGTTTTTATCAGTCTTATAAACATAATAATTCCATAATGAAACCAAAAACATAAAGCCTCCAATACTCAATCCAGCCATCGGCCCACTCAAAGGTAATCCAAAATTAATCTCATAAAATATGCCGGCAATGGCCACAACCACCGATAATACTGCTAACAACACTGCATTGAATAAATAATCACCTCTTGCGCGCATGTACGCCTCCTATTGACTTTATGTATTCGACCAAATCGAGGTCGTTGGTCATGGTATAAATGCCTGCTTCATCTTCAAAGACATCTGTATACATCCCGTTTATGAGTGTTACCATCCGATCACCATAGGGTTCTGGATGTTCATCATAAGATTCAATGACAGACACTGGAATATAAAGTTTTATGACATCTTTGGTATATCTATAAGGCATATGAACCTCCTATAGGTTGATCTATAATGGATTGGATTTTTTGTTTTAATATTGTGTAATCTTCATCACTAAAGGTGGTGGTATTATACACAATAACTTGTCCTACAGCATCCTCAATCCGGTGTTCTTTTAAAGCAGCTTCGAATACTTCATAGGATAATAGACCTGTGGATGTATGTGCGATGTGACGGGTATGTTGTCTTTGAACATACCGGTCATACAATACCTTCGAATCACTATATAAGAATATTGTAACCATGTCTTGTTCTAAATACCCTGATTTAATTAAAATATCTTTAAGTTCATTGGATTTAAAATTAGCTTCGATGATGATGTTTTGATCTGCAAGATGCGCTTGGTGTGCGACTTCAATCATCGTTTGAACGGTAGCAACTGATAGTTTTTTATTCTCTTCGCGATTATTAAAACCAATATGGTCAACCAATACCGCTTTGATGTCATCTTTATTCAAACATAAAATACCTAAATCAATCGATAAGCGTTTTGATACTGTTGTTTTGAGGGTAGCAAGTCCCCCAGTCACGAGCAATAATTTAGACATAAAAACCTTTTTTCATCTTGGCCACGCGTATAATAATGACAAAACTATAGCGTAGATCAAAGCGTAATAATCGTAATTTCGTGCTTTCAGTTTGTAGAGAATCGCTATAATTACGAAGACAAAAATCATCAATACTGGTATCCCTATGAATAGGCGATCATAATAACTCAAGATTATGGTAATCATAAACATCGAAGTCGCTGGCACCAATAAGACCGCTTTTAAGACAGGTTTTTTATAATAGTTCAAGGTAATGACATAAAGTAACAGTAAGGTGAGTGCCGAGACCCTTCGTAAAGTATCTGCAGGAAAACCTTGTGGGTTATCTTGAAACCATACAGTCTCAATGGTAAAGTATATCCCTACATAGATGAACCAGGATAAACCGACTAAAAACAAACCAAATACCGTAATCCAAACATAAGGCATTAAGTTTCTTTTCATTTCTTTGACCTTCCTATATTTCACATTGTTTATACGATTCCATTATAATTCTAAATAATGTTGTATGATACCCCTTATCATTGTTTTCGAACAGAAAATCTTAAAATGGTCTTCATTTTCTGGGGTTCACTTCTTCTTGGGTCAGAAATATAGATTTCTCTATGACCTTTATGAATGCGTTCATAACCGATCGATTGAACATAATCCATCATGGTTGTAAAAGTCTTAGGCTCATCATCATAAGGGCCTATGTGCAACATTTGACATACCCACCCTTCCTCAATCACTGCGTATTTGAGTTTATTCAGATAGGGGTTATCTTTCTTCTTCATCACTTGTTTTTGGAAATGATCAAACAAATCTTCATCGACAAAATCGGGTTGTTGTATCATCAAATGATATCGATAATTGGATTTATCGGTAATGGGTTTGGTTTTATCCACCAAATCCCATACCCCTTCTAATGGAAAAACCTTATAATCATAATAGCCTTGAGGGGGTTCTTTTTTATAAGACATCTTGATGGCATAACTGATTGAATAAAGGGCTTCTACATGACTTTGAAATACCTGACCGTTGGGGTCACCTTCACCGGTAATCGTAATGAACCTGAGTTTGGGGATATATTGGATGGTGGGTTCTGCTTTGGGTTCATAGAGGGCTTTATACTCTACTTTACTCAACATCATGATCACCTGTGCCTTTATGGGTGATTTTATAGGGTTGTCCTGTGGTATCATAAGTAATCCATTCCCCCAAAGGTTCACCATTTTTAAAATAACCTGAACGTTTCAAAGTCCCATCTTTTCGATACCACGTCCAGTAGCCATCTGGCTGGCCATTGACCATCTTCCCCTTAGACCAAACACTTTGTGATTTGTCATGGTATTTGATGGTGTATTCATCGATGATTTCGATGCGCTTTTCTTTCAGTTTGAGCTTGATATCGCATTTATCTTTCATAAACATCCCCTATAAAATATAAATTAACACACTGGATATAAAAACAATGAGCGTGATGGGTGCCCATAATCTGCGTTCTTTTTGACTCTTGGTGATGAGATTCATGACCGATGACAGTCCCATCATAATCATGATGACCCACATCCAAAGGTTTGTAAAAGGCTTTGGTAAAAAAGTCAGCAGTTCACTGTGATGTGAACTACCCACCACTTAACTAGAAGTGGGGGCTTCCTATCCATACCAGCGTACCCGCCAGTGACTCAATAGGCTATCCCCGTAGTCCCTACGGTTCTTATTTGTTTATAACTGAAATGCTAACTTATACTTTCTAAACCCTTCTTTGTTGATATTGATCGCTGCGTTATGATCTCTATCCAAATGTAAGTCACAACTTGGACACTCAAATACTCTCTCAGATAATTTCAAATCTGTTTTGATGTCCCCACAACAGCTACATGTCTTTGACGATGGGTACCACTCGTCCATCACCATCAAAGTCTTACCTTGTGTTTCTAACTTATACTTCAAGAATGATATAAACCTAGTCCAACCAAACCGTGATATTTGCTTAGCGTAATAGGGACTTGTTTGAGACATATCTTTAAGATTCAATCCTTCGACACTCACCAAATCATAACGCTTGGCTATCACGTTTGATTGTTTATGTAGGAAGTCATCTCTTTTATGTCTGATTCTTTCATGTAATAAGGCGATTTCTAATACTTTCTTATGATAGTTACTAGAACCCTTGAGTCTTCTAGATAAACTTCTTTGAAGGACTCTGAGTTTATTGAAGTCTGTTTGGATGTCTTTAGGATAATCCAATTTAAATCCTTCATTATCGATATAGAAATGAGTCATGGAGAAATCTAATCCAATCGATTCTTTTACATCTTTTTTCTTAATCTCTTTTTGGTATTCATATAGGATAGAGACATAATACTTACCGGTACTACTCTTA
>JAVBWN010000009.1:0-59915 GCA_036677365.1 Acholeplasma sp.
AGACATTCAAACAGACTTCAATAAACTCAAAGTCCTTCAAAGAAGTTTATCTAGAAGAATCCAGGGTTCTAGTAACTATCATAAGAAAGTATTAGAAATCGCCTTATTACATGAGAGAATCAGACATAAAAGAGATGACTTTTTACACAAACTATCTAACGCGATAACCAAGCGTTATGATTTGGTGAGTGTCGAAGGTTTAAATCTTAAAGATATGTCTCAAACAAGTCTCTATTATGCCAAACAGATTTCTAGGTTTGGATGGACGAGATTTGTTTCATTCTTGAAGTATAAGTTAGAAATACAAGGTAAGACTTTGATGGTGATAGACGAGTGGTACCCTTCGTCAAAGACCTGTAGTACCTGTGGTGAGATTCATAGTGAACTCAAACTCGCCAATCGAGTTTTTGAGTGTCCAAGTTGTGAGTTACATTTGGATAGAGATCATAACGCAGCAATCAATATCAACAAAGAAGGGTTTAGAAAGTATAAGTTAGCTTTTCAGTTATAAACAAATAAGAACCGTAGGGACTACGGGGATAGCCTATTGAGTCACTGGCGGGTACGCTGGTTTGGATAGGAAGCCCCCACTTCTAGTTAAGTGGTGGGTAGTTCACATATGAAAAAGCATTTTTTTACTACGGGGCATTCAAAGCCCATGTGAGCGTGTTTCCACCGCTAGATGAATCATCTTATTTACAACCCAAACTCAAACCGTATCAAAATAAAAAAGGGAACCTGATTTTCAAAATCAATCAACCGATCCCTTACGATTTGATTATGGATGTTGCGAAAGCACTCAAAACCCAATACACCTAAAATAAAACCCAGAACAATGACGTTCTGGGTTAATTTTTTGAAATGATGTCTCGAATGAATTGATAGGCTCTTTCGAGTTGTTCTAATTGAGATGCCGTAAAGTTATCCGCCATTAACAACCCTTTAAAAGCATCAAAATCGGCTTCGTGGATGGTAAATTCAGGGTGGTCATACATGAAATCGTTGTAAACCGATTGTAGATATCGTAAACTTTGATGGTCCTGTTCAGTTAAAGTGATGGATAATCGGTACTCGATGTATGCCCGTTTAGATACGGTAGGCGATATTTGGTTTGTCTTGTAGGTTTGGATTTCCGATTGAATGGTATTAAATGTGACCACATCGTTGATGGATAAGGTTAAACCCGCGGTTTCATAGACCGTTTTAAGTTCTGAAGATGTGAGTCTAAATAACTGTGCCATGGTGGTTTGTTGAGTAATCGATAGGGTATATAGGGTTTGCATGAACGATAAATAAATCGCCTCATCATTGGAATTGGGGTTATCTGCATGCAAACGGTATAAGAGGATAAAATCATCGGCAGGGTTACCAACATGGTATAAAATGTCGTGTTTTGAGGTGTTTGTAAAGGTCATCGATAAGTCATTGTAATAAAGCGGTGAATCAAAGCTGACGGATTCTTCCATCGGAGCCATGCCACACGCCTGCATCAAAAAGACCATGCAGCCAAGGACCAAGATTAGGATGAATTTTTTCATGTGGGCACACCTCCTTTGGTTGTATCATATCATATGAATTTGACAAAATTATGACAAAGTTATGAATGCATCTGAATCAAGACTTTAAACACCACATCGCCAGAATCATTGAATAATTTATAAGGGAAACCATACATTTCACAAATTTGTTTGACGATGAATAAACCTAAACCAGACCCTTTTTCTTGTTGGGTATTCAAACGGTAGAAGGAATCAAACAGTTTCACCAATTCAGATTCAGGGATTGACCCACGGTTACGGATGATCAGTAAATATTGATTTTGTTTGATTGACCCATCGATTTTAACCTGGGGTTCTGTGGTATAGGATAAAGCATTTTTGACCAAATTGGTGATCAAAATGCTCAATAATTCAGCACTCATCGAAAGTGTTGCGGGTTCGATGTGTTTTAAAATTTTGATTTTCTTTTGTTTCGCGAGTTCTTCTAAGGGTTGTAAGATAGACGCGAATGCTTCGGTACTGACCGTATCGCCTTCGGTTTTCTTATCTTCAAGTCTCAAAGAATAGGTGAGGTCTTGGGTAATCGTTGAAATCGATTCGATCTGTTTCAAGAGTTCTCTTAAATACGTATCTTTGTCTTTATATCGACCGACCCCATCGATCATCCCTTCAATCATGCCTTTCATGACAGCGAGTGGGGTTTTGATTTCATGGTTGATGGTCATGATCAATTGTTTTTTCTTCGTTTCTTGAGCTTTCTCATAATCGATATCTGAAGCTAATTTTTGATTGGCTTCATGGAGTTCACTGAAGGCTTTTTTTAAATGGAAGGTCATTTCATTCAAAGCGGTGATCAAGTCTCTAAACTCATCTTGACGTTTCAGATTCAAAGGGTGATTGAAATCCAAATTCGACAAATCTTTCGCATACTTACCGATTTGATGGATGGGTTTAGCGATGCTTCTAGAAATGATTAAGGATAGTATAACAATCGCGATGAATACAAATATCGATTGGGTAATGTTGATGTTATTGAGCACTTGGTCCACATGTCGTAACGATTGGATTTTGGTTGAGACAATCAAATAGTCATCAAACTCAAATTGATAAATGTAGCTGATTTGATAAACGTCATCCTGTAAATCGACATAATAGGTCAATTTGCCATCTTGGATGGCGGATTCACTATCGTAGATGCCGATGACAAAATCCAATATAGTGTCATTGGAAAGAAATGTGGGTCCAATCGATTCTGTGATGGTCGTGTTTTTGTAACGGATGAAGGCTGTTTCACTCGATAAGTTCATCAAACTGGTGTTTTCTAGCGATGTCCCTTGTTGAATGATGGCAGCATTCGATAATATGCTGTTTTTAACACTGTCGATGTTTTCTTCGATGTACATCGGTGAAAAACGGGTATAACTATAATACATGCTACCTAAAAAAACCAATGAAAAAGAGATCAACAACATGAAAAATGTTTTGAAGAACAGATTGATTTTCATGGTGACCTCCTTAAGTATTATTTTTCGAATTTATAACCCGATTTATACACAGTTTTGATATAATCGGCGGCTTTGCCTAATTTTTGTCTCAAGCGTTTGATGTGGGTATCGACGGTTCGGTCGTAACCGAAGTAATCGTAGCCCCAAACCAAGTTGAGTAAATCTTCACGCGTATAGACGCGTCCGATATTTTGAATGAAGAGTGTGAAAAGTTCCCACTCTTTTTTATTGAGTTCAATCGGTGTTTGATCGATGAGGATTTTGTATTTGTCAAAATTGTATTGGATGATGCCGTAAGTCGATAAGGCTTCTGGGGTTTCTTTTTGATACCGAGCGAGCACCGCTTCAATCTTTTTCAAGACGATTTTTGGGCTATAGGGTTTGGATATGTAATCATCGATCCCCAACGAATACCCCTTCAATTGGTTTTCTTCATCACTGAGGGCAGACAACATCATGATGGGTATCGCAGATTGCTTTCTTAGCGCTTTGGCGATTTCAAACCCACCCACATGCGGTAACATGACGTCTAAAAGTGCTAGATCAAATGTTTCTTTTTGAATGGTATTTAAAGCCACCAAACCGTCCATGATCTGTGTGATATCAGCGTTCGGGTAGGCATCTAAGATGTAATCATGTAGTAAGTCATTCAAGTGTTTCTCATCTTCAACAATGAGTATGCGCATAGAATCGTCTCCTTTTCGGAACCTTTCTTTAATGATAACATAAATCATTTATATACAAAACGCCATTGATTCATTTTGTCACAACAATGTCATAAGTAATTCAAAGATTTGTCACATCTTTTCCCTATACTGAAGGTGTCAAAAACAGAAACGAGGGTCTTGTATGAAAAAAGTCATGGTTTTGTTCAGTTTGTTGTTACTCAGTTTTACATTATATGGGTGTAGTGCAGCGTATGAACCAGGTGAACTCTTACCGGAAGAGACATCTGAAGTTACTTTAACTTCCGCAACCAGAAAAGTCATTTACAGCGTGGATATGGGCATCAAAGCGAAACAATTGTTACCTTTATACGATGAAATTGTTGATTTGATTAACTCAGATGAATGGATTGAATCCCAAAACATCGGTACCCAAAGTGGACGTGTGGTGTTAAGGATCAAAACCGAAAGACTCCAAGCGTTCATTCAAGGGTTGAGAAGTCAGTATGAAGTGAGTTATTTCAACAGTTCATCCATCGATGTGTCTGTCCATTACTACAACAATCAAGCGAAAATCGATACGTTAGAAGCTGAACAAACCCGTTTGATTGAACTCTTTCAATCTGCCAGTATTGGGGAACAAATTCAAATCAACCAACGTTTATCCGAAATTGAAATTGACCTTAGAAACCTCACCACAGAAAATAACGAAACCGATAGTTTGATTGAATACAGTCAAGTGACGCTATACTTAAATGCTTCAGCCCCTTATGAATCCTTGAATTTTGGTCAAAAAATCAACCGTGCATTCTTTGGTGGTATCGATGCGTTCGTGATGGTCGTTGAATCCTTATTCTTAGCATTTCTAAGCATGTTACCATTCTTGGTCGTCATCATACCTTCAGTGTATGGCATCCTTTATCTGAACAAAAGAAATCATCAAAAACGTCTGGCGAGACGACAACAAGAACGCAATCGATGAGGTGAAATATATGAAAAAAAGTCTACTTGTAGTATTGGTTGTATTATTATTTACATTGTCTGGCTGTGGGACTTATTACCCTGGGTATGAGTACCCTATCTATGAACAAGGAGAAGTTTACGCTGAAATCACAGAAAACCCGTTCATAAAAACCACAGACATGCCCGTATCGACATTCTCAGTCGATGTCGATACCGCAGCCTATTCAAACATTCGTCGAATGATCCATGCGGGTCAATTACCCGAAAAGAATGTTGTTCGTATTGAAGAAATGGTGAATTATTTCAAATACGATATCGAAGGACCAAACGAAACCGAAAAAATCCATGTTCATCATGAATATAGTTACGCCCCTTGGGCACCGCTCCATGGGTTATTGATGATTGGTCTGAAAACAGAGGCTATTGAATTTGAAACCGCCGTCCCCATGAATTTAGTCTTTTTAATTGATGTTTCTGGCAGCATGTTTTCAAACGATAAATTACCACTGCTCAAGCAATCACTCGGTATCTTAGTTGACAACTTAAGACCCACCGATCGTATTTCCATCGTCACTTACGCGGGTTCAGCGAAAGTCATCTTAGAAGGCGACGATTCAACAGAAAAAGAAGACATCCTATCGATCATTCAAAGTCTGGAAGCGGGTGGGTCCACTGCCGGTGCTTCAGGCATTCAATTGGCTTATGAGGTTGCGAGTAGAAACTATATTTCAAATGGAAATAATCGCATTATTTTAGCCACCGATGGTGATTTTAATGTCGGTATGAATTCTGTAACTGAACTTGAAGATTTCATCGAATCTAAGAAAGCCACAGGTGTATTCTTGAGCGTCTTAGGGTTTGGTACAGGGAATATTCGTGACGACATCATGGAATCTTTAGCCGATCATGGGAATGGGGTTTATTATTACATCGATTCAATCAAAGAAGCCGAAAAAGTATTCATCCATCAATTGGGTGGGTCAATGGTGATGGTTGCGAAAGACGTTAAACTTCAAATTGAATTCAACCCAGCCTTGGTGAAAGGTTATCGTCTGATTGGGTATGAAAACCGTGTTTTAAACAACGAAGACTTTGAGAATGACTTTAAAGATGCGGGTGACATGGGTGCAGGTCATGTGGTGATTGCTTTTTATGAAATCATTAAAGCAACCTCAGAAGAAGAAATTCCAACTTTATCTTTTGACCCAGTTACCGATTTGAAATACACCGGTGAAAATCATCTAGATGAACTGCTCACCTTATCCATCCGCTACAAAGAAGCTACCGAAGATACGTCTCTTTTGATTGAAACCATCATCTTAGGTTCAAGTTATCAAACCAACCCATCCACCGAATTTGGATTTGCGAGCGCTGTGGTGGAGTTTGGATTATTGTTGAGAGATTCTGCATATCAATCGAATGCAAGTTTTGATGCCATCATTGAAAGAACCGATGCCGCTTTGGGCTTTGACCCTCACGACTACCGAAGCGAATTCATCTTACTTGTCTTGGCAGCGAAAGACTTAATGAATAAAGACTAAGTCTCCATATCTAGGATCCCCCGTTCAACTTAGTCTACCCAAAAGCGATGTCAAACCCCTGACGTCGCTTTTTGGATTTTTATCCTTAGTTTTAGGTTATAATTGTAGTTGGAAGTGATACTATGGCACTTAAAATTGGTGTGGGTGAGATGGTCTCTTTTTTATACGCTTCAGGCGATTTAACGGCAGAAACATTTCAAAATGTGTCTCAACTTGAAGGTATCAAAGCCCATCAACACATCCAAAGCAAGTATGGGTCGTTAGACCAAAAAGAAGTCAGTATCAAAACAACTTATGCCTATCAAGACGAAACCTATCTTTTACAGGGTCGAATGGATGGATTACTTCAATCTGATACACTTTGGATTGAAGAAATCAAATCGACTAGAAAAGATATTTTTGACTTGTTATTCATCCCCAACCTAGAACACGAAGCCCAACTCAAAATATACGCTTTCATGTTTATGCACAATGAAGGCATCCCACAAATCGGTGGGCGATTGACTTATATTGAACTATCCAAATACCAAACCAAAACGATCGAATACCAATTTGATTATGATTCATTGAAAGCCTTTTTTGAAGCATCCATCCTTGCTTATGGTAAGTGGTTGATTCAACTTGAAGCCCATTTAAAACTCAAAAAAGAAACCTTAGAAGCGATGAAATTCCCTTTTGATACTTACCGTCAAGGTCAACGTGATTTGATGAAACACGTCTACCATACCATGAAACAAGAAGACATCTTATTCGCCATCGCACCCACCGGTATTGGTAAAACGATGGCGACCTTGTTTTCAACCTTTAAAGCCTTAACGGCTGACAATGAAAAGATTTTTTATTGTACAGCGAAAAATCAAGGGAAGAAGGTTGCGATCGAATCGATGGCGACTTTGCACCAACAAGGGTTACAAACCAAAACGATTGAAATCACCTCGAAAGATGACATTTGTTTCTTAGAAAAACGCGATTGTGACCCAGAAAAATGTCCGTTTGCCAAAGGGTTCTTTGACCGATTATCGGTGGCGATGCAAGACATATTTACCAATGAATCACTGATGACCCGCAGTGTGATTGAAGCCTATGCTAAAAAACATACGATTTGTCCATTTGAGTTTTCTTTATTTGTATCTTATTACGTTGATTTGATCATTTGTGACTATAACTATGTATTTGACCCTAGAATTCATTTGGTCAGATACTTTGATGATGATACCTATAAACCCAAATTACTCATTGATGAAGCACACAACATGATTTCTAGGTCTAGAGACATGTTTTCAGCCTCCCTTTTAAAAAGCGATTTGATCACCTTAAGACGTGCAGGGTCAAAACTCAAACCAACGATCCGTGGGGCTGTCAATAAACTGATTGACCGTTTTGACCATTATGAAGCCGAACTCGAAGGTACCACATTTAAAAGCTACCTACCAGTCGATATGACTTACTTAGACCTCGTTAGTAACCTCATGATGAAAATCACCAACGCGATTAAAGAAAATCCAAAGTATGGTAAGAAATCTGAGGTGATGGATGGCTACATGAAACTCCTCACACTGTCGGTGATTGCGGGTTATTACGATACACAGTTTAGGTTTAACATTACCAAATTTGAAGAAGATATCGATATCACCATCCAATGTTTGGATGCGAGTACATTCATTAAATCCACACTCACCGATAAGACCTATGGGGCTGTATTCTTTTCTGCTACCTTGTATCCGATTGATTACTATCAAACCCTTTTATCCAAGGGGTTAGGTAACGTGGTTCAAATCCCATCACCTTTTGATCCAAATCACCTAAAAATCATGATCAATGACCGTGTGAATACCAGATACAAAGAAAGAGAAAACTCTTTAGCAGCCATTGTCCAATCGATTGAAACGGTGGTATCTTCAAAAATCGGGAACTATATCGCATTCTTTCCTTCCTATCAGTATTTGAATCAAGTAAAAGATGCGCTATCGAACACATTGAATGCCGATATTTTGGTTCAATCGAGACAAATGGATAGTACTGAACGCGACCACATCCTAAGCCGTTTCAAGAAAGACTTAACCCGCTCACAAATTGCATTTTTCGTCATGGGTGGGATGTTCGCTGAAGGGATTGATTATGTGGGTGATATGCTTTCTGGGGTCATCATTGTGGGGGTAGGGTTACCGATGGTTAATGAACCCAACCAACAATTGAGGGCTTATTATGACGATACATTTAATCGGGGATTTGATTATGCGTATACTTACCCTGGCATGAATAAAGTCATCCAAGCGGTCGGTAGAGTCATTAGAAGAGACGATGATTATGGGATTGCGTTACTGATGGACGATCGCTTCGTCACGCCTTTATACAAACGGTTGATGCCAAAGGAATGGCAAGCCAAAACCGTTGTTAGAACGGACAACTACTTAAATGATTTATTGACAGAATTTTGGACTAAGATGGCACAAAAGTTTCCAAAAGAGCCCATCAAAGATGAAACAATATAGACTTTTTCAAGTATAATACATTACATAGGGAGATATGAATATGTCAGAGATGTTATCGAAACGTTCTAAATGGACTTACACCACATCCGGTCTTGGCAGAGACATGATGTACGCGCTTTATAGTACTTACTTGATTGTATTTTTTACAGATGCTTTAGGCTTATCCAACTGGGCTTTGGTCGCGGTTGGGGTTGTCATCGCGGTTGCCCGTATATGGGATGCCATCAACGATACATTGATGGGCATCATCATCGACAATACGAAGAGTAAGTATGGTAAATTCAAACCATGGTTGATCATTGGAGCCATCACCTCCGCCCTTATGTTTTTCCTTTTATTCCAAGATTTTGGATTATCGGGTGGCTGGTTTGTCTTGGTATTTACCATCATCTATGTGATGTCAGATATGACATTCACGATGAATGACATTGCTTATTGGTCGATGTACCCTACCTTTTCAAACGACCCGAAAGAGCGTGAATCGATTGGTTCAAAAGCGAGAATATTCGCGAATTTAGGGATGTTCTTAACGATTGCTTTGGTACCCATCATTTATCAAAATTTTGCCGGTGGTCCAAAACAAGCATTCTTCTGGATTGCTTTGGTGATTGCGAGTATATACCTCATTTCACAAATTTTGGTATTCTTCATTGTCGAACAACCGAAGAACCCACTCGCGGATGTGAAACAACCCAAAACCTCACTCAAAGATGTCATTAAAATCATCACGAAAAATGACCAACTGATGGTCATCATCATCGCGATATTCTTATTCAATTCAGGGTATTACATCACCACATCCTTAGGGATATATTTCTTCAATTATGATTTCAATAAATATGGCGGCGCTGAGTTTACGATATTCTCAGGGATCCTCGCCATCAGTCAATTGACTGCGTTATCGTTATTTCCAGTGCTGGCGAAGAAAATCACCCGAAAACAAATTTTTACCATCGCGATTGGTTTGATTATGATTGGTTATCTGTTATTCTTAACGGCAGGCAACGTATTGCCAAAAACCATGTTGGTGGTTGGTTTGGCTGGCTTCTTCATTTTCTTTGGTGAAGGGTTCATCCAAGTGTCGGTCTTGGTCATGTTGGCGGATACGATTGAATATGGCCAGTGGAAACTCAAAACACGTAATGAGTCGGTGGTTTTCGCCATCAACCCATTCGTGGTGAAGTTAGCCACCTCCGTTCAAATACTGGTGGTTACATTAACGCTCGCTTGGTCGGGATTGAATGACAAAGTCATCAAACCACTCACCAATGCGAGGGAAGCAGCAGCATTACTTGGTACCCCATGGACGACCGAACAATCACGCGCTTTTATCAGTGCGAATGTCACCGATGGCATGTTGTTGGCTCTTCGAGTATCGATGATTGTATTGCCTGCATTGTTTATTTTAGGTGCTTATTTGGTTTATCGAAAGTTTTATAAGATTGACTATGCTTTGTTCGATCAAATCAAAGCAGATATTGCATTAGATTTAGAAAAAGGAGAAAAATCATGAAAGTATTAGATCAAGTATTTGTCCTTAAAAATGGTGTCAAACTACCAAAAATTGGGTTAGGCACTTGGCAAGTTAAAGATGGCGATGAAGCCTACCATTCGGTTTTGTATGCATTAAAGCATGGGTATCGTCACATCGATACCGCTGAAGGCTATCGTAATGAAGAATCTGTGGGTAGAGCCGTTAGAGATTCGGGTATACCAAGACACGAGGTCTTCGTCACCTCAAAACTAGAATCCCACATCAAAACCTATGAAGGTGCGAAACAAGCGTTTGAAAACACCTTAAAAGCCTTAGGTTTTGATTACCTAGACCTATTTTTAATCCACGCACCATGGCCATGGAGTGAAATTGGCAAGGACTGTCGTGAAGGCAATGTTCAAGCGTGGAAAGCGATGGAAGAACTCTACCGTGCAGGTAAAATCCGTGCGATTGGGGTTTCTAATTTCGATCCGAATGACATTGAAAACATTTTAAAACATTGTGAAATCATCCCACATGTCAATCAAATCGGGTATTTCATTGGTCTCGATCAAAAGAAAACCTTAGAGTACTGTGAAACCAAAGGGATTGTGGTTGAAGCGTACTCACCACTCGGTATCGGGTATTTGCTCAGTAACCCAGTGATTGGTGAGGTTGCGAAAAAGTATCAAGTATCCCCTGCACAAATCTGTATCCGTTACTGCATCCAAAAGAATACAGCCCCACTACCAAAATCCACCCATGAAGAAAGAATCATTCAAAATACCCAAGTGGATTTTGAAATCAAACCTGAGGACATGGCCATTTTGGAAGAAATCAAAGGCGACCCACGTCGTTGGAGTTAATTGAAATAAAAGTATTTTCGTCACTGAAAATACTTTTTCTTTTTTGAAATATTGTGGATTATGTCATCTTTTCAGATGTCGATACCGTATATGTGTGTTAAAATAACCATTGAAGACAATCTCTATGAGATGGTTATCAATCAATCTAATACAATCGAGGCGTTTTTTTATGACATATCGCGTTAAATTCATTTTGGTTTTCAGCCTATTATGGGTCATTTTTATGGGTTCAACCCTAAAGATTCAAGCAGATTCAACCGTAGATGCCATTTATTTTGGTTCCTATACTTGTTTAAACTGCCAACAAGTCGAAGCTTCTTTTGTTTTACAAGACATCCAAGACCAAGGTTATGTATTACAAAAATACATGAGTGAAGACAATTATGACTTATTTGAGTCGATGTTTACCCGTTATGCAAGAACGTATAACGTCCCAAAAAATAAAAATCTAGTCCCGATTTTGTACGTCGGACAAACTTATTATGCAGGCGCTGAAGTCATCATTGAAGGCATTCAATCCGGCGAGGTTCAATTGGTGATGGATGGTAGTGCACCATTAGACCCGATTGAATTTGTTTATGGTGACATTACCCTAAGCGATTTATGGGTATTATTGGGTTCTACCGCAGTCCTTGGGATCCTCGATGCATTCAACCCGTGTGCGATCGCGATGCTACTCATGTTTCTATCATTTCTAACCGATAAAAAGCGTTCAAAAGCGATTTTTTACATTTGTCTATCGTATATCATCGCGATATTTGTGACGTATTTCATCTTAGGTACTTTCTTATCTAGAGCCTTGGCATTACTTGTACCTTACATGGTGATTTTTTATACCATCATCATTGTCTTAGCATTATTCATATCGGTACTCAATTTCATGGATTTCTTCGCTGCGAGAAGAAAAGCCTATGGTGAGATTAAAAACCAACTGCCAAGACGTTTCTTTGTCGTGACTAAAAAGTTGATGAATAATTTCGCAGAAAGCATTGAATCTGGGGATATCACCGTGTATCTTGTTGCTTTTTTGATTGGGATGTTCGTCGCGATTGTCGAATTTCCATGTTCCGGACAAGCGTTTGTTGCTTGGACAGCGATTGTGGTAGACCGTACCGCCCATGTGCTCTTATTCAATGTGCTGTTGTTTGTCTATGTGTTGTTATTCGTTTCACCGCTCATCATCATCAGCGGCATTACCTTAAAATCTCAAAACATCCAAGTGGTCTCTAATTTTGTTCGTACTCGATTAGATATCATCAAATTGGTGAATGCGATTGTTTTTTTAGGGGTTGCGATTTATTATATCTTTAGAGTATTCATTAGGTAAGCCTATGCCAATCAAAAAAGTAAGCATCATCGATGCCACAGGTAAAGTGGTATTCAAAGGGGCTCTATCGAGCTTAAAATTTAAAAAAGAAAGCATTCAAAAAGCATCGATTGAGCTATTCAATGATGATAATCCGTGTATCATCCATGAATCGTATGCGGTAGAACATTTGGCCTCTAAAGCTGAACAATTGATTTTATCGTTAAACAAAAAAGTATTGTTGATCGATGAGGTTTTGATTCAACAACTGTTGGATATTGAACTCGCTAAATATTTGAACCATCACCTCGAACTGGAAGTGAAATGATGAGATTCTACGATTTAGACCACGCAGCAACCACGCAAATCCATCCCAAAGTGTTGGCAGCGATGATGCCTTATTTAACCGAATCCTATGGGAACCCATCCTCGATGCATACCCTTGGGATGCAAAACAAAAAAGACATCAATACCGCGAAAAAACACATCTCTTCGCTGTTGAAGTGTGATTTCAACGAATTGATTTTTACTGGTTCAGGCACCGAAGCCACCAACCTCGCGATCGAAGGGTATGCCAGAAAACACCCACATAAAACAGAAATCATCACGACACCCATCGAACACGCAGCCACATTAAATACCATCCGATACCTAGAAACATTAGGGTACAAGGTGCATTATTTAGAAGTAGATGCGATGGGTTATGTCTCATTAGCAGATTTAAAATCCAAACTAAATCAGAATACATTGCTGGTCAGTATCATCTGGGGAAACAATGAGTTAGGAACGATTCAACCCATTGAAATGATGACAGAAATCATCCATCAACACGGGGCATGTTTTCATGTCGATGCCGTCCAAATGCTTGCACATAAACCGATGGACTTATCCGTTTTAAATGTCGATATGATGTCATTTTCCGGTCATAAAATACACGGCCCTAAAGGCATCGGTTTGTTGTATAAAAAAAAGGAGATCGAGATCGAACCCCTCATCCATGGTGGCGGTCATGAATTCAAATACCGTTCTGGGACAGAAAACATCGCTGGTATCATCGGATTTGATCAAGCATTGACGCTTTTAAATGATCAATATGACGATAAAGCGAAACACCTCACCGCTTTGGCATCCGCTTTTTACCATCAAATCCGTGCTATTTTACCAATACATCTGAATGGTCCAACGCTAAATCAATCTAGAATCCCAGGGTTATTATCCTTATCGTTTGAAGGAATCTCTGGCTTAAAACTTCAATTCAAACTCAATCAAAAACAAATCTATGTATCCACAGGAAGCGCATGTCATTCCAATGAGGTTGGGGTATCCCACGTCATTGAAGCGATTCATGCAAAATCCCCAGAAGGGGTCATTCGAATCAGTTTTGGAACTGAGACGACCTTAGAAGATATCCCGTATTTAGTTGACGCTTTCCAAACAGCGTATGACGACCTTAAAAATGATTAAAGCTCAGTCACCTGAGCTTTTTTCTATAGATTTTTAAGATCGTTCAAGAGCGCATCCACCATCGCTAGGGTTGTAAACCAAGAAGTTACCAAGCGGATGGTTTTTGTATCGCCATGGTCTGTCCATAACTCAAAAGCGTACTGTTTGGATAAGACAGCCACCTGTTGACTTTTAAGCGTGACGAATATTTGATTCGTATGGACAGGGTAAATGGGTTTTATCCCCATTTGAATCAATCCTGCGGTTAATTTAGATGCCATGGCATTGGCATGCTGACCCAATTTGAAGAAGAGGTTATCTGTAAACAACCCTTCAAATTGAATCGCCGCGACAAACCCTTTCGCAAGCAGTCCGCCACTTTGTTTGATGGCATGTCTAACATAGGGTTTTAAGTCTTTATGTTGGATGACCAAGGCTTCACCCAACATCGCCCCATTTTTCGTACCACCGATATAAAACGCATCAGAATTACTACAAATATCATTTAATGTTAAACCCGAGGCTGCGAGGGCGACACCCAGTCTCGCGCCGTCAATAAATAGATAGAGCCCCTGTTTTTGACAGTATTGATAAAGTTGTTCAAGTTCTGCCTTGGTATAAAAAGTCCCAGTTTCAGTGGCGTTAGAAATGTATACCATTTTTGGAACAACACGGTGTTCATCTGTAAAACCGCGCACCGTTTCATCGATGGCTTTAACGGTTAATTTACCCGAGTCATTTGGTATCAAGATAATTTGATGTCCAGTCGATTCAATCGCCCCCGTTTCATGCACAAAGATGTGTCCAGTATCGGCAGAAATCACCGCTTCATAGGGTCTTAAAGCGTGGCTGATCAAGACTTTATTCGTGATCGTTCCCCCCACCAAGAAATGGATATCGACCTCACGACTTAACTGTTGTTGGATGGTCTTTTTTACAGATTGACTCAAAACATCCAAACCATAGCCGTTGAATTGGGTTTGACTGTATTGATTGAGTAAAGCCATAATGGCTGGGTGTGCGATTTCACTATAATCATTTTTAAAACTAATCATGGTATCACCTTTTCCTATGATTATTATAACGGATAACACATGAGAATTGATATAATGGTGATAGAAAAAGTCATATATATGAGATAGGAGCCGCTTATGGCCAAACTTCCTTTTAAAATCCAACAAATCCTAGGTAATAAAAAAGGCATCCAAGACCACATCGGTGAATCTGAATCCTCAGTGGTTTTTTATGGTGATTTTGTTTTGAAAAAATCCAAGAAAAATAGGGATGCTAAAAGGGAATCCCGTGCTTTAGCATTATTAGAAGGTTCCATACCTGTACCTAAAGTCTTAGCCTATATAGAAACAAAAAAATACAGTTATCTACTGATGACGAAATCACCAGGCCAACCTTTGTTCCAATGGCCTTTAGAAACGGCCATAAAAGTGGCTTGTGAGGGGTTGAAACGGTTGTGGGGTATCTCGATTCATGACCCTATCTTAAGTTCAAAATCAGAAGCCTTGAATACAGTTTCATACAATGTTCAAAATCACAGAGAAATCTTAATTGAAAACGCCGACCCAGGGACATTTACCAACGAAGGGTTTACATCGCCTGAAGCATTACTATCTTATTTAGAAACGCATTATCCAAACGATGAACCCTTGGTTTTGTCTCATGGCGATTATTATTTGCCGAATGTGTTATATGATGGCAATCAAATCACCGCGATGATCGATTTTGGATACATTGGCTATTTTCCAAAAGAACGAGACATATCGGCCTTACTTAAAAGTTTGGTTTACAATTATGGTGAAAATCCAAACTACTTGAATTGGGTCGAACAAGCCTTGGGTTGTTCAATCCAGAAAGACATCATTGAATACTTCAAGTTGTACGATGAGTTGATCTAAAGCACATGAGAGCGTTTACCCGCTCTTTTTGTTTGATATTCAAATGAATATAGTGGTTTGAAGCGTAATCGTATGTTATAATAAGAAAAATTAATTCAAAGGACACTTATTATGCAAAAAAAACATACCTTAATGATCATATCTTCCATCCTCATGATGTTATTGATGGGCACCGTATACGCTTATAGTGTATTTCGTTACCACATAGAAACCTTATATCAAACCACGACACTCGAATCTGGACTGCCTTACATGACCTCGTTGTTTTTTTATGCACTGTCGATGATGGTGACTGGTAGACATCTAAAACCCAATCGTTTGAGGGGGTTGGTGTTTTATGGGACACTCCTCATTGTCTTGGGGTATTTTCTATCGGGTATTTCACAAAACATTCTAACACTCATGGTTTCTTATGGGGTGTTGATTGGTACCGGGGTAGGGATGGTTTACGGTGTACCCATTTACATGGTACAAAAACTATTCCCTAAAAAGAGTGGGTTCATGACAGGCATCATTTTATTGGGTTTTGGGATGTCCCCACTCATCACTGCACCTTTGGTCAGTTGGTTGATTGATTCTACAAATATCCGTCAAACCTTCTTCATTTTGGGTGTGTTGTTTTTAGTGATTCAATTGCCATTATCGTTTTTATTCATCTTGAAAGAAAGAAGTACATTCAAACAAACCCCTCTAGATATACGTACTAAAGAGAAGCTCAAACCGTTTAAACGGATTTACGCATTATTTGTCATCGCCACCTTGGTGGGGTTGATGATGATCGGTTTAACCTATCAAGTCGGTGTACGCTATTATGGTCTCAATGAAACCTCGGTGACGTTTGCTTTATCGATCTTCGCCATATTGAATGGGATAGCGCGTCCGTTATTTGGTAAGCTGATGGATAGCCGCGGGTTTAAATTCTCAGGCATGGTCAGTGTGACCTTGATTGTCATCGCGAGTGTGATTGGTTTAATCAACCGTGGTGAGCAGTTTATATTGTTTGGATTATCGTTTGGTCTATATTGGTTCAACTTAGGTGCATGGCTTTCCATCGTACCTGCAACCATCAAAGAGTTCTATGGGATTCAACAATACGCTAAAAAGTATGGTTTGATGTTCACAGGGTATGGGGTGGGTGCCATCTTAGGCACATTGATTTCGGGGTATATTATGGATATGCTTGGTGAAACAACCTATATTTATGGGTTTATATTGGGTCTGATGCTTGTATCGTTCATCCTACTCAGTCAGATGCCTAAAAAAATAAAAACGCTCTAATTGAGCGTTAAAATCCAGACAATAAAGTGATCAAAACAAGGAATACTGGGATGATAATCAACAAAATAATAATTATACCTACATAAGACACCAAAATATGGATTACAAATTGTCCTTTTGACTCAAACTCAAAGTACTTTTTAAAGATTATGACGTATTCATAAATGAAAGCTATTACTAAAAGGGGTAAAACAATCATCGTAAAGATTTGATTGCTGGTCATAATGGGTAAAACGAGAAATAATGCGAACATTAGGATGAATAGTATGGTGAAATAAAAAATAATGTAGTGAATTAGTATCTTCTTTGTGTAATAATATTCAAAGTATTTCATAACCAAAATTTTAATACCAATAAATATGAATGATAATGCCGCTATCATAGCAATAAGGCTGATAAAATAACCCAACAGTAGAAAGAACATAGACATCTCCTTAAATGTTAATACAATTGACAATATGATAACATAAATTAGAATTAAAATACATATTTAATTAAAATGTCTCTAACAATAGAGACATTTTTCTTATTATGCTTTGATGGCACAGCGGAGTTTAGCGGACCGTGCCCTTGGGTTGTCATGAACTTCTTGAAGTGAAGGTAAATCGGGGCCGGTTACCAAAGCGTACGTGCCTTGTCGTTGGTAAAACTGAAATGCTTTTTTGACCAAACGGTCTTCACCCGAATGGAATGTTAAAATCGCGACTCGTCCACCTGGTTTTAATAATAGGGGGAGTTTTTCCATCAAGTCATAGAGGGCTTCATACTCTTGATTGACATCGATGCGTAGGGCTTGAAATGTACGTTGTGAGGCTTTCTTAATCGATTCCTCTTGAATCGATTTAGGCAGTTTAGATAATGCTTTTTGAATCACTTTATGCAAGTCTTTGGTGGTTTCGATGAGTTGTCCAAGTTGGATTGATTTAGCAATCTCGGACGCGATTTCTTTTGCATACACTTCATCGGCATTTTCAATGAGCATCCCTTCGAGTTCATCTTCGGTGAGTTCTAATAAACGAATATTGGCTGGGATACCGATATGAGGGTTCATTCTTAAATCGAGTGGACCATCGTATTTAAATGTAAAACCCCTAGATGGGTCATCGATTTGCATCGAAGAGACACCCAAGTCAGCGAGCACAAAGTCAAACCCATCCACAGGGATTTGGTCTAAATCTCTAAAATTGATGTTGTGCAACGTGAAATGGTCTTTGGTAAAACCAGCATCGATCAACCGTTGTTCAGTTTTAGGTAATTCAATGGGGTCTAAATCGGTGGCGTGCAAATGGCCGGTGTGGTTTAATTGTTCGAGCATTTTACGGGTATGACCCCCAAAACCCAGGGTGCAATCTAATCCGATTTCACCGGGTTGTATGTTTAAAAAAGACAATATCTCATCGACCATGATGGAACGGTGCATACCCGCAGGGGTATTGCCTTTCTCCATCACATGGGCGATGACGTCTTGATATTTATCGGGTTGTTGTTCTTTGTATTTTTCCTCAAAGGTTTTTGGGTACTTACCTGAGTAACGTTTACGTCTTTTGGGTTTGTTTTCTTCCATGATATTCACCTGTACTTGAGTATATTACCAAAAATCGAGCGATTTCACAATCCAGCCCTTACGAATCTTTTACAATCCAATGATTTGACAGGCATGATATTATGGATTATAATAACAATTAATGATATCAAAAACTGATAACATAGAAAAGGTGACATATGGAAAGTCGATATGAAAAGAAACTGTACTTAGGCTTTTTAAATATCCATATTTTGTACCATGCTTCGATAGAACCCATCTATGGGGTATGGATGCTAGAAGAACTCAAACACCATGGGTATCAAGTAGGACCATCCCATGTATATCCCTTACTGAAAGAAATGGTCGCGGAGGGCTTATTATCTGTTGAAGAAAATGCCGCTTCAGGACGAATGAGAAAATACTATAGGATTACAGAAAAAGGCCTATATTTGCTTATAGAACTCTACGATAAAATCGAAGAACTCAGTCGTGAAATCCACCATAAGAAACAGGTGATTTCACGTGAATAAATCCAATACCATAAAAAGAAACGCTTTCTTATTTTTGATGTTGTTAGGCGTCATCAGTTTATTATCGGATTTCACACATGAAGGTGGAAGAAGCATCTATGGGTCATATCTGGGTTTGATTGGGGCTTCCGCTTTGGTCATTTCATTTACTTCTGGTTTGGGTGAATTCATTGGTCAAGCGTTCCGTTTGGTCACAGGACCGATTGCGGATAAGACTAAGAAGTATTGGTTGATGATGTTTGTGGGTTATGCATTAAACTTACTGGTCATCCCGTTACTGATGTTTGTTGAAGTGTCGTTTTGGCAAGTCGCGATTATCCTGATTTTATTAGAACGTGTGGGTAAAGGCATCCGTGCCCCTGCGAAAAGTGCCCTCACTTCATTTACTGCACCCCATTTAGGGGCAGGGAAATCATTCGCGATTCAAGAAGCGATGGATCAGTTTGGTGCGTTTTTAGGTCCTTTATTCGTGTTCGCTGTATTAAAGCTCAATACAGGGTCAGAACTCGATGGCTATCAATTGGCTTTTGGATTGTTGGGGATATTCGCTATCTTAACATTGGTGGTATTGGTCATCGCGAAGTTCAAATACCCACACCCCGATACATTTGAAAAAACAACCGCCAAACAATCCATTCAAAACAACCCAGCATTCATCTATTATATGGTTGCTGTCGGATTGATTGCTTTTGGATTCATCGATTACCCCGTACTCGCATTTCATATGAGCCAGGTGTCTTTAATAGAAGTAACCTACATCCCGCTCTTGTATGCACTCGCGATGGGTGTAGATGCGATTGCAGCTCTTTTTTTCGGGTATTATTACGATAAAAAAGGCATCATCGCTTTGATTTGGGCCATTGGCATCGGTTTGTTTATGACCCCAGTATTCTTTTTAACCCACCACGTGGTCGGTATCATTTTAGGGGTTATTCTGTGGGGGATTGGTATGGGTGCACAAGAATCTATCCTCAAAGCTGTGATTTCATCCATGGTCTCAAAAGAAAAACGCGCGACAGCGTATGGAATATTTTATACCGTCTTTGGTGCAGCATGGTTTCTAGGGTCACTTTTGATTGGGTTATTTTACGAATGGCATGTGGTTTATGTGGTGTTGTTTTCAACACTGATCGAATTTATAGCCGTAATGTTATTGATGATATATCGAAAGAAACATTTTGAAATGGAGGCGAAATAAATGGTAGACAATAAAGTTAAATGGGGAACATTCCTGTGGGATGTGTTCATGTGTTCGATAGGTTCATATGGTGGACCCGAAGCACACTATGGGGTATTTTCATCGGTTTTAGTTGAAAAGAAGAAATATTTGACCGAAGAAGAACTGACAGAAATGATTGGTTTATATGCTTTGGTCCCAGGACCGAGCAGTTCACAGACCATCACTGCCATTGGATATCATGTGGGTGGACCTGTTTTAGCATTCTTAACATTCTTGGTATGGGCACTACCAGCCATCGTTATGATGGGTTTGATTGGCGTATTTTTCAGTCAACTAGACAATCATGAAGGGTGGAAACCCATCATTACCTTTTTACCAGCTGTCGCTGTAGGATTCATCATCTATGCTGCATTCACGTTATCGAAAAAAGTATTGAAAAAACGTAACGACTGGATTTTGTATGTCGTGATGCTGGCTGTGGGTTTATGGTTGGTGGGCTTATCGATGTGGGTAGTACCGATCATGTTGGTGATAGGCGGACTCATCTATGTTTTCCCACACAGGAAAGAAAAAAGCATCCTTGAGGTTAAATTAAAACCAAGGTGGTATGTGTTGCTGATTGTCGTTGGTTTAGCATTATTCAATGAAGGTTTGAGGGTATGGATCACAGCCCCTTGGGTAACTTTGTATACATCCTTCTATCGTTATGGGTATTCTGTCATTGGTGGGGGACAAATTGTGATCCCATTGATGATTCAAGATTTGGTTCAAAATCAAACCCTGATCAGTTTACATGACTTCTTATCAGGGTATGCAATAGACCAAGCCATCCCTGGCCCACTCTTTAGTTTCGCAGCCTTTGTCAGTTCACGCTCATTTGCTGGCAGTGGTTTCTCATTCTTGGCTGGGATGATCGGTGGTTTCAGCATATTCTTACCAGGTATATTATTGGTATATTTTATCTACCCTTTATACCGTAATTCTAGAAAAATGATTCGTATGAAACATTTCTTAAAAGGTGTCACAGTTACTGCAGCCAGCTTAATATTAATGACAGCCATCACACAGTCCATAAAACTCCCTATGGACTTCGCGGTATATGGGGTGGTCATCGTTTCAACTTTACTGTTGTTATGGAAGAAGATACCAGCACCACTCATTGTTGTTTTAGCGGCACTACTGGGGTTCATTTTGTAAGAAAGAATAAATTGATGATTGATAATAACGGCTTAAATTGAGCCGTTTTTATCTTTATAAATCCTTCGAAATGAAGTTATGAATCAAATCAGAGTATATTATACAATTTCTTTGATTACAGATAGATACCTATTTGTCAATTAGATGTGGTAATAATGATTTATTTATGCTAACATTAAAATATAAAGGACTCCTACGCTTAAACAAGAAAAGGTTTCTATTGGTTTTAAGGTAAAAATCTATGAATGTAAGCTTAAATCATATGATTCGACATAAATGATAATCCAAATCAAACCTAATTTCTAGATGGAGGATAGATTGATGAGAAAAACGGTTTACATGATTGATGTTTCAAAAAAATACAACAAGAATTGGTATGAGTTTAAAGGAATTAGTGTTTCTGATATGTATTATATATTCAATAAAAAGTATAAAAACATATCTATATATTATGATATTCCAGATAATGATGATGGCGACTGCACTGTTAAATTTTCAGCTTTAAAGAAAAAGAAAATTAAATCTAGTTTTAAGTTTTCAAAAATTAAAAATACGAATACTGATGTCATGATCATTACTGATGGTGAAGCAAATCTATTTAACTACTCGCATCTAGAAGTATTTTGTTTAGCTAAACAACATCAGGAAATCATGACAGGAATAGCACTTTATATCAGTGTACACGATTTTGATTGGAATGCGTTTTGTTATTTCGCAACAGATGACATATTACAAGAGGTTATGGCATATATTAAAGAAAAAGCTCAACTTGTTATAACGGATGATTACTCGTATTTTAGTTAGTTAGCTGATTATTGGATAAAACAATGGTTGACGGAGATTTTTTTTATCATGGTTTAACTTTTCTTACGATGAGTAATATACATGATAAGGCGTTTGATAATCGATTGAACTATTAAGATTCGAATACGCAAAAAACGAAAGAGAAGCATTTAAAAAGGAATATGTATGGATGGTTGAGTATGGATACCATTCAAAAAAGAGTGATGTAGAGAATAGGACTCACAATAAAATATGGTCACCAGGAAGAAATTATTATTTGATAGATAACAAAGGTAATTATTATCCAGGTGATTATTATGGAAGGTAAATGGAGAACATGAGAAATTTTACAGAAAAAGACGGATTTAAATTTACATCTATCCATGGCTATAGCGGTGCATTGCTTAATCATGAAGCAATACTGATTAATAATAACGATATAAAAAGGCATGTTGAATATATCAATCAAAAAAAGCTAGAAAAAGTAGTCATTTACTTATTTGGCAGCGGAATAGAAGATTTAAATTTTTTAAAAGAAATACCCCACATCAAGTATCTTAAGATTTATAGTGATGGTAATAGGGATTTTTCGCCACTATATTATTTAACTGAACTGATTGGTTTAGCTCTGAGTAATGCGAGTGAACTATCATTAGAACCATTTAAAAAGTTAGAATTTTTTTCATCTGATAGAATTCATCTTATCAAAGACATCGATAAAGCAATCTCATTAAAAACATTGTCAATGGCAGATGTTTTGCATGAAATGAAAATAGAAGATTTAAGTATTTTATCTAATTTAACCAATCTCGATACTGTCTCAATCGGAGGATTAAAAATAAAAACACTCAAGGGTATTGAAAACTTAAAACGATTAAGAGTATTGTATCTTGCTGGTTTACCCTATTTAGATTCATTAACACCATTAACAGAACATCGAGACACTCTGACAAGTTTAGCAATTTATAGGTGTAGAAAGATATCTGATTTCACACCCATAGAATCATTATCTAGATTACAATTTTTAAAATTTGAGGACATGAGTAAAATAGATCATATCCACTTTATAAATGGCTTAAATAACTTAAAAACATTTATTTGTGACTCATGTAATATCATGGATGGAAACTTGAGTTCCCTCCTAAATCTAGAGTATGTAGGTATATATCCTAATCGAAAGCATTATTATGTGATTAAGTCAGGGAAAGAAGTAAGAGTGACATTATTTAATACATTTAAACGCAATATTCGCGTTACAGGTTATGAAGATATAGAGTTATGGAGACAATTTTCGCTTTAATGTATTGAGATATTTCATTAGTTGAGTTTTAATCTTAGTGGACCTCTGTCAAGAAAGTGGACACACTAAGTATGACATTTCTTACTTTAAGTAATTCACTTGATAAAGCGTTTGATAATCGAATGAACTATTAAGATTTGTATGATTTATCTGGTGTTCCATTTTAAAATCAGAATGGTGCTAGAGCAACTTACTTAAAAGTAGGAACTCTTTGGAGTATCGTGGATTATGAATATTATTTATGGCATGACAAAAAAGAGTTTTTATTAGGGGGTTAGATTATGAGTTTTGATTATAATGAATATTATCATGCATTAGTTTTAAGTCCTGCAATCTTTTTAGCATTTGGATTAGTTATTACCGTTTTAGGTGTAATTTTCCAAATCAAACCTCAACTAATGCCTCGAAAGATTAAAGAACAGTTCAAATTTGCAGGCTTATTAATATCACTACTGGCACTTCTAATTTCTCTTTTTGTGGTTACAACTACAAGTCATTTTTCTTTGATACATGATAAAGAGGAACAAGTTATAGAAACGAATGGTACTATAACTAAGATGTACTTTGATCGGTATCATATGAAAATGTATTATGAAAATGAGTATGTGAACCCAATGTATATCGTTATCAATGATAAAACTTATTACATAATGACTATTGGCGATTTTGAGGTTGGTGATGAAGTAACGATTGATTATTTACCCAAATCCATGATCATAATGAACATTGAAACCAAAGAATAAACATCCTGATTTGGATATTTAAATAGCATAAGATTACAACGGTTAAGATTTATTAGTGCAGATGGCATACTTGGTGAAACAGGAAATCTATTAAACCAAAATATGTATGCATATGCTGGTAATAATCCGGTTATGAATGTTGATCCTAATGGAGATTCATTTTTATCAATATTAATCGAGATAACCGCAACAATGCTCACAGTAGGACTAATGTCTGATGCACCAGCAGATGAACACTCGGAAGATAATGTAACTGTATCAGGTGGAGCATCACCAATTCCATCAGTATTTGGTATTGAAATTTTTGGTTTATGTGTTAGCTAATTTTGGATTAGAAGGTACTTCATGCAATGCTGTAGGTGTTTGTCAAGGTTACCATCAAGTTGGTTTTCAAATTATAAAAATTGGAGCTAGTTACACAGAATATTATGACGGTAACAACTCATTATCGTTCTCAGTTGGAATATTATATCTATCAGTGAATAACAGAAATTACTTTGATATTGATTCATGGGGGGGCGGAGTATCCTTCAGTTTTATGAATGGAACCCCTGGTGGAGGAATATCCGGATCAATTGACATAGACATTATCGGTTTACTTCGAGATTTACGAGATGCAGTGAAAAAAGGTGATTAGTCATGATGAATGAAAAAGAAGTTGATGAATTAGATACTATTTTGCGTTATAAGAAAAGTATAAATATAGACTCATATTTTACTTTTGTTTTGGCTATTATTTTAATAATATTATCGGCTATCCTTTCAAAAATTATTGGAGTACGAATTCAGTATTTCGAATTTCCAATAATAATATTGGCTTTATTTCAAAATATCGCACAAGATTTTATGTTTCATAGAAGTATCGGTAAGAGAATTTATAGACTTAAAATTGTTACAAACATAGACTCCAAAAAGAAACTTTTTAAAGCACTGGTCATGCGAAAATTTTATGAATCTACTTATATTCCATTAATTAACAAGGACTTTGCTGCTATAGTTAACATGATAGAAGCGATGACTGAAACTAAAATCGTGGACGATATAAAAAACAAGACCAATAAAGTGAGAGGAAATGAAATACTATGAGATTATTTCGCGTTTTAGAAGAAGAATATATCACTGATGAACCTCTGGATGAATTTATTGAAAGACTATCTAATGCCACAGATAGACATATGAAAATCAGACTACTCATGAAAAATATGGATCAATCAAAACTATTTTATGGTTATGTGGATCGGACTAGTTTTGATATCATTCGTTATATCACACATGGTAATTCATTCAATCCAGTAATCTCAGGATCATTATCAACAAGTTATGATAAAACAAAAATTAATCTCATCTATCACATAGACAAGGGTATTAAATCATTTATTTACGCACTATGGGTATTCATGTTTCTATTCTTCATAGCTTTATTAGCGATAGATCTATATAACATAATGAATAATGAATTTAGTCTATACAACCTTCTACTAGTATTTATGTTCATTATGAGCGTGTTCATTATCAAGTTTGGGTATTCTTTAGATTTTGAAGCTACTAGAACCACGATGAGAAGATTTATTAATCAAGAATTTAATCATGAGCAACATCATTAATCATACCCAGTCATTATGGTAGGGTTAAAACATATAAGAGGTGATATAGTGAATAAAACGATTGTAACTTTTGGCCTTAGATCGATAATAACATTCTTAATTGGAACAGTATTTTTATCATTCGCTTTATTCCAGTTAATGAATCGAAATGATCCAATACGTTTTGTTTTCATACCACTGTTCACTTATCTCTATATTGTCGTCATTTTTATGTCATTTAGCCATGTACGATTTAAACAAGATTGTTTCATCATTCGTGGTGATTTTGGTATAAGGAAAGACCAAATTCAAAAAAGAGCTAAAATTTTAGTTATATAGTCGTGCATTTATTGGCAGTCATCACGAGCATTATTGCTGTGTAAACTTCATATTTTTATTATATTAGCCATAAAAATTGGAATATTAATCTTAAAAATATTTACTTGAATCATTACGACTGGCACCATCGGTTGAACAATCACATTCGATAACTACTATATTGACTCAATACACATTAACTATCATACATAATGAACTCAGTTAAATAACAAAAAAATGGAGGACCAAATGGAATTTTTATACAATGAATATTTTACTAATTTATTTGTTATACCATTTGTAATGTGTGTCATTTCAATTTCACTCATGTTAGGCTTAATAATTCACAACGTACTTGCAAAAAGACCCTTAACAATTAAGTTTAAGATACACTTGATAATTTCATTATTTGTCATTATTCTATTGCTAATAGTTTCAGTATCCTCGTTAAAACATGGTGTAAAATTGTTAAAAGATGATAAGAATAGTGTAATTATGATCGAAGGGGAAATTGAAAAGATTGAAAAAGTTGTATTTTCACCACGCTACATGTATAACGATAGAGTGGTATTTGCAAAAATAATAACGATTAATGGTGAAAAATACTATTGTATGACAGTTGGAGATTTATCTATAGGCGATTATGTAGAAGTATCATATCTGGAAAATAGCCGATTAATCATAAAAATTGATCATTATGATGTTATGACCCGCGCAGGAACTTATTGGATGGATGGTAAAATACAACCTATTGCTCGTGGAATAACAAGAGGATTCTGGAACGATTTTGAAGAGACATACTTAAATGGATGATGAGGTTTTTCGATTAATGAAAAGGAGAAAGCATGAGTCCAATTGATAGAATCAAAAAAGAATATTACGCAACATTAGTCATAGATTTATTCGTTTTAATTGTATCATTCATGGCAATGGTATGGTCACTTATCGACGATTTTGAAGTACCAAATTATGACATTGAAGCAATTATACGTGTTGTCTTCCTTCCGTTTACATGTTTCTTTTTAATAGTTGTGTTTACGCATTTTCTCGTAAAACTATTAAAAGACTTTAAACAAATACGTTCAAATAATTATAAGCAACTGATTGGAAGAGTTGTAGGGTTTGCTAAAAACCAAACAGAAACAGGCAACCAAATTAATAATTTTCCAAAGATTTATATAAGAGAAACTAAAAAAACAATAGAACTCCATGTTAGTGATCATGTTAATTTAAATCAAGAATATACTTTTTTGTATCTAGAACACACGAGAATCGGAGCTGTGAAGTGTGAAGAGGTTGATGATAAGTAATAATGAAATATGGAATTTGATAAATCCATAGAAAGAGGCCCATATGGGAGCATGGGGTACAGGATTATATTCAGATGATATCGCACAAGATGTTAAATTTTTATACAAAGAATTATTAATGGTAGGATTATCAAATGAAGAAGCGACCCAAAAACTAATCAAAGATAGCCAATGGTTGATCAATGATATGTATGATGGTCCTGTGTTTTGGTTTGTTTTAGCGGATACACAATGGAAATTAGGTAGATTACTACCTGAAGTTAAAGAAAAAGCAGTGAAATACATTCAGGACGGAGAACATCTAAAAATATGGTTAGAAGAAAATCCTAAATTAGGATTAAAGAGAAAAGAAGTCTTGGATAAATTAGTAAATCAACTGAACTCTCCAATGCCAGAAAAGAAGAAGATATCTCCTTATAAATACTACCGAAATGATTGGAAGTTGGGCGATACATACGCATACCAGTTAAGTGGAGATTTCGCTAAAGAAAACGGTCTTGATGGTAGATATATTATCATTCATAAAATCGGTGATCATGATTTTAATAAAGGAATGGATAAGGATGTTTTTCCTATTGTTTATATGAAAATCACACCAGATAAGAATCTTCCGAAGAATGTCAATGAAATAGAAGCATGTGATTATATTAGAATTGATCGAAACTTTGACGATAAAAAGTTTGAGTATAGATCGTTTCTTTGGGAAACATCCAATAGATTCTACAATCATTTGATTTACCTTGGTAATTATTCTATTACACCACCGAATGATGAATGTACAACGAGATATTATGGATTAATTTCAACTAAGCTATCTGATTATCGAAATAAAGAAATCCGTATAAAGAATTACTTTGAAAACAAGGATTATACATTTGGGAATTGAATATTTATGTGTTCTTAATAAAAGATGTGATTATCTAATTTACTAAGAATTTTAACCATAAAAGATTTAATATATCTATTTTTTAAAATTGAAGATAGTTAATGGAAACATTGATAGACTAACATATTAAAACGTTATAACCTTATTTAAGACTTTCATACTAAAAAAACTATAAAACGGCTTTTTTAAGCCGTTTTATTCTTTTTGCGAAGATTAAGTAGTTTGAATACGAATGAGAAACACAATTATTATTGTTATTATGTGGGTGATGATTTTATTTGATATTTTTATATTTTAAATATTTTTATGTAAGTATTTCTTTTAAAAATTAAGGCCAAAACAAGGCCAAGTTGCACTAATCTTGAAAGATCCATTAATTAATTTACTCCTTAAACAACAGTGTACAGGAACAATACTAGCTAGTATTGATAAAAAATCATTTTTAGATATCCGTTTGCCTGTAATAAAAAGTGATTATTTAAGTGAAATAAAAAGCAACTATAAATTAGCTGATTCTTTATATATATAATCACAAAAACTATTAGATAAATTGATTGTTATTATTGATGATTCTATAGAGTTATGTGAATCGGACGTCGAAAAAAGATTGGATTCGCTTCTATAGCTTTGAGTATTGATTTTTGTGATAATTAAGTCTTTTTTAAGTATATCGCCTATAAAAAATATTAAAACGGCTTAGTTAAGCCGTTTTATTTCGTCTTGGTGGAGATGAGGGGAGTCGAACCCCTGTGCATGATTTTTCCTGTGATACTTTCTACATGTTTAGTCAATCCGTTATATTCATCCAGCAATCATAGATTGACATATTATCACTAGACTAACCTTATTGATTCATTTGATTGCTTAAGGTGGCAACAACCAAATATATCTTACTGTTTTGTGCCTTAGACTAAGTCGTAAGAAAACCTAGCGTTGGCTCGCACTTTTTCTTAAGCAGCGAATTGTAAATTTTGGTTTCCGGTTATTAATAACCTCGGTGTTTTTACTTGCACAACCAAGACATGCTTATATCACATTTAAAACCCTGACGAATCCAGAGAACATCCCCATGCGCAATCATTATATAAGAATTGATTAAGTAAATCAAGAATAAATAACCAATCTATTCAGATTGTTTGAGTTTAGCAACCCTAGAGTATTTAGGGTTATCCCCATAGCGAATCAAATAATCACTTGCACTTTGGATATTACAACTGTTTCTGTCAACCAAAGGCATCACATAACCAATATGGTCAGCCACCTCAATTGAAAGAGAAACCAAATCAGGCACATGTAAACCGGCCATGACAACGGCGTTATTCATCGCGTTTTGAATGGTTAATGGTTGGGTTTGGATGGTCTCACGAATGCGGTTTAACAACAGGATACTCAAACTGATATCGATCTCATTGAGCGGAGCTGTTCTAAAATAGCTCGATAATAAAGCGAAACAAGCATAGGCTAAATGTTCATCGGTAGATTTCGATAAATCCTTTAGACTGATTGAATAATCCTTGAGTTCAAAAAAGAAATTCGATATACCTTGATCGATGATAGGGCTCGAATGGGCTTTCAAACACCAGTCTAATAAACGGGATTGGTCATACGTTTTTGGATCAACAATCATGGTTGCTAATAACATGGATTCATAGTAATTCAAATCGAACAACGCCATAGCCAAAGCGTTGTTTTTTGGTAGTTTCGATGCGTATTGTCTCAAATCACCCATTTTTATACCGATGTATTGAAAAGGTTTGGGTTGCTTAGATAGTCTTTTAAAAGTGCCTTCATCTTTCATGGCGAACAAGTCATTGAGTATTTGGTTTAGATCGTTCAAAGTACCACTCCTAACTAACCACATCATATCATAAAAACAATCGAATTCAGGATATAAAGGTTGGATTTTATGAGGGGATGTATATAATTTTTTGTTTTTGGGTTGACAATGAAACACATTACTATATAATAGTATTGACTTAGGTTTATTATTGCTTAACCCAAAGTTTATATATACTAAACATTGGCGGAATGACTGACCTATCGGTTTAGGGTTATTCTTGTTAATGAAAAACGGATAACGTCTTATTGGGGGTATTGTATGAAAAAATTGATTGAATTGAAAGGTATCACCAAGGCGTTTGGTGGTCAAGTGGTACTAAAGGGCATCGACTTGGACATCTATGAAAACGAATTTGTTACCCTCTTAGGTCCATCCGGTTGTGGAAAAACAACCACACTTCGCATCATTGGTGGGTTTGAAAAACCGTCTTCCGGTGAAGTGCTATTTAATGGCGAATCTGTGGCGGATTTACCACCACACAAAAGACCAACCAATACGGTCTTTCAACGCTATGCATTGTTTCCCCATTTAGATGTGTATGAAAATGTTGCGTTCGGATTGAGATTAAAAAAAGAATATCAAAAAATGCCTTCCAAAGCACGGGAAGCTTTGATTGAACAAAAAGTATCCAAATACCTTCAAATGGTTGGTTTGGTTGGCTATGAAAACAGAAGTGTCCATAAAATGTCAGGGGGTCAACAACAAAGGGTCGCGATTGCGAGGGCTTTGATCAATGAACCCCAAGTATTATTACTCGATGAACCACTCGCTGCACTCGATTTAAAGCTCCGCCAGGAGATGCAATATGAGCTTAAAGAAATCCAACGCAATGCGGGTATTACTTTTATATTTGTTACCCATGACCAAGAAGAAGCGCTCACGATGAGCGACAAAATCGTGGTCATGAATGAGGGTGAAATCCTTCAAGTAGGCACACCAGAAGATATCTACAATGAACCAAGCAGTCGATTTGTTGCGGGATTCATCGGTGAATCGAACATCATCGAAGGCATCATGAAAGATGACTATTTGGTTCACTTTGATGGTAAAGATTATGTTTGTGTTGACTATGGATTCAAAAAGAATGAAGTGGTCGACATTGTCTTAAGACCAGAGGATTTAGATATTGTCGAACCAGGCCAAGGTTTCATTGAAGGCATTGTAGATTCCATCATTTTCAAAGGTGTTCATTATGAGATTGATGTGAAAACACCAGAACGTATATACACGATTCATACCATTAAGTACCACGCGGAAGGGTCACAGGTATCCATCGTATTCGATAAAGAAGATGTCCACGTGATGGAAAAATGGTAAGCATGAAAAAAGCAATACCATTGAAGAATAAACTCAGTCTAAGGGACTTAAACCTAATGGGTAGCCCTTATTATGTGGTGTTATTCTTCCTCATCCTCATTCCGCTCATATTGATCTTATTTTACGCGTTTTCAGAACGCGTTAATGACTTATTTATTTCTTTTTCATTCAAGTATTTCGGCCAGTTTTTAAATGAACCAGCTTTCATTAAAACCATGTTGGATTCAATCAAACTTGCCATATATACCACGTTGGTTACGTTGTTTATTGGGTATCCAACCGCATATTTGATTACCAAATCGAATAAGAAAACACAAACATTACTGATTCTCATGATTACCGCACCGATGTGGGTCAATATGTTGTTAAGGACCCTCGCTTGGAAACAAATCTTTGAAATGCTAAATGCATCGTTGTTGGGTACGGATATCGCCATCATTACCGGGATGGTGTATGTATTTTTACCATTCATGGTATTACCGATTTATACCGTTTTGTCCAAGATTGATCCAAAACTCTATGAAGCTGCGGATGATTTGGGTGCGAATAAGTTTCAAACATTTTTAAAAGTTACCTTACCATTATCGATTACAGGTGTCTTATCAGGCATCACGATGGTATTACTCCCAGCAGCAACCACTTTAGTCATCCCTAAATATTTGGGTAAAAACCGATATTTGATCGGCAATCTCATCGAAGACCGTTTCCTCACTGCAGGTAACTGGGGCTATGGTTCAGCCATCGCCATCATCCTATCGGTGGTCATCATGGCGATGGTCATCTTCACCAAGAAACTCGATCGAAATAAGGGGGCTAAAGAATGAAATCCCTTAAAAAATGGATATCCAAATCGTATATTGGGATCATCCTCGCGTTTTGTTACGCACCGATTTTATCACTAATCATTTTTTCTTTTAATGAGAATAAGAGTTTGACCAATTGGGGTGGATTTTCACTCAAATGGTATGAAAAATTATTCGATTCAACCGACATCATGACCGCGGTCATCATGACATTGGTTATCGCGATTCTCGCAACTCTGATTTCAGTATTCATCGGAACCCTCGCAGCGATTTCACTGTCGAAATCGAAAAAGGTATTTAAAGATGTGATGCTTGGGGTCAATAACGTGCCTATCGTTAACCCAGAAATTGTCACAGCCGTGGGGTTATTGTTACTATTTGTTTCTTTCCAAATTGACCGTGGTTACACGACCATGTTGCTAGCCCATGTGGCGTTTTGTACCCCATATGTCGTGATTACAGTTTATCCAAAGGTTAAAAGTTTGGATCCTAACCTCGCGGAAGCAGCGAACGATTTGGGGGCGACCCCAGTTCAAGCTTTATGGTTGGTGGTATTCCCACAAATCAAGGTCGCGATATTCGCGGCTGCTGCGATTGCGTTTACGATGAGTTTTGATGATTTTGTTATTTCGTACTTTACCGCTGGGTCGGCTACCAACATCAGTATTTACTTATATACGCTCAGACGTGGGGTTGAACCAACGATCAATGCGTTATCTACCATCATCATCGTCATCATTGGCGTGGTGGTGACTTATCGATATTTGAAATCGAACCAAAACAACGAACAGGAGATTGAATAACATGAAAAAAACATTGGCTTTAGCTTTACTCACGTTGGTGAGTGTGACTTTGTCTGGTTGTGGTGTGGTCAGAAGCATCACCTGCATCAACAAAGATAAACTGAATTTATTTAACTGGGGCGAATACATTGACCCAGCCATTTTAAGGGGATTTGAAGAGGAAAACAACGTCTGTGTGACGATGTCTACTTTCGCATCCAATGAATCAGCCATCACCAAAATGAAAACACAAGCGTTTGATTTGGTGATCCCTTCCGATTACGCGATTGAACAAATGGTTCAAGAAGACCTCATCCAAACGTTGGATTGGTCAAAGATTGAAAACTTCAATCCGAACACCGATTTAGCACCAGGGTTGGTATCGATTTTAAATGCATTAGAATTTGATTTACTCGATTATGGTGTCCCTTATTTTTGGGGGAATGTTGGTATTTTATACAATAAAGATGTCGTATCCCAAAGTGAACTTGAAGCCCAAGAGTGGGATATATTCAAGTCATCCTCCTATGAAATTGCTTTTTATGATTCAGCTCGAGATGGCTTTATGGTGGCTTTAAAGAGTTTAGGGTATTCGATGAATACATCGACTCAAACCGAACTCAATGAAGCGGAAAACTGGTTGATGGACTTAGCCAATAACAACAATGTGGTATTCTTAACCGATGAAATTTTGGATGATATGGTCTCACTTACTTACGATGTAGCACTCACCTATTCAGGCGATGCCATATATCTCATGAGTGAACAAGACAAACTTGATTTCTTCGTACCGAACAGTGGAACAAACGTTTGGGTCGATGCGTTGGTCATTCCGAAGAATGCGAAAAATGTCGATTTGGCTTACGCATTCATCAATTATGTGCTAACTGCAGAATCAGCAACCCTCAACACCGAATATGTCATGTATTCCAGTCCAAGAAAAGATGTCTATGAAGCGATGATTTCGGAAAGCTCAGATTTCTACGAATACCGTAATGCGTATAATGTTGTGATCCACACGAACGATGAAGTGTTCCGTTATGTACCAACGACCAAAGCATTCATTTCAGATGCTTGGGCGAGAATTCGTGCATTGTAATAGATAAAGCCTATAGGATGTCACTTTAGTGACGTCCTTTTTTATTAAAGAATTTAATAATTCCCTTTCTTATGGTAAAATGGAAAAGAATTGAGGTTTACTTATGCAAACAAGACACGAAATTAGAATTGAAACCATGACATTTTTATACCAACAAGACCTCCGTGGGGATATTGTTGTTGAACCATTTAAAGAATCCTATGATTTGTACCACGCGGTTTTAGCCCATTTAGCTGAAATTGACCAATTGATCAAAGATACCTTGGTCAACTACACCATCGAACGATTGTCCTTTGTTGACCGCGCCATCATCAGGCTCGCTGTATATGAAATGATGTATACCGATACACCAAAACCAATCGTCATCAATGAAGCCATAAAACTCACCAAAGCTTACTCTAATTTAGAAGATGAAAAACAATCCGCTTTTACCAACCGCTTACTAGACAACATCTCCAAACGACTCGGGTGATACCATGCAAGACGTTAGATACCTAACGGTTTCCGCGTTAACCAAATACATTAAGCAAATCCTTGAAAACGATAAGCACTTAGGCCAAATCTATATCAAGGGTGAAATCTCGAATTTGACCAAACATAGCCGTGGTCATTTTTACTTTACACTCAAAGACGAGTCCGCTCAAATTCGCGTGACGATGTTTTCAAACTACGTCAAGAATTTAGTGTTTAGTCCTAAAGATGGCGACAAAGTCAGACTCTTTGGTTCGATGAGCGTGTATGAAGCTGGTGGGTCTTACGCCATCAATGCGTATACCATGGAACAAGATGGTATTGGCAGTTTGTATCTCGCTTATGAAAAGCTCAAAAGAGAACTGCAAGACAAAGGCTATTTTGACGCCATAAGAAAAAAAACCATTCCCGCTTATCCAAAAGCCATCGGGGTCATTACATCACCAACCGGGGCGGCCATTCGAGACATCATTCATACCATTGAAAGACGTTATCCAACCACTAGACTTTATTTATACCCAGCCTTGGTTCAAGGCGAAGAAGCGAAATATTCGATTGAAAAACAAATCAAACAAGCCAACCAAGATGGCTTAGTCGATGTCCTCATTGTGGGTCGTGGCGGTGGGTCGATTGAAGACCTGTGGGCATTCAATGAAATGCCAGTCATCGAAGCGATTTATCGTTCAGAGATACCCATCATTTCAGCGGTTGGGCACGAAACAGATTTTACCTTGGCTGATTTTGTATCCGACTTAAGGGCACCCACCCCTACCGCAGCAGGTGAACTCGCTACGCCAAGCAAAGACAATTTATTAGAAACGGTCTTAGGGTATCAACGCGGCTTACAAGTCTATATTCAAAAATACCTCGAACAACAAAAAACGACCCTCATTCATTTGGATGAACGCTTGATGGTGAATGCACCAGAAGCGCTCATCAAGCAATTGAAAGACCGGTATACGGTTTCGCAAGAAAACCTCAACAAAACCATGAATCAACTGCTGATGCATAAAAGAAATCAAGCACAGATGTTGGCTCAACGCGTCACGTCGTTTGATGTGGTCGCTTTGGTCCAATACAAAAAAGAGAAAAATGCTTACTTGGTCAGTCAATTAGAGAGTCATTACGAACGCATCATCTCCAAAAAAGACGATCATTTTCAACGGTTATTACAAGCGTTGAAACACCAAAATCCACTCACATTGATGGATAAAGGCTATACCTATACAACGAAAAATCAAAAACGCATCGAATCGATCGATGATATCGATATCAATGACACCATCGAAACCACACTCAAAGATGGAAAACTCACCTCCGTGGTGAAACACAAGGAGACACACACATGGAAATGACATTTGAACAAGCCATTCAAGCGTTAGAAAAAACCGTTAAAGCGCTTGAGAACAAGGACATCGCATTAGATGAAGCTGTCCGTTTATACAATGAAGGACTCAAGCTTTCTAAAATTTGTTATGAATTATTAACAGCATCCGAAAAATTGGTGGTTAAAACCATCACGCCCAATGGTAGTGAGGATTTTAAACTAGAATAAGAGGTTTTTATGCAGCTAAAAGACATCAAAGACCCAAAAGACATTAAAAACTTATCCATCAAAGAACTCGAAGTCTTGTCTCAAGACATTCGTCATTTTTTGGTCGATTCGATCAGTAAAACCGGTGGACACCTCGCTTCTAATTTAGGGGCGGTTGAGTTATCCATCGCTTTACACTATGTCTTTGAGTCACCCAAGGACCAGTTCATCTTTGACGTTGGACACCAATCCTATACCCATAAAATTTTAACGGGCAGAGCCCACCTGTTCGATACCTTGAGACAACATCAGGGTCTTTCAGGTTATATCAACTACCTAGAATCGATCCATGATGTTTGGGAATCAGGACATGCGGGTACGGCTGTATCTGCACTCCATGGGGTCTTAAAAGCCAAACAATTGAAAGGTGAAGAAGGTACTGCCATCGCGCTGGTTGGTGATGGTTCTATCACCTCAGGGATGAGTTTTGAAGCCCTCAATTTATTGGGTTCAGACCCAACCCTCAAAGGGATTGTTATTTTAAATGATAACAACATGTCGATTTCTAAAAACGTTGGTGCGCTATCTAAAGTATTGACCCTCCTTCGAGGCAATCGTTTCTTGATGAAACTAAGAAACGGAATCGCGAGAATTACACCCAATCTATTGGTTCGAATCTACCGTCGATTCAAACGTATGATTAAAGCATTTTTCCAATCCGGCAACGTTTTTGAAGAACTCGGCTATGTCTATATTGGCCCGATCGATGGAAATGATTTAAAAACCGTCATCAAAACATTAAAACAAGCGCAGAAAATGAAAAAAAGCGTTGTTATCCACGCTGTCACCGAAAAAGGTAAAGGCTATGAAGTCGCCTCCACCGACAACGATGGTAAATTCCACGGGGTTGGGTCATTTGATAAAAATACTGGAGCACCGACCAAAATCAATCACCAAGGGATGAAATCTTTCTCTGAAGTGATGTCAACAGCGATGATCGCGTATCAATCGATCCAAAAGACGTTTGTTGTGATGCCAGCGATGTTGGTCGGTACTAAATTTGAAACGTTTTATCAACAATACCCAGACCGTTTGATCGATGTCGGGATTGCTGAAGAACATGCGGCGACCATGGCATCCGCGTTATCCCGTAATGGGGTATCGGTATTTTTACCGCTATACGCTACGTTTAGCCAACGCGCCTATGACCAAATCATGAATGACATCGCGAGAAGTGATACCAAAGTCGTCTTTGGTATCGACCGTGCTGGGTTTGTTGGTGACGATGGGTCCACGCACCAAGGGTTATACGACGTTTCGATGTTCCATTCAATGCCCAATGTGGTCATTACCATGCCATATGATGCGAAAGAAGCCTTTGATTTATTACATTATGGGTTTAGTCAATCACACCCATTTGTCATCCGTTACCCGAGATTAGAAACCCCATTTGACTATAACCATTTGCCTGCCTTTGATACGATTACGCCAACTTGGACGATTTTAAGTGAAGGCGTATCTCAAGTATGGATTTCTTATGGACCAGGGTTAGATTTACTACTAAAAGCGAAAGATACCTTACAAGCGGATGCGAAAATTGTCAATGCCAGATTCATCCGTCCAATGGATATCGATACATTAAAAACGATTCTTGATTTAGATGTGCCTGTGTTTGTGTATGAAGAAGCGTTCGCTTCAGGGACACTATATCATCATATTTTAGAATTCATGGCTTTACATAACTACCATCAAACCATCCGTCATATGTCGGTTAAAGACATCATCCATCATGGTTCTAGAGAACACAATCAAAGAGATGCGAAAGTGGACTTTGATTCGTTGATTGAGGCACTAAAAAACCTATGAGACTCGATCATTATATGGTAGAAACCTTCCATAAAACACGTTCCCAAGCCCAAGACCTCATCCGTCAAGGTAAGGTGATGGTCGGCAGTCAAATCGTCACGAAAACAGGTTTTGATTTGAAACAAGACAAGGTAACCATTTTAGAAGACAACCTGTATGTTTCACGGGGTGGTTTAAAATTACTAGACGCCATCACTGCGTTTCAGATTGATTTTAAAGACTTGGTGGTATGTGACATTGGGTCTTCCACCGGTGGTTTCACGGATTGTGCCTTACAACACCACGCTAAAAAAGTGTATGCTTACGATGTGGGTTCAAACCAGATGCATGAATCGCTTCGATTTCACCACCAAGTTGAGCTCCATGAACAAACCAATATTCTAGACGTAACTCTACCAAAAGACATCGACATGTATACCATCGATGTCTCATTCACCTCAGTAAAACCCATCTTAAACCATTTAGAACCTACGAAAGGTCGATACCTGGTTTTGGTCAAACCTCAATTTGAAGTTGGACCAGACTACATCAAAGATGGGATTGTTAAAGACCCAAAAAAGCAAATCGACGCTTTGAACGGTATTATCACTTATGCCAAGCAATTGAATTTTCAAATCCTTGCTCATAAAACTTCCGATTTACTCGGTAAAATGGGCAACCAAGAATTTTTACTCTTTCTATCAAAGTAAGGTGACGTTATGTTAAAGACACTCAAAATTGAAAATCTCGCCATCATCGAAGATTTAAGCGTTGAATTCAACCCTTCGATGACCGCCCTCACTGGTCAAACCGGTGCAGGTAAAAGTCTACTCATCGACTCCTTGAAGTTGTTGTTTGGCGCGAGAGCCGATGCTGACCTCATCCGTTATGGGGCAGAAAACGCCACGGTGATGGGTGTTTTTAGTGATATTCGTAAGCCACTTGAACAATACTTAAAGACCTTAGACATCGATAGCGAAACATTAACCATCAAACGTGAAATCAGCCGAAACAATAAGAATCAAATCAGCGTCAACCAAAAAAACATCACTTTAGGTGAATTGAAACGCATCGCTTTTTTCTTAGGCGATATCCACGAACAACACGATATATCTAAATTGTTGGATCCGAAACTACAGTTATCATTGATTGACCAAATGGACCCTGATGGGATTTCACCCTTATTCAATCAATACCTTTTAACCAAAGAAAACTATTTGGCACAACTTAAAAAATACGAACAAGCGAAAAAGGAACAACAATCGAAGACATTGGAACTAGAACGCTTAAAAGATGAACAAGACGAACTGAAAAAGTTCGGATTGAATGTGACAGAAACCTCTGAGCTGACCGAGAAAATCGAAAAACTATCCCACGAAGAAAAAATCGTCTCAAGGGTGTCTAGAGCCTATGAGATTTTAGATGAATTGTACCAAAAAGGCGATTTGTATGAAGCGGCCGATGCGTTATCTGAGATAAAAATGTATGATGGTTTATACGCCACCGGCAGTGAATCATTAAAAAATGTCTATTATGAACTGGAAGGTTTGAGGAGCGATTTAAAGAAGAGTTTGGACATATTTGAATATCGCTCTGAGTTTGAACTAGACACCTTACAAGAACGTTTATTCGCCATCACTCAACTCGAAAAGAAGTACCGTATGAGTGTAGCCGAGCTTGAGACTTATTTGAAAGACATCGAAGAAAAAATCCTCATGACAGAGGACTATGAAGGGTATTTAAAATCACTGAAATCCGATTTAGATCACAAGCATAAACTCACATTAGAAGCAGGGTTAAAACTCCATCAATCTAGAGAAAAGCTTGCCAAAAAACTCACCACCGAAATCATCGATGAACTACAGTTGTTGGATTTGGAAAAAGTGCGTTTTGAGATTGTGTTTGAAAAACAAGAACAACCCCCAGTACTTTATGAAGATGGCTTAGACATCGTCACTTTTTACATTGGGTTAAACCAGGGTGAACCCCTAAAACCGTTGTATAAAACGGCATCGGGTGGAGAACTTTCTCGATTCATGTTGGCTTTAAAAATCATATTTGCCAAATTCCAATCCTTAGGTTTGGTCGTATTTGACGAAATCGATATGGGGATTTCTGGCAAAACCGCCTCCAAAGTCGCTACAAGAATCCACGCGCTCAGTGCCCATACCCAAGTTTTAACCATCACACACTTGGCACAAGTCGCCGCGAAAGCCGATTATCACTACCATATTTTAAAGAAGATTAAAGACAATCGTACAGTGACTCAAATCGATATTTTAAATACAGAAAAACGCATCGAAATCATCGCTGAGATGTTGTCAGGCGAACGCATGGATGCGTATGCCATACAACATGCGAAAGCCTTGTTAGAAAAATAAAAAAAGGCTTTCGCCTTCTCTTATTGTCTTTCGATCAACATAATGATTAATGCAATAAACGGTAAAATGATCATCCCTAAAACGAGCACGACTACAATCGTTTTACCCCACCAAGTCTTCAGAGGATTTCTTAGGGTTGGCACTTCGAATGTGTTTGTATTGGTTTCTGGTTTCTTCGTTTTTGGTTTATTTGATTTGTTTTCAGCCATAATTATCACCTCAACTTGATTTCATCATTATGATTATAATACATAAGCCCAAAAAAAGAAAGTGATTTCCATGAAAAGTAGCGTAAGAATCATTTTTCACATCGACTTGAACGCGTTTTTCGCATCCGTCGAAATGATCGAAAATCCATCGCTTAAGAACAAAGTTTTCGCTGTGGGGGGCGGTCTCAACTTCAACCGTGGCGGTATTTTAACCACGGCCTCATATAAAGCGCGTCAGTATGGCATCCGTAGTGGGATGACCATTGCGAACGCGCTTCATTTATATCCTAAACTCATCGTTGTTCCAAACCGACATGGTGTATACCACCAATACTCCATGAAGTTCATTGAATACTTGAAGACTTATACCCATTTGGTGTGGCAAGTCTCCATTGATGAAGCGTATGTGGATGTCACCGACATCGAAGGCATTCATCCCCTCGCTTTGGCGAAAAAGATGCAATCCGAACTCGTCTCAAAATTCCAACTGCCCTCATCAATTGGTATCGCCCCGACCCTTTTTCTCGCTAAAATGGGGTCTGATATGAAAAAACCTATGGGCATCACAGTCATTAGAAAACGCGATGTAAAACAAAAAATCTACCCACTACCCATCAAAGACATGTATGGTTTAGGTAAGAAAACCTACCCTAAACTCGAAAAGATTGGCATCCATACCATCGCGGATTTCGTAGACCCAGCCAATATGAAAAAAATACTCGAAATCATCAGTCAAAAAAGTTATGATGCCTATATACTAGACATCCATGGTTTATCTTCCAACAAAGTAGACCCATATAAATACGCATTACCAAAAAGCATCTCCAATGAAACCACGTTGTCGTTTGATACGGATATAGAAAGTGTCATTAAAGAAACACTCATCAGTCAATTGAAAGAAGCATACCCAAGGATGATTCATGACCGCCTACAAACCAAAACGGTGGGGATAAGATTAAGATACCACAATTTTGAAACCACGCAGAAAGTCAGAAGTATCGCTCAGTACACCGATGATTACCAACAAATCGAAGACATCATTGTCGAATTGTTTGAAAATTTCTACACAGGTAAACCGGTGCGTTTGGTGGGGGTTTCTTTAAATAACCTTAAAACCAAGGATGCGATAGAAAAGCCATTTGATCTGTTTGAGTATCAGGCTATAGAAGAGAAAAAATCACGCATCCTGGATGCGCTAAAAGCGGTTAATGAAAAAAAAGCGAAAGAACCCAAGGATTCTATCGATTGAAAATCTAAAAAAAGTATATAATAGAACATAAAGAGGTGAATCTATGATTCGATTAGAAGGCGTATCTAAATATTATAATACCGATAATAACGTCGTCTTAGGGCTACGACGTGTCAACTTAGATTTTAAGCTAGGTGAGTTTGTCGCGATTACTGGGGAATCCGGCAGTGGTAAGTCTACTTTGCTAAATGTCATTTCAGGGTTAGACAAGTATGATGAAGGTGAACTTTATGTCAATGGTGAAGAAACCAGTTATTATACGGTAGAAGAATTTGAACAGTACCGTAAACAATACATTGGGTTCGTTTTCCAAAACTACAACATCATCGATTCATATACCGTCTATCAAAACGTCATGGCAGCGTTGATGATTCAAGGCTATGACCCAGAAAAACGAAAAGCACGTGCACTCGAACTCATCGACCGTGTGGGTTTGACGTCTCATAAAAACCATCGTGCATCCAAACTGTCGGGTGGTCAAAAACAACGCGCAGTCATTGCGAGAGCCCTCGCCAAAGACTGCCCAGTGATTGTAGCCGATGAACCTACGGGCAATTTAGACAGTGAAACAGGCAAAAAGGTGTTAGAGTTATTAAAAGAAGTATCGAAAGACAAATTGGTGCTGATTGTTACGCATAACTATGAACAAGTAGAACCTTACGCTACCCGTAAAATCCGCATGTTTGATGGTGAAGTGGTGGAAGATAAAACCGTCAAGGCTGTATCCCCATTTGAAGTGAAACCAACGTTATCATCGAAAAACTTAAGTCCAATCGATGTCTTAAAATTGGCATTTGTTTCCTTGTTTAGTATCCCTAAAAAGACATTCTTAATTTTCATCACCTTGATGTTTGCTTTCGCAGCCATCGCTTCGGTGTATAGTTTAAATGAATGGGTTCAAAACCTTGGGGGTATCAATAACTATAACCCCGTGTTTAGACAAAACTTTGAAGGTAGGGTCGTCGTGACTAAAGTGGATGGGACCCCATTCTCTCAAAATGAACTCAACGATCTGTTGGCCAAAAATCGTGTTGAAGGCATCATTCATAACGATGTCTTACTCGATATGGAATATCAAATTATATACAATTCATATTTTAATTACGGCTCTTTAAGACCGTATGTTGGGCAATCATTCCCATTAGAATCGGGAAGAATGCCTGAGGCTATGAACGAGATTGTCCTATATCCAACCTATTGGGGACAAACTTATACGATTGGTGATACAGTGACCGTATCTTATGCGAATAACAACAAAAATGAATTTACCGTGAACCCATCGACATCTTATACCATGACGGTTGTGGGTCTTTTAGAAGAATCTTTCTACAATTATGCAGGGGTTGTGCACCCTTCATTCTTCAATCGAAACATCACCAATACCTACGCGACAAGCAACTTGATGGCTGCTTATGCCATTCATCCCAATCTATTGCTTGAGTTGAAACAATCCAGCAATTTAGAAAGCGTGTTGGGGTTCAATAAAAATATGGTCTTCATCGATGATACATTGCCAGATGGCCAAGCCAAAGCCACATCTATATTGTATGATGCCTTGGTAGAACGTTTTGGTACCCAAGCGAATGTCCAATCCCAAGTTTTCAAACTTGTTAAACCAGAAGTCAAATTTACCCCTGAAAAAAGTATGGATTTACAAATCATTGGAAAAATCAATGCTGACCCATGGATACAAGAAGTTTATGTGAATAGCACAACCTATCTAGACCTCTTTGGCGAAGGCCCATATCAAGTCTCTTTACTGACAGCAGATACATTTGATGCTCGGGCTGTGATGGGTAGTTTAAGCGAAAATTATCAATCGGTTCACCCATTCGAATATGTGGGTTATGATTATAATATGGGCTTAGGTGGGTTATTGACCTTTGTATATTTCTTGGTTGGTGGTTTCATCTACATCATTTTAAACTTAGTGATCAAATCCATCATCCAATCCAGACGTAAAGACTTTGTCATTTTCCGATCGATTGGGGCGTCTAAAACGGATTTAAGAAAACTCCTTTCATTTGAACAAGTCTTATTCAATGCCTTTGGATTCGTCTTGTCATTTATCCCACTCATTGTGATGAATATTTACATCCCTGAGTTCAAAGTGATGCGTTACATTCCAGTATGGATGTATGGGGTATTCTTCCTCATTTTCTTGGTGGTTTTACTCAGCATCAACAACAAATTCGCCAACAAATTGTTTGGTAAGAGTGTCATCACGACACTGAAGAGTGAGTAGGTGAACCCATGATAACCGCACAAAAATTAGACAAATTCTTCAATCGTGGGAAACGAAATGAAATCCACGTCATCAATCAAATATCGCTCGATTTACCAGACCATGGCTTGGTGGTCTTATTTGGTCCATCTGGGTCAGGTAAAACCACTTTACTCAACGTCTTGGGTGGATTAGACCGTGCTAAAGGTGAGATTCATTTTAATGACATCACCTTAAACGGCTATTCGATGACCAAATGGGACAAAATTCGTAATAGACACATCGGGTATATCTTTCAAAACTACATGTTGTTAGAAAATATCTCCATCTATGAAAATATCAAATTGACTCTAAACATGATTGGAATCACCGATAAAGATGAGATCAACAAACGTGTTGAGTATCTACTTGAAAAAGTCGGTCTTAAGAATTATAAGAAACGTAAAGCTGGGTTATTGTCTGGGGGTCAACAACAACGGGTCGCAATCGCCAGAGCTTTAGCGAAAAACCCTGAAGTCATCATCGCCGATGAACCCACAGGTAATCTCGATTCGAAAAATACCGTGGATATCATGAATATCATCAAGACCATTTCAAAAGAAAAATTGGTCCTTTTGGTAACGCATGAACGAGAACTCGCAACATTTTATGCCGATCGAATCATTGAGTTGAAAGATGGACAAATCGTCAGTGATACAGAAAACAGTGGCGATGGCGGAAGTTTAGAACTCAAACACGACACAGATATATACCTCAAAGATATGGATATGACTGGGGTATCTAATGAAGCCTTAGATGTATCTTTTTATAGCGACAAAAAAACAGAAAAAATCAAATTACGTTTGGTCTTAAAAAATGGCACTTTATATTTGGATGTGGATCAAAAACATGCCCAAAAAGTCAATTTACTCTCCGACAAGAGTGAGGTTAAATTGATTGATGACCACTATAAAGATTTAGAAAAGAACGTCATGGATAACCTCGATTCCTACCAATTTGGATCCATCATCGATGAAACCAAAGTCGAGAAATCTCAACCGGTCATCACTTGGAAACATGCGTTTAAATTGGCATTAAATAAAATCATCAATTCAACGACCAAACGGAAATTCCTATTTGTGGGATTTATCTTGGCCGGGTTCTTGTTATTGATTGCGTTTGGGTTTGTATCTCGAATGATCATTTTGGATGACAAACTCTTTATGCCATTTGATAAAAACTATGTGGTTGCGACAAACATTCAAAACAGAACCGAACTCGATGCCATCATCCACGATGAAAATACAGTGTATGTGACCCAACGACCTTCTTATATGGTGATGTTTGAACTCCCTGTTTATTATCAAGAATCGTATGGGATAGATTCGTATGTTGCCATCGATTTTGTCTCAAACATTGAGAATAAAGCCATTATTTATGGACGAAATGTACAAAATGATGGTGAAATCTTGCTAGACTATACGTTGTTTAAAGGGGATAATAATACACTAACTCAAATACTACGGGCTTATGGTGTAGCAACCCCTCAAGCATTGTTGGGTAAAACAACCTATGTGAATCAAAAAGCGTATACATTGGTCGGTTTTGTGGATCAAGGGTATAGTGCTGTATACATGCGTGAAATTGATTTTTATCGTAGTATATTACCTAATCCTGGAACAAAGACACTTGAAGTTTTACAAGATGAGTATTTTGATCAAGCAACTTACCCTATAGCTGAACTATTCGTACTTTCAAAGAATCCAACGGAAAGCGTTCAATTCATCGATGGCTTGGGAACAACAATTGATGCTTCACACCCCTATTTAGAGTATCGTGATAATTATCTAACCATGATGGCTTTGGTCTATAGTTTCTTATGGGTATTCTCACTTGTCATCGTCATCATCACTTTAATAGCATTATTCTTCGTACTTCGTGCCTCCTTAGCAGAACGAATCACTGAAATCGCTGTGTTTAGAGCCCTGGGTGTGCGAAGGATCGATATCATCAAAACATTCATCGTGGAAATATTTGTCATCACGACGGTGTCATTCATCGTCGGGTATATCTTTGGTATATATTATTTTACCAACGTCAACACCGCCTTATATGACAGTAACTTAATCATTTTCCCTGCCGTATTCATGGTGCTTGGGGGTCTATTCATCTATGGTGTAAGCCAATTGATTGGTTTGATTCCAGTATGGAGTTTGTTACGCAAAACGCCCGCTCAAATCATGAGCGCTTATGATATATAAAAAAACCAAGGCAACCTTGGTTTAGGATAAAATATCTAAATAAGTTAAGGAAGAAACGTGTGTCCACGTTTCTTTTTTATTGTAGTCAAACTGCTTTAAGTATTGAATTACTTCATTGGTCACTTTGGTTGGGGTAGAAGCACCTGAGGTTACCGATACCGATTGAGCGGTTTTGAACCATGCTGGGTCAATGTCGGATACGCCTTCGACACGGTAACTTGGGATATTACGTTCATGGGTGGATACGAAGGCGAGTTTGTTAGAATTGGAAGATAACGCGTCCCCAACCACGATACAAAGATCAACCAAAGGTTGTTCAATCACCGCTTGTTGTCTGGTTGTGGTGGCGTCACAAATATCGTCATCAAACAATAAATCCGGGTATTTAATTTTCAAAACATTCAATACCACATCGATATCGTAGCGTGATAATGTCGTTTGATTCGTGACAAACAATGGTTTGTCTGGGTATTTTTGGGTAAAATTCAGCGCGTCCACCGCGTTGGTCAAAAACGAAATTTCTTCAGATATCCCCAAAATACCTTCAGGTTCTGGGTGGTTTTTATGTCCGATATAGACAATTTCATAACCCAAGTTTAAGTGCTTTTTAACCGCGTCATGAACTTTGCTGACGTCTTTACAAGTGGCGTTAACGATGGTTAATCCCTTGGCTTTGGCTTTTTCAATGACTTGATCGGATACCCCATGGGCGGTCATGATGACTGTCCCTGAGGTAATATCATCCAATAACGCCAGCCTGGTTTTATTTGGATTATCCAATGAAATGACACCAAAATGTCTAAACGCCTCGGTTATTTTTTTGTTATGTACAATTAAACCCAAAATGTGGATGGGTCTTGGATATTGATCATCTTCAATGGTCTTTTTGACCATATGGAGTGCTTTAGCTACCCCGTGACAGTAGCCTCTTGGACGTAAATCTATGACATTCATGGTATCACCTGTGATTATTATAACAAACAACCGGTTTAAATTCTAACATTAGGTATAAACGACAAAATAGAGTATAATATAAACGGTGATTTTTATGTTTAAAACAAGTATACAAGAAAAAATAAATGCATTGGGTTACAAGACGTTCACACCGATTCAAGAAGCGGTTTTTAAGTCTTACCCTAAAGAGAAGCACATCATTGGATTGGCACCGACAGGCACTGGGAAAACCCATGCGTACTTATTGCCAATCATCAATGATTTGGATTTGGCTTATGAAGCTGTACAAGCAGTCATTTGTGTGCCTACCAACGAGTTGGTTGCACAAGTTGAAACGATGTTAAAAAGCGTCAATATTGGTTTTACTGTGAAAGCATTGACGACCTCTAAAGACCGTTTAAGAGAATTGGATGCTTTATCCAAAAAACAACCTCAAATCGTCATTTCTACCCCAGGCAGATTGGAAGATTACGCGATTCAAGAAGGTAAATTGAAAATCCATACAGCCAAAGTTTTCGTTTTAGATGAAGCAGACATGATGCTCGACATGGATTTCATGACCACATTAGACCGTGTCTTTTACGCTGTAAGGGATGCGAAAATGATGTTATTCTCAGCGACTTTACCTGAAGGTTTAACCAAATGGATTGACACTTATTTTGGTAAAGCATTCATGATCGATTTGAAAGACCCTTCCGTTTTAAAAATAACCCATGGTTTGGTCTATACCCGATTTGAGACAAGAGACCACGATTTTAAACGATTGGTCAAAGCCATCAACCCATACTTATGCATGGTGTTTGTCTCTAAAAAAGAACAGGTTGACCATGTCTATCAACAACTTTTAGATGTGGGTATCAAAGCGATTCGAATCTCTGGGGATACCCCATCGAGAGAAAGAAAAACCATTTTAGATGACATCAAACAATTAAAGTATACCTACATTGTGTCATCTGATTTGGGGTCACGTGGTTTAGACATCATCGGTGTTTCTCACGTCATTCACTATGAATTACCATACCACCTAGAATATTACATCCACCGTTCAGGTCGAACTGGTAGAGCCAATCAAACGGGTATTTCATATGCACTAGTAACCAATGAAAATTCTCGAAAAATTGAAAATTTGGTCAAAAAAGGCATCACATTCCAACGTTATCAATTCGATGGTGATTCATTGGTACCAATCATTAAAAAGCCTAAGAGCAGCCTCTCTGAAGAAGAATTAGCAGCGATCCGTAAAGTCAAAAAACCAACCAAAGTATCCCCCAACTATAAGAAGAAAAATAAGAAATTGGTGAAAAAAGCACGTAACGCCGTGCGATTTGGAGGTAAATAATGTTAAAAATCGGTTCACATGTCGGACTATCCGGCAATGATATGTATGAAGGTTCTGTGTTGGAAGCCATCAGTTATGGTGCAAATGCATTCATGGTCTACACAGGTGCCCCACAAAACACCATTCGCAAATCCTTGATGGATTTGAATATTGCTGGCGCAGAAAAACAAATGCTCGCCCATGGGTTGTCGTTTGATAATGTCGTGGTTCACGCGCCTTATATCATCAATCTAGCCAACCCTGACCCTGAAAAACGCGCCTTCGCTGTGGAATTTTTAACCAAAGAAGTAGAACGCACCTACGCGATGCACGTGAGACAAATCGTTTTACACCCTGGGTCTGCTGTTGGAAAAGATAGGGATGAAGCCTTAAAATGGATTGCGGAGGGCGTCAACCAAGTCATTCAAAATACGGCAGAAAAACCTGTCAAAATCGCTTTAGAAACCATGGCTGGTAAAGGCAATGAAATGGGTAAAACATTTGAAGAAATCCGCGATATGATTGCTTTGATTAAAGATAAGAGCCGCATTTCTGTTTGTTTTGACACGTGTCACACCTCAGATGCAGGTTATGATATTCAAAATGATTTTGAAGGGGTCATCCAACACTTTGATCGCGTGGTTGGTAAATCCTACATATCGGTTTTCCACGTCAACGATTCTAAAAATCCAAAAGGGGCAGCGAAAGACAGACACGCCAACTTAGGATTTGGTGAAATCGGCTTTGATGCTTTGTTAAAAGTGATTTATCATCCCGATTTTGAGCATGTGCCTAAAATATTAGAAACCCCATACATCGACGATAAAGCCCCTTATAAACATGAGATTCAAATGATCAAAAACCAAACCTTTAATCCGAATTTAGAGTCAGATGTGAAAAATAGTTGAAAGATTTTTCGATAGTTCGTTATAATATTTATAAAACACAAAGGAGAAGTACATTATGAGAGATTTCATCATTGTTACCGATTCAGCCTGTGATTTGTCTGACGATTTAGCAAAATCACTGGATTTAGAAGTATTACCTCTTAAATTTGTCATCGACGGGGTAGAATACCCAGATTACCTAGACCACCGTTCGATGGCTCCGAAAGATTTTTATGACCGTGTTCGCAAAGGCATGATGCCATCAACCGCACAAGTCAATGTGCAAGAATACGTCGATGTTTGTGAAAAATTGATCAAAGCCCAAAAGGATATTTTAATTCTAACCTTCTCAAGTGCGCTCTCTGGGACATACAACAGTGCGCGTTTGGCGGTTGAACAATTAAGAGAATCTTACCCAACATTTAAAATCCATTTGGTTGATACCTTAGCTGCCTCTTTGGGTCAAGGGTTAATCGTATCTAAGGCGGGTAAAATGCGTAAACAAGGGTATTCGATTGAACAAGTCAGAGATGAAGTTGAAAAAACCAAACTTAACTTGGCACATTGGTTTACCGTTTCAGATATCAACCACCTCAAACGTGGGGGCAGAATCAGTTCAACCGCTGCTGTGGTTGCGAATCTACTCAACATCAATCCAATTTTACACGTATCGGATGAAGGTAAACTCATTGCGAGAACCAAGGTCATTGGCCGCAAAAAAGCTTTACATGCGTTATTCAATAAGATGAAGGAAACCTACAATCCTTTGTTACATAAAACGGTATTCATTTCTCACGGGGATGACATCGATGCTGCCAACATGCTCAAAGACATGATTCTTTCAGAACTGGATTGTGAAGTTGAACTCATCAACTACATTGGACCAGTCATTGGTGCCCATTCGGGTCCAAATACCATCGCGCTATTCTTTTATGCCACTTCAAGATAAACACCTGCGGGTGTTTTCTTTTCTTTGAATAATATTTCGAATTCGAAGCATTATAGTTGAGTTCGTCTGGTGTAACCCCTATAATGAAAGCATGGAGGGGATTTTTATGAAACCACTATTGGGATTACATCATGTCACTGCGATGACGAGCAGTGCAGAACGCATCTATGAATTTTTTACTTATGTTTTAGGACTTCGCTTGGTCAAGAAAACAGTCAATCAAGACGACATTCAAACGTATCACCTATTTTTCGCGGATGACCGCGGCAGTGCGGGGACAGATATGACGTTCTTCGATTTTAAAGGTCAACCGAAAGCCATCAAAGGGGCCAATGAAATATCCAAAACTGGATTTAGGGTACCCAATGATCTGGCTATTGCCTATTATGAAAGAAGATTTAAGCACTACAAAGTCAAATCATCCCCGGTTCAAACTTTGTTTGGTAAAAAGATATTGCCATTTGAGGATTTCGATGGTCAAGAATATGTCCTTTTTTCAGATGAAAACAATACCGGGGTCAAAGCAGGCATCCCGTGGCAACAAGGCCCAGTACCGAATGAGTTTGCCATCTATGGGTTAGGTCCGATTTTCTTTAGAGTCAATCATGCAACATTAATGGATCAAGTATTAACTGAAAAACTCACATTCAAAAAAACAGCCACAGAAGGCAATTATACACTGTATGAAACAGGCCTTGGTGGCAATGGCGGTAGTGTGATTGTCGAATACACTAAAGATTTACCACCAGCACGTCAAGGGTTTGGTGGGGTTCACCATGTCGCTTTTGGTGTGCATGATACCACCGATATTCAATCTTGGATTACCCATTTGAATCAAAAACAAATCATGCATTCCGGGTTGGTGGACCGTTTCTACTTCAGGTCTTTGTACAGTCGTATGTATCCAGGCATACTCTTTGAGTTTGCGACTGAAGGTCCAGGGTTCATCGATGATGAAGAACCGTATGAAACATTGGGTGAATTATTGGCGTTACCCCCTAAGTATCGTCATTTAAGAAAAGAAATCAGTGGTATGGTTAGACATATCGATACGACAAGGTCAGATATAACATTTAAAAAGGAGTATGAATTTTAATATGATTCATATGTATAAAAAAGGCAATGACCATACGTTGATACTCTTACATGGTACCGGTGGCAATGAACAGGATATGATACCACTGGCAGACATGGTATCGAGGGAATCGAGTATCTTATCGATTCGCGGTAACGTCTTAGAACATGGCATGCCAAGGTTCTTTAAACGTATCGCGATGGGTGTGTTTGACATGGAAAGTCTCAAACAAGAAACCGAGCATCTATATTCGTTTATCCAAAAAGCATCTCTTGATTATCAATTTGATTTAAAGAAAGCCACCATCATTGGTTATTCCAATGGAGCGAATATTGCGATATCGATGTTGTTTACCTATGATAATCCTGTGGGACAAGCCATTTTACTTAGACCCATGGTTCCAACCGAAAATATCTTAAGCAAACAACTCAATGAAACATCGGTGATTATATTAACCGGTAAATATGATACCATCGTGCCTCCTGAACATGGGGAAATTCTTAAAAAACACTTTGATCATCTACAAGCAAATACACTTTGGGTTGAACTGAATGCGACCCATCGCTTAACCGAAGAAGACATCAAAATCATCAAAGAAAAGATAAAAAAATGAGTTCATGTTGAACTCATTTTTTCTCATTTAGCGAATGGTGGAACCCGATTTTACAAATAAGTTATCAAACTTGGCATGACGATAAATACGGCAGTTTCTCGCAATCTTCGCGTTGTCAGGTACATATCCATGTTTCTCAATGACATTGATCCCAGAGGACAACACAGATGGTCTTTCTTCATTTGGTGTGTAGTCATCCGAATAACCCACAATGGCATTTCTACCAATGTATACTTTCTTGTCTAAAATGGCACGTTCAACAATCGCATTTTCAGAAATAATCGTATTGTTTAAAATGACTGAATCTCGCACAATGGCGCCTTTTTCAACTCTTACACCAGGACTCAAAACACTGTTGATGACTGTACCATCAATGACAGAACCGTTGGAAATTAACGAGTTGACGATGTGGGCATTTGAACCTACCCTCACTGGTGGCATCTCTTCTGAACGGGTATAAATCTTCCATGTATCCGAGTATAAATCCAATCTTGGTTCAGCCATGTTTAAGAGTTCAATGTTGGTTTGTAAATAGGAATCATACGTACCCACGTCTCTCCAATAGCCATTGAATTCAAAGGCATATACCTTACTATCGGCTTCTTTGATGAGGGTAGGTAGAATGTGTTTACCAAAGTCCAGATTTGGGTCTTTGATGGTATCGAGTGCACGATATAACATGTCTGCTGAGAATACATATATTCCCATCGATGCTTGGTCGGACTTCGGTTGTTTTGGTTTTTCTTCAAAACCGACAATGCGCATGTCATCGTTGGTTTCCATGATCCCGAAACGATGGGCTTCATTTAGTGGTACTTTTTGAGTAGCGATGGTTACCGTCGCACCTTTTTCAATATGGAAATTGATCATCTTTCGGTAATTCATTTTATAGATGTGGTCCCCAGATAAAATTAAGATAAACTTGGGTTCTCTACGTCTCACAAACTCAATGTTTTTTAGCACAGAATCTGCGGTACCCATATACCATTCATTGTGTGGTTGTAAGAGGGTGACTTGAGAGTCTCTACGGTCGAGGTCCCAAGGTTTGCCAGTACCAATGTGTTCATTGAGGGAAAGCGGTAAATACTGTGTTAAAATCCCGATATCATAAATACCTGAATTCGCACAGTTGGATAATGAAAAGTCAATGATTCTAAATTTACCTGCAAATGGAACCGCAGGTTTACTACGTTTTTCTGCCAGCAAGTCAAGTCTTGACCCTTTACCACCAGCTAAGATGAGTGCTAATGTTTCCATGATTGATTCCCCCTATTTATTTAAAATGTGTTCATAAAGACTTAAATATTCTAAACCCATGTGTTCTAATGAATGGTCCAATTTCATCGCGGATTGAACCAAAAGTCGCCAGTCCGATGGGTTGTTGGTATAAAGTAAAATCGCATCTAACAACACTTGTTTAAGTTCGTGTGCGTTGTAGTTGGCGAAACTGAATCCGTGGCCTTCCTTGGTATATTTGTTGTAAGGCATGACGGTATCTTTTAAGCCACCAGTTTCGCGGACCAATGGTAGGCAGCCATAACGCATCGCAATCAATTGTCCTAAACCACAAGGTTCGAATTGACTTGGCATCAATAATAAGTCTGCTGCGGCGTAGAGCTGATGTGCTAAGGCATTGTTAAAACCAATAAAGGTATACACACGGTTTCGATACTTATTTTGAAGGTAGCGTAAGAAGTTTTCGTAATGCAAATCACCACTACCGATGAAGACGAACTTCGCTGTGCTTTCAGCGATGGCTTCTTCTAAAGTAGTCATCATCAAATCGATCCCCTTTTGTTTCGCCAGTCTACCGATATAGGCGACCAAAGCGGTATCGGTTGATAACTCTAGATTGAGTTTTTTAAGCAACGCAAATTTGTTTTGTTTCTTGGCTTGAACAAAGTGCTTTTCATTGAATGTTTTTTCTAAATAGGTATCTGTTTCTGGATTATAGATGTCATAATCTATGCCATTTAAAATACCAGAGAAGTTATTCAATCTGGATTTCAATGCGCCATCCAAGGTAAAACCATAATACTCAGTTTGAACCTCTTGCATATAGGTTGGTGAGACGGTATTGATGTGGTTGGCACGCATGATGGCGGCTTTTAAGAAGTTTAAACGGTCAAAGTGGATATATGCGTAATTGAATGGTCGGCCAATCAAGCGATAAGCATCTTTTGGGAAAGACCCTTGGTATTCTAGATTGTGAATGGTTAACAGGGTTTTCACCGATTTAAATAATGGTTTTTGTCGATATATTTCATCGAGTAAATATGGGATCAATCCAGTTTGCCAGTCATTGATGTGTAGCAGATCAAATGGGTTATGGATCAATTCAATATATTCTAAAATGGCAAAATCATAAAATAAAAAGCGTTTATCATCATCGTAGTAACCATAATAATTCGCGCGTTTAAAAAATAATTCATTTTCAACGAAAATATAGGTTACACCATCGTGAATGGTTTCGTAGTATTTCGCCTTGAAGGATTCATCGGCAATTTTGACTTCTCTTTCACCGATGTATTTGAATGTATTTAGTTTTGAATATATCGAATCATACAGGGGTGTGATCACCGCTGTGAACTTGCCCAATCGATTCATGATTTTTGGTAGAGCAGAAGCCATATCGGCTAAACCACCCGATTTTGAAAAGGGGTAAGCCTCACTAGAACAAAATAAAATGCGCATACGGTCACCTCATTAACATTATAACCTAATGAAACGGGTTACACAATAACACCCACAGTGATTTTACGTTTGTGTCATAAAAATACCATATTCATAAATGAATTGATAAAAGAAAACCCCCGTGTTATAATGTTACTAGTCATTTAAAGGAGATTCAATTTATGTCTAAAAAACCGTATGCAAGACCACAGTATAAAGTAAAACCAGCGGTGATTATCATCGTTGCAATTGTTGTTTTCTTATTTTCAGCTTTAATTGTCATTGTTCAACCTTCTGACCAAGACAAAATTTATAAAGCATACCACAATGCTGGATCACCAAACTTAACAGCAAACCACGTTATTCAATCGATCACTGTTTCAAAATTAGGGAAATTAATTGACTCAGGTGCACCAGTGGTCGTATTCTTTGGAGAAGTATCCTGTTCTGCATGTATCAGTGAAATTGGTTGGTATGACCTTGAATTTAAAGGCGCAGGGTTGGTATCTGAACTCAGTGTCATCTATTACGTAAAGCGTTCATCGATGAGTGCTTCTGATGTTGAAAAATTCCAAACCAAATATGCCATGACGTTGACCGCTACCCCGGAACTTTACTATTTAAACGAGGGTGAAATCGTACATAGAAGATCTGACTTCAATAGCGACACACAACCGATGGCCGGTCAAATCAAGAGTTTCTTCACAGCCATTAAAAACGATTTAGCAGATTAAAGCACATCACACGTGCTTTTTTTCTACTTAAGGAAAGATTGGTATAGTTATGATTCAACAAATCAAACAAAATTTAAAAGAAAAAGTCACACGACACTTTAACATAGACAGTCTCAATGTTGTCGTTGAAGAACCAAAAAGAGGGAATGCAGATTTAGCTATCCCACTTTTTGCGTTAGTGAAACAATTGGGTAAACCCATGCCATGGGTTTTAGAAGAAGTGAAAACGGCCATTGGTGCTTATGATATGGTCAGTGATATTCAATTCTTGAATGGGTTTTTAAATATTTCCATCAACCGCGCCGTTTTTGCAAAATCGGTCATCGAACAAGTACTGAATGAACAATCCAATTTTGGGAACCAATCGATGGGTAAAACGGTATGTATTGACTATTCTGCACCCAATATTGCGAAAAGTTTCTCCATTGGCCATTTACGTTCAACCATGATTGGGAATGCCCTCAAAAACATCTATCAAAAACTCGGTTATCGCGTGGTTGGCATCAACCATTTAGGTGACTGGGGTACCCAATTCGGTAAAATGATTGTTGCCTATAACAAATGGGGTAACCGTGCCGAAATTGAAAAAAATCCAATCGTAGAACTTCAAAAATTATATGTTAAATTCCATGATGAAGTCGCCAATGACCCAACCTTAGAAGACCAAGCCAGAGCGGTTTTCAAATCACTTGAAGACGGTGATGCAAATACACTCGAACTTTGGCGTTATTTTAGAGATGAATCATTGAAAGAATTCATGTCGATGTACGACTTACTTGGCGTCAGCTTTGACTCTTATGATGGCGAATCATTTTACAACGATAAAATGGCAGCTGTCGCGGATGAATTGGAACAAAAAGGCTTACTCGTTGAAGACGATGGTGCGATGATCGTTAGAATCGACCCACTACCACCAGCCCTCATCAAGCGTAGAGATGGCGCAACCCTCTATATCACACGCGATTTAGCAGCACTGCTTTACCGTTTTAAGACCTATCATTTCGATAAAGTATTGTATGTTGTCGGCAATGAACAAAAGCTTCACTTTGACCAACTCAAATCGGTATCCAAACTTATGGGTTATGATTTAGACATCCACCATGTCAATTTCGGATTGGTCATGCAAGATGGGAAAAAGATGTCTACCCGTGGGGGTAGAGTCGTGAAGTTATACGATGTCATCAAAGAAGCAATCGCGAGTGCATCTCAAGCCATTTTTGATAAGAATCCAAACTTGAATAACCAAGAAGCCGTGGCGAAAGCGGTTGGGATTGGTGCGGTCATCTTCAATGACTTGAAAAATGATCGAAATCTTGATATTGAGTTCAATTTAGAGTCCATGTTGGCCTTTGAAGGTCAAACAGGCCCTTATTTACAATACAGCAGTGTCCGTATCGCATCCATTTTAAAAAACCAAACTTTGACTGAGGTTTATCCTTTTGAATCTTACACTGAAGACTTGCCATTTGAACTCATCAAACAGCTCTCAGCGTTTGAAGATGCCCTTGAAAAAGCAGCAGAGCTCAATGGTCCTCATGTCATCAGCCGTTATTTATTACAACTTGCTCAAACATTCAACCAGTTTTATGGTCAATATAAGATCATTACGGAGGACGAAGCACTCAAACAAGCAAACCTTCACCTCATTCAAGCCGTTCGTATCGTCTTGAACGAAGGCATGAGATTGCTCGGGATGATTGCACTCGATGAAATGTAATGGAACAAGGAAAAAAGACAAGCATTGCTAAAAACCTATTATTTGTGTTCATTATGCTTGCGGTAGTCCTTACAGTTGTATTCAGTTTAAATGATATTAGCCTAATTTTAGAAGCCGTCAAGCAAGCCAACCCATGGTTGATTGCCTTGGCAGCGTTGGTGTTCTTACTTTATATGTTAACCACCAATTTAGCACTTCATTTTGTGACCACAGGGTTGGGTGTCAAACTACCATTTTTAGACACCATGGCCATTGGTTCAGCTGAATACTTCTTTAATGCGATTACGCCTTTTTCCTCTGGTGGACAACCATTTCAAGCCTATTTTTATATGAGAAAGGGCGTCAGTGGTGACAATGCCATGTCGATTTTGATGTCCAATTTTATTGTTTATCAAGTCATCATGACCGTATTATCCACAATTGGACTGGTCATGTTCTATGGCCAAATTCGAAGTGTGTTGAACCACTACATGATTTTGATCCTCATCGGTTATGTCGCTAATATGTCGGTCTTAGGCATTTTAATTTCGATATCAACCATACCAGGCATATCCAAAATATTTGAATGGATTTTTAGAACAATAGGTAAAATCAAGTTTCTTAAAAAAACCATGATGAAGCTTGAACACCGTACATTTGATTTTGTGAAAGAGTTCCAAATCGGGATTGGTTTATTGTTTAAACGTAAACGTGTTTTGATTGGGGCTTCACTTTTAAGGATTTTAGGGTTATCATTATTACACGCAGTACCGTTCGTTGTATTCCTAGCTTTAGGTGTAAACCTCGATATGGGTGATTTAATTTTCGTCATATCGATGAGTTTATTCTCGACCACTTTCATGATGTGGGTACCCACCCCAGGCGCATCAGGGGGCACAGAATGGGCCTTTACGGTTATATTCACAGTGCTTGTGTCAGGGTCGACCGCCGTTTTAGTTACCTCCATGTTGATCTGGCGATTTGTTACTTATTATCTAGGGATGTTTATCGGATTTATCGCGTATATGATTTTACGCAAAAGGGGAATTTAATCATGAGGATTGGGATATTTACCGATGCTTATTTACCACTCATCAGTGGTGTCACAACGTCTATTTACATGTTGGCTGAAGGTCTTCGAAAAGAAGGTCATGAAGTCTACATCATTACCACATCTGGTAAGAATGTGGTCGAAGAACCATATGTTATCCGCTTGAAAGGCATGCCAGTGCCGAAAAAAGGCTTAAAGACGTTTAGAATTGTGCCATTTACCAAAACACACATCAAGAAGATTGAAGCCTTAAAACTCGATGTCATGCATGTCCATACGGAGTTTTCGATTGGTTCGGTTGCTGTTCACATGAGAGATAAATATGGCATACCGATGGTATTTACCGTACACACGATGTATGAAGAATATTTACATTATGTATCCAAGTTTTTAGCACGCTTCTTAAGAAAACCACTCATGCATTATTTGAAGAAGTTGATGAAACGCTTCATTTTAAGAGCAGATGTTACCATCACACCAACACAAAAGGTGAAGGATTTGATGCAAAGTTATGACATCAACGGTCATTATGAAATCATTCCAACCGGCATTAAACTGGATAAGTTCGTGGGTTCAAATTATACCAAAGAACAAGTACAAAACTTAAAAGCATCGCTAGGCATTCAACCGGATGAATTTGTATATTTATTCTTAGGCAGAATATCCAAAGAAAAATCCATTCCTGTATTGATCAATGCATTCGCTGAAATCCATAAGGAAGTCAAAGCGAAGTTCCTAATCATTGGTGACGGTCCTGCAATGAACGAATTGAAAGCCTTGGTCGAAGAACTTGGCATTCAAGACAAGGTTGTATTCACAGGATTCATCAATTGGAATGATGTTGGACTATATTATCAAATTGGGGATGCGTTCTTAAATGCATCCGTGACAGAAACCCAAGGTTTAACTTATATTGAAGCACTTGCTGCAAGCTTACCTGTCATCGTCAAATATGACACCTGCTTATTAGAAGTTGTGAAAGAATTTGACAATGGTTTGTTCTTTAGACAAAACAATGAACTACCATTCTTAATGAAACGTATTTACGCAGACCCAGAGTTGAGAAATAAACTTACAAAAAATGCGTATAAATCTATTGAAAAATATTCTCAAGAATGTTATTCTAGTAGTGCACTCAAAGCTTATCAAAAAGCAATTGAGATTAAAAAAGCTGAATAAGCTTTTTATAATGCCCGAGTGGTGAAATTGGTAGACGCGCTGGACTCAAAATCCAGTGGGGTGACTCATGCCGGTTCGAGTCCGGCCTCGGGCACCAACTCGTATATAACGGCTCAACAGAGCCGTTTTTATTATGTTCAAGTACCTAATTGCACACAAATTGCACATTTTTTAGTCCTTGCATAAAATGTGACTGCAAGAACATACTCGATATACAATTTTTTTAAGTGGAATATTTTTTAGTTTCAAATCCAGATTTGTATTATAATAAAACTACTATGACAGTTATCCTACCCGAGAGAGGTTATGGAAAAGAACTGTTATTAATTCACGCCATAAACAAAAAGAATTGACGTTATATTGGTCCATATTGGAAGGTAAATTTTATAATGAAAGATGTTAATAGATGGTTTGGAGTCCCAGAATCTGAATTGAAGAAAATAACAAAAGACAACTATCATAATGTTAAACTCAAACACAATATTGAACTTACTT
>JAVBWN010000010.1:0-25827 GCA_036677365.1 Acholeplasma sp.
TATACATTTTATGACACTATTTAATTATATATAATTTTCACAATACGCGTATTTAATACCAAGTTTATAGTAGAATTATATAAAACTGATTGAAAGAACATTCGGAAAGCGAACAGTAAAAGATGAACTTTCCTAGTAAACAAAAAAATCACCTCCAAAAGGAGACGATTCGAAGTTGTGATTATTCTTTAAATTGATAACCAATGCCCCAAATGGTTTGAATGATTTCAGGGTTGGTAGAATCTTTTTCGATTTTGTTACGAATGCGTTTCATGTGCACGTTGATGACATTTTCATCGTCATAGTAGGGCTCATTCCATACCGCCTCATAGAGTTCTTTTTTAGTAACAATCTTGTTTGGATGGTTAAAAAAGAGTTCAAGAATTTTCGCTTCTTTTTTGGTGAGTGGTATCTCTAAACCATGGTTATAAAACATGTAATTATATAAATGAAATTCCAAGTCACCGATGGTTTTAATTTGTTTGTGATCAACATTGGTCATACGGTAACGTCTGATTGCGGCGTGGATTCTCGCGATGAATTCTAACATTGAAAATGGTTTGGCAAGGTAATCATCCGCACCTAGAGTCAGCATTTCTGCTTTATCGACATCGGTGTTTTTCGCTGAGATGACCAATATGGGCGTATTCGCACTTTTACGAATGGCTTCAATGATGGACTTACCTTCGATATCGGGTAAAATCAGATCCAATACGACCAAATCAACCGATGATTTTTCAAATTGAAACATCGCTTGTGCCCCATCATATGCTGACAAAACTGTGAAATTTTCTTTTTTTAAAGCCTCTAATAAGATTTTGTGGACTGTTTTGTTATCCTCTACCAAAAGAATTTGTGCGCTCATAAACGACCTCCTAATTCTTACATTTATAATATCACAATTAAATCTTAATACGAGCCAGGACATTAAAATGTAATATTTTTATAATATTTGAGGATCAATCTCGATAGAAATCCACCGACACCAAATGATCATACACCGCTTTGAGTTCGATCAATAGCTGATGGACATTTTCTTGAATTAAGTCCGTCAACCCTTGTTTATATAACCTCATGATGTCTTGACAACGTTTCGCTGCTTTTTCAGCGAAAATATAATTGGTAGAACCTTTGAGATAATGGGCTGTTTTTTCAATCGTAACATAATCATCTTTGATCAGTGCTTGTCTTAACTTATCGGCTTGTTCCTGATAATCTTCTGCAAATGTTTTTAAGATTTCATAAATCAAAGCTGCATCCCCATCATAAGCGTCAAACAGCGTTTTTTTATTGATTTCACATAAATCCGTTTTTTGTTCATTTTTCTTAAGGTGATCTTCAAACACAGATTTCATCATCTCAAGCAACAATTCCGGCTTGAATGGTTTGGTGATTGACCGATTCATACCATAAGCCAGTGCTTTTTCATTGGCTGCTTCTGTGGCGTTCGCCGTGACCGCGATGATCGGAATATCATGGAATGTTCCACCGAGGGATCTAATTTTTAAGGCAGCTTCATAACCATCCATTTCAGGCATTTGGATATCCATTAAAATGATGTCGAGACTCATCAGTTTGGCCCTTTCAATGGCTTCCATACCAGAGGAGGCAAGTATCACATCTAAGCCTGCTTTCGACAAGATGACTTGCATCGCTTGGCGGTTGACTTTATTATCATCCACCACAAGTGCCTTTTTATGTTTTAATATAGATTGGTCCATGTGGACTTTAATTGGGGGTTTTTGTTCTTTGGCGTGAAGCAAATGTCGAACACGTTCCCTGGTGGTTGGCATCGTTAAGACATAATCAACCGACTTTTCTACTAAGTCGTGTTTACTGTGAGTGGCCGCATCTATAGAACATAAAACGATTTTTGTATGGCGGTCGCCGAGTTTTTTAATCCACTCGAAAACCTCATCTGCTTCAAGTTCTTCCATATTTCTTTGAATGATGATGAAATCATACTTACGACTACTGTCTTGGTTTGTTGCATATATATCCACATGGGGTGACATCGATTCAAAAAAGCGTTTCGCCATTTGAGCCTGTTCGATGTTTGAATTGACAATGACAAATCGCTTGTCTTGTAACGCGTGATTTTGGTTAGGCTTATGACGAACGCCCAAGGTAAATGTCATGGTGAAACCAAAGGTAGACCCTTTACCCAGTTCAGAATCAATCTCGAGTTCACTGTGAAAAAGGTCTAATAGGCTTTTAACAATCGATAAGCCCAACCCTGTACCAGGGTATTTTTTGGTTAAGGATGAATCCACTTGGAAAAATTGGTCTGTAATTTTTGAAATCACTTTTCTTGGAATACCAATCCCCGTATCGACCACTTCGATTTTAATGGTCATGGTATGGTCATCTTGTTGAATTTTCTTGGTTCGGAGGATGACTGTACCTTTTTCTGTGTATTTAATCGCATTCGAGACCAAATTCAGCATGATTTGTCGAAAACGGGTCCGGTCGGTGATGATCTCATCAACAATGTCATAATCAAACTCGAATAGAATGCGCAATCCTTTTTCAATTGCGACATATTCTTGCATCTTAATGATTTGATAGAGTTCATTCTCCAAATCAAACGAACTCATCTCTAGTTCAAGTTTACCTGCTTCAATTTTGGCTAAATCCAAAATATTATTGACGATACGGCTTAAACTTTCCACCGAGGCTTTCGCGATTTCTAAATAATCGGATTGTTCAGGCGTCAGTTCTGTATTTTTTAATAAATACATCGCATTCGTGATGCCTGAGAGTGGGGTTCTAATTTCATGGCTCATGTTGGCTAAAAATTCACCTTTTGCTTCCGATGCACGTAATGCATTTTGCTTTTCTTGAACCAACATATTTTGTTGTGTTTGCTTGACTTTAAGGTTGACAATCAATTCTGCCAAGACCTTCAGAAGTTTTTGTTCATCGACTGTCCATTTTGCATAGTCTTTGACCGCGTCAAATCCGACAAAACCATAGATTTTTTCATCGTCATATAGTGGGATTGTTAATAAAGATTTGATGTCTTGCATCTTCAAGACACGGTAAAGTTCGGAGTCGTGATTCATTTGTTCGATGTCGGGAATATAGACGGATTCTCGTTTTAGGTGGTTATCCATCCAAAATGCATCGATCATTTCAATCGGTTGATTTTGCAACAAATCAATGACTGGGTCAATCCCTTCATTACAATATTCATGGGTATTGTTGGTGATTCCACGTTCAAAATCATAGTCAAATACATACACACGGTCCGCATGGATGTGTTTACCTACCATCCCTAAACCTTTAGATATCGCTTCATTGGCTTGTTCCACGGGTACGTTAATGAATACGGAAGCGATTTGAATGAGAATGTCTTGGAAATCATAACTGCGTTTCAATTCATTTTCGATTTTTTTGATATCGGTAATGTTTTTATTGATGGTGATGATGCCTTCGATTTGGTCACCATCAGATACAGGGATACGTGTACTTTCAACGGTTAAAAACCCTTGTTCTGATAATATTTCAATGACAGAGGTTTGAGGGGTTTGTAACTCGTAAACTTTGTTATCCATTTCGGTTATTCGTTTAACTTCTGTACTTGGGTAGACTTCGCTGACGTGTTTATGGATCAATGTGTCTAAGTGTGGCCAACGTTCAATGGCTTTTTTATTGGCGTAACGATAGACTTGCTTTTTATCTTTGTATGCAATCATATCGGGTGAATGGTCGAGGATCAACGTCAAAAACTTGACATATTGTCGATAACTGACCGTCTTCCAAGTGGTTTCAAGCAAATATCGATCAATATTGGTTAAATGCGGCAGTGGTCCATCAACGATCAAATAACTGTCATTCGATAGTTCAATGATATGGTAAGGGGCAACATAGGTTTGATGCGTATGGATGGCTTGAAATATGCCGGTCACATCAGACACATTTTCAGGGTAACAAAACGGTTTATTGTAGCGAATACCGTAAAAGTGTAACGCATGACATTGAAAGAAAGACCTCAACTGTTCGACATAGGTATAGGAATCTGCCTTGGTCGAAATCAATGTTTTCAATAATTTTAGTAACGCATCTGTGGCTTGCATTGGAATCACCTGCTTAGGTCTATTTTATCAAACGATGCGCCTAAATCTAACAATTATATTAATAATCATGTTGAAATTAATTCTAATTTAAGAAAAAGCAGGCCTCACGCGGAGATGCCTGCTTGTTTTTGTCCGTTCTTTACGGGTGTTTTTTCTTTGATGGTTTGGTTAACCAACTTCATGACATGGTCAGCCAAATCGGTGGTACTCATGGCTTCATAGGTTTCTTTATATATCGGTTCATGGATGATCACTTTAATCTTCGTCGTGCGCCAAGGGGCACGGTATTTTACATCTGTGGTTCCAATCAGGGTAATCGGAACAATCGGTGCTTCGGCTTTGGTAGCTAATTTATAAGCCCCAGCACGCATCGCGACCATTTGCTCATCGTTACGGTCTTTGATTCCACCTTCAGGGAAAATCGCCATAATCATCCCATTTTTGATTTGTTCGATGCCTTTTAGAATGGATTTTGCGGCTTCACGGTTGTTTTCACGATCGATTTGAATACAACCAAACCAAGGCATGTAATTGCGGATGACAGGCAGTTTATAGATGCCTTTTTTTGCAGCCATGCCCGCTGGACGGTCTAACAATTGATATAAGATAAATGGGTCAGCATACGATTTATGGTTGGCATACATCACAAAACTACCTGAGGTAGGTAGTAATTCTTTACCCTCTACGGTCAATTGAAGACGCAAAGCAAAAATCGAAACAAATTTCGCAATACTTCTGATGTAGTAGTGTTTGAATCGATTATCTACTTTCGTGAATTTCATATAAGGCATCATCGCTACCAAGAGTAAGACCATCGATAGCCAAGCCAAGCCATACCCAACAATCAACCAAATTGGAATCATCCAAAGTTCTGAGGAAGTCAATCCGAAAAAGAAGCCAGCACTCAAAAACCAAATGATGATAAATAACGTTGTAATCATACAATCACCTTTTCATAAACACAAAACCGTAGCACATCTTCTTTATCTTCTTGGATTAAGCGGTATTGTGATAAATCAAACTGCGGGAAATAGACATTGCCTTCATGGGACTTGTCAATAAATGTGATGTAGAGTTGGTCAGCGTATGGCAAGCTTAAACGGTATATGGTTTTGCCACCAATCACAAACAACTCATCAGAATAATTTTTTAGAAATGCATCGATGTCGGTGACTTTAATGGCGTCCTCAAAGACACGGTCTGAGATGGATGCGATGTACAATTGACCAAAAGGAAGCGGTTTGTCTTTGTAATAGGATTTCAATGAATCGTAGGTCATGTCGCCCATCAAGACAGGTTTTCCTTTGGTTTTTTCTTTAAAGTAAGCCAAATCTTTTTTGTAATGCCATGGCAATTGGTTGTCTTTTCCAATCAACCAATTTTGATCCATCGCCCAAATGAGTTTAATCATACAGCCACAACCCCTTTGATGGCAGGGTATGGGTTATAGTCTACAAGTTCGAAATCTTCAAATTTGAAATCCGTTATGTTTTTCACATTGGGGTTGATTTTCATTTTTGGCAAAGCACGTGGTGTGCGTGTCAATTGTAAGTTGATTTGGTCAAAATGATTGGAATAAATGTGGGCATCCCCAATGGTATGGACAAATGTACTTGGTTTCAAGCCAGTGACTTGCGCAACCATCATTAAAAATAAACTGTACGAAGCAATGTTGAATGGAATCCCTAAAAAGATATCCCCACTACGTTGATACAGTTGTAGCGACAGCTCACCCTGATTGACATAGAATTGCATAAACGTATGACACGGTGGTAAAGCCATCTCTGGTAAATCTTTCGGATTCCATGCTGAAAGGATGATTCGTCTAGAGTCAGGGTTATGCTTGATTTGACGAATCACTTCCATCAACTGGTCTACCCCGTTAAAATTGCGCCATTGTGCCCCATAAACAGGACCGAGGTTGCCATGTTTTTGTGCAAAAGCATCGTCAGTCTTGATTTTTTGGACAAACTCATCCATGGTTTCATTTTGATATTCCGATGATTTTTTAAACTTTTCATAAGGCCATTCATTCCAAATGCGTACATCATTGTCGACCAAGTATTTGATGTTGGTATCGCCCGCGATGAACCACAACAATTCATGGATGATGGCGCGTAAATACACTTTTTTAGTGGTTAATAAAGGGAAACCTTCGGATAGATCAAAGCGCATTTGATAACCAAATACACTTTTGGTGCCTGTGTTTGTGCGGTCAGCTTTTTCGGTGCCATGCGTCATCACATGACGACATAGATCGAGGTATTGTTTCATTATTTTGCCAATTGGTACAAGGCATCGGCGTAAATCGCGATGCTCATGAAGAAATCATCCAAAATGATGTATTCATCCTTTTGGTGAATGTAGCTAGGCTTGTTAGGGAAGTGCGGACCGAACGCAACAGAGTTTTTCATGGTTCTTGCGAATGTACCACCACCGGTAGTCAGTGGCTTCGCTTCGTGATCGTTAGAATACTTCTTATAGGCAGTCATGAGGGTTTGAATCATTTCAGATTTAGGGTCAACATACAACAATCTTTGGTGTTTCCCCAATACAACTTTCAATCCAAGGGATTCAAATGCGGTTTCGAATCGTTTGATGAATCTTTCTGGATCAACACCGTTTGGATAACGTGGGTTCAAAGTAATTTCAAAGAGATTGTTTTCAAGTTTAAATACCCCAGCATTGACGGTGACTGGACCCATTTCTTTATCGAGATAGTCCACACCAATCTTCACGCCTTTGGTATCATCGAGTAAATACGTATTGATGGCATCCACAAACGCATTATTGATGCCTACTTCATTGAAGAAATGAACCATCAAATAGGCAGCGTTCACACCTTCATCCGGTGTCGAACCGTGGGCACTCTTACCATCGACTTCCAGCACCAAGCCTTGTTCCGATAAGCTTGCTTTACCGACTAATTTTTTATGTTTAAGAAAGTCTTCAAACTTGGATTTTAATGATACATCAGAAACCACTGCCAATGCGTGGTCTGGCACCATATTATCACGTAAACCCGCATCAAAACGAATCAATTTGGATGGCTCGATTTTGCCTTTAACAACGACTTTTAGGATCCCTTTTTCACCGTAAGTGAGTGGGAATTCGGAATCTGGGATGAAACCTGCCACGGGTTGTTCAGGGTATTGTTTGAAATAATATTGCACACAACGCCATGCGGTTTCTTCATCGGTGCCAAGGATCAATTTGATGCGTTTGGATAGAGGCATGCCCAGGTCTTTCAATATTTTCATGGCATAATAGGCTGCCAACGTAGGGCCTTTGTCATCTTCTGTACCGCGACCATACATCTTGCCATCGGCAATCACTGCACCGTAAGGTGGGTAAGACCAGCCTGAACCCGCTGGTACGACGTCTAAATGTCCAACCATACCGACATAGGCATCTTGATTGCCATATTCGATGTGGCCTGCATAATGGTCCGCATTGAGGGTGTTAAATCCATCGCGTTTGCCTAAGTTTAACATGAATGTGAGGGCAGCATCGATGCCTTCACCAAACGGTGCATGTTTACGATTTGGGTCAAATGTGGTTAATTCAGAATTAATTTGAATGAGCTCTGTGAGGTCTTTCAAAATAGCCGCTTTGCGCTTTGTCACTTCTTCAACAAAATTAATGTTCATAATATCAACTCCTTTTTTAATTATACCAACAAACCCCCACTTACACAATCGATTTAAAATGGAAAAAGACCCTTTTCAGGCGTCTTCTTCAGGACATGATGGGCTTGATTTAAATGTACTGGAAAGGTGTATTACCCTTTCACCGACGAGTTCAATGACTGAAATGACTTTATTGTTGGCCAGTTCGAGTTTTTTGGTTTGAAGCCTGCCGCGGATTGCAACCATAGACCCTTTCTTACAATAATTTTCAATGATTTCAGCTGAACCTTGCCATAGACTACAACCGATGAAATCTGTTTCGTATAAACCTTCCATATTCTTAAATGCGCGTTGAACCGCAATTTGAATATCCGATACTTTTTTGCCATCTTCGGTGGTTTTGACGATTGGGTCATGGGTGAGTCTTCCGATCAAAGTAACTTGATTGAGCATTGTTTACCTCCTTGTCTTTGATTATACTTAAAATGTTTAGTTTACCTAATCGCAGAATTGATACACATAATACGATATTGAGCCTAATTATATACAAAAAAAGGAAATCCAATTTGGATTTCCATTTAATCGTGTTTTAATTTATATTTTTATCAAACCGAGGCTTTTTGGGATTTCGCAGGCATAACAACAAAACTTGCAATACGCTTAGGATGAATATCTTTTGCAATCGCTTGGATATCTTCGATGGTCACAGATTCGATGATTTCAGGGACTTCAAACATCGATACACCATTTGCCAAATAATTGGTAAAACCCATGGATATGGATTCTAAACTATTCAAACTCATGATGAATGACCCTAATGTGCTCTTCTTTTGACGTTCGAATACCACGGGGTCATGTTTTTGTCGTTTTAATGCCAAAATCATTTTGGTCAGACGTGACTTTAATAAAGTTGGGTCGACGGTATCACCAAAGAATGCCATGGTAAACGCTTGTTCTTCTTCGATGCTGGTGTATTCAAAAGACTCATTGATCAATCTTGAATTCAACAATTGTTGATAATTCTTGGTTGAATTCGAAAAATACATGTCCATTAAAATGGCTAAAGCGATGTCCTTCTTTAAAGCATCTTTTCCAGAAGCTGGGGTCAATTTGACACCTAAAGCCAGTTTAGGCATCACCACAGGCATTTCAATTTCAGCGTGTGCCGTGCGAATGGCTTTGGGTTCTTTCGGCATGAAGCGTTTGATGGGCTCTTGGTATTGATAGCCCTTGTTTGCTTGATTGTCTTCAATCAGTTTTAACATAGCATCCGGGTCAAAATTGCCGACCAATACCACTTCCATATTGGAAGGGTGGTAAAAGGTTTCATAGGCATCATACAGCTTTTTCGCTGTGATCTTATGAATCGATTCCACGGTACCACCAATTTCTACATGCATTGGATGCTTTTGGTATAAGTTTTGAAGTAACCCGTAAAATAGTCTTTGGTTTGGGTAATCGGCATACATTCTCAATTCTTCCGCAATAATCCCTTGTTCCTTTTTGACCGATTTCACGGTAAAGTATGGCGTTTGAACAAAATCAAGTAGATAATTTAATGCACCTTCAATGTTTTTAGTACCTGAAAACAAATAACTGGTACGATCAAAATTGGTATAAGCATTCGCATTCACACCGAATTTTGATAATGTTTCAAACGCATCGGTTTTGTCTGGCATCGAAAACATCTTATGTTCTAAGAAGTGGGCGATGCCTTCAGGTTGATTGACCTTCTTTCCTGTTTTTGGAGAGATAAAACTTTGGTCAAATGACCCATAGTGGGTGGTAAATGTGGCGAAGACTTTATGAAAGTCATTCTTTGGAATCATGTATACTCTTAAACCATTTTGCAGGGTATGTTGATATACAGATTCATTCAAGTGATTATAATAAACTTTTTCCATGATTATCGCTCCACATCTAGTAAGTAAACGGTGTCTTTGACAAGCAGCTTACCGACTTCCAATAAATCCTCTGGGGTGACTTGTTCAATCTTTTCAATACGTTCAGCGAGTGTTGGGGTTTTACCCAATAACGTTTGAATGTAAATCAAGTTTTGTCTTGCCCCTTGAGAATCTTCGGATTCCTTCAAATCATTGATGAGGGCTTGTTTGGATAGTGCGAGTTCTTTTTCACTGATGCGTTCTGTACACATACGTTTAACTTCTTCATCAATGACTTTCTTTGCTAAATCCAAACGTTTCGCATCCACCCCTGAATAGATGAACAAGATACCTTTATAGGCATCATATACTGAGGATACATAATAACATAAGGAATGTTTTTCACGTACATTTAAAAACAAACGTGAGTGCACATAACCGCCCAATGCTGCGTTGAATAGCACAGCAGCGACGTGTTTTGAATCGCCTTGACGGATTGGAAAACGATAGCCAATGTTGAGTTTGGTTTGGCTAATCTTGTCGTGTTCTACCACTTCAGTGACCGCTTGGACGGATTTAGTCTCATAGTCCAAGAAATCCATCGGTGAGAAGGATGCATTTGGGAAAATTGTTTGGGTTAAAGACACATCTTTTTTGTCGACATCCCCAGACAAAATGATTTGTAACTCGTCATTTTCGACAAAGTCTTTGTACATTTTTTTGAATTGCTTGAAAGTCAATGCCTCAAGTTGTGCCTTGGTTCCAGAGACCCTTGCCCCATACAGTTCACCTTGACACATTTCTTCAAATAATCGCGTCAGAGCGAAGCGTGTTTTATCATTTTCTTTAGAAACCACTTCTTCGATCAATAAACTCTTTTCAAGTTCAAAATCTTTTTCATTGAAAGTATCATGGCCATAAATGTATTCTTTTAAGAAGTTTAAGCCTTCACTGAATAACTTATGATCTAGAGCAAGACTTGGATTAACCAGTTTCAATTGGACATGAATGATGCTTAAAATGCCTGTTTTGTTCGTGTTTGAAGTCAAACTCGCACCATACATGCTTTCTAATTTTTCATTGAATTGTTGACGATTTTTATATTGGTTTGTTTTCGTTCTCAATACACTTGGCAATAGGGTTCTGAAAGCAAACTCATCCACTTTAGCTACTCTTTTGAATTTTAAGGTGATTAGTACCGTTTTAAATTTTTTCGTTTGGTCAACTAAAATCATGATTTAATGGCCACTTCTAACGCAATTTCCATCATTTTAGTGAAGGATTTTTGTCTTTCTTCTGCGGTAGTAGCTGCGTGGGTAACTAAAGAGTCCGAAACGGTGAGCAAGCAAGTTGCTTTCTTGTTCAATGCTTTCGCATTCGCAAATAAAGCAAATGATTCCATTTCAACGGCGATGCAGCCTTGTTCATTGAATCTTGCTTCATGGACGGAACCTTTTAGGTTATAAAACACATCTGAAGAGTGGATTCTTCCGACGGTGAGTGGGATATTTAATTTTTGAGCGGCTTTGATGGCACGGTTGTTTAATACTTTGTTGGCTTTCAAAATCTTTGAACCCGTTAAACCCATGGTTTTTGCAAATGAGGATTCACTGTAAGCTTCATCGACCAAGATGACATCGTACAAGTTTAGGTCTTTGGTGTAGGCACCACATGACCCAACGCGGATGATGTTTTCAACGCCATAGAAATTGAAAAGTTCAAAAGAATAAATCCCAATCGATGGCATCCCCATCCCTGAACCAAATACAGTGACTGGTTTGCCTTTGTATTTACCGGTGTAACCAAACATATTTCTGACTGCGTTGATTTGAACGACATCGGTTAAGAATGTTTCTGCAATCATTTTTGCACGTAGTGGGTCGCCTGGCATCAAGACCGTTTTCGCAATTAAGTTTTTATCTGTAAGACTAATATGAGGTGTTGGAATCATGTGTTTTTTCTCCTTGTTCGTGTGTAACAATTTTTATACCAGAAGACGCACCAATACGGGTCGCTCCAGCTTTAATCATAACCATGGCATCTTCGTAACTTCTAACACCACCGGAAGCTTTTACACCATAATTTGGTCCAACCGTTTTACGCATCAATGCGATGTCTGCCGCGGTAGCGCCACCGGTAGAAAATCCGGTAGATGTTTTGACGAAGTCTGCCTTCGCTTGTACTGAAAGTTCACAGCCTTTCACCTTTTCCTCATCGGTAAGTAGGCAAGTTTCTAAAATGACTTTAACCAGTTTACCTGAGGCAGCCTGAACAACAGCTTGAATGTCTTTTAGTACCAAATCATATTTTTTGTCTTTGAGGTTACCCACAGAAATAACCATATCGATTTCATCCGCGCCATCTAAGACCGCTTGTTTGGTTTCAAAGGCTTTCGCTTCAGTCGAATGTGCCCCGGAGGGGAAACCAACGACTGTACAAACCAAAACATTGGTATCTTTTAACAATGATTTGGCTAATTTGACATAATTGGGATTGACACAAACACTCATGAAGTCATAGGTCTTTGCCTCTTCACAAAGTTTTACAATGTCCGCTTCCACCACACTTGGACCCAATTTTGTGTGGTCAATGAATTTGTTCAGTAACATACTAAACCTCCGTTCCGCCTTTACGACTTAATTTGACAATATGTACGAGTGTAAGCCCTACGTTGAGCAGGGTTACCGATAGTGAACTGATCATCACACCATAAACAATGAAAATCAAACTACCAATGATATTGATGTAGCGGATATTTCTTTCACCCTTCATTAAAAACGAGATTAAGACGAGTGCGCCGGCAGTGACGCCGAATATTTCGACGATGGTCGGGTCAATATTAAACAAAGTATATACCTCCTTATTTGGTATTAAAAGGGTCTAACTGACCCTTAAATGTCGATGACTTGATCCAATTCAATGTGAACCAATGAACCATTGATTGGGGTGAATTTGGTTTTTTTAATGATCTTCATGACCTTTTTCAAATGCTTAGGTTCAACCACTTTGGTATTTTGTAAGAAACCTGGGACACCGGTAGTCATTTTGTCGATTTTGGCCATAATCTCATGATAGGGGATGATTCTTTGTTCTAACCCCATTCGGAAATACACATAATCGATGTGTGGTGGAAATAACGTTACGGTATTTTCACGCCATTCAATCGAAAAATGAACCTTTTGGTCTTCGTCTAAAACAACGAAATAATTAGGGACATAGATATCGAGTTCTTTATAGTAACGATGTAAATCGTATTGCTCATCGACATACTTCAAGCAATCATTGAGTTTTTGATCATTAAAGGTATGGTAGTTTTTAAGTTGATAACCATATTTGTCTTTGTAGGCTTTGCGAACGATATCGAACACCTTTTCAACCACTTCCATTTTGAAATGTAAGACATCTTCAAACATGTCATGGTAAATGGCAAAATTGAATTCTTTGCACAAGCGTTCAACAATATTGAATACTTTTTTCGCGCCATAAAAAGGCGTCATTAAAGGCATTTCTAGCCTAAAATTGACGTCTAAATATTGGGGGTCAAGCTTGTAAATATCGGTAACCGTAGATTTACGAGAAATGACAAAATCGGCCTTGGTTTTTAAGATGGGGTGACGATACTCCATGCGAACTTCGTTGGATGTTTCTGATACTTCACCGAGCGTTGCTTCCTGGACATCATCGAAAAAAGACAATATGCGTTCATAATCAAAAGCTCGACTTTTTTCCTTAAAAAAATGAAGCACAAACACGTTCATATAAACACATCCTTACTCAATTATATTATCATAAATTGAGGTGACATTCAATTGCTTTTGGTTTTCTAAGATTTGAAGTAAATCGTTGTGGGTTCTATTTTCAAATAACGGTGTGATGGACAAATAGCCATTTCTGAATGCGGTGACATCACTATGTTCATCTTCATTGGTGTCTAGTAATTCATAGACCGTTTCATACAAATCATCCCCCACACGGTTGAATTTTGCCGCGTGGTGGTGTCTACCTTGAGTCGTCCATTTCACACCGATAAACATATCGTATTTTGAACTTGGGTAGTTGATGTTTAAAATATATTCTTTACCCAACGCTTGATTTTCCAACAAGTATTTGACCAATTTATAGATCGATTTTTCAGCCATATGTAAGCTTTTCTTGGGTCCGGATACTGCGATGGCAGGGATCCCTAAAATGAGGGCTTCTGTGGCTGCTGCAACCGTACCAGAATATAAGACATCTGAACCGACATTTAAACCACTGTTGACGCCACTGACACATAAATCAAATGTGACACCCAAAATCCCGACTGCAATTCGTGTGCAGTCGGCGGGTTTGCCTAAAACGGATAATGCTTTTTTAGCCCCATACAGTGTGCCATAATCTTTCACTTTTAAGGGTTCATTGATGGTGATACCGTGGCCTTGTCCACTTTGGTGGGTTTCTGGTGCAACCACATAAATATCGCCCAGTGGGGCGAGTTGTTTTGCTAAAACCTCAATACCAGGTTCTAAAATGCCATCGTCATTGACAATGAGAATGTTCATATTACTCACCTTTTAATACCAGAGCACAGCGAGGACAAACGTGGTCATCGTTGATGGTTGGAACAATATTCCAGCAACGTTCACACTTGTGTCCCTCAGCGACGAGCGTATGAACTACCAAAGATTCACCGATGCTTAGAGATACATCCGATACCATCCAAACTTGGGTTAAGGATACATTTAATAGATCGAGTGAGGCTTTCATCGATGCGGGTAGTTGGACTACCGCTTTCGCTTCTAAGGATTTACCAATAACTTTATTCTTGCGCATGTCTTCAAGTTGTTTTAGAAGTTCGTCTCTTACCACCATGAAATCGTCAAAGGCTTTGTCTAGATGACGGTCTGGGTAGTTTTCTAGTCGAGGCATACGTTCAAGATATACATCGTCTAAGTGTTCAAATGGTAAAGCCCAATAGGCTTCAGATGTGGTATGTGGTAGTATTGGATTCAATAATTTGAGCAAGGTCATCAATTGTTCATATAGTACCGTTTGTACACTTCTTCTAAGCAGTCCTTTTTGAGCTTCCACATACAAAATATCCTTGGTGTAGTCTAAATAGAATGCGGATAAATCGTTGATCATGTAGTTGTTGACTTGACGATAGACCACATCGAATTTGTAGCCATCAAATGCGTCATAAACGCTTTGTTTTAAATCTTCGAGCTTATGTAACATCACTTTATCGAGTGATCCTAAATCCTTGTAAGCCACTTGATCGAAAGCTGGGTTAAAATCGAATAAATTGGATAAGAGAAATTTAAATGTATTGCGGATTTTACGGTAGGATTCAGAGACCTGTTTCATCAATTGATCACCAATTCGAACGTCGGATGAATACTCAACGGATGAAACCCATAATCTTAAGATGTCGGCACCCATTTCTGAAGTGATTTTTAGTGGGTCTGTGGTATTACCTAAGGATTTACTCATGGCTCTACCATCTTTATCTAAGACGAACCCATGCGACACGACTGCTTTGTATGGCGCTTTACCATATAAAGCAACCCCGGTGATCAAGGAGGAGTTGAACCAACCACGGTATTGGTCAGACCCTTCAAGATATAAATCTGCAGGGTAAGCTAAACCGCGTCTTTGTAAGAGTTTATGGGATGACCCTGAGTCAAACCAAACGTCCATGATGTCGGTTTCTTTTCTAAATAGACCATTTGGTGAACCTGGGTGTGTGAACCCTTTCGGTAACAATTCAACGGGGTCTTTATCCAACCATGCGTTGGTGCCTTCTTGTTCCACGATCGCGGCGACATGGTTAATGACTTTTTGGTCAAGAATGGCTTCTCCGTTTTCTGCATAAAACACGGGGATTGGTACACCCCAAGCACGTTGACGAGAAATACACCAGTCCGTGCGGTCTTTAATCATATTATGGATGCGTAACTCGCCCCATTTTTGGACCCAGTTGGTATTCTTGATTTCATCGAGTAATGGTTTTTTCAATAAATCGATCGATGCGAACCATTGCGGGGTCGCTCTAAAAATGATTGGCTTTTTGGTACGCCAGTCATGTGGATAGCTGTGTTTAAAATAGCTTACATGCAATAAATTGCCTAGGTTTTGGAGTTTTTCAATGATGAGTGGATTGGCTTTTTCATAATAAATGCCTTCAAACTCAAGCGCTTCTTTGGTGAATACACCCTTGTCATCCACAGGTACTAAAATGTCTAAATTGTATTTTTTCCCCACATTATAGTCATCTTCACCATGCCCTGGTGCGGTATGAACCAAACCTGTACCATCGGTATCGGTGACATGTTCACCTAGAATCACAGGGCATACTTTGCCATTCAATGGGTGCACATATTGGATAAATTCTAAATCGGTGCCAGGGAAAGTTTCCTCAACAACATAATTTTCAAACTTTAAAACGGAAGCCACTTTTTCAACCAAGGACTTCACGACGATGTATTGAACGCCTTGAACATTTATGACAACATACGTGAGGGTTGGGTTGGCTGAGATGGCCAGATTAGCAGGCAATGTCCATGGCGTTGTGGTCCAAATAATGAGTTTTTGACCATGACGTTTTTCGGATACAACATCAAATGCCACATAAATCGATGGGCTGGTGACATCTTCATACTCAATTTCTGCTTCTGCCAAAGCAGATTCCGAACTTGGTGACCAATAGACTGGTTTTAAGCCTTTGTAAATGAGCCCTTTTTCAGCCATAGCACCAAATACACGGAGTTGATCGGCTTCAAATGCAGGGTTTAAGGTGATGTAAGGATGATCCCATTCACCCAAAATACCCAAGCGTTTGAATTGGACTTTTTGCATCTTCACTTGTTCTAAGGCATAGTCATGACATAGTTTTCTGAAATCAGAAACCGTCATTTCTTTGCGATTGACGCCTTTTTTGGTCAACGCTTGTTCAATCGGTAAACCATGTGTATCCCAACCAGGGATATATGGCGCATAAAAACCTTGCATCGTTTTATAACGAATGACAAAGTCTTTAAGAATTTTGTTGAGTGAATGGCCAATATGAATCGCGCCATTGGCATATGGCGGGCCGTCGTGCAATACGAATGGCGTGTTGCCTTCGTTTTGTTTCAATACGCGGTTGTATAAGTCCATTGCTTCCCATTTGGCTTGGAAATCAACTTCTCTTACACCTAGATTCCCACGCATTTCAAAACTGGTTTGTGGTAATAATAATGTGTCTTTTAATTCCATGGTTTTTTCCTCCTAATAAAAATAAAAAACGTCCCTAGATTACATCTAAGGACGACAATGTCGCGGTACCACCTTAGTTCTAACGTCATAAAAAACCGTTAGCCCTCTTACACTTTAACGCAGTGTTTACAGTTGCTCCTTGGTGATAATATAGAATGATTTGCTTAGGCTTTCACCATGCCCTAAGTCGCTTTGTGCTACCTTTTTCTATACCGTGTCCATTGTCATCGCAACAATTCACATTTGATTCTGATTTTTTGACTTTTAGATGTACCCACATCATCGGTCAAGACGATTCTTCCAAATCCTCTGACTGATATTATATCATAAGGTTTCACTAAAATTGTATACTTTTGTATCGGAAAGTAGTTGATTTTGACTTTTTCTTGGTCAATCAGTACTTTCACATCATCGCGTTGGATATTGAAGGCTTTACTGATAAGTGCATCAACCCGCAAACTGTCCAAAAACATAGTGATGGTTTCACTTTTTTCTTTCATTGTGGTTGGGAGTTCGTCGATGACTTCAAAATAGATGAAATCGGATTTTATTTGATGTAAATCTTTAAAAACTTGTTTCAGTTCAGCAACCACTTCGATGTAGATATGGGTATCTGTGATATAAATATCACCAAAGGTATCTCGCTCAATCCCTAAATGCATGAGTGCGCCTAAAACATCTCTGTGTGACAATGTTTCATCTTGATAAGTACTTCTCAATGTCACCGTTTTAAAATCAGGCTGGATGGGTTCATCCGATACCACCACACGTGCGTACTCCGCTTTTGGGTTGGACTCAAAAATATGAAAACCTTTAAACATCGATTTGACCAAATCCCGTTCAGGCGGATTCAAAAATCGATATAAAAGGTCTTTTTGAAAAGCATCTCTTTGGTTTTTAAGGCGTCTATAAAAATCAGTCTTTGTATTCATCGATGAATTGTTTCAACGTGCCATCTTTAAACTCTTGTTGACGCGCAAATAGAAATACTTTCTTATTGATTTGGATGATTTCACCTTCGATGGCGAATACCACACCAGACAAAAAGGCCATGATTTTGTTGGCTGGGTCTGGTTGTAACTCTTCAAAATTAAGTACCAATGGGTTGCCATCGATGAGTTCGGTAGCCAGTGAAGTGATGTATACATCATCATCGGTGGATAACGATTCAAAAATGATTCGATCGAATGCCGATGAGAGTGTTTCACCTTGATAATTAGGTAAGACATTTTCTGTTTTTTTGGTTTTACTAAATATTGCCATAGATTACCTCACAGGATGAATTTTCGACCGATTCGAACAAAATCGGTGCCGATGGATAAGGCCAATTCATAATCGTTGGTCATCCCCATTGAAACAAAAGGCAGATGGTAATGGATTTTTAAAGCTTTCAGCGTTTGGAATACGGCTTTGGTAGCCTCGATGTCTTGATCGACACCCATCCCCATCAAACCAACTATCTTTATTTTATCATAATTTGTCAGTTCTTTTAAGAAATCGTCTAAATCTTCGCGCTTGAGTCCCGTTTTATTGGGTTCGTTGGCTAAATTCAATTCGATGAAACAAGGCAATGGTTTGTTTCGATACTTTTGGATTTCTTTAGCCAATTTGATTGAATCTAAACTGTGTAAATAGTCGATTTCATTGATGAGTTTTTTCACTTTGTTGGTTTGGAGGTGGCCAATGAAGTGCCATAGGATATCTAAATCGGTCAGTGCTGCTTTTTTATCTAACAATACTTGCGCATGATTTTCACCGAAGTGACGGATACCTGCGTGATAAATTTCTTTCATCTCGAGCGCATTTACATATTTAGATGCACAAATCACTTGGACATTCGGATGTTGTTGAACCGATGCCAAAATGGTCTGCGTATTGTCCGTTAAATTAGACATTGAATTTAAACAACATGACATCCCCGTCTTTGACAAGATAATCTTTACCTTCTTGTCTCACACGGCCAGCTTCTTTCGCAGCTAAATAAGATCCATGCTTGATTAAATCGTCATAGGCCACGGTTTCAGCTCGAATAAAACCGCGTTCGAAATCGCTGTGGATGATACCGGCACATTGGGGTGCAGTCATACCTCTTTTGAAAGTCCATGCTCTGGCTTCCATTGGACCCGCGGTGAAATAGGTTTCTAAGCCTAAGCGGTGGTATGTGGTACGAATCAATTGATCCAACCCTGCTTCATGTAAGCCGAGTTCAGCCATGAACATGGCTTTTTCTTCATCGTCGAGTTGGGCGAGTTCAGATTCAATTTGTGCCGATATGTGAACCACATCGGCGGATTCATTTTTGCCTTTTTCAACCAATCTCAAATAGACTGGGTTATTTTCAATCGTTTTGATTTCAGATTCAGACACATTCGCGATGTAAATCATCGCTTTGGCAGAAAGGAAATTATAGCTCTTGATGATGGCTTTTTCACTGTCGGTTAAATCCATCAAGCGGATGGGCATATTGTCTTCTAATGCTTGTTTGATTTTGCTTAAGACTTCAAATTCTTCTTTTTCCTCAGGGTTTCCTGCGGTTTTCGCTTTCTTTTCAATCTTTGGAATGCGTTTCATGACGGTATCATAATCGGCAATATTCAATTCAAGTTGAATGATATCGATGTCACGAAGTGGATCGACAGAACCTTCGACGTGAATGATGTTGTCATCTTTAAAGAGACGTACCACTTGACAAATGGTGTCTACATCTCGGATGTGGCTTAAAAATTGGTTCCCAAGACCTTCGCCTTTGGACGCCCCTTTGACCAATCCTGCGATGTCGATGAACTCGACTGTGGTTGGGACAATTCTGCCAGATTTGTACATGGTTGCCAGTACATCTAAACGTTTATCCTTTAAGGTAACCACACCCACGTTGGGGTCGATGGTTGCGAAAGGATAGTTGGCTGCGAGTGCAGCACTTTTGGTGATTGCATTGAATAATGTGGATTTACCAACATTGGGTAATCCCACGATACCTGCTCTTAACATAATAAATACTCCTTCATCAAAAAAGGCGCCATGGCCCCTTTTTCGTTATTTTTTACTTTGTAGCCATGATGGCAATTTATTGGATTTTTTCTCTTCTTTTGGTGCTTCTACCACTGGGGCTTGTTTTTCAAATCCCGATGGGGTGAGTTTGACTTGGTCATTGGTGGTCTTTTTAAAGATTTGGGTTGCAAAATCATCAATCGTAGACTCTTTGGCTTTGAGTTCATAGCCGGTAGCAATCACAGTGACAATCATTTCATCTTTCAAATCTTCATTCAAGGCTGTACCGTAAATGACGTTGAGTTCAAAATCTGTGGCATTTCTAATCTCATCTAAAGCTTGTGAAACTTCAAATAGGGTAATGTTGGTGCCTGAGGTGATGTTGACAATCGCATCGGTAGCACCGTCAATCGACACTTCTAATAATTTCGAGTGGATCGCTTTACGTGCTGCTTCAATGGCTCTATTTTCACCGGCAGCAATCCCAATACCCATGAGTGCCGTCCCTTTGTTTTCCATGACTGTTCGGACGTCAGCGAAGTCCACGTTGATTAGACCAGGTACTGCGATGATTTCAGCAATCCCTTGGACCCCTTGTCTTAAAACGTTGTCTGCTTCTCTAAATGCATCGAGCATTTGGGTATTCGGTTCGATGATTGATAACAAACGTTCATTTGGAATCACGATGAGTGTGTCCACGAATTGCTTTAATTCTTCTAACCCTGCAATGGCTGCTTGGGTTCGTGCTGGACCTTCAAAGGCGAATGGTTTGGTAACAATACCAATCGTCAAGCAGCCCATTTCTTTTGCCAATCGGGCAATGATTGGCGCTGCACCGGTTCCAGTACCGCCACCCATGCCGGCAGTAATAAACACCATATCGGCATCGCTCAATACGGCTCTTATTTCATCCTCGGATTCCAACGCGGCACGTTTGCCTACTTCAGGCTTTGCACCAGCACCCAACCCTCTGGTTAAATGTTTTCCAATTTGTAGTCTTTTCTCAGCGCGAGATACTCTCAACACTTGGGCATCGGTATTCACTGCTACGAATTCTACACCTTTTACATCGTTCTCAATCATGCGATTGACGGCGTTCCCGCCACCACCACCAACACCGATAACTTTAATGACCGGCTTTTGGTTGAAGTTGTCATTTTCGCCAAATACCATAATACCCCTCCTAAAAATTTGTTGTAAACAACCTAAGTTAATTTTACACTAATTGGCTTATAATTAAAAGATATATAAGCGATTTTAACACAAGTCACTTCAAATAGCCATAACGCGTAAAAAATTCTTTTTTAAAGTCTAATAAGCGGTCTTCTAATATCGCTTGTCGAATCTCTTTCATCAAATGTTTTAAAAACGCCAGGTTTTGATAGGTCATGATGCGCATCCCTAAAATTTCTTCTGCTTTGAATAAATGACGAATATAGCTTTTTGTATACTTCGAGAATGGGGTTTGCAGATTGGGGTCTAATGGGGTCATATCCATCTCAAACTGCTTATTTCGGATTTGGATTTTTCCCATGGTCGTAAAAGCGGTACCGTGTCTGGCGTTACGTGTTGGTAGGACGCAATCGAACATATCCACCCCACGAATCACACCCTCAACCAAATCGTCTGGTGACCCAACACCCATCAAATAACGGGGTTTATCCTTTGGCATGACTGGGTTTAATAAATCCAGAATGCGATACATTTCCGATTTCGATTCCCCAACCGATAATCCCCCAATGGAATACCCTGGGAAATCCATTTCAATCAATCTTTTCGCGCTTTCTAAACGCAAGTCATCATATAAGCCACCTTGAACAATACCAAACAGTGCTTGGTCTGTTTTGAGTGCTTTTTTGCCGCGTTCAGCCCATCTTAAGGTGCGCTCAAGGGAGTCTTTGGTATACGCATAACTGGCGTCATGTGGTGGACACTCATCAAAACTCATGATGATGTCAGCCCCTAGTTTTTCTTGTATTTCGATGGCTTTTTCAGGTGATAAGAAGAGCGATTCTCCACTCTTGTGGTGTTTAAAATACACCCCTTCTTCTTTGATTTTTCGCATATCGGTGAGTGAAAATACTTGAAATCCACCACTGTCGGTTAATAAAGCGCCATCCCAGTGCATGAACCCGCGGATCCCACCATGGGCTTTCACGATATCTTCCCCTGGTTGTAACCACAAATGATAGGTATTGCCTAAAATCAATCCATCCGAGGCGGCCTTGATTTCTTCAGGTGTCAATGTTTTGACGGTCGCTAGGGTGCCTACCGGCATAAAAATGGGCGTTTCAAACGTCCCATGGGGTGTATGGAGTAATCCGTATCTTGCGCCGGATTGTTTACATGTATGTAATAGTTCAAATCTAATTGCCATATTGATTCCTCTTTCCATTGAAATTATACCACAGAAGTGTTATATTTGTTATTGGCTTATGCCCGCAGTACTAGTTACCTGCGAAACCAAAACAAGGAGAATAACTGAATATGCTTCATTTTACCTTAAAAGATTGGATTCGACAATCTTTGATTGCAGCCCTTTACGTCGTATTGGTGCTTCTATTTTTACCCATCAGCTTCGGCGAAATTCAATTTCGCGTGGCTGAATTATTATTGATTGTTGTCTTTTTTGACAAGAAAGCCATCGTTGGATTGACCGTTGGTACATTTGTTGCAAACATGTACAGTCCAGGTCCACAATTGCCATTTGACTTAACCCTAGGGGTTTTGGCCACCTTCTTGAGCGTGGTATCGATGGTGTGGATTAAAAACAAATATGTAGCATTACTCGCACCCACCCTATTCAATGGCATCATTGTTGGATTCATCTTGAATGTCGTGTGGGGCTTACCTTTATGGTTAACCATGGGGTATGTCGCGATTGGTGAATTTGGTGTGACTTATATTGTCGGATTACCGATGTATAAAATACTCAATCGAAACCCAGGATTTAAATCACTTTTCGAAGAATAAAGGCGCAGATTTTGCGCCTTTTCTTATCTAAAACCAAGGTTTCTCAATGTTTTTTCAACCAAACCTACAAAGTTGTTTTCAGCACCCCAGTTGAACTTAATGAGTACGCCTGTTGACCCACCCGTACTCACAGCATCCACGGTGATTCGATCATCGATTTGTGAAATCATGACCGATAAACTCGCACGGTTGCCTGCGCGATAATAATATTTTTCGAACACCATCATGCGAGACTGGCCATTTTCAAAGGTTGCTTTCACATCCAAACGACATTCACCTGTGATTGAACCATTGACCACTTCATTGTAAATTGCGCCACTTACTTGATCGATGGTACCGGTACCTACCATTCTTAAGCTAGACATTTATTTTCTCCTTTAAAATTATTTGTTTATGTGCTGTTGCCATAGCGATATCCTCAAATGATTGCACTAAAGTATGTGCTTTAGCGGCTTGAATTTTGCCATAATAGACATCCATGTGCCAGATGAGATGGGTAAAGACATGTTTATAATGACCCAGTGGTCGGGTGTAAAATACCTCCAACCCATCCGCAGACAATGCCTCAAGGGCATAAGCCAAATCCTCTGCTTCTACTTGAGGTAACAAATAGAGTCCTTTTAATAAGTTATCGGTGACTTTTTCAACGACAAATTTACCCGAGGTATCCACCAAAATAAACGTGATAAAATGATATTCTTTTTTGGTTTTTGCTTTGGCTTTAATCGGCAGTAAATATTGCAAGTCTTTGGCTTTTGCCAAGCAATGCGTAGAAACGGGACAAATGTCACATTTCGGTTGGTGTTTGGTACAGAGGGTAGCCCCCAATTCGATGATGGCTTGTGTGTAAAGATGCGGTTTTTCATCATCCAGTAATGTATGATTTAATGCTGTGATCTCTTTTTTAGTTGCATCGAGTGCGATGTCTGATTCTACTGCGAAATAACGCGACAGTACACGTAAAACATTGCCATCCACGGCACTTCTTTTTTGATGAAAAGCAATCGACAAAATCGCCCCAGCTGTGTATTCGCCAATCCCTTTTAATTGAATCAGTTCTTCATAGGTATTGGGAAAAATACCTTGATGCTTCGACATAATCACTTTGGCTGTTGTTTGCATATTTCTCACACGAGAATAATAACCCAGTCCTTCCCAAAGTTTCATCAATAAGGCTTCATCACATGCCGCCAAATCCTGAATGGTGGGTAATGTTTGTATGAATCTTTGATAATAGGGGATGACCGTTGCAGCTTGGGTTTGCTGTAACATGATTTCAGATACCCAGATATAATACGGGTCTTCGGTATGTCGCCATGGTAAATCACGAGCGCTTTTTTCATACCAAGCGATGAGTTTACTTGAAAAATGACTCATCGATGTCTCGGATTCTGATGCCACAATGTGGAATCATGTCATCGATATTGGTAAATGTGCCCATGACAATGCCATGGCATACAACGATGACTTTTTTATATTTTAAATAAGGTTTGATGGCATTGTGCGTACGTTTCGATAACACCTCAAACGATTCCCAAGGAAACTCAGTTTGATCGCTTCTTATACCCCTTTGAGCCATAAATTCTGGGTAGGCTAAATCCAAGTCTTTACGGTCACCAAACGTGGTATCTGGCATCCATTCGTGCAAATCGTTTTCGACAGTTAACGGAATTTGTGTGATACGTGAAATGATGGCTGCGGTTTGTAAAGCCCGTGTATAAGGCGATGCCACAATCAATTCAGCATCTTGTAAAATGGCTTCTTTAGCAACCATTTCTGCTTGTGATACGCCACGATCTGTCAGTTTGCCTAAATCATAACCTTGATTCTTGTAACCACGTGCGATCACTTCATCGTAACGCGGTTCCCCATGTCTAATAAAAATAAATGTTGTCATTTTAATCACCTATCCCAAGTATAACATAATTTCATGTGTCGATAAATAAACATTTTAGGTCATATTTATCGGATGTATAGCATCGTATGTTATAATTGGACTGTGAGGAAGTGAGGCTGATGAACCCTATGAATAACCAATTTGATGATATAATACTCAATCGAAGATCCATTCGTAAATACCAACCCTTCGACTTATCCAAAGAAACGATTGAAGCGATTCTTACCATGGCTTTGCGTGCACCGTCATCCAGAAACTTTCAACCATGGACGATTCGTGTGATCCATTCGTTGGAGGCTAAGGCAAAGTATTCTCATTTATTCGTTTCGAATCGAAATCAATACGAGACGGCTTCAGCGATGATCATCCTGTTTGCCGATACCCGTTATGCCAGTCGAGCAAAGGAAATATATGAACGCGCCATCGAACAAGGTCTCATGACCCCTGAAGCCAAAGAAAAACAGTTGTTGAATATCCAAAATCAACAGACCAATCCTGTTGATGTCATCAAAACTGCCCATTTAAATACCGGACTTTTAGCGATGGGTATTATGCTGTCTGCAAGACATTTCGGCTTGGATACTTGCCCCATTGCCGGTTTCGATAAAACAAATGCCCCTGCAGCATTCAATTTAGAGCACCATGAAGCGATTCTAGCAATATCGATTGGTAAAGCGCTTGATCCTGGTTATGCTTCTGTAAGACTGCCTTTAAAAGATGTCTTAAGTATTGAATAAATCGAATTTTATATTAAAAAGATGCTCGTGGTTTTTAACCAACGAACATCTTTTTTTTATTTACTAGGAAAGTTCGTCTTTTATTGTTCAATCATCTAACAATCATTTAAGCTTTTTGATAGAAATATCCATAAAACACCCATTAATATGCCTTCTTTTATGACTTTCTATATAATTAAATATTCATATAAAATATATATTTTATGAGTTATTTATGGTATAATTTAGGTAAGAAAGGAGGAATCGTTTTATGCCTTATAAAGCCCTGAAAACAAGACTCTACTTGAATTCAAATCAACACCAGTTTCTAATATCATTAATGCGTGCTTCAAGAAGTCTCTATAATCAAGCCCTTTATAATGTAAGACAACATTTTATAAAAACCAATGGCTACTTATCCTATAA
>JAVBWN010000011.1:0-24354 GCA_036677365.1 Acholeplasma sp.
CCATTTTCCGCCGTGATGGGAACTCGACTCTCAATATAAAACAAGCGCTACATCCAGTAAATTTGGACTGTAGCGCTTTTAATATACCTTTATGGTGTAGATATTTGACCTATACGATTATTCTATCGCCGAATCTGGGTAAATCTTCGCGAAATATGCAAGTAGCACAATCAATACTACAACCCCTGTAATTGAACGCACGTGTAAAGCCAGTGATAAGGTGTCATATCTTAGGAGGTTATCGATGTAATTCAGTGGTACCATCAGATACTTGATAACAAATAATAACGCTGCTAGTTTTCTAGACCCTACCAATAGCGCAATGATGATCAGCAATAAGCTGTTGATGGAAGCAATCATGTTGTTGAATATAAAGATGTGTATGAAGCCAACAGATAAGAAGAATAAATCCACATTTCTTAGTTTTGGTTTAAGTGTCATACCTGACAATAAAATCGATAAAATCATGGCTAATAAAAATATCCCAATCCAGAAATGGATGAATATTTGGAAAGTAAATGTAAAACGACCACCGATCAGTTGCAATACTGCATCTGTAAAATTAGAAATGCTGCTTGGATAAAAAATCATCAGTAATATCGTGAAAGACAATAGTGAATATCCTTTGAATTGAGCATAGATGGCTACCAAACCAAACAATAACAACGGTAGAAACTGCGCAAAATAGTCAAATAAGCGATTTTGTCCACTGAATGAGGTAATTAAACCTGCCAAGGCTAAAACTGCGACAATGACGATTTTCGAACCATCATTCAACATTACATTTAAATTTTTTAAAGTTTTCATTTGATTTACCTCGATAAACTCATTTTATGTGTTTTTTTTATATTTGTAAAGCGTTAACTGATCTGTTCAATTTCATGGTATCTGACCTTAGCCATCAAGAACGCTTCTAGGTCGAATAAGATATGGAATAAAATCGCCCTTTCCTCAAACTCTTGGCGATTCTTTGGTAAAGGTTTCTCTTTATAGGACGCACGCATTTGGTCTAATTGTACAAGCAGTAAGGAAGCCATGTTGGCTTTACCTATGCGTGGCACGATGTCTTGTAGAAATTTCACGATGTCCTGTTTATATTCAGTCACGACCACACGTTTTAAGTCCATTTCGATTTTTTGAATGTAGCTGACCTGTTCTTTTCGCATGGTAACATAAGATATATTTAAATCTCTTTTAGGCATCAACCGATTCAACGATTCGACCCGTATGGTATGAATGGCATTTTCTATCATGCCCATGATTGGACCATAGTTGGCACATTCACATTCTGCCACAGATTTAACCAGTTCTCTCAGCGCTTCATCGATGAGTACAATTTCTTTTTCAATGGCTTTAGATTTATTCGGCATAAATAGGTTGAGAATGACCGCAATCACAACACCAATTAAAAGGATGGCAAGTGCATTGATTCCATATTTCCAATCGCCTTGTGCGAGAATATGAGACATCAAAACAGATGAAACAACAATACCTTCCTCGATTTTAAATATGAAGGCCAGGGGGATGAAGAGTAAAAGCGACAAGATGAATACGGGTAATGTATAACCAAGTATAAGCATCAATCCCACGGTAATCATTAATCCTATCACTGAAGCGATGATTCGTTTGACCCCCACACGAATGGATTGTTGTTTGGTAGGTTGAATGGACAAAATAACAATGATGCCCGCAGTCACGCTGTATTCAAGTGTAAGCCAATCCGATAATAAAGTCGCGATCAATGCGCCAATAACCATTTTAAGGGCTTGGAAAATCCAGGGTTTCATAACATCAACTCCTATTCTAATTATAGCCTATATAAATATATAATGCGCTACAATACGCGATAAAAAGAAAAACCAGCGTCATTTACTGGTTTGTCTGAGTTGTTTAAAGGTTTCAAATGAGGATTCAATGAAAGCATCATCAAAAGGTTTAATCCGATGTTGTATCATGTGAATCAATGTGTTCATTTCTTTTTCTAAAATGGTTTTAATTTCAATGGGGTAACGATATTTGAGTTGGTGTTTTTGATATTCATCTTCATCCAAAATTTTAAATGTGCCATCGCGAGAGACACGAATGTCTAGGTCGTAGTCGATATATTTGACCGCTTCGCCATCAAATAAATAAGGACTGGATAAATTACAGTAATAATAGATACCATCCGGTTTAATCATACCAATGACATTGAACCATTGTTTCTTAAAAAAATAACAAATCGCAGGTTCTTTCGTCATCCAATTTCTGCCATCGGCTTCGATGACTCTGGTTTTATAGTTACCTAAAACAAGACAATCCTCCGTTTGATTGATCACGGTAGCGCTGCGCCAAATTCGATGTAAAGCTTTATTATGCTTATAACTGTGAATTTGGACAGTGTCACCAACAATGAGTGGTTTCATAGAAACACCTCCCTAATTGAAATTATTATATCATGAGAACACAGGAGATAACATATTTTCAACTTAACAAAATCAAAAAATCCAATTTACTTACATGAACAATTGGTGATGTGATTTTGTTTGGTAGACTCTAATTGAAATGCAAAGTGTCGAATCGTTTTCAACACGTCATGATTCAATTCATAAAAAACCCATTTACCTTGTTTTGTAGAATCAACCAATCCACTACTGACTAAAATCTTCATGTGAAAAGAAAGGGTAGGTTGGGTAATTTGAAATTGTTCTAACAGTTTACACGCACAAACCGAACCATGTGCCAATGTATCTACAATTTGAATTCGAATAGGATCGCCTAAAGCTTTGAATATTTGATCGATGGCATAAGTCATAAATAACACCTCATTGTAACAACTCTATTATAACGTAAAGCCTACAATTCGTGAATGTAAATCGAAAAACGGGTTTTTATCTCTCGATTATTCGATATTTTTATATGCATATTTTAAATGTATTACACTCATATATTATGTCTTTCATAATGTGAAAAAACAAAAAAACGGCTATATTTAGCCGTTAATTAGTTAATGGTGCGGACAATGAGATTTGAACTCACACAGCCTTTAAGCCACATGCCCCTCAAACATGCGCGTCTACCGTTCCGCCATATCCGCAAATTAAAGGGTATAAATTAAATTATACCCATATTGACTCGTTATTCAACTGCAACAATGTAAGCGTAGATATCTTGTTTTCCGTTGATGACTTCGATTTCAAGGTCTTCATTCAAGGATTGAATATACTTCTTGACTTCTTTGATTTCATCTTCAGATACATCTTTACCATAGAATAAAGTTACAATTTCTGAGGTTTCTTTAATGATTTGGTCGAGTAATCCATGAATCGCTTCTACACGATCTGGTAAAGATACCACAATCTTGCCTTTAGTGATTCCGATGAAATCACCTTTCGCAATCTTAACACCGTTCATTTCGGTGTCTCTGACTGAGTAAGTGAGTTCGCCAGTGGTCATGTTAGCAATGATTTCTGACATCGCTTCGACGTTATCGTCCATTTCTTGGGTGTTATCGAATACCATCAATGACGCATAACCTTGACCGATGCTCTTTGTCTTTAGGACACGGATATTTTGGTCTTCACATAGTGCTAAGGTTTGTTCAGCGGATAAGATAACGTTTGAGTTGTTAGGTAAAATGATGACATTTTCAGCATTAACTGCTTTAACTGCTTTGATGAACTCTTCGGTTGGTGGATTCATGGTTTGTCCACCGTCGATGATGTAATCAACACCGAGTTCTTTAAAGGCTTGTTTGATGCCATCGCCAAAGCATACAGAGATGATACCATATTTGGATCTGGTTTCTTTGACTGCTTGGAAGTTTGTTTCTTCTTTATGGTCGTGCTTATGGTCATGTTCATGGATACTTTCAACCACAGCCCCATGTTGAAGTCTCATATTTTCGACTTTCATGGTTTGTAGGTCACCATATTTTTGACCTAAAGTGATGGCTACACCTGGTTGATTGGTATGAACGTGTACTTTTACCAATTCTTCATCTTGAACTAAGACTAAGGAATCACCCATTTGTAATAAGGTGTTTCTTAAGACTTCTTGATCAAAGTCGTTTTGGTTGTGTAATTTTACGATGAATTCTGTGCAATAACCGAATTCAATGTTGAAGTCTTCAATGTTTTGGCCTTTGAATCCTTCTTCATGTTGAAGTTCAGCTTGGGTTTCTTGTTGTAAAGTCAGTGTTTGACCTTGTGTTGCCAACAACATACCTTCAATAATCTTAATAAAACCTGCACCACCAGAGTCTACAACCCCCGCTTGTTTCAATACAGGTAAAAGTTCAGGTGTTCTGTCTAGAGACACTCTGGCTTGTTTTAAATAGCAATTTAAGACGTCTTCAACAGACTTCAATGACTTTCTTTCTCTTAATACGTGTTCAGCCGCTTCTCTAACGACCGTTAAGATGGTACCTTCTACTGGTGTCATTACTGCGCGGTAAGCCATTTGATAGCCGCCAACCAATGCTGCAATGAATTCATCTACGGTTGCTGAACCATTCTTGATTTTCGCAATTTCTGAGTATACGCCGCGGAAAAATTGGGATAAGATAACGCCTGAGTTGCCTCTTGCGCCCATCAATAACCCACGGGATAAAATTTTGGACACGTCCACGATGGATTTAGAATCTAAGCTGGATACTTCTTTAATGCCAGCCATCATTGTCATTTGCATGTTCGTGCCTGTATCGCCATCCGGTACCGGAAATACGTTTAAGTGGTTAATTTCTTGGTGGTTGTTCTTTAGGTTAATCGCCCCGTTGGTCACCATTTTTTTAAACAGTGATCCACTGATTGTGTTTGCCATTTTAATCCTCCTGATAATTAAACTGACTTGGTATTTAATTTTCGATATATTAAGGTCTCAAAGAGATAGAGTCAAATTAATGTGTTTTTTAGGCTTTTTTAGTATAGCATGTTTACTTTGAAGATGCAAGTATACAAGATACAACGCTATTATATCACAACTGAATTAAAAATAAACCCCCTTTGTATTGTACGAAATTATTACTTTTCACTAGACAAAAGAAAATAATCCTATATAATAATATAAGTAGTCATAATTACGCACGAAATAGGCTGAAACCAGTTGCTTTTTATTTTTGAGTATGGTATAGTTTTAATGCGCGAAGTAAAGGAGTGAAACTATGGCAAAATGTTATGTAACAGGTAAGGGTACGACTTTTGGTAATACAAGAAGCCACGCCTTAAATGCGACAAGACGCACATGGAAAGTTAATCTACAAACTGTCAGAATCATAGATGAAGATGGTAATGTTAAGAAGGTTAAAGTTTCTGCGCGTGCACTTAAAAAAGGTACACTTACAAGAGCTTAAAAAAAATAAGGCCGAACGCCTTTTTTTTTTATTTTTCCGTAGATTGGAATACAATGACTTTACCTTCATGAACGATCAGGGTTGCAACCCCATCGATTTCATTGGATAGTCCGAGTGGATCAAATTGTTTTAACGCATATTTATTTAATGGGTATTTGACTTGGGTGAGTGTGATTATGCTGTTTTCAACAGGGAAAACAGACAGATAATCATACCCTTTTTTTTCGATTGAATGGATGCCTTGTTCTTTAATATAGATGAGGTTGTGTGCATCTAAGATCATTAAGGATGGGTATTTGACCAACAACATTAAGTTCGCAATAAAATGGTCTTTTCTAGGCCCGGAAGTACCGCCGATGAGGATGACATCATTTGACATCTGAAACGCGATTTCAAGCGCTTTGGCAGTGTCAGAATCGTCTTTAATGGGATTTAATCGAATGACTTCCCCGTGGAGTAAATCTGGATTTTTTAATGAGTCAAAATCCCCCACAGCGAGTTGGTATTCAATGCCTTGTTCTAACAGTGCTTCTACAGCCGCATCTACAGCAATCACATAATAATTTGTTGGGTCTATGAGTGCACGTATGTTGGATGGTACTGTGGGACTGATTATGGCGATTTTCATCTCAATGACCCGATGACAGCGTCTCGGTTCTTTGAATTGAACACATAAGAACCCACCACAGCGATATCGACACCAGCTGCTTTTGCAAGTTTTGCTGTTTCACCATTGATACCACCATCAATCTCTATCAAATAGTTATAGTTATACGCAGTTCTCAATTTGACCAGGGCTTTGACTTTCTCTAATTGATCTTCCATAAACTTTTGTCCCCCAAACCCAGGTTCAACGGACATGATAAGGACCAAGTCAACTTGATCCAAATAAGGGTATAGGGTTTCTAGTTTAGTTTTAGGTTTTAAGGTAATCCCAGCCTTTATGCCCGAGGCTTTGATGCGATTAATCGATTCTTGAACCTTATTGGCTTCAACATGGACAGTGATGAATGAAGACCCAATTTCAACAAATAAATCGATATAGTCTAATGGATTCGTGATCATTAAATGGGTATCTAAGGGGATGTTTGTGATTTTCTTAAGACCACCGAGGACATGCGGACCAAAAGAAATGTTGGGAACAAAGTGTCCGTCCATCACATCTAGGTGTAAGTAATCCGCTGTTTGAATGGTTTTGATCTCAGCTTCTAAACGGTTGAAGTCAGCAGTCAAAATAGAAGGTGCAATTAACATTTAATATACCTCTTTTTTATTTTTTATTTCTTCATAATATTTTACATAATTTTGATAGCGAGACGGGAGTATATTTTCACTATTTTTGATGGCACATCCAGGCTCATGGATGTGGTTACATTTGTTGCCAAATTTACAGTGGGCAGACAATGCTCTAAATTCAATAAAATAGTCTTTCAATTCACTGGCATCAAACATATCCAATTCAAGTTTTGAAAACCCTGGCGTGTCAGCAATCATGCCACCAGCATAGGCGTATAATTCAGTGTGTCTTGTGGTATGTTTTCCGCGTCCTAAAGCCTTAGATATCTCTTGGGTCTTAATGCCTAAATCTGGCATCAAAGCATTTAAAAATGTGGATTTTCCTGCCCCGGTTTGACCTGCAAGCACAGAAATCTTACCTTTAAAAATATCTTCTAAAGTGTCAAATCCAATCTTTTGTTTGGAGTTTACATAGTGAACATCGTAACCAATATGGGTATAATACAACAAATCTTTTTGAATATCTTTCAATGTTTTTTCATCCACCAAATCGATTTTCGAAACGATGATGATGGGTTGGATTTGGGCCTTTTCAATCAATATCAAAAACTGGTCCAACAAATTAAAGCTAAAGTCGGGTTTGATGGCTGCGTTTAGAATCAAAACCTGATCGACATTCGCGACATCAGGACGGTTGAGTTCATTCTGTCGTGGTTCAATCTTTTGAATGGGGTGGTTGATATCGGTGTCATCGTATTCAACAATATCCCCTACTTTAGGGCTGACTTGGACAATCTTCGTCTCCAGTTTGGTCTTTTTAGTATTCGATTTATTGAAGGATGAAGATTCATCGAGTTTTTGATAACGCAATTTACCACTGGCTTTGGCTTGAATGATGGTTTTTGATTCTAAATCGATGAGTTCATACAAACCACCGATCAGCTTAATGATTTGACCCTTTCTCAAAAGATACCTCCGTTATAGATTTTGACTTCTCAATTGACCACAAGCCGCATTGATGTCGTGGCCTTGTTCTTTTCTCAATGTCGCATTCATGCCACCTTTTTTCAAGACGTCGTAAAACGCTTCTTGATTTTCACGTTTAGAACGTTTGAATGGGGCTTCAATGACTTCATTGTATGGGATTAAGTTGACATAAACATTGAGCCCTTTTAAGAGCTTCAATAGTTCATATGCGTGTTCTTTCTTATCGTTTAATTCATCTATCAATATATATTCAATCGTGATGCGACGGTTGGTTTTCGTCATGTAATAACGTATCGCATCGATCACTTGTTCAATGGGGTATGCTTTATTGATTGGCATCAATTGATTTCTAACTTCATTGTTGGGTGCGTGTAAAGAAATCGCGAGGTTGATTTGAAGTTGTTCATCGGCATACGCTTTGATTTTTGGTACGATGCCACAGGTCGATACTGTGATGTGTCTCGCCCCGATTTCCAATCCTTTAGGGGAGTTGGCGTTGGTTAAAAATGTCATCAAGTGTTCATAGTTATCGAATGGTTCACCAATACCCATGACAACGACATAACTGATTCTTTGTCCATAGGCACGTTCAGACTCGATGATTTGACTCATGATTTCTCCTGCTGTCAAATTGCGTTTCTTTTTTAGAATACCCGATGCACAAAAACGGCAGCCCATGTTACAACCGACTTGTGAAGTCACGCATATGGAATAGCCATAATCGTGATTCATCACCACAGTTTCAATGAGGTTACCATCTTGTAAACCATATAAATACTTCACAGTACCATCGACGCTTTTGGATTCGATGACCTTTTCTAAGGTTTTAATCTCAAAATTCGCTTCCAATAAGTCGATGACTTCTTGGCTTAAATTGGTCATTTCTTTAAAAGTGACCACTTTTTTCTTATATATCCAGTCGAATACTTGGGAGGCACGGAATTTCTTTTGTCCGTGGCTTTCCATAAACGACTCCAATGCTTCTAATCTTAAATCATAAATATTTGTCATTCTATCACCAAAGATATTATACACTAAAATGGCTTATTTGCCTACCTTATGCTTGAAAAAGAAAAGAAGGCGGGTAGCCTTCTTAGCTTCTAAGTTCTGCTTTAAATTCAAATTGTAGGCGGTTAACAATGGACTTCATCAATTTGTCCACATCTAAGGCTTCGAGTGTTTTTTCTTTACTGTTGAATGTTAGACTGTAGGCTAAGGATTGTTTAAAATCCCCTAGTTTTTCATCACGGTACACATCAAATAGTTTTAAGTCCACTAAAAACTTACGCGCTGTTTGTTCGATGAGTTTGGTGATTTTGCCCACTTCAATATGACGATCGACCACAAATGCCAAGTCTCTAGTAATGTTTGGGTATTTTGAAATCACTTCAAACTTTGGTTGTGGTTCAATTAGAGTCATGATTTTTTCCAAACTAAGTTCGAATGTATATGCATCTAATTCTAAATTCGGGTGTAATTTTCCAATCACACCGACCACTTGGTTTTGAATGAGGATATTTGCACATACCCCTGGGTGGAATCCTTCGATTTGGGTTTGTTTTTCATAGGTCGCTACCAAATCAAAGTGTCTTAGGATGGCGTCTACAATGCCTTTTAATACGTAAAATGATGACTCAATGCCTTGTTTATTCCAAGCAATTTGTTGATAAGTCCCCATCAATAAACCTGCCATATGGATTGGTTCTTCATGAGAATAATATACTTTACCGACTTCAAAGAATTGTAGATCATTGATTTGTCTTGATGTATGGTATTTCGCATTTTCAACCAAGCCATTGATGAGGGCATGTCTTAAGGATTTTTTATCTTCAGACAGTGGATGAAGTACCGAAATGATGTCTTCACTTGGTAGTGTAAATAGATTGACTTCATTGGTTTTCAACAATGAGTAATTTAAGACTTCATTGAAACCTAGGTGTCTTAACACGCGTCTCATCTTCAAAACCTGGGTTTGACGTTTAGAATAATGTCCCAATTGATTGGTTTTAGGTAAGGTCAAAGGAATATTATTTAAGCCATAAATGCGAGCCACTTCTTCGATTAAATCGGCTTCGATACGTAAATCATTTCGATGGCTCGGGATTAAATACACATTTTCAGACACAGGGATGATATTCAAGCGTTTTAAGATGTCACGCAATTGTTCTTTAGACAATTGAATGCCTAGGTGCTTATTGACTTTTTCAACATAAAGTTCAATCTTGACTGGTTTTGGATAAGGAATGCCTGTGTAAGCAATCTCTTTGGTGACTTCAGCGTTGGCAAGTTCATACAACATCGACGCTGCTTTGTTGATGGCCATGCGTACGCGTGTTTCATCTATACCACGTTCAAAACGCAAGGAAGAGTCACTTCTTAAATCGAGTCGTTTGGATGTTTCACCGATGCATTTCGGATCAAAGCTGGCTGCTTCAAGGATGATTGAGGTTGTTTCATGGTCAACCATGGTATTTTCTAAGCCCATGACACCTGCGAGAGCCACAGGGTATAATCCATTGGTGATGACGATATCTTTAGCGGATAAAATGCGTTTGATGCCATCGAGCGTGGTGACTTCTTCCCCAGCTTTCGCATCACGAATGACCACTTTATCGGTTTCGAATTTTTGACGGTCAAACGCATGCAAAGGGACACCGAGTTGTAACATCACATAGTTGGTCACGTCGACCACATTGTTGATTGGACGAATACCACTGGCAATCAAATCTGCTCTTAACCATTCTGGTGACGATTTGACTTGAATATGGTTCAATGTTCTGGCGAAATAACGGTAACAACCTTGGGTTTCATTTTGGACAACCACTGGGTTCAGTTGTTCAGATTCAAACGGGGTTTCTTCATGATACACGAGTTTCTTATTTAAGACAGCCGATAGATCATAAGCAAATCCTAAAACAGACAATAAATCTGCCCTGTTTGGCGTTAAAGATAACTCCATCGAATCTTGATTTAAGTTCAAGAATGGCAGTGGGTCTTGTCCTAGGGGTACCGGGGCACTGAAGTAGAAAATACCGTCTTTGTATTGGTCTTCGACATATTTATCTTCAATGCCAAGTTCTCTTAAGGAACAAATCATTCCGTTGGATTCAACCCCACGGATTTTACTGCGCTTGATTTCAAAGTTGCCTGGTAAAACCGCACCCGGGGTCGCTACGATAACGTATTGACCAGCCGCCACATTGGCTGCACCGCACACGATTTGTTCGACCAAACCATGGCCTAAATCTACGGTTGTGACGTGTAAGTGGTCAGAGTTCGGGTGGTCTACACACGTCAACACATGACCTGTCACTAACCCACTCGCAACCACTAAGGATTCATAGGATTCGATTTCTGTTATGTAACCATTGGTCAGTTCTTTTAAATTATTGGGTACCTCATGCATGAGGGTTTTTAACATATGGGTAGAGATTTTCATCTTAGCGTCCCCCTTTAAATTGTTTCAAGAAACGAATATCGTTGGTATAAAATTGTCTGATATCATCGATTTTGTACTTCAAAATGCCCAAGCGTTCAACCCCGATACCGAAAGCGAAACCTTGAACTTTTTCTGGGTCATACCCACCCATTTTTAATACATTCGGATGCACCATACCAGCCCCTAAAACTTCAATCCAACGCCCATCTTCATGGTGGACATCGACTTCGACGGAAGGTTCAGTGAATGGGAAATAGGATGGTCTCAAACGGATTTCTCTATCTTGACCAAAAAATTGACGAATGACTGCAAGTAAGGTGCCTTTTAAATCCGACATCGCGATGTCTTCACCAATCACCAAGCCTTCAATTTGCATGAATTGATGGCTGTGTGTTTGGTCATCATCGTCTCTTCTGTAGACTTTCCCTGGGCATACGATTTTGATGGGTTTACCGGCACTTTCAAGCATGGTTCTCGCTTGAACTGGGGAGGTGTGTGTTCTTAATAAGCGGTTTGGATCAATGTAAAAAGAGTCTTGCATCGCACGTGCTGGGTGGTCTTTAGGTAGATTGAGCATTTCAAAGTTATAATGGTCGCTTTCCACTTCTGGGCCTTCTTTAACTTCATAACCCAATCCGATGAAAAATGCTTCAAGTTCTTCAACGATTTGTTGTAAAAGGTGTGCGGTGCCAATTTCTGTTTGTAACCCCGGCAAGGTCACATCGATCGATTCTTTTTCCAATTTTGAAGCAATCTCTTGTTGTTCGATATACGAACGTTTTTCTTCAAACAAGCCTTCTAATGCCTGTTTGACTTCATTGATGAGTTTACCTACCTTGGGTTTTTCTTCGTTTGGTAAGTCTTTTAGGGTCATCATTAAACTCGCAATTTCCCCTTTTTTACCCAAATACTGTGCCTTCAAGTTATTGAGGTCATTCATATTTTGGATTGTTTCAAGCGCTTGTTTGGCTTGTTCTAATAAGTGTTGTAGATCCATAGTTGCCTCCTTAGCAAAAAATAAAAGACGCCATTAGATTGCTCTAAGGACGTCATAAACGCGGTACCACCTTAGTTCTAGAATTGCTTCTAGCCCTCAATATCTTTAACGCAGACCTACGGGTGTGATTAGCACCACAAGAAAGTCGAATTCGTTATTCGCCGTGAGACATTTTCACCACACATGTCCTCTCTATACACTTATGAATAAGTACTGGTTCTTTCTATTGTTATTTAATCTCTTCTAGATAATATTATAGCAAGTAATCTCAAAACTTGGTAGTAGATATATACGATTGCTACCATTAATCCAAGGGCAGCTACCCACTCATAACGTTTGTCTAAGCCTTGATCTGCAATTTGAACTGCATTATCAAAGTGTAGTGTTAGCATGAATGCCCCATACATGATGAATACCAATGTCAAGAATAAGACCACAGGGCTATCTGGATTGCCAAATAACATATACGCCATTTGACCGCCATCAAAAATCGATGCGATGGACACGAATAAAACCACAGAGATCATCATGAATCCAAAACTCATCATGAAACGTCTAAAGCCTTTGGTAACCACAATCAGTTTGGTACTATATAAGACCAACATCCCAAAGAAAATTGCGCCAGTAATTAATACAGCCAACAATACGATGTTGTAACCTGTGTAATTGAATGACGCCATGTAAATGGCACTGATGAGGACAAGGAACAAACCTTCACTCATCGCATAAATCAATGAGAACACAGGGGCAAGTCGAATCGAAGACATAGCTACGATGATGCTAATAAAACCAATGATACCTGAGAACAATACTAAACCAATGTATAAGTTTGGATTTTCACCAGCAAAACTGAGGGCAAACACCCCAGTGCCGATGGCAACTGCAAACATCAATATGGTTTTTAAGATGATGCCACGAATGCTTGCTGCTTCAGCACCATACGCCATGGCCTCAGGATTTTTTCTTAATTTCGAAAATACAGGATTATTTTGTTGCATAAATGTAACCTCCATTCAACCGTATTATAAAACTTCTTGTTTTAAAGTGCAAATAAACCATGTTCAATCACATCATTTTCCTCATTTAAATCGTCAAAGGCCCCATAAGCTTCCATCTTTTCAAACACGGTCTTGTTGATCTTTGTTCGATTTTTGACATCGTCTTTCGAGGAGAATGTTTTTTCATTTCTTTTTTCTACGATATCATAAGCCACTTGTGTGCCTAAACCATCGACAGAAACAAACGGCATCCTCAAGTGGTTGCCTTCAATTTTGAATTCAACCGCTTCGGATTGGAAAATATCGACTTTGAGGAATTTCATCCCTCTTAAGGTCATTTCTAAGGCAATTTGTAGTACTGTCAATACCGACTCATCTTTGGCTGTGGTATTGAATAACCCTTCAATTTCTTTGATGCGGTTTCGAATGGCGTTTGGACCCAGTACCATGGTTTCATAGTCAAACTGGTCAGCACGCTTAGAGAAATATGCGCTATAAAATAAGATGGGTTTATATACTTTGAACCAAGCAATACGCATCGCCATCAGTACATACGCGGTCGCATGGGCTTTAGGGAACATGTATTTAATTTGTGAACAGCTCCAAATGTACCATTTTGGCACACCATTGCGGGTCATCAACTCTTCATAGGTTTTCCACTTTTCTTTGTCTTTGGAAGGTTTGCCTTTACGGACAAACTCCATGATCTCAAAAGATTTGAGGGGGTCCATACCAAAGTTGATTAAGTCCACCATGATATCGTCTCGACAACCAATGATTTGATCAAATGTGATGCCTTGAAATTCTTCTTTTTTATTCAGTATCAAGTCTTGGGCATTTTTAAGCCAAACATCGGTTCCATGTGATAGACCCGATATTTTAACCATACCTGCAAAGTTGTTTGGTTTGGTGTCGGTGAGCATTTGTCTGACGAAGTTTGTCCCAAGTTCAGGAATACCAAAGGAAGCTACCTCACTGTTGATGTCTTTAGGGTCTAAACCAATACAAGTGGTATTGCAAAAGAGTTCATACACTTTAGGGTCATCGACAGGGATGTCTGCAGCATCACTGAAAGGAAAATCGTTGGGGTGTGCTTTGACATAATCCATCAAAAAGCGAATCATCGTTGGGTCATCGTGTCCTAGAATATCGAGTTTCAATAAATTGTCTTCAAAAGAGTGATAATCGAAGTGGGTGGTTTTCCAACCAGCTTCGATGTCATCGGCTGGGTATTGAATTGGGGTCACATCGAAAATTTCTTTTTCAGATGGGACAACCACAATCCCACCCGGGTGTTGTCCGGATGAACGCTTAACCCCTTCGATATTTTTAGCCAATCGTTCGACTTGAGCATTTCTAATACCAACAATCTGTTTATCTTCTAGAAAACCTTTGACATAACCAAAGGCATTTCTTTCAGCAACCGTTTGAATCGTGCCCGCTCTAAAAGTATGGGATTCTCCAAGGAGCTCTCTTACATAATCGTGGGCTTTCGACTGGTATTCACCTGAGAAGTTTAAGTCAATATCGGGGACTTTATCGCCATTGAAACCTAAGAATGTTTCAAATGGGATATCATGGCCATCCTTGTGCAAAGGTTGGCCGCAGTGTGGGCAGACTTGGTTAGATAAATCGTAGCCAGAAGCCACATTGTCAAAGTGAACTTGGAATGCTTTTTCTAAATCGGTTAATCCAAATTGAGCGGTGTCTTCTTCACTCATTTTGAACACTGTAAAATCACCATTAGGACAACGGTAATGGGGTTTTAAAGGGTTGACCTCAGTGATGCCCATCAAAGTCGCAACCAACGAAGACCCTACCGACCCACGGGAACCCACGAGATAGCCCGCATCATTGCTGTTTTTAGTGAGTAAATAGGAAATGTAATAAATCGGTCCAAACTCATTTTCAATGATGTTTTTGAGTTCTCGTTCAATGCGTTTTTCAACCATTGGGTGGATCCGTTCACCATAGAGTTGATGGGCTTTTTGATAAACCAATCGGTAAATTTCATCTTTAATGGATGCAATACCTAACTTGTCTTTAAAAGCGTCATCTCTTAAGGAATACAAGCTCTTTGGAAAGGCTTGAATCGCATCGATCTTATTGTTTAATTTGTTGGTGTTGGTAACGACGATTTCATATGCCAATTCTGACCCAATGAATTTGAAAGCATCGAGCATTTCATCGGTCGTCATGAAGTATTGTAAAGGTGCCGTTTCATAACGTGCTAAATCGTGGGTACCGCCGCCGACAAGTTTCGTGCGGATATAAATGTCACGGTAGATGGCATCGGATTCATTGAGGTAATGGACATCCCCAGTGGCGATGACCAATTTATTCATTTCTTTAGCGACCCGAATGATTTTTTTAATGAGTGATTGGATGATAAAATCCGCTTCAACACCTAAATCTTCTTTCAAATGTCGATACGATATCGGCGGTTGAACTTCGATGTAATCGTAAAATCCAATGACCCTTCTTAGGTCATCCTCACTGCGGTTTAAGGCCATCTCAAACACTTCGCCATGGCTACAACCGGACCCTACCAAAATCCCTTCACGGTGTTTTTGGAGTACCGATTTTAATAAACGAGGTCCTTCAAAGAAATGGTCTGTCAGTGTGTCTGATATGATTTTAAATAAATTTTTATACCCTACTTGGTTTTGGACCAATAAATTCATATGGGTAGTAAACCCGCATTGCCATGCATTGTTCAGTTCAATCGCGCGGTTGATGTCACTGTGTTTGGTTATGCCTTTTTTGTATAGATCAGCCAGCATTAAAATGAAAATGTTGGCGGTTGCTAAGGCATCATCCACCGCTCTGTGGTGGGTTTCTAGTTTTACTTTAAACAGTTTAGCCACTGCTTTTAAATTGTAACGCTTGAGTTCATCACGGTAATAATAACGGGCGATATTCAACGTATCGATGACTGGAAATTCAATGTCATCGATGGACAATCTCGCCATATTCGAATAGATGTGGCCGATATCAAACGATGCGTTGTGGGCAACCAAGATTGCCCCTTTTGCAAACTCAAGAAACTTCGGTAATGCTTCATCAATTTTCGGTGCTCCGACCAAATCTTCATCGGTAATGGTCGTTAAACTTGTTGTGAAATAAGACAGTTTTTGTTCTGGATTCACGAAGGTTGAAAACTGTTCGGTCACTTGATGATTTTGAATCTTTACAGCCGATATTTCAATGATTTTGTCTCTTTCGGATGATAGCCCGGTGGTTTCAAGGTCAAAGACCACATATGTAGCGGTTTTAAGATCGATGTCTTTATCACCAAATGCCATCTTAAAGGCAGTTTCATCGATATAATTGACTTCAACCCCATAAATCGGTTTGATGGCTTTTCCTTTGGTTGCTTTTGCAATATCTGGGTAAGCATATAGACCATCATGGTCTGTAAAAGCAATCGCCTTGTGTCCCCATTTGATGGCTTGGTCGACATAATCGGCCACATCGGTAATGCCATCCATATTGGACATTTTGGTGTGTAGATGGAATTCAATGCGTTTTTCTTTCGCACTGTCTTTACGTTCTTTTTTGCTGGTTTTTTCTAGGAATTCAATGACATTCGCGATGATGATGACGTCTTTAGCAAACGTATCAAATGATGCCCGACCAGAGATTCGAACAATGTCGTTTTCTTTATAGGCTTCTGCGGTTGTGATGTCTTCAGGCTTATTTAAAAATTGTTTTACAATGATGGCATCATCGGCATCCGCGACCGTCATTTGTAATAATGATATATTTTTCAAATGTTTGATTTCGGTTTTTAATATAGCACCTTCGACTGAAAAAGCAGGTACACCTTGGGTGTTTTGATATTTATCCAATTCGTAATTGTCTTTTGGGATGTCTGAAATTGGGCTGATCTTTTCTGCTTTATAAACTTTTTTGAAATTCTTTAACGCTTTTTTAGGTTCAACTTTTTCTTTGGGTTGAATATCTTTCAATTTTTCTATCGCCTGTTGCTCATCTTTTTTGATTTCTTCAATGACATTGGGGATGGTTTTAGTCACTTCAAGTCTAACTTTCGTATCAAAACCATATTTTCTAAAGGCTTCTTCAAAGAATGGTAAATACTTATTTAAATGCTCACTGTGTTCATCGACAAACACAACAAAGCCGTCGGTATAGATGACTTCAAAGTTTTTGAATACATTGAGTGAAGCGCGTTCTTCGGAAAGCATTTGTAAAACCCATTGGAAGTAAGCTACGGGGTCTTTTTGCCAGGTTGGGTTTTGATATGAAAACACATACTCTACTTTGTGAACTTGATTAGGTATGGTGAAATAAAGGACCAACTGTGATGCAAAGTGACCCAATGATTTCGCTTCGGGTGTTTCACTAAAAGAGATGAAAAACGTCCATTTTTTCTCTTTTGGATTCACAGCCACATTATTTAGCTGAGCAGCCAATAATTGAGGGTCCTTAAACCCCGATTGTTTTAAAAATAACTCGAATTTATTCATAAATTATCCTACTCTTCGTCGTCTTTTTTCTTGATGACCACTTTTGACATTTTTAGTAACCCATTGAATGCGATGGTCATCGTGATGAATGGAAGGAACATACCCAAAAACATGAGAAATCCAAGTCCATATAATTCAGCAACCAATGCTAAAATAAAATAGCTTGTGGTTGAATAAGTTGCCATGATGAAACGGTATCTAAATGTGAGTTTTTCCATTCTAAACCCATATGAAAACGCCATGATGCCAGAAAGTAACATGTACAAAATGAAATTTGCTATGAATATATAAACAGAGAGTGTGCTCGCATATAAAGATTGAAATTGATCTCCAAATCGAATTAAACCCGCTTTAAAAATATCCACGTCTTGTTGTGTTTGTAAGGCCAAATTGAGATTGTCAAATCCAAGTTCGTCGTAACTAATGGTGTCCACGACGACCCCAGCTGAATATAATGCGATTTGCTCGGATTCGAAAACAAATTGAACCTTAAGTGGTTCAGGGGCAGACAAGAATAAGACTTCAATCCCACCAATCGTGATAGATTCAGGACTGATACAAGAAAGTGTACCATCCACAATTTGACAAGGGGTTGCTTTTTGAATGAATATCCCTGTAATATCTTGCTTAACATCCGCGGTCATGGGTGATACCACATGTAATTGAATGGCTAGTGGTAAGGTCGCTAATAAAGCCAAAAGAGCCATGTATAGAAATACATAACCCATTTTATCTTTTAAAAAAAATGCAATTTTCCTCGGTTGAAATACCGATATTTGGATGCGATTTAACATGGCACAACCTCTTCTTTTTATTATAACATAATAAGCGACCTGTGATAAAATACATTTGGTGATGACATGAATTTAATGAATGACGAAAAACATTATAACACACTCAATAATTATTATAGACATCAATTTCCAAATAAGGTTTTTAAGATTGCGCTAAACGGTCACTTCACCTGTCCAAACATCGATGGTACCGTGGCCCGTGGTGGATGTACGTTTTGCACACCATTGGGTTCAGGTGATTTTGCCGGTTCAAAATATGACCCATTAAAAAAGCAATTTGATAACATCAAAGCAATGATGCATCTAAAATGGCCAGATAAAGCCAATTATGTTGTATATTTTCAAGCCAATACAAACACCCACGGGCCATTAGAGAAACTCAAAGCCTTATATGAAGAAGCCATTACTTTAGACCCTGATATTGTCATGCTCAGTATCGCTACTAGACCAGATTCACTTCCTACGCCTGTATTAGATTATTTGGGTGAACTCAATCAAAGGGTACCTTTACAGGTTGAACTGGGGCTTCAAACCATCCATGAAACAACCTCTAATCTCATCAATCGCGCACATGATTTAAAGTGTTTTGACGACGCTGTTCTTGAGTTACGTAAGCGAAATATAGAGGTGGTGGTTCACATCATCAATGGTTTGCCTTATGAAACCAAAGAGATGATGCTTGAAACCATCAGACACATCAACCAATTAGACATCCAAGGGATTAAAATTCATATGCTTCATGTGATGGAAAAAACCAAAATGGGTTTTGATTATAAAAAGAACCCCTTCCCTATATTATCTTTAGAAGCCTATGTCGATATTGTTGTGGATCAACTCAGAATACTCAAACCCTCGATGATTGTTCACAGGGTTACCGGTGATGCGCCGCTAAAATTATTGATTGAACCCAAATGGACCATCAAAAAGTTCGTTGTACAAAATGAAATTGACAAGCGAATGCGCGCACTGAATGCTTGGCAGGGGGATTTATATGAAAGATGATCACATCCAACGATTTGTCCATGAATATTTAAATTCCCATGTTCATAAGAGCGATATCGTCATTGACGCGACCGTCGGTAATGGCCAGGATACGATCTTATTGGCAAGACTTGCTAAGCATGTGATTGGATATGATATCCAAGCTAAAGCCATCGAAATCACAAGACAAAAATTGAATGAACTGAAAATAGATAACGTAACTTTGCATCATCAATCCTTTGAACACATTGAGGATGTAAGTAATTATCGTGGTGTAATCTTTAATTTGGGTTATTTACCTGGTGGTGATAAATCCATCACCACGCAACCGGATGTTACACTTAAAACCATTCAAAATATCATAAAACAAATGGATAGCACAGATTTTATCCTCATAACTGCTTATCCTGGTCATGAAGCTGGCTTACTTGAAGCAAATCTATTGATGGATTTAATTCAAACCTTAGATGCTTCTTTTATCACGTTGACCTATCAGATTCATAATCGAGTTCGTGCGCCATTTGTCATAATCATAGAAAAACAAAAACCACTTAAGATTGGCTCTTAAGCGGTTTTTTTTGTCGGATGCACCTCTGGAGTGAACTACCCACCACTTACAGAAGTGGGGGCTTCCTATCCATACCAGCGTACCCCACCAGTGCTGTTACTATTTTTTGCATAATGTGACTCCTTTTTTAGCATTATAACACGTAAAATGGGTGACTTTTGTATTCTCTTTTTATCGTATTAATACGATGTTTTAGAAAAAAAGCGTGGTTCATTTGAACTCACGCTCGATGTTACTTATTCTTTGACAACCACATTGACGAGTTTACCTGCAACATAAATCACTTTAACAATTTGTTTGCCTTCGGTAAATCTCACAACATTTTCTGCCAACAATGCTTTTTTCTTAACCACTTCAGAATCTTCATCTGGTGCAACAAACACGCGGTCACGAAGTTTACCATTGACTTGAACGACCACTTCAATCTCGTTAAGCACCAACTTAGATTCGTCAAATTGAGGCCATTCTTGGTAGGTCAAGGTATCTTTCTTATTGAATACGGTTTGGAATAATTCTTCTGTGATGTGTGGTGCGATTGGGTTGAGGAGTTTCAAAAATCCAATCGCTTGTTCCTTCGAAATGCGTTTTTGTTTATAGACTTCATTGACGAAAATCATCATTTGAGATATCGCTGTATTAAAGGCTTGTTTGTCGTAATCTTCCGTGACTTTTTTTACGGTTTGATGGTAGACAAAATCAAGTTCAGAAACACTGTCTTCGACCGGTAAATAATACATGCGCCATACACGGTCTAAGAAGCGTTTGGAACCATCGATGGCCTCCGTATTCCACGGTTTATCGGCTTCAAGTGGCCCCATGAACATTTCATACAATCGAAGGGTATCTGCCCCATAGTTTTCGATGACTTCATCCGGATTCACAACGTTACCTCTAGACTTACTCATCTTTTGGTTATCTGAACCCAAAATCATCCCTTGATTCAATAGCTTCATGAATGGTTCTTTGGTAGAAACCAAACCCAAATCATAGAGGAATTTGTGCCAAAAACGGGAGTATAGCAAGTGTCCAACCGCATGTTCAGCACCACCGATGTAGATGTCTACAGGTAGCCATTTATCGAGTTCTTTGCGTGCTTCTTCCGTATTGAGTGGAATAAATCCAACCAGTGTCTTTAATACATAACCAATGTAATACCAACTTGACCCAGCCAGTTGTGGCATGGTGTTGGTTTCACGGCGGTAGAATTTACCGTCTTTTTTTATGTTGATCCATTCATATAAATTAGCGAGTGGGGATTCACCCGTACCGCTTGGTTTTATGTTCAGCATTTTTGGTAATTCAAGTGGAAGTTCTGATTCATCCAGTGGGATGGTGTTACCTTCTTCATCGAATAAAACCGGGAAAGGTTCACCCCAATAACGTTGACGGGAGAACACCCAGTCTCTTAAACGATAGGTGATTTCTTTTTTACCTAACCCTAAGGATTCGAGGTAAGCGATGATGGTTTCCTTCGCTTCTTCGTTCATTAAACCATTGATGATGCCAGATTCGATGTGGATGCCATCGCCTGTATAGCAGCCTTCAACATCCGATTCGATGACTTTGACAATATCTAAGCCATGTTTTAATGCGAAAGCATAATCGCGTTCATCGTGAGCTGGTACTGCCATCACTGCCCCTGTGCCATAAGAGGCTAAGACATAGTCAGCAATCCAAATCGGGACTTTTTGATTGTTGACTGGGTTGATGGCGTACGCGCCAGTAAATACACCTGTCTTATCTTTATTTAAATCCCCTCTATCGAGGTCTGTTTTTTGTTTGGTTTGTTCAATGTAGGCTTTTACAGTGGAGAGTTCATCTTGAGTGGTGATGTCTAATACCAATGGGTTTTCAGGTGCTAAGACCGCATAAGTCGCCCCATATAAGGTATCCGGACGGGTAGTGAACACATCAAATGAAACATCGCTGTGTGCAACTTTAAAGGTGATTTTCGCACCTACGGATTTACCAATCCAGTTTCTTTGCATCTCTTTGATGTGTTCTGGCCAGTCCAATAAATCCAAATCTTCTAATAGACGGTCGGCAAATTTGGTAATTTTCAATACCCATTGTTTCATCGCTTTTTTAGTCACTGGATAATGGCCACGTTCGGAAACCATCACGCCATCTTTGATTTCAATTTCATCGTTGGCTAAGACCGTACCCAAGCCTTCGCACCAGTTGACTTCCACGTCTCTTCTTTCGGCCAACCCATGTTTAAATAATTGGATGAAAATCCATTGGGTCCATTTGTAATAATCGCTATCGGCTGTAGCGAACTCTCTGTCCCAGTCGATCCCAATCCCTGCTTCAATGATTTGACGCTTAAAGTTTTGAATATTTTTGTAAGTAAAGTCTTTTGGGTCATTGCCTGTTTGTAAGGCGTATTGTTCCGCAGGTAGACCAAACGCGTCCCATCCCATCGGATGTAACACGTTGTAGCCTTGCATGCGTTTAAAACGACTCATGATATCGGTCGCTGTATAAGATTCAATGTGTCCAACATGTAACCCGTGTGCCGAAGGGTAAGGGAACATGTTCATGACATAATAAGTCGGTTTGATTTGATCGTTTTCAGTTCTAAAGGTTTTATGATTAAACCAATAGGTTTGCCACTTTTTTTCAATGGCATTAAAATTATATTCCATAACATCACTCTTTCATATTTTCCATTATAAAACAATTCTTGTTCAAATAAAACACAATGTCAAAAAAAGCACGACGCATCGTGCAATTTTGTTAATGAGACATTTTTTGTTTGGATACTTCTGGGGTAATTTCGCCAGCTTTGGTCAATGCAGTCTTCGTGATGAGTGGTCCAACCAATTCATAGATAAATGTAGCTGATAATATGACTGCCGAAATTTTAGCTGAATACTCAGGTACGATGTTGGCGGCAACAATCGTTAACCCAATCGCAACCCCTGCTTGAGGGACCAACCCCCAACCGAGGTATTTTTTAACATTCGGTGACCCATGGGCAATTTCAGCACCTAAGAAGGCACCAAAGAGTTTACCAACGACACGACCAACAATGTAGATTACACCAATGCCACCAACGGTGAGTAAGACATCAAATTGCAATTCTGCACCCGAGATGACAAAGAACATGATGAATATCGGCGGTGTGACGCGGTCAACCAGATACATGACTGTATCCAATATATCTTCATTGGATAGGTTGGTGAATACCGCACCCATCATCATACACGCAAGCAAAGTTGAAACTTCAAAATCCGGTAGTGCCAATTTAATCAATTCAGGGGTAGAAGCCACCAAGAATATGAAGGCAAGCAACAAGGAAATCCGATTCCCTCTACCCGTATACCACTTGAATCCCAATGAAACGATGAACCCCGCTAAACCACCAATGCCTAAACTCATTAAGATTTCAACAAAGGGTTTGGAAATCATCCAACCTACATGGATGTCACCAGAAACATTGCCAACGGCTTTGGCAACAGCAACGAATAAACCGAAGAATACAATGGCTGTCGCATCATCGATGGCAACAACACTCAACAAGTTTTCAGTGACTTCCCCTTTTGCCTTATATTGTTTGATGACCATGATGGTAGCTGCTGGCGCAGTGGCTGCTGCGATGGCCGATAATACCAATGAAAATCTAACATCATTCCCAAATGCGATCAATGTCAGAAAAACAACAACAATCGCGAAGAAGGATTCCAATGCTGCAATGACGATAGGCAATTTACCTACACGTTTAAAATACGATAATTGAAATTCAGTACCAATCGAAAATGCAATGAAGCCCAATGCGATTTGACTAACTGTATGTAGTTCTTCAAATGCAACCTCAGGAATGATGTGCACCCCAAGTAAGCCAAGGATGGGACCAATCAAAAGACCACCCAACAAATAGCCTGTAACGTTTGGGAACTTGAAAAATTTCGCTAACTTCCCAAATAGCAATCCAGTCAATAAAATGACGGATAAATAAAAGAGAATCATATTATTGTTTGTAACCTCGGATAAAGTCGATTGGTACCGTAAATAAGATGCCCGTATTCGGCTCATTGATATTGCCAACGACTTCGTTGATGATGCGTTCAATATCAGGAATTCTTTCTTCTTTGACCACCATCATGATGGTTTTGTTTTCTTTTTGATTGTCTTTGAGTAAATGTCTTAATGAACCGAAAATACTGCTTAGGGATTCGTCATTGGTTTTGGATAATTGAGATGCCATACCAGACGAATTAAATACCGTTGCACCAGTTAAATGTGCATTGGCAAGTTCTTTCAACAAACGGTCAAGTTTTTCAGGTTTATTTAAAATAAAAACGAGTAATTTCATACGTAACGCCTCCTACCTAAAGTCATTATACGACTAATAAAACATTTTTCAAAGAACAAAGAGGTGAATAAATCACCTTTTACAGAATGATTTATGATATATACCTCTTAACGATTTAACTCGTCTTATTTAAAGCGACTACATATCAAATAAATATGTACGCTTAGGCGTGTTCACGCCTCTAGTCCCTATCCATATGGCATCGGGATTACCTTTT
>JAVBWN010000012.1:0-212477 GCA_036677365.1 Acholeplasma sp.
CTTCAATAAACTCAGAGTCCTTCAAAGAAGTTTATCTAGAAGAATCCAGGGTTCTAGTAACTTTCATAAGAAAGTATTAGAAATCGCCTTATTACATGAAAGAATCAGACATAAACGAGATGACTTTTTACATAAACTATCTAACGCGATAACCAAGCGTTATGATTTGGTAAGTGTAGAAGGTTTGAATCTTAAAGATATGTCTATAGATAACACTTATTACGCCAAACAGATTTCTAGGTTTGGATGGACGAGATTTGTTTCATTCTTGAAGTACAAGTTAGAAACACAAGGTAAGACTTTGATGGTGATGGACGAGTGGTATCCATCGTCAAAGACCTGTAGTTGTTGTGGGGACATCAAAACAGATTTGAAGTTATCTGAGAGAGTCTATCATTGTCCAAGTTGTGAGTTACATCTGGATAGAGATCATAACGCAGCGATCAATATCAACAAAGAAGGGTTTAGAAAGTATAAGTTAGCTTTTCAGTTATAAACAAATAAGAACCGTAGGGACTACGGGGATAGCCTATTGAGTCACTGGTGAAGACTGGTTTGGATAGGAAGCCCCCACTTCTGTAAGTGGTGGGTAGTTCACAAGGTCAAAAACACCACAAGATTCAAGTGATTGTCAGACAAGGTGATGTATTATCCAAAAAAGATTTGTCCGATAATCACATCGAATCGGCCAAATCGATCATCATATTGGATGATGAACAAAATGATGTCAGTCATCAAAACCATCAAGACATTTTCGCCATCAAGTCATTAATGTTATTAAATCAATTTGATATCCAACCAGAACAAACCATCATCGTTGAAATTAAATCACCCTTATCTAAACACATGATTGATACCTACATATCTAAAAACATGAAGTTATCCAATCAATTGGTTACGATTTTACCCGATGAATTGATGGGACGATTGATTGCTCAAACCATCTTAATGCCAGCACTTAATGACGTTTACGCAGAATTGTTTTCCTTTAAAGGGGCTGAGTTTTATACCGTACCTAAAACCAACCCTCTTGAGTTCTTACAAACCCACCCAAAAGCCATCCCAATCTATGCTTTAGATGAAAAGCTATTCGTATTGGCTGAATCATTAGAAGCGGTCCATCAAAAGAGAAATGAACCATTGTCAGATTATCCAAAAATGGTGTTTAAAACAGACAGCCGGTACAAAGATAGACACTTGGTGGTCATTGGTAGAAACAATAAACTCAGTTATATTTTGGATTCAATTCAGTACTATGAAAGAGAAAACAACACCAAAGTTTATGTCACCATCATTGAAGAAATCAGTGTCAAAGACATATTTAAGGCTTTGGAAAAGCTGGAACAAATCGATACCATCCTCATTCTTTCGGATGACGCCTTAGAAGTTAAAGATTACGACTCCGATGTCCTCATCACGCTCTTACTCACGCAAGATATTGTTTCTAAACACAAAGCCGAAGTGGTGATTGAGTTGTTGAATCCGAAGCATTACGATATTGCGAAATGTTATAACGTCACCAACACCATCATCTCAAATGAATACATCAGTAGAATCATCACCCAACTCAGTAAGAACCGTTCATTATACCCACTCTATATGGATTTATTAACTTATGATGCAGAAGATGCACAAGAAGAAACCTATGAAGTTTATGCTTATAAAGCAGCCGATATCTTTGAAGGGCCTTATCCAAAACATTTTACATCAGCCGCTCAGTTGATTTATGCGTGTTATCAATCCTCTAACCAAGAATTTGTCGTGATTGGTTTATATCAAAATGCGACAAAAACGATATTCAAAGGTGATTTGGATGTAAAACAAGATATGGTAATTGAACCAAACGATACCATCATCGCGATCTGCAAATAGATGAAAATGCACCCCGTTCAGTGGTGCATTTTTTTGGTGTCTAATTGCTTTTTATGGTATCTTTGGGTTACATGAGAGGTTTTAAAAATGACTACACTGAAGAAAGAAATAGGCCTGTTTGGTGGCATATCCATCCTCGCAGGCATCATGATTGGTTCTGGTATATTTGTTTTTGGTAGTTCAATCTTAGAACGTACCGGTTATTCTCTAGGCTTGTCCTTGCTCGCTTGGGTTTTAGGGGGCATTTTAACCTTGGTTTCAGCACTCACTTATGCTGAACTCGGTACGATGTTTCCTGAAACAGGAGGTTATTATGTATATCTTAAAAAAGCATATGGTAAGAAAGTTGCTTTCCTGAGTGGGTTGATGAACTTTGTTTTATCTTCGAGTGGGTCAATCGCCTTACTCGCTTTAGCCTTCTCTGAGGTGCTGAGTTATATCGTGCCTTTGGGTGTATTTTATAAATGGGTGGCTGCTTTGGTGATTGTATTATTATCTGTCATCAACTATTTGGGTGTGAAAGCAGGGACTTGGGTTCAAAAGATTTTCTTGATTGCGAAAATCATCCCGATTATCGGCATCATCATTGTTGGGTTATTTATGGGAACTGGATCACTAGACCTATCCTTTAATACGGCTGAACCTGTGGGATTCTTCCAATTACTCACCATGATTGGATTTGGTGTGGTTGGTACCCTTTGGGCATATGAAGGTTGGACCAACCTCAATACGGTTGCTGGTGAGATGAAAGATGTTAAAAAAGACTTACCAAAAGCGTTGTCGATCTCAACGATTGGGGTTTCGGTCATTTATGTATTATTCATTTTCTCTTTGTACCGTATCCTAGGTACAACAACCACCATTTCTTTATCTGAGGGTGGGGCAGTGTTACCAATTCCAGCGATGATGACCCTCTTCGGTGAAACGGGCATGAGAATTGTATTTTTTTCAATACTCATCTCTATATTTGGGTCATTGAATGGCTCCATCATGGTATTCCCTCGAGTATATTACGCCATGGCAGAGGACCAAGTATTCTTTAAAGCATTTAGATCAGTGGATGAGAAATTCAAAACCCCAAGCATCGCTATCCTTGGGTCTGGTTTGATGGCTTTGATTCTGTTGGTATTTAATTTCCGAGATTTACTCACCTTTGTTGTGTTTGGTGGATTGATTTTCAACACACTCATATTCTTCTCGATCTATCTATTTAGAAGACGTTCACCTGAGTTGAATCGACCTTATAAAGTCATTGGATACCCTGTGGTTCCTGCATTAGCCATCTTTGGCATGCTGTTATTGATTGTTTCAACCTTAGTGGAAAGTCTAGTACCATCCTTGATTGGTTTTGGTGTCTTGATTGCAGGTTATTTCCTATACGATATCTTCCTCAAAGTTAGAAAAGCATAAGGCGGAGCTATCCGTCTTTTTTTCTAAATAGAACTAGATTCATAATGTTCTAATAGGCGTATCACACCATGAAAAACATAAATTATCGTATAATGATGAAAAAGGGGATGGATTTTTTATGATCATTAAACCAACACTTAGAAACAATTTATTTTTAAATGCGCACCCGTTGGGTTGTGCTCAATATGTCAAAGATTTATTTACTGAGGCGAAACAACTGCCTCATTTCAACGGACCTAAACGCGTCCTCATCATTGGTGGGTCATCTGGGTATGGGTTATCGAGTCGTGTAACATTGGCTCAAAATGCCCAAGCATCCACGATCAATGTGTCTTATGAATCTAAACCCAAAGATCAAAGAACAGGGACGGCAGGGTATTGGAATAATGTGGCTTTTTTAGAACAGGCCAAGGCTTTAAATTCAAAACACTTTGACATCATTGGGAATGCCTTTAGTCATCAAACCAAAGCCATCACCATCCAAAAAATCAAAGAAACCTTCGGACAAATCGATTTACTGGTGTATTCCTTGGCTTCAGGGGCGAGACCGAACCCAGATACGGGCGAAGTGGTGTACTCAGCCATCAAACCCATTGGGGAAGATTTGAATGGCAAAACTGTCGATATCGCATCCAAAGAAATTAGAGATATTTATATTAAAGCAGCGACAAGAGAAGAAATCAAAGGCACCGTTTACGTCATGGGTGGTGAGGATTGGCAACTTTGGGTAGAAGCACTGGAAGCGGCGGGGTGTATCGCCAAGGGATTTAAAACCATATCCTATTCTTATGTGGGTAGTGGCGCGATGGATCAGATTTACCGCAGCGGTACGATTGGTAAAGCCAAAGACCATTTAGAAGATACTGCCTTATCGATGAATACTTGGCTTCAAGACAAATACCAAGGTGAAGCGGTCATATCATCTTCTAAAGCAGTCACGACCAAAGCGAGCGTGTTCATCCCTGGGTTTGTTTCTTATATCTCTTGTTTATTTGAAGTGATGAAACAACTAGGCAACCATGAATCCATCCTAGTCCATAAACACCGCTTATTTAAAGATATGGTGTATGGAGACAAACGATTGGTTGACCATAAAAACAGAATTCGGGTCGACCACTATGAAATGGAACCAAAGGTACAAGAACAAACCAAACATTTATTAAAACAATACCAAGACGAATCCATATTCAAATTATCAGGCACTCAATTATTTTTAACTGAGGTACACCATAACAATGGATTTGGTTATGAAAACATCGATTATGAACAAGATGTATCATTAGAATCTTTAATACCAAAGTTAGACAATTTATTCGATTACAACGAATGATTAAGTAAAGAGCCATTGGACACCAATGGTTTTTTCTTTAGAAGACCTATTCAAAGGGGTTATTGGTGTAAAGTTCACATATTGTTCACACTTCATTCAAAAAGACATCTGTATAATGTGATACAATGATAAATAAAGTAGGGCATATGAATACTTGACACTATTTTATTAACAAATTCTTGGCTCAAATACATATAAAGGGGTATCGTTCTATGAAACAACTGATCAAAAAACCTTGGTTAATAGGCATCGTGATTACAACCATCCTGTCATTGATTTCACTCATCCACCTGTGGGTGTTATCGTTGGATTTACTTTCACCCTATGACACTGAAAACTTCTTTTCTTTGGCGAATGACATCGCTAATGGTGGGGTTTTGGTTATTTTTTCTTTCGTTGTTGTCGTATTGTTTTATGTGTCATTAACAACCATTTTAATCTCGATATTCGGTACCATTCGAAAAACGGCTTGGGGCATGATGCCCTCGGTATTTTTCTTACTGATATTTGAAAGTGCCTTGATTGTATTCCACGTCATTAATACGTTGCTTTCTACATTCGCACTCGTATTAATCATTACTGGTATTGTGTTGGTTATTTCGGTGGTGGTTTTACTGGTCTATCGTAAACGACTACTGATTGGAGATACACCCAACGTAAATCCAACTGTTGAAGTCAAACCTTTGGGTAAAGCCATTTTAAGGGCAGTATTGATCATCGATATCGTTTCAATTCTAGTCTTCATGACGACCTTCATCGTACCACTATACTCCTTAAACGATGTATCACCAGATTACCACGCCATCATCATTCGGGCTTTATTCTTTGGGGATACGAATCTCGAAATCATTGGATCCTTCTTAGTCAATTTCACCATTTTATTGGGTGTGTTCCTCTATTTTTCAGATATTATTTCTCATTATTTCTTCGATCAAGAACGATTCATTCAAAAATCACGTACATTGATCAATGCACTCTTCGTGTCTACGTTAATATTCTTCATTGCGGGTTTAGCGCTCAATATCTATTACACCTTAGAAGGCAATGAAGTCGTGACATTCGCCTTCATTCCCATCGCGATGATGGTATTTGTCATTTTCGCATTCGCCGTATTAAAAGGAAAATACCACATCGATCACCCAATGACGTATAAGCAGTTTAAATTGAAATACGCTAAAATCGAGCCATTGATGTATGTGATTTTACTCACAGCGGTTACAGCATCCTTGTTATTTATGCCAATCATCGTGATGCAAATCACATTCGGAAACTTTGAGTATACCGTCCGTTTAACCGGCCTCAATATCTTATTAGATTATCCAAATCTAGACCCTGGTTACCGTATGGTGGCTTATGTGTTGGTTGTGATGTTGATCTCCTCAGGGCTCAGCTTGGTGATTGCTATCAGCAGTTATTTATCGAACTTTAAGCAATTCAATTCGATCGTTAAAATGGCAACCATCGTCAATGTGTTCTTTGTCTTCATCATCGCGATTTCGGGGTATTATTTCCAAATCGCTCAAGAAATCAATCAAGCATTGATGCTCGATATGTTTGATTTTTATGGCATCACATTGCCTGAAGGTCTAGAATATGAATACAACATTGGTACCGATACGATTTATATATTGATTGCTTCTGTTGTGGTACTCATTTTAATGTTTGCGAGAAAAGCATTCGAACAACCAACTGAACCGCTTTTCGCAACCCCACTGCCACAATCAGAAGACACAGAAACAGAAGTGGAATCCGCTTCTAATGAACCGACCGAATCAGAAGAAACCGTGATCACGTCTTTTGACCCCTGCCCAGCATTTACCGATTTGGATCTTAAAGCAGACCAATTTAAAGCGGACATTGAAAAACGAAACGCTCAAAAAACCAACCATACCACACTCAATCAGTTGGTGAATTTCGTTGTAGATTATGCAAAAAATTCCAGACTACATTTATCCTATACCCCAGAAGACATCGCGACATTTGTTGCGGGGATGGGGGCTTCTAAACTATCGATTTTACAAGGGATGTCAGGGACTGGTAAAACCAGTTTACCGAAGATTTTCGCTGAAGCGGTCTATGGGAACTGTGACATCATTGAAGTTGAATCTTCCTGGAAAGATAAAAATGAGCTCTTAGGTTATTACAATGAGTTCTCCATGAAGTATACCCCTAAAAAGTTCACTCAAGCACTGTATAAAGCTGCGTTAAACCCAGATATTTTCACATTCATCTTGCTCGATGAAATGAACTTATCGAGAATTGAATATTACTTCTCAGACTTCTTATCCTTGATGGAAAATGAAGAACACATGAGAGAGATTAAACTCATCAACATCAAGCTTTCAAGAAAAGTAGAAGGACAAGATTTCGATTACCTCGCTTTAAATGAAGGCCATACCTTAAAGGTACCAAAGAACGTTTGGTTCATTGGTACCGCCAATAGAGATGAATCGACCTTTGTTATTTCCGATAAAGTCTATGACCGAGCACACACGATGAACTTCACGAAGCGCGCACCTAAAGTTAGAAACTACGCTGCACCAATGGAAAAACAGTTCTATGATTATGAAACCATGAACCGTTTATTTGTGGATGCGAAAAAACAAGGCAACTTTGACGCTGAAAACAGTGAATTGATCAAGGCGGTTGAAGTCTTACTTGCTCCATTCAACATATCCTTTGGTAACCGTATTTTGAAACAAATTGAAGAGTTCGTCAACATTTACCAAGCGTGTTTTGACAAAGAAAATGTCGAAAGTGAAGCCGTTGAAAAAATCCTTTTAAGCAAGGTTGTTTCTAAACTGGAAACAAAAACATTAGACGACAAAGAAAAACTAGAACAAGAATTTACGAAATTAAAACTACACCAATGTGCCGCCTTCATTCGACGTCTCGATAATGACTAATGGGTGATGCTATGGATAAAAAACAGCTCGATGCCTATCAGCGATTTTCATCGCTGCTTTCAGGGATTGAAACCTTTGTTGAAAAACACCCACAACTCACTTATATAGAATTTGATTACTATGTGGTCCACGATATGACCTTGTTTTCGATTGAACCTGAGTTTGATTTTGAACAACTTGAACAATCGATTCAAGTGGTTAAAAAATCGATGCCAGCCTCGAAAAGAATTTTTAATAAACCCATCATCGTACTCAAAGATACCGATGATGTTTTACCTGTAGAAAACACCAGAATCATCAATCAAAATACACTGTTACACCTGGCTAACCATAGCCAACACGTCTCTAATTTAACCAAAACCGGGGTCAGACCGAGAAAGTTGTTAACTCGTATTTATGAAGATGATTACGCCATTTACGAGAACATTGTTTTTTGTAACTACATCGATGAAGTACTCTATTTCGTCAATAAAAATAGACGTATTTTAAACAGTGTCATCTATGCTTCTGACATCATGGAATTCAATTTATTGGAAAAAGCCAATCACTTGAAATACTTTCTTGCCTTGGGTAAATTGCACACAGGGTATATCCGCGATTTTAGCCAATATTTCAATTTATCCAAAGCCATGCTGAATGAATTGCTCGGTCTGACCAAAGTCATTCAACCCAGATTGAGTAAACCTGTGTATAAAAAGAATAACCACAGGAATCCCAATCTACCACTCAAAAAGACCAACATCTTTTTGATGCAAAAAGACTATAAGATGGTATATAAAACCTACAAGTACTTACTCAATACCCCAAATAGCACACCTAAAGAATTACAAACAGTGGATTTTGATCGGTTTAGAAAAAACTATATACTATATGTACAACTGTTATCGATATTCGCAGCTGGTCATTTCAACTTCGTGTTGGATTCAAAAACCAAGATGAAACTGAATGCACTCGATGTGAACTTCACATTTAAAGATTGGAAACTCAACATTCAAAACCTCAACAATGAGGCTGTCCTCTTATATTTTAAAAAAGATCAAGCGTATCGTATGATGATTGTGGGATCAGATACCGATGAAGAGACCATTCGTGTTCAAAAATTAAGACGTCGCTTACATGAAGTGGTTGTGGTTAATCCTTTAGATGATGACTACAATAAGCGTGAAGATGTGTATGTTAGTATGTCTGATATCGACTCCTTCAGACGTTTACAACAAATGCTACTTCGCGGGATGATACATAGCGATACCGAACGTACCGTTTGCCCATTTTGTGGGGGACATCTCGAAAAAAATAAGCGACACGAATATCATCAATGCAGTGACTGCTTAACTCAAATCAAAACGGGTGTTTGTCCAGACACCAAACAAGCGTATTTTTATACAGATACACCACATCGAAGAAAACAAATGAATGTGGGGTCACTATCGGCTGAGAATGACCAATGGTACTATGAAAGACAAGTGGAGTCACTCATGTATTTTAGAAACATCACCAAGATTGACCCAAATGGTAAAATCATTTGTCCACATTGTCATAAAGTACATAAAGAAACCATGTTATAAGAGGTATATAGTCATGAAAAAAATCGATATTGAACACTGGGACCGTAAGCAAACTTACGAGTTCTACAAAGATTTTAGTCATCCCATGTTTAGCATCACGGTATCACTCGATGTTACCAAACTCTATCAAGCAGTGAAAGAAAAGCACACGTCTTTTTATCTAAGTTTTATGCATCTAGCGATGACAATCCTAAATGAGATAGATGCTTTTAAGTACAGATTTGACGGAGATACCCCCGTTATATTCGATACAATTCACCCTTCATTCACTGACCTTATTCCCAACACAGAACGCTTTAAGATAGTCACGATAGACTATGTATATAATAGAAATCAATTCATCCTTGAAGCCAAACGAACATCTCATGATCAAGGGGATACATTCATCGATTTGTCCAAAGAAGCAAGGATGGATTTGGTCTATATATCGACCTTTCCATGGGCTACCTTCACACAGATTACACACGCCAATAATCCAAATTCTAAAGATGCAGTACCTCGATTAACCTGGGGAAAATATCAGGAAATCAACGGTACCAAAAGGATACCATTATCGATTGAAGCACACCACGCTTTTGTCGATGGCTATCATGTGGGAAAATTCATCCAACTTTTACAAGAAGCACTCCATCAAGAAAAAAGGACTGAACATCCTGAAGAAAATTAAATCTTCATTTCGTTACAGCCCCTTGGTTGTTATAACAACTTATAATCCATATAAAACAATATCCCAATAATGATGGCAGGAACCCCTAGTGTGAGTACAGCTAACCACTCATTAAACCCTTGACCTAGAATCATCCAAAATCCATAGAATAGGCCCGCGGTTATAAACACAATAGAACCAACCAAAGGTTTTTTCCAAGAGATGAAGAGTACCATCATTAAAATGAATGCTGGAATGTTATGAATGAGCAAACCCAACAGTATTTCATACCAAGACGCATCGGATTGAAAAACATCCAATGAAAACATCATCAACAAAGTGATGAGTAAAATCGATAAAATACGGGGAGACCAACGAATCAATGTATGGATAGACATGTGTTCACCTTCTCACCCATATTATACCCCCTTTTATTTGAAAGGGTGTTTCGTACAGTATAATAGACAAATTACACTAAAAACTTACTTAAATATCTATCATAATAGACGATATACGAAATATTGGAAAAAGTGAGTTTTTCGCATTGACTTATGGAAAAATATCATTATATTGAAGGGTACAAGCGCTTTCATATCCAAAGGAGAATATTGTCCATGAAAAAAATCATTACCCTTATTTTCTTCGCATGCATCAGTCTATTTTTGATGGCCTGTGAAGAGAAAACACCCAATTATGATTCGATCATTCAATCCAGTTTAATCGATATCCCAGAAGAGGTTACAGAGAACATATCCTTACCAACATCCCTCGAAGTTGAATCTATCGGTTTTGATGTCATTTGGTCATCAAGTCTACCGAATGTCATCAGTTCCTCAGGGGTGGTCAATAGGCCAAATCATACCACTGGTGATATTGAAGTCACCCTTACAGCGGTGGTAACAACCACGAATTTCAGTAAAACACTGACGTTTGTGGTGACAGTTAAAGCATTACCGATACCTACATTTACAGTCACATTTGATGTAGATGGTGGTTCAGCCGTTAGTAATCAGACGGTAAACGCTGGTGCTAAAGTGACAGAACCGATTGTTCCAACCAAAGATAATCATTCATTTATGGGTTGGTTTACAGATAGCAATCTAACGATGCCATGGGTATTTACAACCGATGTCGTTACATCAAATATAACCCTATATGCAAAATGGGAAGTCATACCAGAAGTCTATACAGTCACTTTTGAAAATGAAGATGGGTCTGTTTTATCCACTTTAAATATAGAATCAGGTTTAAAAGTAAGTGCACCTACGAGCTCACCAGAAAAACTAGGGTATACATTCATTGGTTGGAAACATAACGATAGTCTATTTGATTTTGAAACAACCATCCAAGAGAATATCACGTTGAAACCAGCGTTTGAAATCACAAACTATACCATCAGTTATTGGAAACCTGTGGATTCAACCATCATTGAGATGGGTGATGATATCTATACCATTGAATCACAACCTGTCCTTAGAAGCATAGAAATGACTGGTATGATTTTTATAGGTTGGTTTACACGCCCAGAAGGTGGTACATTGGTTGAATCGATTCCTCTAGGGTCCACAGGCAATTATGAATTGTATGGTCGATTTGAACCAGACCCTAGTATCCCAACAGGTACTTTATTATATACCCCACAAGATGTCGTAGACCTCATTACCAACGGGGCAACCGGTGAAGTGCATTTGATGAACGACATCGATATGACCGGCACAACCCTCACAGGCAGTCCGAATACTTTTGGTGGGATTTTTGATGGTCATGGATACACAATTCGTGGCGCAGTCATCAACGCATCCGGCAATAAGATGGGTTTCTTATTCAAAGAAATCTTAAAGGGTGGTGTCATTAAGAACATTCAATTTGCGGACTCTATCCACAATGGTGGAGGCACCTCTGAATCTTCAGCGTTCATTTCTGCTTTCGCCCAAGGCGGCGCAAGATTTGAAAATATATCCTTTTATAATGTATCCGTCAGACATTCAGGTTCCTATGCAGCACTCTTATTTGGTGATGTGATCAATGACTCATCTGAAACCACGATTACCATTCGAAACATTACGGTTATCAATGATGAAAACCACTGGATTGAAGGTAGTTCTTATGTCGGTGGTTTGATTGGCGCAGCTAGAAAAGCCGTCACCATTGATGTTGAAAATGTCTATTTTGATTCTAAAGTGGTTGCACCAAACCAAGCAGCTGGTGCCATCATGGGACGTTTAAATGCAGCAGGTATTACATTAACTGTGAGACAAATTGTCGTAAAAGGTAGTATCTCTTCCGGCAAGAACGTTGGTTCGATTTTAGGTACCAACATTTCTGGGTCTACAGTGATCGCAGATAAAGTATTCATATCAAATATCACCCAAACTTCTGGTACCAACACCAATAAAATCGGTGCGGGTAACCTACCAAGTGGTTCAACAGCGACATTAACCCATTTATACTATGCAAGTGAAACCACTGTATTTATCGTGGGTACAGCACCAATCGCTATGCCTGAAGGTACAGGTTTAACCTCCGCTGAAATCACCCAAGCTTGGTTTGATCAAAGTGGATTTAACGCTACATTCTTCAAATATCATAACGGCTCTATTGCAAGACAATCGGAAAATGCAGGTCCAGTTGTAGAAACAGGATTTACCATTTCCACCACACAAGTGAAGAAGTATTACTTGGTAGGTGAAGAATTAGACTTATCCAACTTGGCTGTATACGCCACATTCTCCGATGGTTCAAGCACATTACTAGAAGCTACTGCTTATCAAGTCATCACAACCGCCTTTAACAACAGTGTCGCGGGAGAATATAGCATTGAAGTACTATATGGTGGTGAAACCAAGTCATTTAAAGTCGATGTGGTCTCTGTGACACACGTGCTTGCGGATGATTTGTTGATGAAACAAACCTACACCATCGGATCCACAATCAATACCGATGGTTTGGTGGTAAAAGCGATGTTGACCGATGGTGGGTATCTTAAATTAAATCCAAGTGATTATACACTAGATGTTTCTGCAGTGAACTTCAATGCCGCTGGCCATTATCAAGCCAGTATTTCTTATAAGACTTTTGATGTGGTACATATCGATATTTATGTTCATGAAATAGATGCTACAAATCCAACGAGTGTTTCGATTTATGTCGATCATGCACACATGGGTTTTGATGGTGAAATCATTGAAAATAAGGTCATGTTTACATCAGTTAAATCGGCATTGCAATATTTAGTCAATCAAAACTATCCAAGCAATACGCTAAAACATATCTACATCGCCGATGGCATTTACCGTGAAAAGATTACAGTGACCGTTCCAAATTTAGTCATGATTGGTGAAAGTCAAAATAATACCGTGATTACTTATGATGCAGCCTCTGGTACTCAACAACCTAATGGTGCAACCTGGGGGACTCAAGGATCAGCGACTGTATCAATCAAGTCTTCAGCTACAGGCTTCATGGCGAAAAACATCACTTTCCAAAATGACTTTAATTATAATCAATCCACCATTTCCGATAAACAAGGGGTTGCTTTGGTCAACGAAGCAGACCAAGTCATTTTCTACCAAGTCTCCTTTAAAGGGTATCAAGATACGTTATATGCCAAGTCTGGTCGTCAGTATTATTTAAATGTTTATATTGAAGGTGTTGTCGATTTCATTTTTGGTAATGGGGGTCCAGCCTTCTTTGAAAACTCAGAAATTCGTTCCTTAGCACGTGCTACCGGTGTGATTTCAACCAATAAAGGTTATAATGTTTCAAATACACTCTTAATCAGCATGGGTTATGTCTTTTATAACAACACATTTACTTTTGAAAATGGTGTACCTGTAGGTTCTGTCGATTTGGGTAGACCTTGGGATAAGAGTGCAGCGATTGCCTATATTAACAACACATTTGATGTCCACATCAGCAGTAGAGGTTGGACTGAAATGTCAGGTAACCTACCTCAAGATGCGAGATTCTTCGAGTATGAAAATAAAGATATCAATCAACAAATTTTAAGCACAACCACCAACGGTAAAACATTGGGTTCAGAATGGGTTGCTTCATTCATCGATAAGTCGGTGGTGTTTGGTATGAACAATGGTTTGGTCACATTCAACAGTGAATGGTTATATCAAAACGCACTCACCTATTTACAATCTCTACAATAAAACAAAGAAGGTACCTTCAAAATGAGGGTACCTTTATTTTTTACCATTTGTGATGAACGAGTGGTTTGATGTATTTAGTATAAATCGCTTCAACCTGTTTCATTTGGACATCCGTTAGCGGTGGTAGTGTGGATGCTTTCGCATTCTCTAAAATGTGTTCCGGACGGCTCGCCCCAGGGATTACCGTGCTTACAGCATCAAACATCAAAATCCATCTTAAAGCGATGAGGGGTAAGGATTCATTTGGGAAGACTTTTTTCAAGGCTTCCACAGCTTCTAGCCCAGTGTCGTAATCGACACCACTGAAGGTTTCGCCCATATCAAACTTTTCACCATGACGGTTATAAGTTCTATGGTCATTTGGATTGAACTGTGTGTCTTTTTTGAATTTTCCTGTCAGTAAACCAGAAGCGAGTGGCACCCTAACAATGATACCAACGTTGTGTTTCTTGGCTTCTGTAAAGAAATGTTCAGCGGGTTTCAACCTAAACATATTGAAGATGATTTCAATCGCTTCAACCCCAGGGTATTGAAGGGCTTTTAAACCTTCTTCAACGGTTTCAACACTGACACCATAATGCTTAAATAAACCATCGGCTTTGATGCTATCAAGGCTCTCAAAGATCTCAGGCATATCGTAAACTTCACTGGGTGGACAGTGTAATAAAACCATATCTAACGCATCTACTTGAAGGTTCTTTATGGATTGTTTGACGAATCTTCTCAAATTATCCTCATGGTAACCAGCTGCGACGTGTGGGCTTTGAAAACGACCCATTTTAGTGATTACAAAAGGTTTTACATCGAGGGTTTTTAGATATCTACCAATCGCTCTTTCGGATTCACCGCCCATATAAACGTCTGCGGTATCAAAACAATTGATCCCTTGAGCAGTCGCTGATTTAAGTGTATTTAACGCGATTTCCGGGTTGAAAGGTTCACCCCAAACCGCACCGAGTTGCCAACAACCTAAGGCGATTTCACTTACCTTAACGTTGGTTTTACCTAACAATCTTTGTTTCATAGATATATTACTCCTTTGACTTGATTCATACCCTTATTATACAGTTATCCGTCCATAATCCAAAGCAAGAAAAAAAGCCAATGCATGATTAGCATGGCTTTTGAGAACTAAGTGATTAAGGTTGGAATGCTCCAAATAAAACTAACCAAGTTAAAATGGTCTTCGCTACTAAGGAAAGAATGATATAACCTCTTTCACCATAAAGATAATTTTTGAACTTACCTTTTCCTAAGTATTGTAATACCATGTTGACTGGGAAGGTGTTGAAAGCAACAAAGTAAGTCACTAGAATAGCCCAAACGAATCCTGGAACAGCATCTAGATTAGGGTTAACACCAATGTAGAATGCGATGGCAACCCATGGGGCTAAACCAATGATGGAACCGAAAATGAATGGCAACCAATTGACTTTTTTACCAACTTTGGATTCACCAGCATTGAGTAATTCCATATCTAAGCCGAATAAGTTCATCGCAGCATTGGCTAAAGCAATGAGCGCAAATACAGCGACGTCTCTAACGCCAAATAAAGAAGAAATCAATACGATCATCAAAGAAGAAGATAAGGCATATTCATACCATCTGAGCTTATTGATACCGACTTTAAGGTCAGCGACATATTTGTCTTTATACGGAATAGCAATAATGAAATGGAACAATGCAGATATTAATAAGAAGCTCGCGGTTAATGGTAAGAATGGTAATTCAAATAAGGTTTCAGTGGGTGTTAAGACCAAGCCTTGACCTTCAACAAAGTTTAAGTAATTCCCAATGACAGGAATTGTAAATGTTTGTGTACCAGTGCCATCCAAATTTGGATAAACTAAAAATGCAAATAGCATCATCAAGACGCCTTGAACGAGGTGAACTGAGCCCATGATTTTATTGAAGCGAATTAAGCTTTCAAATGCGAGAGGGTCTCTTTTTAACGCTTTTTCAGACATGTAAATTCTCCTTTTCTACCTATTGTACCGTTATCATATCACGAGATATTACGGTTTCAAAATAGTTTGCGCTTAAAAATGTATTAAAAAAATATAAACACATTTTTTCAAAAAAATACCAATGTTTTATCTAATTAGAGCGTTAATCATAATGATTTCTAATGCCTTGACAGGGTTATGAATCTCCTCTAAAATAGGAATAAGTGCTTTTAGAAGCATTCAAAAAAATAATGCTCAATCTAATAACCAGATTGGAGCATTTTCTATTACAAAGGAGACAAAATGGTGATAGTCATTGGTGGCATGATCGGTCTAGGCAAGACCACAGTTGCGGAAATTTTAGCAGAACAACTCGGTAGTCAGGTGTTTTATGAATCGGTGGATGATAATCCCATTCTACCGTTATTTTATACATCTTCAAAAGAAGAAATCGAAGCGAAAAGATACCCATTTCTTTTACAGCTGTATTTCTTGAACTCTAGATTCAAAACCATCAAGGATGCGTTACAACACGAAAATAACATCATTGATCGCTCCATTTATGAAGATTGGTACTTCGCGAAAAGAAATCGTGATTTGGGTAGAATTTCATCTTTAGAGTTTGAAATGTATGAAAAACTCCTTAAAAACATGATGGAAGAACTCACGGGGTTACCAAAGAAGGCTCCAGATTTGATGGTCTATCTCAAAGGTTCATTTGAAACCGTACTTAAACGCATTCAACTCCGTGGTAGAAGTTATGAATTAGACCAATCACTAGTGGATTATTACAAATTCTTATGGGAAAACTATGATGATTGGGTCTTAAATCATTATAAAGCCTCTAAAGTGGTCATGATTGATATGGACAAATATGATGTCAGAAATGCAAACGATCGACAAGAAGTCATATCACTCATCACACAACAATTATAATAATAGATAAAACCGATAGATTACTGATTAAAGTAGACATGTCAACTAAATTCAGATAATAAAATGACAATTAGCACAATTTGTCACATTAACGTTCTTATAGTTTTTTATAGTTTCAGTAAATTCATAGATTAATTTTAACATTTTGAAATAATTAAATATTAAATAATATAATATTGACTTATATATATAAAAGTGCTATTATTCAGCTATACTGATGGATGGAGATGAATAAAAATATGAAAAAAAATACAAATATCTTTATGATTATAATAGGATTAATAATAATGGTCACAATGTCATTAATGGTTATTATTGATAGTAATGCCACCAATCTTGAAGCTAGTGTAGCACCATCAATTCTTGGATCATCGCTATTCTTAGCAGGTTATATCAAGTATGATAAAAATTCTAAATAGAACCAATTTGTCATCTTTATAAATACATATCAATTAAAAGAAATGATGCTCGTCCATAAATAAAAACACCTCAATAACTTCAATTATAGAGATGTCTTTATGTATAACTTCACAAAGATGTATGGACTACATCTTTTTTTTGTCTCCTCAATGGAATTTAGTCTAGCGGACTATCGGTTTTGTTATTAGATATATTTGATTTTAAACGCGATTTCATTTCGTCTTAAGAACCCAGGTATAAACGGTGGTTGATAACGGAATAGGATACGACCTGAAATGATTTCATAATGGTTTTGATCGATATATTCACGTAATTTCAATTCTGCTTTTTTGAAATTCTTTTCGTTCCAGCCCCCATTGAACCGTATCACAGCGTAAATGGCGGTTTCATTTTCTTGAATGAAGACATGTTCACTGGTTGGTTTAGGTACAGTGGATTTATCATATTTTGAAGGGACATAAAACCCAGTTATTAATTGTTCATCTTCTTCATAGGATACCACCGGGGTGGTCATCGAGATTTTTTCTTCTTTGTGATTTTCTCCAGAGATATAATTGAATACGTTCATAAAACCCGAATCAAACTGCTTGTTAGACATGGTTTTGGTGGAGGCGAGAAGAAAGACATCGTATTGTCTAATTTCGATGTTTTTTTCTTTTTTGATCCGTGTGTAACGTATGGTTTCAAAGAAGCCCATGGTATCATCCCCTAACTATAGTATAGCCCCATTTCTAAATAAAGGTATCAAAATGACTTATTTTTGTGTGTTTTGAGGGTATCTATTGCAAAAAAATGTTCAATGGTATAGAATTGATACCAATAAACGAGGTAAGTCTATGTTAGAAAAAAACAAGCTACAAATCTTATTAGAAGCAGCGCTACAAACCGGTGCTGACTTCGCAGAAATCTTTTTAGAAGATACCGCATCCTCGGTGATCCGAGTCATGAATGGCGAAGTCACCTCCATTGATCGTGGCAATGTCTTCGGTGCGGGTGTGAGACTCATTCAAAACAACGATGAAGTGTATGGGTTTACCAATGAAGTATCTTATGATGCTATTTTGAATTTGGTTCAAAATTTGCGTGCTTCCTTTTCTGGACCACTACATAAAGCAGTACCTTTGGGTGAAGCCAAACCTTATGTGGATAACATCAAACGTCCAATGGAAAGTGTACCCGTCTCTGAAAAGACGGCTAAGCTTCAAAAGTTATCCAACATCATCAAATCACATGACCCACGCATCGTTCAAGCAATTGCTCAATTGATTGAAACCAGACAAAAAGTTTGGGTAGCCAATTCAGAAGGCGTGTACCAAGATGATTTAAGAACGTACACACGCGTGGTGATGATGGCGGCATCCTCTGAAAACGGGTTGATGCAACAAGCATCGGAAGGTCCGGGTCGTTATATGGGATTCGAAATATTCGACGCCTTGGATTTAGAAACATTAGCGAAAGAAGTCGCGGTATCGAGTATCACGTTATTATCCGCAGAAGACATGGTACCTCAAGTCATGCCAGTGGTATTACACAACGGCTTTGGTGGGGTTATTTTCCATGAAGCGTGTGGACACCCATTAGAAGCCACAGCGGTTGCGAAAGGGCTATCCCCATTCGTTGGTAAGCTGGGTGAAAAGGTCGGTTCTGACAAGGTCACAGCCTATGATGATGGCGATGTTGAATCGGCTTGGGGTAGATTGTCCTTTGACGATGAAGGTAAGCAAACCCAAAAGAATCTACTCATTGAAAATGGCGTATTGAAGGGATATCTCATCGATTACCGAAATGCTAGAAAGATGAAGATGACACCGACAGGATCAGGTCGTAGACAATCCTATAAGTTCTCACCAACCTCACGTATGAACTCCACCTATATCGCCCCAGGGACAGATAAGTTTGAGGATATTATAAAAGATACCAAATATGGTCTATTCGCGAAAAAACTCGGGGGCGGTACCGTCGTACCAGCCACAGGAGAGTTTAATTTCGCTGTTCAAGAAGGGTATTTGATTGAGGATGGAAAACTCACGAAGCCAGTCAGAGGCGCGATGCTCATTGGTCAAGGTAAGGACGTTTTATTTAAGATTGACCGTGTGGCTGACAACCTTGAATTTGGACAAGGCATGTGTGGGTCATTATCGGGTAGTATCCCAGTCGATGTGGGTCAACCAACCATCCGCGTGTCTTCAATGACCGTTGGTGGTGCAGGAGGTAAGAAATAATGTATCAATCGTGGTTAAAGCTTGGGTTAGACAAAGGTATTTCTGACCTTGAAATATATGCAGTAAAGAACCGTAGTTTAAAACTATCGGTCTATCAAAACAAATTGGACCAACACGTTCAAAGCCAAGTAACTTCGGTTACCATCCGTGGTATTTATAACAATAAATTATCTACAGTGCGATTTGAAAACTTATCACAGATCAATGTAGATCAAATGCTGGATCAGTTGATTGAAAATGCCAAAGCACTCACCGTAGTAGAACCAGCCATTATTTTTGAGGGTTCAAAAAGTTACCCAGTTGTCGAAGAGGACAAGTTTGATTTTACATCCGTACCAGTCACTGAAAAAATAGAACTCTTAAAAAAACTTGAACAAGGGATTCTTTCAAACCCATCGGTGGCTCAAGTTCAAACGACCCAATACCAAGAAGTCGAATCCGAAACGACATTGGTAAATTCTAAAGGATTAAACTTATCACGTTTTCAATCCTATGCCTATGCTTACGCCATTGGTGTATTTAAAAAAGACGAATCGGATATCCAAACCGCCTATGACATCAAGTTAGCGAAGAAGTTCAGTGACTTTGATGTGGAAAAGATGATTCAAACAACCTTAGCGATGGGATTAGCGAAATTGGGTGGAAAATCATTACCAACCAAAGCATATCCAGTCATCTTCAGCAATGAAATGTTTTCTGACATCCTCAATGTATTTGGTAGTATTTTTTCTGGGGAAGCCGCTTTTAGAAATATGACCTCACTGAAAAATAAAGTAGGAGAAAAGATATTTGATTCAAAAATCAACCTAGTTAATGACCCACTTCATAAAGAGGCTTTCTTCAAAGTACCATTCGATGATGAAGGTGTGGCATGTAGTCAACGATATGTGGTCAAAGAAGGTGTGTTCACAGGCTTCAACCATAACCTTAAAACAGCCAAAATTTTCAACACTGAACCTACCGGCAATGGCTTTGGTGGTGGCATCCAAATGTCAAACTTTGTGCTACAACCTGGAAATACTTCATTTGAAGACATGATTAAAGGCATTGAAGATGGTGTTTTAATCACAGATTTGATTGGATTACATGCAGGGGTAAAAACCATCTCTGGCGAATTTTCTTTACAGGCCTCAGGTCAAAAGATTGAACAAGGTAAAATTGCACACCCAGTGAAGATGATTGTGGTCTCAGGCAATTTCTTTGAGATGATGAATAAAGTCGTCACCCTAGGTAGCGATTTGAAGTTTAATTTATCCGGGGTTGCGAGCCCTTCAGTTTTAATTGAATCATTGATGATCAGTGGTGAATAAACAACAAAACGGCCATATTAGCCGTTTTATTCTTGATACACCACTTCGAAATCCTCAAACACAACTTTCATATCTTCACTGAACGTATATCCGAGTTCTTTACCTTCATTGGTGAAAAACTTCGTGTGACCTGTTCGCCAGGATTCTAAATTGTCATCTTCGCCTTCTCGTTTTACGATGTCGAAGGTGAACTCTTTGAATAGGCGGATGGTGATTTGTTTGGTTTCTACCACACACCTTGGATTACCTGCAAAATCTGTGATGATATTCAAATCACCCACTTTTGGGAGAGGTTCATTCCCGATGATGAAAGCTTCATAACTGGATGCTGTGGCTTTCTTTTGTCCGATGAGCACCAGTCTCAACAGTTCATTGGCCCAGTATTCAGTCAGTTCAAAGTGATATACATCCATATAAGTTGTGTTTTTGTCTCGATGGGTTTTTTGGATGAATCTTGTAAAGAATTCGTTAATCTTATCCATGAAATCACCTCAAGAATTATTATATCATTTATAAATAAGTATAACGATGTTACAATGTCTATAGGAGTTGATCATATGATCAGTTTAAGAGAAATCAACGAAGATAATTTTAGAACTATTATCCAACTATCGGATACGTTAGATGAATCTCAAAAAAAGTCAGTCGCCCCCAATGTTGTATCGATTGCACAAGCCTATGTGAATCAAGAACGCGCATGGCCAAGAGCGATTTATTTCAATGAAGAACCGGTTGGATTTGTCATGATTGCTTTACAGGATGATGATATCCCCGAAGCGGATCAACCTGCCTATTTTCTTTGGCGCCTCATGATATCAAAACCAAATCAAAATCGAGGTTTTGGTAGACAGGTGATTGAAATAATCAAACAAAAAGCCTTGCAAGACGGCATGAAGTATTTGTACGTGACCTGTACCATGCACGATGTGATGCCATATCAATTTTACATCGATTGTGGCTTTGAAGACACCCATGAAATGGATGACGATGAGCAAATCTTAAAGATGAAATTATCATAATTACGCCAATATAGGCGGTTTTATTACAAAAATCTTAATTTGTTCGAAATACTTTGAAGTCATAAGTATTTTGATTAAACGATTCTTAAGTTTATCGTATAATAATTTAGTATAAGAAATGTTATGAATTATAGTGCACACTAAACAGGTGTTTAGTCACAGAAATGGTGGTGGATTCACATGAAAAGTTTATTGACCAACGAAGTAATCACATACCAAAACTTCGAGATGCTTATGAAAGACATTTTGGATTTAGCATCACAAATCATGCCAGAAAATACCATTTATATCAATTCCTTGAATGACATTACTCAAGTGACACTGAAAGTAGCGAATAACGACCGTAACATTCGATTGAACGAAGGTACGACGATACCGGTTGAGAATGCCATCTGTAATCGAATCGATTATCAAGCAGGCAAACCATTGATTTTTGAAAATATCCGTGAAGCAACCGGTCTAGAATCGGTTCAATCCACCATTGAATCAATCAATATGGGTGCTTACTTAGGTATCCCTATCGCACTCAAGAATGGCAGTCGATTCGGAACACTGTGTGCTGCCAATAGTCAAGCTCACCCATTTGACTCAAAAAGTGTGGAACTCTTACAAAAACTAGCTAAGATGTTTGCTTACTATTTAGAACTTGAACATTTGGCTTATCGTGATTCCTTGACAGGCATTGCTAATCGTCAACAACTATTGAAGTTTTTTGATGACGCACCTTATGAATATGGTACGATGCTGTTGATGGATTTGGATAATTTCAAAAAAGTCAACGATACCTATGGTCACGATGTCGGTAACCTTGTTTTACAGGAATTCAGTCAAAAGCTGGATGAGTTTGCTAAACAAACCAAGTATGGGTATCCGATTAGACTAGGTGGGGATGAGTTTGTTGTTATGTTACCACTATGTAACGATATCCAGTTGGTCAATGAAATGACACAACAACTTTTGGATTCATTAAAGACATGGAACACACCAATCGGTGAGATTCAATTAACGGCCAGTGTTGGTGGCATATTATACAAAAAGGATAAGAGTACACCAATTAAAAACCTATTGAAACAAGCAGATTTAGCCCTTTATGAAGCGAAAAGAATGGGTAAGAACACCTATAGAATTGTGAATCATAACCTATAAAAATGCATAAAAAATGCGTACAATTGTATGCATTTTTTTATATATCATAAAGGCTACGATGTATTCGATTTGTCGAACTTAGTGTATAATATCATTGGAGCGTTTATAAAATATGAAAATGATTATTGCTGATTTAGACGGTACTTTGGTCTATAAAAAAGAGATGTCTGAACAAACATGGAATACCATCCAAAAACTTCAACAAAACGGGTATTTATTTACCCTCGCTACAGGTCGTCATAAAGACGCCACCAAAGCGATGGTTGAAAAACTACAAGTAAAGCTACCTGTCATCTGTACCAATGGGGCTTTTATTTATGATTTTGAAAAAGAACACGTGATTCATCAGGATGTGATTGATGAAACGATCGCTTTGAAAGTCATGTCAATACTAGAAGCATCCCAAACCGATTATTTGTTATATACGACGCAATCGATTGTTTCAACCAAACAAGCGAAAATAAGACTAGAAGCACGCATCGGGCCTTTCGATTCGATTACCGTAGAAAGTCATGCACTAACATCCTATGTATCCTTAGGACTACTGAAAATCCTCATCATTGAAACAGACTCAGTCAAATTTGATCAATTGAGACAAACCTTAAGCCAAATTGAAGCGGTTTATGTATTATCTAGCCAAGCATCGTTTATTGATGTTGGTAATAAAATCGCCTCAAAAGGTAGAGCACTTGAAATCTTATGTCAGTATTTAAGTGTTCCATTGGATCAAGTCTTAGCGATAGGTGACCAAGAAAACGACTTAACCATGGTTCAAAAGGCAGGTCTCGGCATCGCGATGGGCGATGGCGAAGACGCGCTAAAACTACAAGCAAAATTTGTCACCAAACCCTTCAAAGAAGAGGGGTTTACACACGCAATTAACACATTCATATTCAAAGACTAAACACGGCTATCAACGGTGCTATAAAAAGTGTCGTTGATAAAAATGTGTCCGCATATATAAACAGTGTTTACAAATTAAAAAATGTGGTAAAATAGTATTGATGCAAGCGGTTACGCATGCCTCATTTGACAAACTTATGTTAAGCAAGCCTATTTCTTAGGAAATATATACATACGAGGAGAAAAGATATGTCAAACAAAAAAGTAGATTTTTTAAAGGATTTATCCGGATTACAGGGTGTACACGTTTCCAATGTATATCCGAAATCCATCCAAAAAGTAGAAGATACTTGGGTGTTTATGCAAGCTTCAAAAGACGCAGACGAATTGGTCGCTTACGGCAGATTAGCGTTACAGTTCAAAGGCGTTCAATCTGAAGTTTTAGGGTTACCTGTGGTGATTGCACCACTCACCTTTGAAAATGGTCAAGTCTTGAGAAGATTATTCCCTTTCACCAAACCAATCCCTGTTTTAAACAAACAAAGAAGTTTTGGTTTAGGTGACCGCTTAGGTCTAGCAACCCCAGGCCATGCACGAGTATTTGAACAATACGACGCTTATCCGATTTTCGCTCAACAATCCATCAGAGAACTCACATTAACCCATAGAACCTATGAAGATGTTTTAGATGCTGCATCCTTTGGGGCATTTAAGGTTGGATTTACCAGAGGCTTTGGTGCCGATGGGGACCACTTAAAGAAACCAGAAGATATCCAATATGCATTATCACTAGGGTTCACCATGATTACGTTAGACGCGAGTGATTACATTCGAAATGACGTCAATCATATGACCGATGAACAAGTCCGTAGTGAAGTTCAACTCGATGATATGCTCAAAAAGCGTTACATCGGTCACCCGATTCAAATTGAACACAGCGTGGTAGATTTTACTGAAAATGAACTCAACCGTTGTGTCTTGGTGTATGGTAAAGCGATTGAATTTGCTGCGAAGATTTATCAAACTTTCTTTATTGATCAAAAAGCGGAAGCGAACTTCGAATTATCGATCGATGAAACAGCCACACCTACTACCCCAGTTCAACATTATTTTGTTGCCAATGAGTTAAAGCTTAGAGGGGTTAAATTAGATACATTAGCGCCACGATTCTGCGGCGAATTCCAAAAAGGCATCGACTATGTGGGTGATATCAAACAGTTTGAAGCTGAACTCATGATCCACGCAGCGATTGCGAGACATTTTGGATATAAATTATCGATCCACTCTGGTTCCGATAAATTCTCCATATTTACTTTAATTGGTAAACACACGAGAGGGCATTTCCATGTAAAAACGGCCGGTACGAACTGGTTAGAAGCGATGCGTGTGGTATCTGCGAAAGCACCAAAACTATATCGTGAGATTCACGCATACGCCATCAGTATGTTTGGTGAAGCACAGAAGTTTTATCATGTGACGACCGATTTAAATCGTATACCAAAATTAGAATCACTCAAAGATTCAGAACTACCAGAATTATTCCATAACAATGACGCAAGACAATTGATTCACATCACTTATGGGTTCATCTTAAACCATAAAGATGCTCAGGGGCAATTCGTCTTTAGAAACCAATTGTTCGCGTTGTGGAGAGTTGAAGCACAAACCTATAGCGATATGCTTTATGCCCACATCGGCAAGCATTTAGAGCTTTTATACAAAGGATTTTAGTATTTTAGGGGAGATTATCATATGAAATTCAGAGCACATAGCAAATACGCACTTGTATCACCATCGTCTATGGGGGTTAGAATTACCCCGATTGATAGACAACCAGTCCATACATCAAGCCTCTTTCAGATGCAAGCCACATCGGCTGAAACCAATGTTTTAAGCATCTCTGCAGCGCTTGGACTTAAAACCAAAGTATTGACCAAATTCGTTAAAGATAGCCCCATCGCCTTGCTCATTAAAAATGATTTAAGACGTCGTGGGATTGATTTTGAAGGTAAAGAAATCGAACAAGGTGGCCCTTGGGGTTACCGTCACCAATTCAACATCGCCGATAGTGGCTATGGGATGCGTGGACCACGCGTTCAAAACGACCGCGCTGGTGAAGTTGGAAGAACGATTGCTTTAGAAGACTTTGACTTAAACCGTATTTTTAAAGAAGAAGGGGTACAGTTATTACATCTGTCTGGACTCATTGTCGCGTTATCCAAAGAAACCAGTGCGTTCTGTTTAGAACTGGCGAGATTTGCGAAAGCCAATGGTACAGTGATTTCATTTGATTTAAACTACCGTGCTTCTTTCTGGAAAAACAGAAAAGAAGAACTATCAAAAGTCTTCAAAGAAATTGCCTCATTAACCGATATCTTAATTGGTAATGAAGAAGACTTCCAACTGGCTTTAGATGTCCATGGACCTGAAGCTGGTGGTAAAGATATTTCAAAACAAATTGACAGTTTCAAAGGTTTGATTGATAATGTTAAGAAAGCATTCCCAAACGCATCCACTTACGCAACCACCCTTAGACAAGTTGAAGATGCGAATGAACATTATTGGGGAGCGATATTGAATCAAGGTTCTGAATGGGTCGTGGTTGAACCAAGACGCATTCGTGTTTTAGACCGCATTGGGGGCGGCGACGGGTTCGTCGGTGGCCTCTTATATGGACTTTTAAAAGGATTTTCTTTAGAAAACTGTGCACATTTCGCCTGGGCGAGCGGTGCTTATGTTACAACTATAGTAGAGGACTTCGGTTTGCCTGCAGATGAAGAAGTCATTTGGAGTATCTATGAAGGCAACGCTAGAGTGAAGCGTTAAAGGAGAACATTATGGAAAAACTATCAGACATTGGATTAACCGGACTTGCCGTGATGGGGGAAAACCTCGTACTGAATATGGCGTCCAAAGGGTTTCAAGTCACTGCACATGCTCGTCAACAAAGCCGTGTCGATGAATTCTTGAATACCCGTGCCAAAGGACTACCAATCATCGGGACATCCGATTTAAAAACATTGGTACAATCCTTGAAAAAACCTAGAAAAGTCATGATGATGATCAAGGCAGGGGACCCTGTCGATCAAGTCATTGAACAATTATTACCGTTATTAGAACCAGGCGATATCATCATCGATGGTGGGAACTCCCACTATCCAGACACCGTGAGAAGAACCAAATATGTCGAATCCAAAGGGTTCTTATACATTGGTACAGGGGTATCTGGTGGTGAAGAAGGGGCTTTACTCGGACCTTCCATCATGCCAGGGGGATCCCCTCAAGCATGGCCAACTGTCAAACCAATCTTCCAAGCCATCGCAGCCAAAGTCGCTGATGGATCGGTATGTTGTGACTGGGTGGGCGAAGATGGCGCAGGTCATTTCGTTAAAATGGTCCATAACGGGATTGAGTATGGTGACATCCAACTCATCACCGAAGCCTATCATTTGATGAGAAACGTTTTAGGCATGTCTGCCGATGAAATGGCGGATGTCTTTAAAGCGTGGAACAAGACTGAACTAGACAGTTATTTAATTGAAATCACAGGAGAAATCCTCTCCTTTAAAGATGAAGATGGTCAACCACTCATCGATAAAATTTTAGACACCGCAGGTCAAAAAGGGACTGGTAAGTGGACGGCAGTACAATCCTTAGAAGATTCAGTACCACTAACCCTCATCACTGAGGCTGTGTATGCCCGTTTCATCTCTGCGATGAAAGATGAACGCTTGGTCGCATCTAAAGCGTTTAAAGCTGTACCAATCACTTTTAAAGGCGATAAAAAAGCCTTCATTGAAGACATTAAAAAAGCCTTATACGCAGCGAAGATTGTTTCATACGCTCAAGGGTATGCTTTGATGAGAGCGGCTGCGAAAACCAACAACTGGAATTTAAACTATGGTGGTATCGCATTGATGTGGCGTGGTGGATGTATCATTCGTTCTGTGTTCTTGGGTAAGATCAAAGAAGCGTTTGAACAAAACCCAAATCTAGCCAATCTATTGTTAGACCCATACTTTAAAGATGTTGTAGAAAACATGACCGGGGCTTGGCGTAATGTCATCTCCACAGCAGTTTTAAATGGGATTCCTACCCCTGCAATGTCAGCAGCCTTAAACTATTTTGACTCTTATCGAACCGATAAATTGCCAGCCAACTTATTACAAGCTCAAAGAGATTTCTTTGGTGCCCATACCTATGAAAGAACCGACAAGCCAAGAGGCGAATTCTTCCATACCAATTGGACCGGTCGTGGTGGTAAAACATCCTCAACGACTTACAACGTGTAGGGGGATTGTATGAGCTATCCATTAAACTTTGATTTATCGAATAAAGTCGTCGTCGTTACTGGTGGCGCAGGTGTTTTAGGCACAGAATTTTCAAAAGCGTGTGCACAAGCTGGCGGTAAAGTCGTCATTTTGGGCAGAAGTTTAGAAAAAGCAGAAAAACTCGCTGCTGAAATTAGAAGTTTAGGTCAACAAGCTTTAGCAGTATCCGCAGACGTTTTATCTAAAAGCTCGATTGAACAAGCCCATGAGCTCATCAAAAACACCTTTGGACCTGTGGACATTTTAATCAATGGTGCAGGTGGTAATGACCCTAAAGCAACCACATCCGATGAGTATTTCAACCCTCAAGCTTTAGAGACCGAAGGGGCGAAACACTTTTTCAACATGGATTTAGATGGGTTTAATTATGTTTTTGGACTCAATTTCACAGGATCGTTGATTCCTTCACAAGTCTTTGGCAAAGACATGGTGGGCAGAAGCGGTTGTAGCATTTTAAATATCTCTTCGATGAGTGCGTTTAACCCACTCACCAAAATCCCAGCGTATAGCGCAGCGAAAGCCGCAATCAATAACTTTACCCAATGGATGGCTGTGCATTTCGCCAAAGAAGGCATCCGTGTGAATGCATTAGCGCCAGGGTTCTTCATCACAGAACAAAACCGTAACCTATTGGTGAAAGCCGATGGTTCTTATAGCGACCGTGCCCATAAAATTGTATCGGCTACACCCATGAAACGCTTTGGTGAACCAGGTGAACTCATCGGTACATTGTTATGGCTCATCGACCCGAAACAATCCCAGTTTGTTACTGGGGTGGTCGTCCCTGTCGATGGTGGATTTAATGCCTATTCTGGGGTATAACCATGGAGTTATTTTTTAGAGAACAAAACCCTGAAGGGTTATCCAAAGCAGAAATTCTAGAAGGACTCAAACAGTCCATTCAAGGCAAATCCCTTAAAAAAGTACTATTAATCCCACCCGATTTTACCCGTTTTCACTCCAATGCAGGGTTGATTACGAACCTATATTATCATTTACTCAAAGACCACGCTCAAGTAGACATTTTGCCTGCTTTAGGTACCCATGAACCAATGAGTGCACCTGAACTGGATGAAATGTATGGAGATATTCCTCATGACAGATTCATTGTCCACAACTGGCGTGAAGACATTGTCCATGTGGGTGAAGTGCCCGGCGAGTATATCTCATCGATTACCGATGGGTTATGGGACAAAGGCGTCGGGATGGAAGTCAATAGACTCATCATGGACCCAAGCTATGATTTGATTGTTTCGATTGGTCAAGTGGTACCCCATGAAGTCATTGGTATGGCGAACCACGCCAAAAATGTGTTTGTGGGTTGTGGCGGGAAAACCACCATCAACCAATCGCACATGATTGGTGCGGTTTATGGTATGGAACGGATGATGGGTAAAGATTTTACCCCTGTCCGTAAAGTACTTGATTACGCCTTAGAACACTTTTTAAAAGAACGTCCACTCATCTTCGTACTCACAGTGACCACCGCACCTAAAAATGTCATCAAGACCCATGGTTTATTCATCGGGGATACCCGTAAAGTGTTAGAAGCAGCGATTGAAGTCTCACAACAAAAAAACATCAACTTCTTAGACCGTGGGATTAAAAAGTGTGTTGTATACTTAGACCCGAAAGAATTCAAATCGACTTGGTTAGGCAATAAATCGGTATACCGTACCCGTATGGCCATCCAAGATGGTGGAGAATTGATTGTCTTAGCGGCAGGTGTCACCAAATTTGGTGAAGACCAACGCATCGATCAACTCATTCGTAAGTATGGGTATTGTGGCAGACTCAATGTCTTAGAATTATTCAAACAAAATGAAGATTTACAAAAGAATATGGGTGCAGCAGCACACTTAATTCACAGTTCATCGGATGGCCGATTCAACATCACATACGCCGTTAAAAACATCACCAAAGACGAAGTTCGTGGGGTGCATTTTAACGCGGCAGATTACGATGAAGTCGTGAAAAAATATGACCCAACCACATTAGAACCAGGTTGGAATACCTTGAGTGATGGCGAAGAGATTTTCTTCATTCCTAACCCAGCCTTGGGTTTATGGATTGATAAGAATCGCTTCTAGATATCACAGATTGAAAGCGAGTATAACATGCAAAAGAGTCCATTATTGCCCCTGGTATTATCGAGTTTGATGATTGCTTTAGGGGTTGTATTACCGTTTTTAACTGCTTCAAACCCAGCGTTGGGTTCCGTATTTTTATTGATGCACATCCCTGCTTTAGTCACAGGTTTGATCCTCGGACCTAAGTATGGTTTATTGGTTGGGTTGGTAACGCCAATCCTTAGAAGTGTGTTGGTTTCTATGCCACCATTATACCCACAAGCTTTGGTCATGGCCTTTGAAATTGGGGCGTATGGATTATTTGCTGGTTTAGCCAAACAACTACTACCAAAGAAAGATGTATTCGCTGTTGTTTCTCTCATCTTAGGGATGTTACTAGGTCGTGCAGTGTGGGGATTAGGGGCAGCCATTTTCTACCCACTAGCAGGTCTTAATTTCAGTATAAACATCTTCATTAAAGCCGCTTTTATCACTGGTTTACCAGGTATTGGTATACAACTGGTTTTAATCCCTGCTTTGTATTTTAGTTTGAAGAAAACTCACATACTGGATGCATTAGAAAGAGCCTAAAGGCGAACATATGAATAAAACGAAAAAGGCTATGATTAGCCTTTTTAAGTTAATGAAGGGGATGTTGAAGTGATGAATTCAAACACAGCATTGGATAAATTTGGTTTTACACTGGTGTATCAAAAAGGTCATCATTATGGATATGATATACAGGAAAAAGGTGATTTTTATCTTTCTAAAAAGACACTATCACGCTTGGTCGAATCTTCAATCATGACCATTCAACCAACAAAGGAAAACATAGACTTTGTCGTGGTTAATCGGTACACCCATAACCTATTAAAAATATTGACTAAAATCGAAGAAATGATGGATAAAGAACAGGAAATTTGGGTGGCCATTGATGGTTATGCAGGTGCTGGAAAAACCACACTGGCCAATCAACTCGGTTTAGTATTGGATGCGCAAGTATTTCACACAGATGACTTCTTTACAAAACCAGTGGTGGACTTAACGAAACCTTTCTCTTCATATGGCTCAAACATTGATTACAACAAAATCAATGAATCAATCTTTAAACCAGTCAGTCTTAAGCGATCGGTTCATTATCGACCATTTGATTTTAAGACACATCAACATTTAAATGCTATCGAGATACCCCATCGAAACATTCACATCATTGAAGGGGCATTTGCATTACACCCATATATGAAGCAAACCTATGATTTAAAAGTGTTTTATCACAAATCTTTGATTAAGCAATACATCGATATCTATCGTAGAAATGGTCTAAAAAGACTATGGAAATTTATGACTAAATGGATACCAAACGAAAGAAAATACGTCAATGATTTGGGTATCATTCGTCAATGTAATATTATTATTCATTCATAATAAGTAGCCATCTAATATTGATCACGCATTTGTGGTATAGAATTAGATGGTTTTGTTATATTTACGCGTCAGTTCATAAAAACATATGAAAATACACTTTCAAAAGATTGCTTAAATACAAACATATGAAAATACACTTACAAAAGTTGAAATTTATTAAAACTAGTTGTATAATGTAATTGAGGTGAGGAAGATGAACCAAAATTGGATAAAGAGAATGAGTTATTTGGAACAACTCATTCAATGGAAAGATCATAAAGTAGTCAAAGTAATTACTGGTATAAGACGTTCGGGCAAGTCGACTTTACTTAACAACCTATTTACATCATACTTATTAAGTCATGGCGTACGCGAAAGTCAGATTATCTCCATTAATTTGGAATCCATAGATAATGAGCATCTCTATAATTATAAAAGTCTATATGAGCATATTACGGATAGATTAAAACCAAATGAGATGAACTATGTTATCATCGATGAGGTTCAAAATGCTACTAATTTTCAGAAAGCAATCGATAGTCTTTATATCAAAGATAATGTAGATATTTATATTACGGGTTCAAATGCATTTATGTTGTCAGGTGAATTAGCTACCTTACTATCCGGGCGATATGTCACGATTGAAGTTCTACCTTTATCTTTTAGTGAATATTTATCATCTTTAGATGCTACATATAATATCGATGTGGCTTATCGTGACTATATCAAATGGGGTGGTTTTCCATACGTCACCCAACTGAATAAAAATGAGGCTTCAATTCGACAGTATCTCGAGGGTATTTATAACACCATTTTGAAAAAAGATATCATCATTCGCAACAGAGTATCAGATATTTTTGTACTAGAAGATGTGATTAGATATGTATTTGATAATATTGGTAATATTCTCTCATCCAAAAAAATTAGTGATACACTGACATCAAGCGGTAAAAAAATCTCAAGACCAACCATTGACACATATTTGGGTTATTTGATTAATGGGTATGCTGTCTACAAAGTACAAAGATATGACATTAAAGGTAAAGAGTATTTGAAATCACTTGAGAAGTATTATGTGACAGATATTGGACTAAGACATTATTTGCTTGGGTTTAGAAACATAGATCATGGACATCTTCTTGAAAATATCGTCTTTCTTGAACTTAAAAGAAGAGGTTTTGAAATTTATATCGGTAAATATGATAACAAAGAAATTGATTTCGTTGCTAAAGACAGCAAGAGGATTATATATATTCAAGTGGTTGAATCCATGAAATCGATCGAGGCTATGGAACGAGAACTTTCACCCCTTAAAATGATTAGAGACTATAATCCAAGGGTTGTTTTGACAAGAGATTATGATTTAAATGCCTCCTATGATGGAATTCAAGTATTGAATGTTCTAGAATGGCTAACAAACGAAATAGATTTTTAATGATTCGTTCATGAAATAGTAACCCTTTTGACATACTGAGCTGTCAAAAGGGTTTTTGTTTATAAAAAAATGATTAATCACAAGCAACATAACATCGCTAGGATTGAATATACAAAATTAATCGATAACAACATGTAAAGTTAATTTAGACCTGTTTTATTTGTATTATAGGTGTTATAATTATAAATATAATAATACGATGTAGTTGTAAAAACTAAAGTATGGAAAGGTTATATTTATGAAGAAAATCTTTGTAGTATTCATGTTCTTCTTATTCACCATGAGTGGATGTCAAGCAGCAACCATGTATCACGCCAATGAACTTCAAAAGAAATTGGATGCTTTTCAAGAAAACCACAATCAGTTTTCGTTTGAACTGAACACCCATATGCAAGTCACATACGACAAAATGACAACAACAGATAAACAAACATTTCAAGGTAGATTCCAACCAGATATCGAATACTTTGAAATGACGAGTGGTGATATAACCACAGTAGAACAAGTCAAAGGGAACGAGCTATATCGATATAGTATCCATAAAAATGATATGGTGAATGGCGTACAATTCTATACATTAGAAAAAGTCTTTTACAACGAAGATGAAGCATATGTCTCACCCATGGTTGAAACCAAAATAGACATCCGTGGTATTCAGATTACCAATGAGGATGGTATTTATGTTATTAAAGGCAAAGTATCTGATTTTTTACCGAAAGAAACCTATGAAGAAATTAAAACTTTATATGAAGAGGCAGATTTAGATATTCGCGTATTGGAAAAATCACCGATTACCATCGAAATTGAGTTTCAGGATGAATCCATGAATCAAAAGATGACCATGGAGCTAGATATGGATGACATCAGTTTGACTATTAGTGTGGATCTCCATATCGTTTACGCTACATTTTCAATCATCGATTTTAGCAATACCAATAAATATATTCAAAGTAATTCTAGAGAACCACTAGAAATATCACTCAATAAACCCATCTATTATAAGTCTCAAAACCCAGGAAAAGGGGTATATACCGCTTATTTTGAGGTAGGCAAATACGCAGTTCAATCCAATGTGTTTGGTGTTTCTAATATGATTGAATATGACATATATGATGGCAACAATCTCAACAGTTTACGTGTTTTAAACAACAGCGACAATCATCTTAGACGTTTATTTGAGGTAAAGAAAGCGGGTTACTATACATTTGAAATGAATTATGAAATAGCAAATTTTACCTATGAAACGAGAATCCGCAAATTATACTATGAAACCGATGGTTTCGAAGAAATCTCTTACAGTATTTCTGAATCCACTTCAATAAACTATGCTATAGAGCATGAATATGACATTATTTCAATAGAGTTGAAAACATCGGAAAGAACGATGATTCTCTTTGATAACAATCAATTGGTCGACTATAGATTTGCTTCTCAAGGTAGTTTTGAAAAGTATTTTTATCTTCATAACGCGACTAGAACAGTTTATATGTATAGACCTCTTGGCGCAGTTCAAGGGTTACTCAACATTAAATACGTCGCCCTCGATGCCCATGGTAGAACTTACAATGACCCACAAATGAAAACCATGAATGATCAATTCTCATTGCCTATAGTGCCTGAAGAAGCACACATGATGAAAATCGTAGTCAATGAAACACAAACATTTAAAGTTGAATTTGATATTTGGCTAGGATATAAAGATTGGATTGTGTATGACATTGTCTATGGGACTACAAACGCCAAAGTTTCCATTTACAATGATCAAGTGACATTAACGCCGGGCACTTATTATTTTAAACCAAATTTAGATGATCAATTGGTTTATAGGGTTCGCATGGTTCCAATCAACTAAAACAAAGCCCACATTCTCGTTGAATGTGGGCTTATATATTAACTGAATAGGATGAGAACAACAATCACTGCAAAAACAAACAATAAACCGAGTATCGTACCAGTCCAAGAACTGCGTTTCATTTTTTCAGAACCTTCGATGCCATCTTTTTGATCGGCGTCGCTATTATCCCAAAGCTGACGCATTTGTACATTGTCTTGACGGTTGATTTTCAATGAAATCATCTCCTTAGTTTTCTAAGGTTATTATATCATGAATATATAAAAATTACAAAGAATTATTTTGAATCATTCTGATAAAGCATTCATGAACCGTTGTATCATGTGTGAGTTCAGGGTGGAATGCAGTGACGAGCATGTTGTTTTGTCTTCCCGCAATCACCTTCCCTTGATAAGATGCTAAAACTTCAAAATCCTTACCATATTGATCGATATAGGGTGCTCGAATGAATACCATTGGAATGACTTTACCATCAAAGGTATGGTCAATTTGAAAACTCCCCAGTTGACGACCATAAGCATTTCGTTTGGTATGGACATTAAGTAATCCAAAATGAGATGTAGAATGATCATCAATCGATTTTGACAACAATATTAATCCAGCACAGGTACCAAATACCGGTAACCCTAGCTGGATTTTTTCTTTGATAGGTTCATATAGCTTTAAGTCTTTTAATAATTTACCCATGGCGGTGGATTCTCCCCCCGGCAGAATCAAACCGTCCATGGGGCCTTGCAAGTCAGTTAAGTTTCGGATTTGAAAGGATGAAACTCCCAATTTATCCAACATCTGTTGGTGCTCAATGAAAGCCCCTTGTAAAGCCAGTACACCAATCCTCATTACTTGCCTCGTTCAGCCATCAATAAAGCAATCTCAGATTCATTGATGCCAACCATGGCTTCGCCTAAATCTGTGGAGATTTCGGCCAATATTTTCGGATTGTTATAGTTTGTCACCGCTTTGACAATCGCTTGAGCACGTTTTTCTGGGTTACCAGATTTAAATATACCAGAACCCACGAACACACCTTCCGCACCCAGCTGCATCATCAGTGCAGCGTCCGCTGGGGTTGCGACGCCACCCGCTGCGAACTGAACGACTGGGAGCTTGCCATGTTCGTGAACATATTCGATTAAGTCTAAAGAGACCCCTAAGTCTTTTTGTAACACATAGAGTTCATCTTTTTTTAAAGATTGGATGCGTCTGATTTCTTTTTGAATTTCACGCATGTGTCTCACCGCTTGAATGACATCCCCTGTCCCAGGTTCGCCTTTGGTACGAATCATTGAAGCCCCTTCACTGATGCGTCTTAAGGCTTCACCTAAGTTCTTAGCCCCACAGACAAAGGGTACTTGAAATGCTTTTTTATCGATATGGTGAACATCATCTGCTGGAGACAATACTTCAGATTCATCGATGTAGTCGATTTCTAAAGCTTCTAAGATTTGCGCTTCAACGAAGTGTCCAATGCGAACTTTCGCCATCACTGGAATTGTCACAGCATCTTGGATTTCTTTAATCAATTTAGGGTCACTCATTCTAGAAACCCCACCCACAGCACGAATATCGGCTGGGATCCTTTCTAACGCCATCACAGCGACAGCCCCTGCTTTTTCAGCTATTTTGGCTTGTTCAGCATTCATGACATCCATGATGACGCCACCTTTTAACATTTGTGCGAGTGCTTTATTGAGTACATAACGATCATTTGACATAATGATACCTCCATAGGTTGTATACCAAATATTTTAAATGGAAAACTGGTATAATAAAATAACCAGTAATGAGGATAATTACCATACCAGATGGAGGATATATGAAAACAAAATCACAATCCATATATGAAGAATTGAAACGATTGATCTTAGAAGGCAAATACAAGCCAAATGAAAAACTACCTTCAAAAAGAAAACTGTCATACGCTTCTCAAGTCTCAATATTTACAATTCAAAATGCTTATGACCAACTTTTAATGGAAGGGTACATCTACACCAAAGAAAAGGTGGGTTATTTTGTGAGTGAGGGCATCACACCGATTCAAATGAAAACAACCCAACCCATCTATAAACCAGAGATTCTACCACAATCCAAATATGATATATCCTTTAAGACGAATGTGGTCGATAATGTTTTATTCCCACTAAACACCTGGACCAAACTGTCTAGAGAAGTCCTTTCATCGAGCATTTATCCTTTGATGAATATCACACCACCTGAAGGTGTGTTAGAACTGAGAATGGAAATCGTGAAGTATTTAGAAATCTATCGTCACATCAAAGTTAAACCAGAACAAATCATTTTGGGTTCTGGGTCACAACCCCTCCTCAATTTATTGGTAGAACTATTAGGCAGACACCATACGTATGCTTTAGAAAACCCAGGGTACCCAAGAATTTATCAAACATTGAAGGGTTTAGGTGTTTCTATTAAACCCATTCAGATGGATGAGGCTGGTGTGAAGATAGAGGATTTACAATCATCATCAGCTTCAGTCCTCCACATCACCCCAGCCCATCAGTTCCCCACAGGCATTGTGATGCCAATCCAAAGACGTTTAGCTTTATTACAGTGGGTGATGATGGGGGATAGATATATCATTGAAGATGACTACGACAGTGAATTTAGATTTGGTGGGTCTCCAGTATCGACCATTTTTGGATTAACCAAAGAACCCAAGGTGATTTACATGAATTCCTTTACCAAGAGTTTAGGACCTGCTTTTAAGATGGGTTATATCGTTTTACCGTTAGAATTATTACCCAAATATCAAGAAATCAAAAGCCATCACAGTTGTACTGTACCAAACTTTGAGCAGTATATTTTATATAAATTCATGAATGAAGGCCATTTTGACCGACATTTGAATCGAACCAGACTCATCTATCAGAAAAAACTCCAAATCATTCAGTCTGTGATTAAAGCGTATCCAATGCTTGAAATGAAAGGGAATGAAGCAGGACTTCATTTCATTTTGAAGGTCCATACGAAGATGTCTGAATCTGATTTGGTTCAAGCCTTAAGAACACACAAAATCGATATTAAAGGACTTCATGAGTTTGATATTGAATCCACAGAAGCTAAAACACCCTGCTTGGTTATTGGGTATTCAGGCATCCCATTAGATGATATTGAATCTACCTTTCAAACCCTATTCAAGTGGATTATTAGTATCCAATAAAGTCCAAAGCCTCTATTTATAAATCTTTTGGAAGGAAACAAAACGGCAACAACTTTCCTATGATATACTGAAGTATGCAGTAAAATATGGAGGTTTTTCATGTTTAAAAAGAGATGGCTCATGGTTTTAATCCTTACATTGCTTTTACTTTCAGGGTGTAAACCCAAATCCAACATACCAGAGGATGAGGATGAAGTCTTACCAAAGTCAATCGAATCGATTAACGGCTTAGAAGACATCACCATCACTCAAAATCAATACTTTCACCCACTACAAGGGGTAGAAGTGCTCAATGAACAAGACGAAAACATTTCGTATTTGTTTGAAGTGACTGGCCATGTGAACTATGGTAAACTCGGTGAACAAACCTTGTCTTATAAGCTTAATTATGGCGATGAATCGATCGATAAAACCCGTAAAGTCACTGTGGTTGCGGGAACGATCACAAGACCAAGTGTCAGTAGAAATCAGTTATCACAACCTCAAGTGAATTTAGAAGCGGGTTCATATAGAGTGGGTACCGCTGCTGAACTCACCCACCCAGTCAATCCTCAATTCATTAACCCAGAACTGTTAAACCAAGCTGTACCTTCTAATGGTTGGTGGACATCTTTACTCGTTCAAAACTATGGCGGCAGTAATGGGATTTATACGAATCCTCTCAGAAGTTCTTTTTCGAATTTAGGGGCAGAAATCACGAACCCGGGTGCTGGTTTTGTTCAATACTGGAACCCAGGTGGATTCAACACCATGGCGAATTTCTCCTTGGTATTACCAGACATGTATTTAAAGACATCCTCACTCAATGAAGGGTATCAAACCTATGTGGTGGATTACTCACAATCCTCTGTCAGTGTCGCGATGCGCAATGTCTCACAACCACAAGACCATATGGTACTGACCTATAATCAAGGTTCTCCTTATGTATTCGCGGAAGTGATGAATAACAGTAACCCTTATATCAATGTCGTTCCAGCAGGGGCGTCAGGGATTGAATTCTATAACCTCGATGGACAAGCAGTGACTGGCACACACCATGGGGATGCATTGATTGTAAAATATGCTCAAAAGCACATTGGCTATCAAACCAGTCGTCCAGCCCAAGTGGGACAACCCATCTTTGGTGATCGTTTCTTCTTAATCTCCACCACCGAAGGCAGTAGTTTTTCAATCACCAACAACCGAATCAATTTAAGCTTAAGTGATAACTATTTCACAGTCGCTGCGATACAAAGTCTATCCGAAGCACAGTTTTATCATGACCACGCCTTTGTTAAATCGATTAAAGGTGAAGTCACGTATGAAGTGAATCATAAGACTTCCGTGGTTGAAACGACGTATCATAACGCGGTTCAGTATATTCAAGACGATTCAGACAAGTCCGTTCAATTCTTATTACCACACCACTATTTAAACAGCGATGTGGAAATACTCGATTATGAGTTTGAAACGGTTCGTGGTAAACTCAAACTCATTGAAGGCAATACCTTTAAAACACAGTTATCCTTTTATGGTTTATTACCAGCGATGACCAAACCAACCAATGGTGAATTCAGTAAAGATACCATGAACGATTATTTGGCTGATTTAAGCCAAAGAACACTGGTCTCTGATAAAGATAACTTCTTAAATGATGAAGGCCCGTATTGGAACAGTAAAGCCATTTATCCACTGGCTCAAGGGATCATCATTGCCGACCAAATCGGCAATGATTCGATGAAAGACGATTTAATCTTAAGATTACGATATGTCTTATCCGATTGGTATACCTACTCAGGGTCTACAGATAAACGTTATTTAAACTACAACGAGCGTTGGGGCAGTGTGTATTATTCTAATAATGACTTTAATACCGCGAGTGAATTATCAGACCACGCGTTCACGCATGGCTATCTGATTTACGCGTCTGCGGTATTAGCGATGTATGATCAATCCTTCGTTACCGACTTTGGTGGTGTGGTGGACACACTGCTTGCTGATTATATGACACCGACCAAAGGCGATTATCATTATGCCTATTTAAGATCCTTTGACACTTGGGCAGGTCATACATGGGCTCATGGGTTCGGGACCTTCGCAGAAGGGAACAACATCGAATCCTCGAGTGAAGCGATTCAATCTTGGGTCGGTGGTTATTTATGGGCTTTACAAAAAGGCGATAAAGAACTTAGAGACGCTGCAATCTACGGTTTTGTGCATGAGTTATCGAGTGCGAAAACCTATATGTTTGATTATGAAGGCGTCGTCTTTAAAGACAACTATAAACAATACGCCGCAGTCGCTGGTATGATCTGGGGCGGTAAGTACGATTACGCTACTTGGTTTGGTGCGAACCCAACCTTTATATACGGGATTCAGTGGTTGCCAAACGGTGAGTATATTTCAAACTATGCTGTAACACCAGAAGAAAAGACCAAACTCAATACGATTTATCAAACGTATATGTCCGCTAAAAATAATACTTTAGATACTTGGTTCGCCAACATGTGGAGCATTCAAGCGTTGATCAATCCATCACTCGCCATTTCACAATTTGACGCCAATAAGATACTCAATGACGATTATCCAAGTGATCTATCTCAAACCTATTATTTAATCCATGGGCTACAAACCTATGGTACGAGAAGTAGTGATTACATCATGGAAATCCATAAGCGTGTATCCTCATCCATCTATACCAAGGATGGCAGTGTATATGCCTTAGTATGGAACCCATCGGATAGTACTCAAACCATTGTATTCCATGGACCGAATGATTCGAGTATCACCAAAACGGTTAAAGCCAATACATTTGTTTCCATTAAGCTAAAATAGTATTACAATAGCATTAAAGAGGTAACCATTCAAATGACATCGAACAAATTCAAAAGCATCGCGCTTTATGCTGGTATTTTAGGTTTTATGGCTTATGTGCTACACGATATCTTAGGAAGTATACTATACGATGGCTATAACCCTTTATCTCAAGCGGTGAGTGATTTAAGTGCTCTGGATTCTCCTGTGAGATTCATCACCATCCCCTTATCCATGTTGTATGGGTTATGTAGCGTCATAGTGATGCTCACGGTGGTTTATATATTACACAAACACCCATCTAAAACATTGAAACAAGCGATATTTAGTTTCTTAGGGATGCACCTCATATCGTTTGTTGGGTATGGTTTGTTTCCGTTATCCGAATCAGGACAACCAACTACCTTCACAGACATCATGCACATCTACGTAGTTACGATACCTGTTGTATTGTTGTCCATCTATGCTTTGGTTTGTTTCATCCTTTTTGGACATAAAAACAAAACACATACTGAGTTGAAGTATGTATCTGCATTTTTCCTATGGATGATGTTTCTTGGTGCGATGTTATCGAATCTAGTACACCCGAGTATATTTGGTGTATTTGAACGATTCAGTACTTACAGTGCTGTGCTATTCACAGCGTATTTAGGCATCTACGTGAAACACAAAATGATATAAACAACTTAATCCTTTTGACACCTACAAGTGGACCCTTGCAGGTGTTTTATTTCGTCCTAAAGCCATTTCGAGTTTTGATTAACTTAGTCTCATAAGTATTTGTAAACATTATCAAACCATTCAACCAAAGTACTGGTAAAAAAAATCTAAAAATTAATCTATTGTTTTTTTCTAATGGTGTTATAATGATTGTGTAACTTATCGCATGGTTTGAATCATTTTTTTAGGAGGATTCAACAGATGAAGAAATGGATGATGTTGATAATACTATTCGGTATGATGACGCTTTCTGGTTGTATCCGAAGTGATTTTTCAAAATCAAAAAAATACTTCGTTCATGTCTACTATTATGAAGACGTGATGTCTAGACCTTACACAGTGTATGAGAACGAAACGCTAGAAGAAGCGTTAAGAATCCCTAACAAACCATTTCATCGATTCTTATATTGGGAAACACCAGCAGGAGAAAAATATTACCCAGAAGATACCATCCATCAAAATCTATTCTTGACACCAATTTATGAAGAAATTCTTCATTTAGTGACATTTGAAACCAATGGTGGTACACCCATAGAACAAGTATGGGCCAGGGAAGGTACTTTTTATGAACCCCCTACACCTACCAAAGAAGACTACGTGTTTTACCGCTGGTGTACAGATATACACTTAAACCATGCATATCAGCCTTATGAACCATTAAAGTCATCTGTGACTCTATATGCTCATTGGGTTAGACGTAATTACATCATCACTTTCTATTTTTCTGAAATAGTGTATTATGTATATTCAGCAAATTCAACTCAACCTTTTCCAATCATAGATACAAGCCGTTATAATAATTTCTCTTATTGGTATGAAAAAGATCCAAATGTACCATTTGTCATCCCAGAAACCATGATTAAAAGAGACATTGTTTTGTATGCGAAATATAATTAATAACAAAGAAAGAAGGTAATAAAATGAAAAAAGTGTTTGTTCTATTTGTTTTACTCAATTTGGGATTTCTATTGATGGGTTGTCAAACCAATGTAGACAATGAACCAGATCCTTCTGAAATGGTCAAAATATCAATTTTTTTACCAAACGATCAATATAAGGCTTCATTATCTTATCAAGTACCTAAAGATGTTCGTTTCCTACCACTGATACCAACCACTGAAATCGAAGGCTACACTTTTGTTGGCTATGAAGATTACCGAGGTTATCCAATCACAGAATACACTACCTCAAGTGATACGATGGCCATTTACGCGATTTATACGGTCAATGAACATACCTTATACTTTCATGTGAATGGTGGTGTAGAGATATCACCAATGACTTTTAAATACAGTGAAACCATTGAAACCAATGATTTTATTCCAACCAAAGAAAACCACACGTTTCTAGGGTGGTTTAAAGATGAGACACTGACTCAACCAATCGGTATATTCTTCGCAGAAGACAAGGATGTCCACATCTATGCGAAGTGGACATTAAACGAGTAAAAATCAGACATCGAAAGAAGGCAAGATAATGAAGCAGTTTACTTGGATTATATTTCTCTTATTAAGCATCACTTTGGGCGGTTGTGTTGAAACAAACATCACGAATGGCCCTACCCAAGACCCTTACAAATACACCTATGATTTGACAATAAACAATTTTACCGACCACATGGATTTTAGTCATCGTCAAGTGGCTATTGAAGGTGGTAATAAAAAACAAGAAGTATTGTTTGAAATGAAATACCCAGATGGTATCCTCATGGATGTTCAAGTAAAAGTACTTTTACAAACCCAAGTGCTCACCTTAGGCAATACGATTTATAGTGATGAATTCTCTTATAATTTCACCAAAAAAACATCATCTACAGGGTATTTAACCTACCCAGCGATGAGGGATTTGTTCTTAATCACGATCACAGAAATATCTGGTAAAGTCTTGACGAATGATGAAACCATTGAGAATGCGAAACAAGCCGCTATACATGCGAAACAAGGGTTAGATCAAATGCTTGAAAAATTCCTTCAACCATTTAACACCCTATCCACAGAAAGTTATATCCACATGACTGTAAATGGCGAAACCACGACCAGTTTTGTCAAACAAGCTTTCCGTAATGACCCCTATTATAACGAGACGATATATTCCGATAACCGTGGTGTTTTAATGAAAGAAAACAGTGATGGTAACATAGATGTGTTTTCAATCCAAGAATATCAGCTCAAAACTTATATTGAAAAAGAATTAATCATTCTTAGTGAAGACATCGATAAAGTGAGCAACGATGAGATGTTTGAATTAAAGGATTCATGGACTTATCGTGTTGAAAATGGGGATTACTTGGTCAGTGGATCGAGTAAAGAGCTATTTAATGTCCTATTTACCGATGATGAAACCATAAGACAATGGAATAACACCATCCGTAATAAAACAATCGAAATCGTGTTTGCTGATCTAGGTACGAGGTTGCTTGTATCGGTAGAGTTGATGGTAGGGTTAAGTCAAGTCAAGATTGAAACGTATTATACCTTTAATTCATTGAATGCGTTGGATTTATCTCAAGTGATTGAACTACCTCCAAAACACCCCGATTTGGCTTATCAAGTCACGGATTTGAGTCAAACAAAAGAAGGCTTTATGTTACCCAATGTAAGTTATTTTTATCAAATAGAAGTGACAGGAGGGACGTATGTCTTTGATGTATCATACCCAGTCAATGTAGAACTCTTAGATGAGTTTAGAAATCCAATTGAACCAGAAGCATGGGTAACATTCGATCACCTGTTAGGTTCGTTAGACCGTAAGTATTCATTAGAAGCTGGGATTTATTACGTTAAGATGAATCACAATCGTGACTCGATGATTAATTTTTCCATTACCATGCATCATCTTGAGGATTTATATGATACCATCGGCTCACCAAATGATGACATTTTACTCGTCGATTGGTTTGAACTGAGTATTGAAGGTGAATACGATGAGGTATATGTATACTATGAATCATTTGAAGAAGGTTATATCGTATTGACTCATACAAACCAAACACCATTAAACCTCATGTATGTGTACAATGATTCGCTATTAAATAACCAGTTTGCATATACAACCAATGGTGAATTACGTATTCAAGTGGTTGTAGGCATTAATTTATTAAGATTCAACGCACCAGAGGCTTTAAATGCCGCCCTCAGTGTGACATTCGTAAAATTGATTGACTAATAATGAGAGATAAGAGGTATAGCAATGAAGAAACTAGCAATATTAATACTGGTATTTGTGCTGATGGGTTGTCAATCGAAACCTAAAGAAGAAAACATTCAAGTACATTTCATAAATGAGATTGTACCTTTTTCAACAACATCGATTGACATCATTAAAGGAAAATCCATAGGTGATCAATGGTTTGAACCTGAAATGCCTGGATATACATTCATCGAATGGAAAACACTTGAAAATGAATCTGTGACTGAACAAACTATATTCAGTAAAAATACATGGTTGTATCCAGTTTATAATGAAAATATGTATCTTGTAACATTCAATACCAATGGTGGTGAACCCATTGAACCCGCCATGTTGAGTTTTTCAAATTTTGATCAGGCACAGTTTGTTACAAGTCAACCGTGGCATGCTTTTGTGGGTTGGTATTACGATGCTGCCTTTACCAGAAGTGTAGATCCATCAACTAAGTTGGTAGAAGACATCACTGTGTATGGGAAATGGGAACCTAAATCCTACAAGTTAACCTACCATTTGACAGGTACAACCGTGATTGAAGTGTATTTTAATGCAGGTGATAAAGTTGTCCCATATGTCCTAACTTATCCAGAAAACTTTATAGGATGGTCAGAACTTTCTAAGAATACACTATTTAATTTTAACAGTATGCCCAGTAGGCACGTTGATGTTTATATCAAGACATCCTAAGTACAATCAATGACGTTTAAAAGGTCAGTCGTTTTTCGACTGACCTTACCATGTAATGATTAAAATATTATTCTTTCGGTAGTATAATTATTTTTTTCTAATGGACAAAAGATGCAAATTATTCGTTTTATTATATGTATGGGATTATTAATGAAAAAGCTTATTACATGGATGAGGATACAGAATAATCATAACTCAATTGTTTGTGATAATGATTTGGATGATTAATAGTTAACAATTAACTCAATCACAATGGAGGAATACCATGTTAATTTTAAAAAACATTTCAAAAACATATGAGTCAAGAAAGGGCGTTTTCGTCAATGCACTTAAAGAAACAACCCTTCATTTTTCCAATAAAGGGATGGTTTTTATTCTTGGAAAAAGCGGATCAGGAAAAACGACCCTTTTAAATCTCATTGGAGGATTAGATAAGCCAAGTCATGGTGATATTCTTATTCATGGACATTCCATTGGTAACATACCACTCACTTTTGATGTGTATCGAAATGAATATATCGGATTCATTTTTCAAGAGTTCAATTTACTTGAAACTGAAACTGTTTATAAAAACATGGAGTTTCCCTTATTGTTACAAAAACAAAATAATAATTCACAAAAAATAAAAGAGGTTTTAAAGTACGTTGATTTGGAAGGTCATGAAAATAGATTTCCAAGTGAGTTATCTGGTGGACAAAAACAAAGAATTGCGATTGGTAGAGCATTGATTAAACAATCATCCATTCTTTTAGCTGATGAGCCTACAGGTAACTTAGATAGCGAAACAGCTGAATCTATCATGAATCTACTCAAAGATATATCTAAGAAACAATTAGTCATTGTGGTTACGCATGACCGTGAATATGCGAATACGTATGCCGATAGAATCATCGAAATAAAAGATGGCATTGTTATTTTAGACTCCAAACCTGAAAAAAACAACATTTCAGAAACCATTTTGACATTTAAATCGTTAACTTTTCCTACAGTATATGCGTTCAAAATGGGATTTCACAATTTGCTAAAGAAAAAAGCAAAGACGTTTATCAATCTCATCATTTCCACACTCAGTATATTTTTAATTGCTTTTTCCCAAATCTTGTTGATGTATTCCCCTGAGGATGCATTAGCTCAAACATTGAGTGATAACAATGTTGAACGCATCCAATTGTTTCAAAACAGGTTTGATTCTTATGTTGTACCTTCATCTATGGAACTACCTTTGAACCCGTCTATTTATAATGGAAGCTTAGAAGATTATAATTACATTCAAGTCGTTAATGGGTATTACATCATTACCAGTGCAGAAGATGTTCTTAGTTTAGGTTTTATGTTTCATGATTATCAAGAAATTACTGACGAATCCAGATATGTTACAGACTATTTTATTGACATGATGATAGGCAACTTAGAAATATCTAATGATGGTATCAACTTTGATACCTATTCAACAAGTCAAGTTGATTACAGTGATTTTGTAGGTAAATACATTAGGAATTCTTTTAGTCCACAAACTGTGTATTTGATTGCAGGCATCATTAAAACAGACTATCTAACCTATATGAACGTTGATTTCACATTTAAAAGTGTTGCACCGATAGACTACTTTGAACCTAAAGTTTTCTTTGCTTACCAACGCTATAATCAATCTTTTTACGAGGCCATTTACATAACGGAAAATCAATTGCGGAAGATAGATCATTCGATACGACTTCAAGCTGAAAGAAATCAAACAACTATTATAAGCGATAAAACGTTCATCATTCAAGGCTTTGATGTGGTGGATATTGTACAATTAAATGCTCAAGTGATTGCTTTAGCTGGTGATAACTTGACAGTTGGTCAAGTCAATGTATTAGCCAATGAAATTTACATAACTTCAGATTTATATAATAAGCTATTTGCAGAACAGATAAGTTTTTCAGAGTATCTTCAATATAACATGATGACAGATACCTATACAGTATTAAAATATCCAAACAACATAGGAAAACCAATACAATTAAATGTATTTGATTTGGAGTCCAAAAACTTAGTCGATAAAACATTTACGCTTAAAGGTGTAATCATGGATCCATTTGCATTTGGTTCTAGTAACTTCAGAATTTACGCCAATGATACAGATATCGAATCCATGGTTCATGTAGATTTTGTCAATAATCTAACGATTTTGAAGTTAACTGGTTCTTTATCAAAAGATAAAGTGTTGCTAAATGAGCTGCGAAAAAATAATAATATTGCAGTTAATCACTTCTATTCAATACCGATTTATGATAACGAGCAGTTTCAACGAAACCTGGGAACAACATTTTTAATATTTGGAATCATATCAGGCGTTGTTACAGTGTTAGTAACTATGAATTTCATTCACTACTCTATTGTGGATCAAAAACATGAAATTGGCATTTTAAGATCACTAGGATCTCGAGTTATTGATGTAATGAAAATATATATATTTGAAACTTTCATAGTATCTTTGATGATTTTTATGAGTACGACTTTGATTATGTACCTACTTGTTTATTACAACAATTTGTCAATGTCGAAAATATCATATCCTAACATGACATATTTACTTGTAGAACCTATTACAATCGGTGTTGCTTTTCTAGCATCTATTGTATTGGTTAATGTATTCACTATTTTACCAATTTCCAAAATTGGACGTTTGAAACCAATAGAGGCTATCAGAAAGTAATTATGAGGTCATAAATGAGAAAAATAATTGTATTACTCATTGTTTTACTCCTAAGTGGTTGTAATAACAACACAAGTGGAAGTAAGGAAAAAATAACCATTCATTTCAGTAATGAGTCATTAAACTTTGTTCCAAAAGATATTGAAATTTATCGTGGAGATGCCTTGGGAGAATTTTTATACAGACCCACTCTACCTGGTTATGATTTTACAGAATGGAAAACAAATCAAGAATTATCCGTTAACGAAAATACTATTTTTACGGAAGAAACCTGGTTATTTCCTGTATTTGAAGAAAAGTCTTTTGAGATTCAGTTTGTTACAAATGGCGACACTACCATTGAACCAGTAAGTATTTTGCACACACAATCACTTATTTTGCCAGATTATACACCTGAAAAGGAAGGTTATGATTTTGTAGGTTGGTATTTTGATGTAGAGTTTACTCAAAGAGCTGATCAAGTTACGCTGTTAACTAGGGATATTACTTTATATGGGGATTGGACACCTAAAATATACAAACTAACATTCTATATATCAGAATCCACTCAAATCATGGTCAATTTCAAGGCAGGAGATACAGTCATTCCATATGAACCGCTTTATCCTCAAGACTTCATTGGATGGGTCGAAGCGGATTCAGATATTTTATTCGATTTTAGCAGTATGCCACAAAGAGATGTTACAGTTTATATGAAAACTGGAACAAACGAATAAGTTCAATTTTGTAAAAAAGAAAAGACCATCACTGGTCTTTTTTCGTACTATTTTGATGGATAAATCGTTGGTATTCATCATTATTTGGTATAGATGACATACCACCAAATTTGGTTGTTGTCAAAGCTGCTTTTGCATTAGCGACTATAAGCGCGTCCTCAACATGACTGGTTGAAAAGTCTAGGTTTCTTTTAATCATCTCTGCTAAAAATGTGCCAATGAATGCATCACCAGCCCCTGTGGTATCTACCACTTGAACTTTAAATGCAGGCACATCGACATGATTTCCCGATTTAAAGAAAAATGTAGAACCTTGGCTTCCTCGAGTGATGATGACATATTTTACATGACCAATAAACAAGGATTTTATAGCTGATGTTTCATCTGATATGCCTGTGATAAATGACATTTCATCATTCGATATTTTGAGGAGATCTGCTTTAGGTATGAAAGATTGTATGACATCTCTATACGCATTGTGGTCTTTCCATAGTGATAATCGTAGGTTAGGGTCAAAACTGATGAACCCACCCTGAAGTCTGGCACTGTCGATGGCTTTTATGTGAGCATCTCTAATTGGATAATCACATAAACTTACAGAACAAAAATGAAATACACAATCTTTTAGAATGCTTTCTTCAACTTGATCAGCATGAAGTAACTGATCTGCTGAAGGGTCTCGATAGAAGATGAAATCCCGTTCACCAGCATCCGATAGTGTCACGTAAGCCAAAGCCGTGTTGGCTAAACTAGATTGATACAAGTAATCACACGATACCCCTTCATCTTTTAGACAATCGACTAGGTAATCACCGAAAGCGTCTTTACCTACCTGTCCGATGAAGTAACTCGAGATACCCGATTTTACACCTGCAACAGCCACATTGGCTGGTGCGCCACCTGGGTATTTTGTAAACCCGGTGACCTCTTTCAATTTACGTCCTTTTTCTAAAGGGATAAAGTCAATCAATAATTCACCCATGGTGACTAAGTGTTTCATAAAGACCTCTACTTATATTTCTTTAAATTGCTGATGGTCACGTTGCTATTGAGACCATAAAAACCAAAATTGGTTTGTTCTACTCTAAACATCCGTGCTGTGAGTGCCGTTTGTCCTTCCATGTATAAAGTAACAATGGACCCATCAGCGTCTAAAGCTTCTTCAAATAACAATGTAAACTTGAGTTGGTTGCTGGTATTGTAAAATGTATTGACGGTATACAAACGATCTGTCGTTCGTTGCGTAAAGTGTCCTCGATAGAAGGATATTCGCTGTAAATCAGCATTGAAATCATAATGATAGGAAGCTTCACCTTCGCGATAGTCAAAGAATAATCCAAAGTAGCCATCAATTGAATCTATGTCTAAATAGCCCTCAATTTTAGTGATTCCTTCCAAATCATTGAAGGTCACGTATTGATACTGACTGATGCTTGAAAAGGTGATTTTTTTGGTTGTAGCATTGGAGATGTTTGAATCGGTAATCTCCAACAATTGTGGGTGACTGATGGTTTCATCTATGGTGGATATGATATCTACATATAAGGTACCATTGGCGTTTTGTTTCAATTCATGGGCGATAAAATTACCACCCCAACCAAATTCATTGGTACGGTTGAAATCATGGGAAACCCAACCCCCTAAAATCATCTGTGAATCGCTCGCTGCGACTTTTCCGGCATATAAACCTTTACCATCAAAGCGATTCATCGATGGTTTAATCCATTCGTCAGAGAAATTCTTTTTGTATAGGTAATGGGTTTGTCTGCTTGGCCACTGGTCTGAAAATGTTAAGTACCAATACCCATTGAAGTACCATAAGGTTGGACATTCTAAATTAGAATCGATTTGTCCAGTGCCTGTGGTTGCGTTATTTAAAAAGTAGATACCATTGGATTCTTTAGTCCAAGTAAGTAAATCATCGGATACCAAGTAACCAATAGCACCACGACCTAAGTATCGTGTTGTAAATAACATATAATACTGATTTAATTCTGGGATGAACACGACATGAGGGTCTCTGAAATCATAGACATCAAAGCCGTAATCTCTGGGGTCTATGACCAAAGCCTGTTTTGTCCAGGTTTGCATGTTGTTTGTGGAAATCGACAACATGAACATTTCTTTTGGAACTAGACGGCCATTGTGTGCCGTATAGAATGCATAGAATGTGCCATCCTTCTCTATCACAGACCCAGTCCCTAGAGCGAGCTCTTGAGATTGGGTATCATGAATGACAGGAATGACTTCACCATGGTCTTCGAATTCAGTAAAGTTTGTGGTAGATAATCGATACCAAGGGTGAAAACCAGGTTTTGGTGCCGAATCATGTAAGTAGAAGAAGTGCCAAACCCCATCATGATAAAATGGCATGACATCTCCAATATTCCCGGATTGTTGTTTCGTAAATAGTGTCATATGGTCTTGGTTGACTATTTCATATTCAATTGGTGGGTTGGTTGTGCAGGCAGACAACGTGACGCCTAAGATTCCAACCAGGGCGAGTATGAATTTCTTCACCTATTTGCTCAACTCCTTTAAAGTAAGATTATGCATGGTTTGTGAGTCGATTTCGATATCCAATAATGCCTCATCAAAATAGACCCTTGTTGTGATGGTTTTGTCTAATCCATGAATGAACAATTCTAAAGATGAATTATCCATAACAAGCGTAAATTGAACTTCTTTTTGTTGATGGCTGAGAGATCTTGCTTCCAATGGAAATAGTGTGGTACCACTGGTATCTAAAGTGATACAACCCTCATCAAAGGATAAAATGAAATGATTATAATGATGACCAAATCGAAGGTTTGTTTTTGAATGGGTATTTAAACGGCCAGTCAACACGAAATATTTGCTGGTTTGTGCGTTACTTATATGTGTTAAATCTCGAATTTCTTTTACATATTGATCTAAACATACCGGGGTTTGAATCAAACGACTGTTGACGATAGACAATGTACGCGGTAGTGTCATCGCCCCAGCCCAGGCATGATTGGAAAGCGCTGTATAGTAAGGTTTTCCCCACATCTCCATCCATGCGACAGATACTCTGGTATTATCTTTTAACAAGGTTTGCGGGGCGTAATAATGGTGACCCGCATCGATTTCATCGACGTGTTCAAAATGAAACATTCCTGTTTCGATATCGAATTGTCCAATAGCATAGAGTGAACTATTCACATTCTTAAAACGGTGATCATTGGCTTTTAGATTGGTTGCTGAAAATAATAATACATGTTTCCCATCTAATTCGAATAAATCTGGGCATTCAGCAATCTCTCCAAACAGTGGGTGTAAAATGGCATTTTTATAATGGAATGTTTTAAAATCATCGGTTTGATAGACGAGGATTTGACCATGTTTGTCCTTCGTAGAAGAACCGATCAAGATGAAGTGTATCCCACCAATCGTGACTGGGTTTGGGTCTCTAAAATCTATCTTTGAAGCATCCTCTGGCAAGTCTTCGATGGTGATCACTGGGACAGGTCCTTTTTTAAAGTGAATACCATCATTGGATATAGCCAAACTTTGTTCTTGTCTTTGAAATGCTTGATGGTAATGCGAGGTATACATCAAATACAGTTTACCATTAAATTCGGTGGCACCACCAGAGAAACAACCATCTTCATGTGCTAAATCTGGTGCAAGCGCAACAGGTAAATGTTCCCAATCGATTAAGTTTTTCGATCTGGCGTGGCCCCAATGCATTGGACCCCATTTGGCTTCATAAGGATAAAACTGGTAAAACAGGTGATAATAGCCTTGATAATAGATAAACCCATTGGGGTCATTCATCCAGCCCACTTCGGGCATCAAGTGGAATCGATGACGGTGTTTGGAATTCACCTTTTCAAGGTTTTGTTTGATATATTCATTGGCTTTGATGACTGTATAGTTCATATCGATCCCATCCTTAATTGACAATGATGTCATATTTATTGAGTGTGGTTATGGTTGCGTTACCACCCGTAGCGTAAAAAGCAATCCCAATGTCATCGCTGTTTGGAAATACCACCGATGTCATGGTTTTTAAACCATCCTGAATGAAAATTTCAACTGAAGATACATCCAAGAAAATACGTAGTTTTAGTGTGTTATTCTTTAAATCGATTTGAGTGGTTCGCGTGGAGGTGTTGAGTTCTTGACCGCGAATGGGTCTACCTGATTGACTGCGGTCAAACACCAACGTCTGACTGGCTTTATCATAGGTTATGAGCGTTCGATTTTCAGTGCCCTTGAACAACTCAATGCCCACGGAATTGGCCGTACCCATATCGATTTCAACTTCAAGTTCCAATGTCTTACCGGAAACACCTGCGATTTGTAAAGGTACATCATTGACTAAAGCGACATTTTCAAGTTGGATTGGATTTTGTCGATAGTTTTCGATTTCACGCACCGGTACTTGATAGAGTGAACCATCTTTAAATGATAACTCTCTTGGTAATGTGAACGCCCCTGCCCAACCATCGACTGCCGTAGGCATGGTGCGGTCCCACATTTGCATCCAAGCGATCATAATCGTTCTGCCATCTGGGTGTTTGGCTGTTTGTGCTGCGTAGAAGTCAAATCCCCCATCGAGTTCATAAAAGCCTTCATGATGGAATCTACCTGTACTGTAATCGAGGTTACCTTCCATGTAAACGACGGAATGTAGGTTCTCATAGTCATGGTTCTCTTTAGGTAATCTCATCGGAGATGAAATGAGGATTTGTTTTCCATCTACGATGAAGAAATCTGGACATTCATAGATGCCACCGGTTAAACGGTGGTAACCCGGTTGGTTGGGGTCATTGTTATTGAGCAATTCACCCACATATTCGAAGTAAACCAAGTCCATACTTTTATACAATAACAATTGACCCACACCATTGGTTTTTCCCCCAATGATGACATAATACGTATCGTTGTGTTTGAATACTTTAGGGTCTCTGAAGTCGGAACTGTTCGCGTTACTTGGTAAATCCAATACACCGATGACAGGGTTGTTTCGATCTTTTTGGAAAGTGATCCCCCCATCTTCTGAATAAGCGATGGCCTGTTGTTGTAAACCATTGGAAACCGATGTATACATCAAATAGAGTTTGCCATCTTTTTCAATGGCTGACCCAGAAAATGCACCTAAATCTTTATCATAGGTTTTGTCTGGGGCGAGCGCCACTGGTAGGTGTTCCCATCGGATGAAATCGGTCGTTACTTGGTGACCCCAATGCATGGGTCCCCAGTTCGATGCGTAGGGGTTATGTTGATAAAATAGATGAAATTGGCCATTGTACCAAATGACACCATTGGGATCGTTGGCCCAATTGTAACGACTCATGGCGTGGTAAGTTAATCGGTACCTTGGATTGATTTTTGATTCATTATCCGCTATGTATTTGTTCGCTTTAATGACAGCGGGGCTTTCATCGTATGGGCCTTGGAAGTTCACGATAAAGTCATCGACATTGATGTAGTTATACCCATCATTAAAGGTATCCAAATCCACCACTTTAACGCGGATTTTTTCATCTAGATAATCACTTAAATCGACACTCATACGAAACATTTGGTCGGTATCGTTAAAGTTTTCATTACCAACACGAATGAGTTCTTCCCCGTGTTCGTTTATAAAGCTCACATACGTTAATGTGGGGTCTTCACCGGCCCCGACGAGAAAACCGATGATCCCATTGCCTTTAAGCACAAAAGATTCAGAAATCATTTGACCTGTGAGTTGTCCTAAACCACCTTTACCCCCATGGTAAAAGTAGATGCCTTGTTGACGGTATTCAAGTTGATTGGCATCTCTTTTTTGAAATGAGATGAAGGATGGATTGAACGCTTCGCCTGTGGTGGTCCAACCCTCGAGATTCCCGGATTCAAAATCGCCATTGGTGAAACTGTATGGCGTTTGGACATCGAGGTTATCTTTAGATTTTGTACAAGCAGATAGCGTGAATAATACGCTTAGGACAAATAACAAATACATTTTTTTCATAAATGATGACTCCTTGTGTAGTCATGAAGGGAAGCCAAATAGTGGACTTGACTTCCCTTATGACAAATGGGTTAGGCTAATTCAATGATGGTAATTGAATCGATATAAATGATGGCTTCGCCTGTATTGAATGATCCAAATTGGAACAATAATTCGATGTTTTCACTGAAGGATTGTAGGTTTGGTGTTTCGTAACTGAATGTTTGAGGGGTTGTTGTCAATTCAAACATCGTGGTGACTTTTGGATTCCATTGACCCATTGGGTTCACTGCGAAGAATCCACTGATTGTCTTCGATGCGTGTGCAACAAATTCAATTCTATATTTTGAACCGTCGTTGAATACGACATTTTCTAGATAAACTTTGTTGTACCAGTCGGTATCACCAAATACGGATACATCATAAACCAATTTACCCGATTCAACATCGACATATAGGTTGGCTGCTGCAGGTGCATTTTCGAAGCTTGCGAAACCTTCAGGTAGACCAGAGAAGCGTGTGACTGTTTCTGAAAAACCGTCGTATTGGGTTAAAACAACATTGGAAATGGTAATGACAACAGCAGTCGCTTGTCCACCAAATTGGAAGAACATATCAAAATCATTGATATCTACTGCGTTGGTTGTGAATGTATGATTGACCACTCTGGTTTCATCTTTGCCTAAGTTTGGTCCGGACCAAATATAGTTTTCATCACGACCACCCGATTGTTGTGAACGGGTTCTTGCGATGTATTCATAACGAATCGCTTCGGTAGCGTGAATGGTATAGGTAAGCTTATATACTTTGTTCGCTTGAAGTTGTAGTGGTTCATGGTATAGTTTTTGTTCCCAAATACCAGCCACAGGGTCAGTGATATCAATCACAACTTTGCCATCGACAGCACTTGCGGAAGATGTGCCTTTATCATTGACATAAACCCAACCATCGCCACCAGCGGTGATGTCCGTAAAGCCAATCGATGTGCTTTGTGGATTGCTGTTAGCAACCACGGTTAAACGGCTGATGTGAACAGAATAATCGGCTGCGCCTTGACCACCGACATTGAACATCAATTCAGCGGCTTCGTTGGTAACATCCACAGCGAATGTGTGAGAATAAGTACGGTATTCAGTACCGACTTCTTGTCCCCACATGCCCGCATATGGGTCCCATGAACCTGGGGTTTTACCATTGATGACAAATGCGACACCAGTAAGTGTTCTGGAGGCTTTAGCTTCTAAGCTGATGGTATATGTTGTACCCGCTTGAAGGTTTAATAATTTGAATATTTGGTTATCGCCATCCCCATTACCTGAGGTAATCGGGGTATAAACCAATGCGCCATTAGATACGCTTAAAGCATTGACTTCTTGACCAGCTTCCTTAGAAACAAATCCCTTTAAAGCAGAAGCAGCGATAGAATTGAATTCATATACCACACGGCTCTTTTCTGTAACAACTAAGTTTTCTAATACATCCAAGAATAAAGTAGCGGTTGCTTTTAAAGTGGCGTCTTTAGGATCGGTTGCGGTGAGGGTAACCAAGTAAGAACCGGGTTCTTGTGGGGTAACCACACCATTAACGATGGTTGCTGTCGATGGGTCTGTGGTAACCACGATTTGATTGGTGATATCCACATTACCATGAGCAATCGCTGTGACACCTTCTAAAACGTTGATCGATTCACCTTCGGTAATTTCTGCCGTAGGTGGTAAGCCAGTGATGACTGGTTTTGTTCTCTCTTCGGATGTGCCATTACATGCGATGAGGACCAGTGCAATCACCAATACAAGCATTGTACTGAGTAATTTCTTCATATTTTTTCTCCTTTTTCTCTCTTATCTTTTTCAATCTGTAGAGCCTTACTTGAAATGAAACTGATCGATTGAAGCCACGGTACCACGAGAATTAGTGCCCATATGGCGTAAATCGATAGGTAAACCATGAGGATGCTCAACAACAACATCAAAGCCGTTGACTTGTATTGTACGAGCATCAAGTATAGGGTGTTTCGAATGAGTTCTTTGAATGTGACACGCATTTTTATCAAGATCATCGGTGGATACATCACCAAACTGAGGATGGATAAACCTAGGATGACTAAGACAAATCGGTTGAACCAAAATAGAATGCCAGTCTCACGAATTTGAAGTAACAACAAAATCATCAAACCGAAAAACAAAACCATCACGGATAAGAGAACGATGTGTTTGAGATTCTCTTTAATCACTTTAACCATCGATTTGAATTGTTCATTCTCATAAAAAGCAATCACAGAAACGACCATAGCGTAGAGCGGTATCACCAAGATACCTGCGATAAATAATAGTAAGCTTAGAAACAAGTAATCGAACAAATAGTTCCCAATCTTAATGTAGAGTTTCAAGGTTATTCGTACCTGTCATATGCACTTTGATAAGCACGGATCATGTCATTTAATTTCATTTGGTTTAACTTACTAACGTAAGCATTCCATTCACTATCGGTCACACCACCATTGAGTAACCAACCGGTTGTAGACTGATATACATAAGAATAAATGTCAGTACCATACCGATTGATGGTGTTCATTTCCGATAAATTAAAACTCACATTTGGGTATTGCCTTACACCTTCCATGATGTAGGGTTTGATATAAACATCGAGTAAAGCCAAACGTAATCTGGCACGGTATTCCATCACCAACGTATTTTCCCATTGTTCGTAGGATAAGTAGATGACACCCATCGGTGCGTTTTTAAGTCTGAGTTCATCGGCAGTCATGCCATCCGGGATTGGTTTTTGAATGAGTAAGCCATCTGGGTTTAATTCTTCTTCATAAGCAATACCAATTGGGCCATAATTGATTTGAGCTGAGATGACAGGGTCGTAGAATCGGTCAATCCAAGTCAGAAGGATTTCAGGGTTTTGTGCTTTAGAGAATACAACGAAGTTACCCTTAGAGATTTCTTGGTTATTTGAAACCCCAATATTTTGTTTACCATCCGGTCCAATGAGCGGTGGTAAAGCGACATATTGAGATTGCCATTCAGGTTTGATGACAGTTTCCTTTTCCCACCAGTAGAAGGAACCTAAACGTGGGTTGGAGCCTTTACCTTTGGCTAACAAATCAAATTCGCCTTGGGTTAATACATCTTTTTCGATTAAGCCTTCTTCAATCCAACCTGCAAAGAAGTTGGTTGCTTGTTTGTATTTATCGAGTGCTGCAGTGAAAGTGACTTGGTCATTGACGACGGTTAAATGGTCAATATTTTCAGGTACCCCAAAAGCACCATATAAATCGGATTGGTTCCCTTGCCAGCCACCAAATCTGAAGGTGAGTGGGATGAGGTTTGCAGACGTGAGTAAGGAAGCGTTATTCTTCATAGCACGTAGGATTGCTTCATATTGTGCGAGTGTGAATCCATTGACCACTTGATCATTGACGGTAATGACCAATGGTTTTAATTGGATATTTGATTCAGTTGAAGTATCTTCTAAGTTTCCACCTTCAATGGAAACACGTAAAGCTTGTCCATTGAGTGAAATGAGGTTTTGACTGGAGAGTAGATTCACCCAATCTTTATTGATGAATAGAATGTTAGGGTGTTGTAATAGACCCATTTCTTCCACACGTGGTAAGGCATAGATATGACCATCTGGGGCTGTGATGACTTTTTGTATGTCTGGTCTTTCTTCTAAGATCTTTTTGAAGTTAGGCATATTATCGAGATATTGATCTAACGCGATGATCGTACCTGCAGCCGAATATTGAATGATATCTCTGTCTGAGAAGCCTGCATGATACATCGCATCGGGTAGATTTCTCGTATCTTGAATGATCATTTGTTTGGTGGTCGAAAAGGTCTCTTCTGACAAGTTGTTCCACTTGATTTTTACATTCGTATCTTCAAACATCTTTTTGAAGATATCCATATCGTTATAATTGATTGCTAGAGCATTCTTAGGCGATATGATGGTATACTCAACCACTTCTTGAACAATCGGTAAACCATTGGGATTATACCCGAGTTCATCTAATGTTTTTGTTGGACCACTTGGCTTTTGTCCACACGCGACCAAGGCGAGTGAGACCAAAGCGATGGTTAATAATCCAAACCATTTTTTCATGTAATGTATTTCCTCCTATTTAAAGCTTCCAACTAGGAAACCTTCTTTGAAAAATCGTTGTACTAATGGGTAAATCAAGATGATTGGTAAGCTTGAAACAATGATGACACCATATTTGATTTGGTTGGCTAAACGTAAACGTTCATAGATGTCTTCGCCGGTAATACCGCCAGAGGCATTGTCGTTCACAATCAAGATATTTCTTAACACGATTTGAAGTGGGTATAACTCTTCACTTCGAATGAATACCATCGCGTCAAAGTATGAGTTCCATCGACCCACCGCGTAGAATAGAATCATGACGGCGATGATGGGTTTAGATATCGGTAGAATCACAGACCAGAAGGTTCTAAATTGACTCGCCCCATCGACTTGTGCGGCTTCAATCAATTCGATTGATATGTTGGATTCATAATAAGCTTTGACCATGAACATATTCCAAACGCTCAAACCTTGTGGGATGATCAATACCCAAAAGGAATCAATCATGCCTAAATTAGATATCAAGAAGTAGAATGGGATGAGTCCACCACCGAAGAACATCGTGATGATGAAGAACCACATGATGTACTTACGATATGGTAAGTTGGGTCTCGATAACGCATACCCTGCTGGGATGGTTAAGATGATGTTTAAAGTGGTACCAACCAGCGTGTATAAGATGGTATTCTTATAACCAGTCCATATTTGAGGGTCAGCGAATATCTTCGCATACCCACTGAAATCAATCGTATCTGGCCATAACCAGACTTCGCCATTGAGTACGGCATCGGGATTCGATACCGAAGCAATCACCATAAACCACAGTGGGTATAAGATGAGGATGGCAAACAGCGTCATGAGTGCAATCACGCCATAGTGAAACAGTTGATCGCCTTTAGATTCCATCGAGTGTCGCTTTTTGATTTGTTTTACCATAAGCTATTCTCCGAGAAGCGTTTTGCGCTATAGTTTGCGATGATGAGCAAGACAACATTGATTAATGCGTTGAATAATCCAATGGCTGCTGCATATCCTGGTTCACTGAATCCAGTTAAACCGATTTTATACACATACGTAGAGATGATTTCTGAGGTTTGTAAGTTTGTCCCCGTCTGCATCAACAAGACTTTTTCATAACCCACGGATAGTAAACTACCAATCGATAGGATGAGAATGATTGAAATGGTTGGGAATATGGCAGGGAAGTCAATGTGGATGATCCTTTTGAAACGACTCGCACCATCGATCTTCGCGGCTTCATGTAGCTGTGGGTCTACCCCAGCCAGTGCAGCCAAATAGATGATCGATGACCATCCGGTTTCTTGCCAGTTCCCTGATCCGATGAAGAGCGGTCTAAACCAGGAGGATTCCAAGAAGAAGGATATGCGCTCTCCACCGAAAGCAAGTACTAAGCTATTGATGATGCCATATTCACCAAAGAATAGGAATAACATCCCAACGAGAACAACCACGGAGATGAAATGTGGTGCGTTGAATATGGTTTGAAATATGCCTTTGAGTTTGGTGCTTCGTAACGTATTTAATAATAACGCGACGATGATGGGTAATGGAAAACCAATAATGAATCCTAAGAAGCTAACCAAGAAGGTATTGACCATTAGATTTTGAAATTGATAGCTTTCAAAGAATCGGAAGAAGTTATCCAAACCAATGTATGGCGACCCACCAATACCCAACGCTGGATTATATTCTTGGAAGGCAATCAATATGCCATACATCGGTATATACGCAAAAATCGCTGTGAACACCACGGCACCTGATAGCATCGCTAATAGTTGCCAGTTCCGTTTCACACCGTATTGTGTATAACTCTTCGTTTGTTTTTTCTGCTTGTTTACTGAGTCTGTCATGGTCATCCTCCGTTTTCACTCTCATTTTATAAGCAACCCTATTTGATGTCAACATTTAAACAAAAATTGTGCAAACGTAAATGTAACCGCTTTACAAATGTGCATTTGCGTATTATAATATCGTTGGTGATACAAATGAACGATAAAGCTTCTATACAACAAATTGCAGATGCACTGGGTTTATCCCGAAATACGGTCTCTAAGGTAATCAACAATAAACCCGTTCCTGATAATACCAGAGAACGGGTCATTAACAAAGCCATAGAACTAGGGTATAAAGGATTCAATCAAGTCAAACATGTCGAAGTTAGAAAACTTAAGCTATTGTTACTCGCAGGTAAACCACTGAGTAACCTGGATTTCTTTATTTCCTTGGTCAGAGGGGTTGAAAACCTCGTGACCAATTTAAACATCGACTTTTTTCAGTATACCATTAATTCGAATACATCCTTTGAACAATTGCACAACTACATGACCAATTTGAATATTGATGGCGTCATCGGGATTGAATTGTATGACGATGATTTCTTGAAGAAAATCTTGAGTTTGAAAATCCCAGTCACATTCATCGACGCGGCTTATGGCTTAAAAGACTATGAAGGTAATTTTGATGCGATACTCATGGAAAGTAGAGACCCCATCTATAAAATATCCAAAGCATTCATTCAAAGTGGTATAAATCGAATCATTTATTGTGGAGACCACAAACACTGTCAAGGTTTCTATGAACGTTTTCTAGGTTTAAGAGACGCCATCGCTGATATCCCCCATCGCATGGATTTGAGTCAACAACTTATACTACCGGATGATTCACCGTTTGGTGATTCATCGTGGTTAGCCAAGAAAATCAATGCGTTACAAATGGTGCCACAAGCGATTGTTTGTGCGAATGATTTTATTGCTATCAATGTGTGTCAAGCCATTAAAAAGATTGGTTTACGCATTCCAGAAGACATTCAAGTGGTTGGTTTTGATAACGTAGTTGATTCGAACTTCTACATTCCTTCGATAACCACAGTCAATGTAGATAAAGAGTTATTGGGACAAGAAGCACTGTATATGCTTTTAGATCGAATCAATCGTCCGAAAACACCGACGAGGATGATCTACTTTAAAACTCAACTCATCGTACGTAACTCAACACGCGTACGCATACATTAGTATAAATAAAGGTCAACTAGAAAACAGTTGATCTTTTTAAACAAATTTATAAAAGAAGACAAAATTTGTTAAAATATAGATAATACGTACGGTTCATTAATTTAAACAAATAAGACTATATGCCATCCATTGATTTTCAAACGTTTATCTGAAAGGGTAGGATCCATGAATGAATGACATTCAACCATCAGTACTTAATGAAGCTGAAGTTCATCGTTTTTTTAAGTTTGGAATCAGGAAACTAAATGAGATATTGACAGATGATACACATCATGAAGACATTAACTTAATTCAAATAGAACTGGTTCGAGATTGTTTTTATGACACAGATTATGTTTTGGAACTGTTTCTCAATGATCCAAAAACACTTGAGGAAAATGCACTCAAAAAATCAAAAGTCATTAAGCGTGAAATACAATCAGTGGTCGATTTTTTATATGCCGTATTGAATCATGACATGGATATAAAGTCGGATGACCTTTTACATCATTTGATCAATGACAATCATCCTTACTTTCAACAGGCATTAAACATCATTAGGAATCATCCACTATTTTCAGTGAATGATGATAAACAAGTAGAGATTAATCAAAATATGTTAATGGTTATCCATCAAGAACATCCGATTCATAAAGTCATGGAATCTAATCCAGTGCTTAAGGAAATCAACAGCCGAAGAACACGAAACTTCGTTATTTTTGATAATCCAAATCATCAAGTCATTTTTGATGTGTATGGATCTGAAATCAAACTAAATACAAAGATACCATTTTCTGATTTTGAACACGACACGAATCGAACATTCGCTGAAAAAGTGATTGCTGAGCTGCTATTTGACTTTGATAACAGAAAAAAACATTACATTAAACTGCTCTCAAAAAACAAAAAAGTGTATCAAAGAGAAATCGACATTTTATCGGGTTTTTACACACCTACTAAGGATGAAGTGTTGGTATTGTTATCGGTATTAGGTAGATTACAACAACAAAATGACATGGGACCGATCATGACATTTAGAGATGAAAAACTCTTACCATCCAAAGTATTTAACCATCAAACGACACTCACATATATGGAAAGTACCGTCTATACATGGGTAGAGTTTAATCGTGATTTGTTATGTAATAAAACCACACTCGAATTACCATTTGGTAAGTTTGAATCCATAAAGAAATCTATAGAGGACACGAATACAACTCAACCTAAGTTTTTATTAGAGATGAAGGATGGGTTATTGCCAGAAGGTAAGTCTACTGTATCCACAAATTACATTAAAGGAAATGTGGAAAGTCCAAATTATCTTGAAGCCTTTTTCCGAAAAATCGTCAATTTGCCTAAATATAAAAATGTTATACCTTATTTTGATTATGAAACGATTAAAGATTTGACTAAGTTCTCTAAACGACATAAAGGACCGGTCGATCAAAAAGATTTCGTTATTGCTGCTAAGATTCGAGGCATTATGATGGAAAATAGTCCTATTGAAATTGAAACATCCATCCATCAAGTGTTTGAAGCATCCAGGTTTAACACATACAGTAAAATCGTATCCGAACATTTGATTACATTTGGCGGTGATATCATAAGAGAGTTTTATCGATTATTCTTCCTATTTAATCGCCATATTGAAACTGAAAAAGCCAATTTCGTGAATGAAAAACACGAAGTTGAACCAAGTAGTTATAGCGATTCCTATTTATCTATTGCGTCTGACATGCATTTTAACGATTTTAATCACTATGAAAAGTCCAATTTTTCTAATCAGTTCAATATCATAGCAGGTGACTTTGTTGACAACTTATTCCATCGTGCAAATGTCGCTTTAACTGGTCATATGGGAATCTCAGGTGTGGGTGTATTAGGAAATCACGATGTCTTTCTTGAAAACACCCCGACTCGTGATTTAAGAAAAGAGATCAAAAGCAATTATATAAGGTCAATACAAAACACTAATCGTCATTTTCCTAATATTAAGGTCTTAAATGATGAAATCTATTATAAAGATGGTTATGCCATCATTGGCATGACACTTGTCTATGACGAGCATGATGGCATCAGAACCTTTTTCGCAAATGCGGATTGGGATAAAATGTTCAGTCAGGATAACTATATTGAACGCGCAAAATCACTACTGAACAAAGTAGAAAAAAGTGTCCCAATCCTCTTTATTACACATACGCCATTTAAGGAGTACTCTGTTTCTAACAATAAAGACATTGGGGTTCCATCCAACTGGATTTTCAATGATTATCCAAATGTTAAAGTATACATACATGGGCATGGGCATTCAAAATCCATGAAGAAAAAAATTAGAAACATATGGTGTATTACTAATCCAGTCATTTTTCCAGAATCTATGATTGAAATGTCATTTTCAAAAGAAGAAGTCTCAAGTATGCTAGGATTAGAACAAAAATCAATCCATTTAGATTTAAAGAAGTAAAATTCATATGGTTTACAAATTAAGGAGATGAGGTAGATTATGTTATCCACAAAAAATGTTATCGAAATGATTCATGAAAAGTATCAAAATGATACTATTTTATTGATTGCTACAGCGAAGGAGAATGTTCCTACGGTTAGATCTGTCGATAGTTTTTACTATCAGGGTTCATTTTGGATTGTTACCGATTTGAATTGTAACTATGTTAAAGAAATCCAAAGCAATCCTTATGTGATGATATCCGATGGTGGACACAACCGCTTTTGGTGTAAGGCGGTAGTTACTGGACACCCATTAGATGATATCAATCTACCGATTAGAGAAGAATTCTTATAGGTGTTCCACCATTGGTATAAAGAAGTCAATAATGAAGCATTAACCTCTGTTTGTTATGTAAAAGCAACCCCATATAAAGGTTATATTCATAAAGATAAAAAGGGTTATACATTCAATATGGAAGAAAACACAGTAACTGTTTCAGACATTACTCATCACATCGATGTCAAACTCGAACCATTTTGGTAATCTATACGCTTAAGGAGAACAACATGAAACGTATTTTAAATATATTACTGATCATCATATTATCCCCAGTTATTTTAGTTGTCGCTGTGATTGGCTTTTTCAGTTATTTTTTTGTCATGCCATTTGAAAGGTATAGATATAAAAACAGTCATTTCTTTAAAACCACCCAAATCAAATACAAGTTTCTCACGATGGCTAATGAAGTACTGAGAACTTACCATACAACCACCCAATTGGGTTTACCGATAGAAGTCATAAAAACAACGGAAGACTTTGTGTATCTAAAAGATGACAAAGGTATGAACTACATTTTTCCAGATACGACTCAACTCATCTTTATTAAAGATCAACTATTCATTAAAAAGAATAATAAAGAACGCATCCCTTTTGAAACAGGGATTCAAGCTGAAATAGAGTCTTATGGTATAGAGGATTTAAACACAGTTACGTTATTCATTGTTAAAGATAGCATTTCAGATGTAGAAGCATTCAATGCTGCTTATGAATCCAAGTTCAACTATAAAATCTATCAATCCACCAAAGATATCGTTGAATACTTGTCTATGGACTCAACGATAGATCCAATCAAACTTCGTATGGCATTGCCCAATCGGTTGTATCTATTATATATGGCTTTGATTGAAGCTTTAATCGCAGGTGTTGCCTTTTACCTCTTTTATAATCCAGTCCCTAGAATCAGCAACGAAGATATCTTCATTATATTATTCGTCAGTATCCCCGCCATTCTCATTCACATATTGACATCTGGTATATTCAAATCTATTAAAAAGAAGTTTCCTAAGTTTATGGATATAAGGTGGGAGTTCTTGGCTGGATTTGTGATTGCGCTAGCGATGTTTGGGTGGTTATAAAAAGATTTGATGTATTAAATAGGAGATAATCATGAATATACTTGAAAGTATCAAGATTGCTTCATATAGAATAAGCCTTCAAAGATTGAATCTCAAGCTTAACAACAAACACGTCATTATTTCAGATAAAGTACTCAATAAGACCCAACAAAGGGTTAAGTATATTACACTGAATGTCGATAAAGGTGAGAAGAATGCTAGCTATATCGAACATATTCAAGGATTACAAACCAATATCCTCAAAAACAACCCATATGTTTCATCCTTAATCGAGAAAACAAAAAAGTACTTAGATGATGTTAACACGCATAAACTGAATCCAAAAGACTTGAGTTTTCCAGATCAAATAAAAGTATATGAAGATTTGATTTTCTCAATTCAAGAAAAGTCTACCAAGATAACGAGTTTAAGGATTGCTACTAATCAGTATGCATCTGATAATTACATATACAGTGAATGGAAAACCGACTATGATTTATTTGAACAACTCAAAATAGCGGATGCTTTAAGAATCTCATTCATAAACCATTATGTAGGATTCAAAACCAAACAAAAATTGAATCAATATAAAGCGATTGCTATTAGAATCAAACAAAGACAAAAAGGTTTCAATTTTGATCTATCCAATTACAGCAGCGCACTTAGGTTTTATATATCCATAGAGAGTCAAATTCAAACACATAATCGTAAATTCTTAGATGATAATATAAAAGGGTATTATGAAACCCATAAGCAAAAGAAGTATTCAATAACGGATTATTTTACGATGTTAACCAGTATTGAAGATTTAACCATGTCAGAGATAGAAGATTATTTTGATACCCTTCAAACACAATCATCGAATGATTTTGAAATGGTTGTAGAAATGAATTTAAGGAAAATATTTCCATCATCCAAAATCATCAGGAGTTTATATCTAAAAACCAACAATATCCAATTACCAACTACCGAAATTGATATGATTTTGTTCTTAAAGGGGTATATTTTTGTGCTTGAATGTAAGGATTATCAAGGCACCATCTTTGGGTCTTATAATAAAGATCCTTGGTTACAAGTCATTAAAACCGACTATAGATATAAACCTGGTGGTAAAGTGTATACCCGTTCCAATTCTTATGAGATAATTAATCCAATCAAACAAAATGAGATGCACATCAGTGTATTGAAAAAATATGAACCATTTGATTATAAAAATGTAGTTTTATTCTCTAGTAGTTCTGAACTTAAAGTATCTTCAAAGGAGGTCTATCATCATAGAGACTTTTATGAGTCTTTAAAACAATTGGAAGAGAAATCAGCCAACACCGATGATATCTACTACAAATTATTATTAGAAAACAAAGGTCGTAGCAAACAAGTTAAGTCTGATCACATAGAAGCAATCCAAAGGAAGTATGTGAGCTAACGATTTTCTATAGAACTATTAACTAATCAAACCCGATTTAGAATCTTATATGAAATAGTTTCGAATAAAATGAAAGATTCGTGTTGTTTAGACATGAATCTTTTTATTATTTTAGGAAATAATTAAGAAAACAATATATTTCTTAAATAAAAGTGATATAATCAAGCCATAATGTGTCAAATTTATTAAGTTCTTTGTGGGAGAAGGTATTTAATAATGATGTTTTGACAAATCATTATCTAACCAATGTTCAGGGGAAAACATAGTGGCATAAACAAACCGACAGTTTTTATTTAAATCGGTTTTTTTAGTTATAACTCAATTCGGAAAGGTAACTTAGGAATGAATATAATCGATCACTCGGATAAGTTTTTAAAAGACGGAATTAAAATACAGGTTCTCGAAATAATTGTAGATAATATTGAAAGCCATGCATCAAATTTAATTGAAATATTAAAGTCTACACTTTGGATAGATAAGTTAGATATTTTTATGCAAAAGGCATATAGAGCTACATCAAAGAAAACCATTGAAAAACTAGTTCAAATATTTAGCGATGCTAAAAATAGTGAGATTAGTTCTTCATTTGGTGAGTATCTAGTTAGTATTGTGTCTGGGTTAGCATTAGAAAGAGAGTTTGGCCACGAAAGGATACCTATTTCTGAATTATTAAAAGAAAAAGTTACAGGTAATGCAAGTTTTGACTATCACACTATCGATGATAATGTATTTGTGTTTGGAGAATCTAAATATTCCTCAGTTGATAATCCTTATAATGATGCAATTCAACAAGTTAAGGAATTTATTGCGGATGGAAAAGATGATATGGACTTGATTCATCTTAAGAATTTCAGTACGAAAGCAAGTGAAAACTATATACTAGAAAAAAAACATTATTCAATTTCATTTTCAATAGTATCTAGAAATAGATTATTGGTTTTAAAACATGCTGTAGATAATTATGATTATTTTAAGAAGTTTGATAAATGGTATGTTATAGGGGTGATAATTGATGATAATATCGAAGGATAATTTGGATGCGGAAAACATACTAATTGAGACACTTGAAAAAATTAGAACTAGTGGTCCTAACGACTATGATGAAATGGAAACGTTATCGCATATAAAACTTAACCACAACGAGATTTTCATTAAGTACGAATCACATCTTTTGTTTTTGTTAGGGTTATTTTATAAAACAAGTGAGCCTAGAAACATAGTAGATCTTTATCTTAATGAGCTATCTTTGGTTATTAAAGCAGAGACAAACATGACATTGTCAATTTTACAAGCAGATATTTATAACAAAATTAAGGAAAGTTTGGTTTTTTCTTTTTCTGCACCAGCAAGTGTAGGGAAATCTCATCTTCTAAAAGAACTAATTTATTTAGGTGAAAGAGATGTAGTAATTGTAGTACCATCAAGAGCACTTATTGCTGAATATATTATTGATATTAAAAGTAGAGTTGACAATAACGTACTAGTTTTACCGTTTATAGATATTATAAATGCTAAGAACACAACTAGAAAAATATATGTAATTACTCCAGAACGAGGAATAGAATTATTCAAGTATAAAGGTAAGTTAGACATCGAAATATTCTTTTTTGATGAGGCACAAATATCGGAAGATACAATCAGGGGAATGATATTTGACTCATTTGTCAGAAGAGTTAAGACTGAATTTCCCGATGCAAAAAAGATTTTTGCTCATCCATATGTGGATAATCCAAATGCTCAACTATTAAAACATAGTTTTGTAACCCATTCTACGGCCACAAGATATAATCAAAATACTGTAGGAAAAATATTCGTATCGTGGAATGAAATTGATTTTGAATATTTCTCACCAAACAATAAGAAGATTATTGAAAAGATTGATTTTGATATGTTTGATCAACTGTTTGAATCTGGAAAAACACTATTAATATATGCTTCAAAAAATCAAATTAATGATTCAACTAGAGTGTATCCATTTATTAAAAAATATATTAAGCATTTCCCATCAATTCAGGATAAACGAGCACTAGAGTTAATTCAACAAATGAAAGACTATATTGGTGCTGATGATAAAAATAAAAAATCACAGATGATTAGTTATATGAAAAGAGGAATAGTGATGCATCACGGTTCCATGCCTCTTAGAATGAGATTTATTATCGAAGAGTTTATCAGATTTAATTATGCGAAGATTTGTTTAGCAACATCTACTTTACAACAAGGTATTAATATGCCGTTTGATGCTATTTTTATTGACAATTTTAATAGACTACAAACACTATACTTGAAAAATTTGATTGGTCGTGCTGGGAGATCAACAAAACAACCATATTTTGATTATGGATATATTATAGTGAAAAAAAAGAATATGAATACATTTATTAATAGAATGAATCAACAATTTGAAATACAAGCGACTTCAAGACTGGATACTCAAGAAGATTTTACTGATATCGATCTACAAGATATTGTGGAAGCATCTAGAAATAACACATTCGATGATAAACTGGAAATAACGAAAACACAAGTCGATAGACTAAAAGATTCTAATTTGGATACTAGGATTGAATCATTATTGGATAACATAGCAGATAATGGTGAAATAAATCTAACTAGTATGAATAGTGTTATTAGGGATGAACTTAAAACGTGTTTAAAAGATATTTTCATTTCTCATCTAAAAAGAAAGGTATTAACCAAGTATGAAAATAGTATTTTACGTATAGCATTAACAATATATTTATGGAAAATTCAGAAGAAATCATTTAAAGAAATAATAGCAATACGTTACAATTATTTTCTTAATAATTTTAAGGATAATGCTCCTATTTTTAGTCAAAGTCCCCATAATTTACCAAACAAAAATGCTAGATATCAAAACGCTTTTGAAAAACAATCTATCGAAAAATTTAATTACGATACGCTAATATACGACACTTATGATTATTTAGATAAAGTCATTGGATTTTCATTAAAAGATCCCATTTCAGCTTATTTTTATATCTTTTACGAAAAATACAAAGATAAAAGGGCTTTGATTATGTACAAATTGCTTAAGTATGGAACTTCAGATGAAGATGAAATATTGATGTTAAGATATGGATTTGAGTTTGAAGACTTTGATTGGCTCAAACCAGTCATAAGCAAAATATCAGAGGACAATATTGAGTTTAACGACAAAACTAGTGATTTGAGTGAACAACAATTAGCAATTATTAACAAGTATGCTTTTTAATAGTAGTATTGATTATCATAGAATTATTGTCTTTATATATATGGAAGGAAAACAATGAACATCAATGATAAGAATTCAGAACCAATAAAATCTCTTTCAGATTTTGTAAATCAATATAGAAAAAACCTTGGAATCATTTTCAAGGACCCAAGTAAAAGTCTATATTACAGAGGAGAAAGCATGGATTATGGTGATTATAGACTTACTCCCAAAGTTTATAGAAAGAACATTATTCCAAAATCATCGATTTAATGTTTCTAATCTATATAAGATGTCATATGTTAAACCTATACTTATTAATGAAAAATAAAAAAACAATCGGGTTTATTTGGTGTTTTTGGATTGAATGATAATGGTCTAAGCTTCATTAGCTATGCTAATTCGAAAAAGACAATTCTAGCAGAATTATCATTTATGACAGGAATAGACCACTTTTCGCTTTTTGGTGGAATTGAAGGTTTATCACGAGATTATAAAATTGAATTGTACTACATATTCGTAAACTCGTCGAAAAAAACAAATGTAATACGGGAGGAAAAATGCAAAATTACGTTGATTATCAAAAATCTATTTCACTTGAGTTATCGGGGCTAAAAAATAGAGTTCGCAATTTTATCGGTTCTGCAAACTGGAATGAGGAAGGTAGATATAAAGAATCGATACTAATTGACATACTCAAAAGAGCTTTACCAGCACACGTTGGTATTGGAACTGGTTTTGTCATTAATAACGATGGAGAAATAACTAAACAAATTGATATCCTAGTGTATGATACTAGGATACCTTTGCTTTTTAAAAAAAATGAGTTTATTTTAACAACAAAAGAATGCGTATATGGGATTATTGAGGTTAAAACTAAATTGAATAACACCAGTTTCATGACTACTATTGATAATTCATTTCACAATGGAACAATTATTAATAAAAATCATAAAAAGAAAATTTTCAATGGAATCTTTTGTTATGATAATGAAGTCACATATTCTGGAATGGTAAAGATGAGATTATTGTCTACTAATGGTGTTGTAAATCACATTTCATTGGGTGAACACCAGTTTATCCGATTTTGGCAGAAAGGATTTCCCACACAATCATACCAAAATAATCATTTTGGAGTTTATGAAATGGATACACTATCATTTGGTTATTTCATATCAAATTTGGTGGCACATGTTTATGAGAAAGATGACAAAAATTCTACTAGAAATGATCAACTTTATAAATATCTCTTTCCTATTGACGGAACAAAAGAATCCCGTAGGTTACATACATGGAATATCAGTGAGGATTAATATTTATAGTAATAACGATTGTTTTAGGTAAACGGGAAAATATAAATAATTAGTTAGATAGGAGATGAAAATATGGAGGCAAAAATAGTAACTCATAATGAGAGTAAAGAAGCTCGACAAAGAGCTAATAAAATAGTACATGAGATTAGAAAACACTATAAAATAAAAGGACAATACAAGTTTAACATTAGATTGATTGGTTCTGGAAAAAGAAGATGTATTGTTAAAGATACCTATGGTAAGTATGATTTAGACTATCAAATATTACTCACTAAGAATTCGAAGTTGGGTGATTCAAACCCTACAAAAATAAAAACTGACTTTCTACAAGCTTTTTCAGATTGCAAGAATGAAAATGAAAAAGTAGAAAACTCAACAACTGTTGTTACAGTAAGAGTCTCTAAAAACAAAGGAATTTTTGACGCAAATAATGAAAAGTTCTCTTTCGATTTTGTGATAATCAGTATTGATGAGTCTAAGAGAATTAGACGTAATGGACTAAACTTATTTACTTGGGTCGAACTCCCAAGTAAAAACTCATACATTTATAAGAAATTTAACGCACTGTCAGGAGATGAACAAAGAACACTGTTAGAAAATAATATTATACCGCGAGTTATTGAAGAAAAAGAAAAACCAGAAGAAGATAGGATATCTTCAGTTCATATATTTTTCGAGGAAGTTAACAATCACGTGGAGTAAACTATGGAAAAAGAAAAAATAATAAAGAAACTAATATTCAATCAAAACATTGATACAGAAATCAATGATGTTGAGTTTTATTTGAGAGTTAAAGGTGTTGCATTTCATCAAAGAGTAATGACGCATTTAGGTGTTGATTTTAATGATTCCAATTCGTATATTGAATGGGTAAAAGTATCAGCATTATTGAGATACGATAAAAAACTGCGAGATAAAATATACATATATCTTGCAACCCTTGAGGAATACATAAGAGCTTATTTAAGTAACAAGTATGAAAATGAACCAGTTCAACCATTTTGGAAAAACGGGGCAAAGTCTCGCCACAATGTTAAAACTAGGATACTAAATGGTGAGAACATTTTTGATGTTCTTCAATCAATTGAGTTTGGTCACTTATTATCACAAGTAGAGAATGTCTCAAAAGATGATATAAATGAAATGTTTGATTATCCATACGCAATTCATGATAACTTAGGGGCTGTTAAAGAATTAAGGAATGCGGTTAGTCATCATGTTTTTTTAATGGATTATAAGTTTATGAATTGTGTTGTTAATGGAATTAATAATAATACATTAGAACATAACATAAAAAACCTAAGACAATTATTACCAAAAGAGTATAGATTTGGGAAAAACGGAAATGGTGGGATTACTGCTGATATAGACAACTGTAAATACGAAAAAGCAAATAGTAGTAGAATAACAGAAAAGCTTCTGATGAAACTGGATAGTAGAGACATCGTAAACATGAATTAAATAGTTTATAAGAGAAGTCTTATCTAGTACCTTATGTGCACTAAATCTTCTCTTATAAATTTCAATTCATTAGTGTCATCGATGTAGAAAAGGTAAATGAACAAGATAAAAGGAGTAGAACAGCGAATGACAATATATGAAACAGCCTTTAATAGTATTACAAGTTTTAGCACCTTTGGAAAAACACTTAATACCATTGCAATCTTTTCTGACCTACATTTTGACTATTCTAATCGTAAATATAAACCTACTAAAGCTAATGAAAATGAGTCGGACTTCATTAGAATTTTAAATGAAGAGTATAAGGAATCTCTAGTTTTATTGGCAGGTGATTTCTATGATGATTATCGCAAGACTTTTGCATTTGTAGATCGATTGGAGCGAGAACAAATATATGGTTTTTTCGTGTTAGGAAATCATGATTATTGGAACAAAGGTAAGTTCTCATATCATGAAATGATTGACCTATATAAATCACATACTGAAAACAATTGCTACTTTAAATTACTTGTCAGTGGAGTTCCTTATAAAATTAACGATATTCTGTTTATTGGTGATACAGGATGGACAAGTTTTGATAATGGCAAAGGATTAATTGATTTGAGCAAAAAGTTCATTGATTTACCAGAAGAAAATCAGATAAAAGATTTTACCTATTCGCAGGTTCTTGATAATCATTGTAAATGGATTGATTATGCAAATTCCATATTAGAATCAAGTAGCAGAGTTATAGTTTTGACGCATTTTCCAATGTTTGGTATATCCTTAAAAAAGAAATCGGATTTGTGGTGGAGTTCAAAAACAAGAATTCTAGAAACAAAAAATTGTTGGAAAATTCATGGTCATACACATAAAAATTATCAAGAATACAATTGTTTATCTTATCAAAGAGGATATGAGGATCAATTGGATAAACTATATTTTTTTAATGAAATGACGAGTTATGATTACTTTCAGTGTTCAATTGGAAAACTTATTAAACTGTCTGATAGTAAAGAGCTAGTGGATTCAAAAAAATACTTGATGGGTAAGTATTATAATAGTCAACAATTATCATCTACGAATGAGGTAGAGATTATCAATGTTAAGAAAAGAGGGTATATTAGAAGTGCAGCAAATAAGAATGTTTTTGTCGAATTATCAGCAAACCCTAAACGATTTATAAACAAAGTAGAATCAGTGCTCAAAGGTTATCTTAATAATGTTTATATTGGTTATACACCTTACAAAGGATTAACTAGTGATGAGATTACATCTATTGAAAATTCCCTATTTATACTTAAAAAGAGTGATTTTTCTGATATAAGAGAATACATGACAGCAGCTGTAATTGCTGGTTATGTATGGAACGGTATGCCTGACGGTATATCTTATATGCGTCCCCTAGACGATTATGACATCATTAGGTTTTATTTAATGTTTCTTACCATTAAAAAATTTGGTCTAACAATGAGTGATGTTAATAGTGTAAGGAAAAACCCAAAACATTCAATTAAAGTAGGTAATGTAGATGTTTATATACCAATGGTAAATAACTATACATTAGATCCAGAAGAAGTACAAATCGAGTTACGAAGAACAATGTTGTTGAGCTGATATACTTAGGATTCACTTCTTGTAACTGAATAATTAGTTGCTGGATGGATATTGTTTTAGTTCAATAAAGCAGGCATGATATGTGAGAAATTTCTGTTTTGAGTAATACATTTTTTATGTCTTTTGTTAATTAATTAAATTAGGGTTCTATCCATTCATTAAATTATAACAATTTATGAAATGGTTGTTAATAGCATTTTGAAAATGTATTAAAAAAGTTGGTTATGAAGTGCTATTGACGCCCTCATCTTGTAGGTGCTTTGATTATTTATCCCACCAATCATCTATACGAAGACCAGTTAAGTTTTGATACTGTTTTGTTAATTCAAAACCCAATAGGTCAAAAAACTTTAGTTCGGTAAGAGAAAAAAGTGATCCAATTCTTTCAATTTGTAAACTGCACAGGTGAATGACGATGATATTAGGGCTGTGATTTTCGATATACTGAATTGTCAAAGTACATCCATCAAGTGCAAAAACTAGACTATTTTTTTCAAGTTTTTGATGGTTTCCTTGAATATCTCTTTTCTCATCCTCTTCATTTCCTTTATTAGGTAATATCTCAGTGTAAACATTTGGAATATAGAACGACACAATCGTTCCTACTAATTCTTTTAGGTTATTTTGCATGGTAAATTCATCTCCTTATATGTATTGTAACAGAAGATTTATCACTTTGTTTAAATATTTGATAGAATATACTTAATGAGGTATGAGACATGCAATTAGAAAAATTTAAACATTATCTATCAAAAACTAATTTGAAGATTGTAAAACAAGAACATTCTAATACTAAAATGAAGCTAGAGCATGAGAATGAATTGTTGGGCTTTATAACTATTGAAACCATGGATAAATATTTAAGAAAAAACTCGAAACAGTTTGAAGACTTTCAGACTATATTTCTTAGATTAGTTGGTCCTGAAAGAACGAATGCAGATATTTGGAAGAACATTAATGTCGACGCGAACTATCATAACAAGTTAATAAGTAAAAATGAACGCCCGTCAAGAGACAAGGTGTTACAGATCATTATTGGCTTAAGATGTAATTTACAAGAAGCTGAGAAATTACTCGCCTCTGTTGGATATTCATTTAACAATTCCTTTAAGGATTTAATCATAAAAGCACACATAGAAAGTAACGATTATGATATTTTTAGCATCAATGAGCTATTGAAATACTACAAAGAAAAACCACTATTTTCAGATGAAGCATAATAGACAAAAAAGTCAAGTAGACGCGAGGATGTATCTTGCGTTTTTTTTTGGTTTATAATAACTATGTGTCAAACTTAAAACATTAAAATGACATAGGGTATTTAACGATTGAAACACATCTATAGATTTTTCAGGTCACTAATCATTGGAGGGAATATGATGTACAAGCATTTTATTATTAGAGAGTATTTATATCCTGAAGAGGTCTATAACCCTCAAATTTTGAATCAACAAATCTGTGTCAATTTTGATTATGAAGAAGAAATGGAGGAATCATTTGAACTAATTAAACAAAATTCTATATACATTCAAGGTGAAAAAATGAACAATAAAAGTTGTATAAGATCATCAACTATTAAAGTGATATTCTATGTTACAACCGATGCACTTGCGTTAGAGCTTGCCACACGTTGGATAAACGAGTCAAAACAAAAAAATAAAGGTTACAAAATCATCGGTATTGACCGATACTATTCTGCCTTAGAATAAAGGAGAAAAAATGATAAGAATTAAAAAACTGGATGAACTAAGTATTGATTTAGTGGCAGATATTTATCCAAAACTAAGAGAATTCTTTGATCAAATAACCTTTGATAACTATGATCAATACATCATGGGGTATGAGTATGGCCCTTATCTTTTATATGAATCTTTCAATTTTATGCCGAGTTCAGATGAACAGGATGATCAAATCATTGAATTTGAACAACGTAAACTATTCTTATTCTTGAATGGTGTCTTACTGTATCATATTCAATCCATGGATCGAATAATTTTAATATGCGATGCTTATGACATCGAACATAAATTCAAATAATTAGTGAAATCATAAACAGAAGTATATAGACATTTTGGAGGAAAAATAATGAAGTTCATCGATTTAAAATTTGAAGAAAATGAGACTAAAAATGCATTTATTGTTACGCGGTGTTTATCAGAAAACAAGTGCATCTATATCCCTGATGAAATTGCTGGAAAGCCTGTTATTGGTTTTTCAAGCACCTTTAAACTAAATGATTACAACAAGGTTATAGTACTTGGGAAACATATGGATAGTATCTCTGATGACATTCTAAATGAAGGTAATGAACTCACGGTTTATTCATATAATGATTTAAAGGATAATAGCCACACTGAAGACATCACAATTAGAGCTAATCTAGAATCTATATATGAAGATATGGATGTGATTTTTGGACTTTTTGGTGATAAAACAGCATATGTGATAGACAATCAAATAGTGGATTCGATGAAGATTGGTTTTGGTACTTGGGGTAGATTAATTGTTATACCAACCATGATTAATGATGAGTATAAAGTTGTTGGTATCGGAAATCATGCATTCTCAAATGCCATAAATTTAAAGAAGATTCTCTTGCCAGAAACCATAAAATGGATAGGAAAATTTGCATTCGAAAACTGTTATAAATTAGAAGATATCGCCTTGAATAGCGATATTCTATGTATAGATGATTTCTCATTTAGCAGGTGTCATCATTTAGGTCGAGTTGAAATTAATGGTAACGTCGAGTATATGGGCAAAAACATTCTAAATGATTCATTCAGATCATATTTACTATTTAATCAACTCGATACTGGCAACTTCAACAATAATTGGAATTTACAAAATAGACCAGTATATTATGGTTTTGTGGAGTTACTTTCAAGAAATGAACTGATTTATGCACTATTTAATGATTTTACTGCTGTTATAATAAGTAACCAATTAAGCAAACACACATTTCTAGAACTTCCTGAAAGAGTGGTATACATGAATCAAGAATATTTAGTCAAAGAAATAGCCCCATATGCATTTTACAAGTGTGTTAATCTGTTTCAAATTGAAATCCCATTCTCAATAAGCAAAATACATGCATATGCATTTTCAGGGACTTTATTGAGGGAAGTCACACTCCCACACCACATGGAATACATTGGAGAAGGCATTTTTGCCAATTCTATATTATTGGAATCTATTGTCATGCCTATAAATATAGAATTTATCCCTAAAAATTTCTCGAATAACTGTCAAAGTCTACATTCAGTAACCTTACCAGATAATGTGAAAGTCATCTGTGAATCAGCATTTCAAGGGTGTTCGAAATTGACAAACATGAGTTTACCCAGTTCATTAGAAGTATTAGAATCCATGTGTCTATATGATACAGATCTACCACTAATTATTTTAGGTCAAAATGTAAAAAAAGTAGAAGATCTCGCATTAGCTTGTAATAATACATTGGAGTCGATAGTATTTATGAATTCGAATTGTATTATCGGTGAAAATTCATTATCATCAGACCGGTTAATCAAAATATATATCGCGGGTCCTGAAGAGAATCATTTAGCTTTGGTTTTACATAGAACTTATGGCAAAAAAATCAATATTTTTACTGAAGTTGAAAAAACCATTGTTGATCATGGAATTATATATCTATTAAATGAATTTGGTGCTGCGATAGTTATTGGTCATCAGGATGAATCGCTAAATGAAAACGCCGTTATAAAAGCTCAGATTGAAGGTAATAATACTATTAAAGTGGATAGAAAAGCATTCTATAATTCTAGACGTCTGAAAAATCTCTATATTCCTGATGGTGTAACTGAACTCAATCCTTATTTCATTCAAAATTGTTATAATCTCCAAAAGGTCTCCATTCCAGACAGTTTTAAGCATACATTAGCAAGTTGGTATCCGGGATCTCATCAAGTAAAAATTGAGATTAGATCTAAAAAAGTAACAAACGACAATAAAGAAATTGAGGTAGTATCATGAAAAAATCGATTTATACAAAAAATGCCTTAGCTTATGAAATAGTGATTGAAGAGTTAAAGACAATATTTAAAAAATATGATGATGACTTGATTAAAAAAATTATCGAAAATTCGATTATTCAGACATTAAGGAAGAAATCTGAATATGAAGTACCAAAATATATATCAGTTTTAGCACATGATAGTTTAGCAGCCTCTAAATATCAAATTTCACGTCATGGTCATGTTCATGAAATCAACAATCTTATCGAACCTATAATATTGGATCATTGTAATCCAATTACTGATTTAGTTAGAAAATACCTTAATAATACCTTGGATTCAAAACAGTTGATTGAGCAGAATTTTACAGCCGTTCTGTTAAGAACCGAAGATAAAAAACTATCCAAAAATAAGTACAAAAGCAAACGATCTATGGGGTGGGAAAAAGCTTATGAGGATTGTGGAATTAAGATTAAACCATACAATCATTAAATATATACATTGAAAAGAAAACCCAAGTCGAGAATTAGAAATTAAGAATAATCGAAAGAATCAAATACAGCCTTTAATCTACAAGATAAAGGCTTATTTTGTGTTACATAGTACCATTTATTTAGAAAATGACGTACGTTATTTAAAACTTTAAATCGAAAGACTCTTTTTCAATCATAAAAGGTTATTTTAAATACTATTACATATGGGAACCTGTAGGTTTCTAAAATTTCTTGGAAAATGGAGGGTTACATTTATGTACAGTTTGAAAGAGATTCTCGAGTGGTTAAACACTAGAAAAATGAAGGTAAATCATTTATTTGGAGAAGAGATTTCGAATCATTCAAATCTCACAGATTTATCATTAATTATGATGCCTAGCGTCAGCAAATCACCTAAAGTTCATGACTTTAAAGGCATCATATTTCCACCTGATTTGATTGATAAAGAAGAATCGATGCTCAATGCTTTGATAACCATGGATGAAGAAGCATTGTGTTTTGTAGTCTTGATAGGTAAAGATGCGTTCAATGCTTTCAATTCAATTGAAAACATGTTAGAAGGGTATTTATATTTTAATCAGGCGTTTCCAATCATCAAAAAAGACAATCATGTGCATTTCTTTGTGAGAGATATGTACCACACAAGAAAAGCAATTCAAACTATATCGAATATGGAGATAAAAGTTGTGGTTTTTCGTAATTTCAATGTGGATTATTACTCGATGGGTCAAGTAACAAAAATCATTCATCCATCGCTATTCGTTGAATACTATCCATTGGTTTATTCAAAATGACATACTAGAACTCAAATAACTCCCAAGTCAATCATGAAATATTAGACTACCTATGAATCTTGATCATAGAAGTCATCAACGAATACTATTATATATACCAGAGAAGCTTTTTTAGGAGGAGAAATGAAACCCAACATTTTAAAGTTGTATCGATTGTTATGTGATTCAAGAGTGTCTTTAAAGATAGGTAGCCAAGAGATACCAATAAAAGATGCGCCTCCAGAGTATCAAACATTGTTTCTATCACCACTTATTGATTTATCTCATATTCATTATTTAGAACAATCAAAACCTGACATCAATCGAATGATAAAGATATTTCAGATACTTACCACAATCCAATCAAACGAATTGTTTAGGATATGTATCTTGGGTGATTTTATAGACAATCAAGCATTACAATCATTTCATCCATATGAAGATGAACACATCCAAACTATCCGATTGAAAAATGTCACCTACTTTTCACTCAAAAGAATCGAATTAGAAAAGTTCATGGATAAGTATTGGGATAAAAAGGATGACATCCTAATCTTATCACCAAGAGCATGTGGTGTTATTATCCCTGAAATGTCTTCTCATAATCAATATAAGATATTCTTATCGACAGAATCCTATTACACTTTATGCACCCATTTGCCTGATAACCTTGATTATTTAGGTATGAATCTCATGAATTCAACCAGGGGATCACTCCAGTTTACACCGAGTGAATATGACATCTTTAGAGCTATAAAAGCTTACAATTTCAAGGACTTAGATTTGAACATTAAGCTACTTGTGAACTTTGAAAAGCCTTTTGTTCAAAATATGGTAACCAATATGTTGGCATGTAACAATATGCATAAAGCACAGTATTTAATTATCCAAGTATTAAAACAATTGAAAAATACAACCTTGGAATCATTGATAGGAGATGATAAATGATTCTTGGATGAGTTAACCACGCTTAGGGTATAACGTAGTAAGAAACGATTGTAAAAAACAAACGGAGGGAACAACATGACATTCAAAAAGAACCAAGTATTTGAAAGAACCACCATCGAGGAACTATCACAACTTTGTTATTCGATTAGACTTCAACACGTTCATGTATTTGTTATCAAAGGACAAAACAAAGAACAATTATACGAATACATTAAAGAAATGGGATATGTGTTTGAGAATAATTTGATTAAAACCCTTCATAATGACAATATCATTTTCTCAACTCAATATGACGATATTAGTTCAGTAATTTTTTCATTAGATGTTAAAAACGTCATTATAGAAGAAGTATTAGCGGCTAATGATGAAGATGGCAGCTATTTCATGACAGTGGTTGAAAGACTAAAACTATTATCTCAACATAATGATGATACAGATGTCCTCTTAGCAGCAATCATCGCAGAGAGCGAATTGGGTAAACTCATGTATGACTTTGAATACGAAAGACTTTATGGTCATTTTAATGAGAAATTCATTCAAACCATGATGAATCACATTATAGACATCAGTGAAGTGAATGATATCGATTTGTTAAATAAAACTATTCTAGAAGCAGTATTAAATCTAGAGTTCTATATTTTTGATGATAGATTTGAATCGATAGTAACCCAAGATTATCTAGTGAAAAAACTAGGTTTTATCAAATAAACGATTTACTTATATAATTAGTATCAAAAATAACACAACTTTAGTAATCAAGTATGATAATATGAACTTAAGTCGTAATTGTGGAGGAACCAATGAAAATATCGAAAACTCGGTTCATGCATTATATCAAAAATGTACCCTATCCAAAAGAAATTGTTAAACGACTTAGGACCCTTGACTCGGAGATTGAGTTTAACGACATTACTGAATTATTAAAGCTCGAAAATGAGTCACGAAGAAAAATTATACTTGAAACGATGTCGAATATTCTTGAAGAGGATGCAGATGACATCAGTATTGATACTGACAAGTTGAACGAAAAAGATGCTAAAAAAGATATACTCTCTCCCTATTTAAAGAAGATAGAAGCCTTGGTTGCGAGAAAAGTAAAAAACATATTTGGTGGTATGGTTGTTCAAGAACAGGACACCTTTGATCAACCATACTATCAAATTGAACAAGATGGATATGATTTTTTCGCTTTTCTAGATACTCGTCAAGAAGATGAAACAACAGTTCGAATCATTGAAACCAAAGCAACCACATCCAACAAATTTTTAGAACTCAGCTATAAAATCAATAAGGAATCCTATCCAATATTTATAAAAAACTCACTGGGTGTATGGCAAACCAAAGCAACATTGGGCAGGATTGAAGACAAACAATACTTAAAGAAGATTGAAAAACTGATGGATAAGAAGGATAGGGCGGGTCAATACGTGTATGATTTGGCTTATCAAAGGTACATTATTGAAAATTCTAATAATAAGAAAAAACACCAATACTATTTGGCTGTACTAAACAGTGACTATGTTTTTGATGGAAGATATGATAATAATGGTGAGCCTATATATTCGGATGACATTATAACAATCATAGATTTAACGGATATCACTGAGCAACTCATGGAGAGTATGAAAAATGATACTGCTTATGTGATTGATATACTAAATCACATGGACTTAGAAGCCATTAAACTCGAAGAGACATTGATGAAAGGTGATATTTTAATACAATCGAAATATCGAGAACTGATAGGTATAGAATATCCAATCACAGAATTTAATCAATACCACCACGGCTTTGGTGAAGACAAAATAAGCGTGCAGGATTTAATCAATCAAGGCATTAGAGGCTTTGATCAAATGCCAGAGAATTTTCTAGTTAAACCCAATCAAATCATCCAATACAAAGCTTTTATAACAGAACAGCAGCATATTCAAAAAGATGTGATTAGACAGATGATAAGCCAATTAAAGTATCCATTATATCACTTAGACTTCGAAACATTTCCTTGTCCACTACCTAGATACATAGGTGAAAAACCATATGAGCAATCGGTATTTCAATTTTCATTACATATTGAAACCGAACCAGGCTTATGTGATAAAGAAATCAATCATGTGGCGTTTCTTTCAAAAGACCACGAGGATAGAAGAAAAGAGATTATTGAAACGTTGCTTGAGCATATTAAAAACGATGGAGGAAATATCATTGCCTATCATGCTTCCTTTGAAAAAAAGGTATTATCACGATTAGCAGACATGTTTCCAATATATGCTCAAGAACTTAATCAACTCATAGATAGAGCATATGACTTAAAAGACATTATTAAAAACAACAAAACCATAAGTAAATCGTTAGGATTAGGAGAGGATGTAACATTCAACTTCTATGACAAAAGACAACATGGATCTTTTTCAATCAAGAAGATATTACCTATTTTCAGCGAATTAAGCTATCAAGGCATGAATGTATCTAATGGAAATGACGCTTTAGTTGGGTATGCATTGTTACCTAAGTTGAAACGTGAAAATCAAAGAGAATACGATACACTATACCATGACATGTTGCAGTATTGTAAACAAGACACATGGGCAATGGTGTTGATATTAAATGAATTAAGACAAGTAATTGAAAACAAAGGAGGATACAAGGATGCATAAAAATGAAATAGATTATGGTATTTGGGATACACCAAATGAAGAAGACATTCTTCAAATGGCTCATGTAATTACACAGTATACGAGATTTATCCATCCAGATATAGTCAAAATAATAGTAGAAGATAATGAAAAAATGTTTCCAATCTGGAAACCAATGTTAGAAAATTTTGGTGTTATAACTGATACATACATGTGGGATAAAGGGACATGTTTATTTCCAGGAATTAGAAGGCACGAAGGTGCTAGTGAGATTGCTAATAAAAGAACAAAATCTTTGGATCTCGATAATGAAAATGCGATATACCTCGATGATAATGATTATCCTAAACATCTATGGTCTTTTATTTTGTTTGGAAAGCAATTTAGTAAAAAAGGACCTATTGGTTATCAATTGGCACATATTTTAGACCACAAGAAGAATAATAATAGACTTGGTAGTGAACTTGGACTAGATTCTGATATCATTCTACCCGGTTTATTCACTGCTCCGACAAATACCTGTTATGTTCCAATTGAACTTATGAAGCCAACGGATGGCAATGAGAAATTAAGAAATCTGCTTTTTCTTAAAGCCAAAGACTTGTATAGAGATGTAAATATCTTGCCTAATCAATACATATCGCGAATTAATAATGATTCTCCAAAATGGGACATAAAAAATTTCAAGTGGGCTGAGCCAGTTGGGAATATAAATCATGTCGAAGCTTTTTTAGCATATCGTAGGAAGAAAATGGGAGATTTGTTTAAAAAAAAGTTTGAGTTACAATCAATTGATTCAAATATCAATAACGGTTTAATAATGGAAAAAGACAGTATATAAAAGTTTTATTACCCACGTTTTTACAACTATCTCTTGCGCTATATGTAGTATCAATTAATGTGTTGAAAAATTTATTTGAATCTACGAAATCAATGAATAAGTAACTCAAATATAATCGACAATCGCTATAATTTAGCTACTCACATAATAAGTACAAAAATGAAACAATAATGAAATGTATCTTAAGGTAAAATAATTAATGAATCAAACCATAAATTGATATCAAAAATTTATTTTAAATACTGAAAGAGGGCACATATGGATGCAAAAAGCAGTAGAAAACAGGTTTTAGATCAAGTTAGAAAAAATGGTTCAGACATTAGATTAGCAAATCCAATATTTAAAAATGACAAAGAAATCGTGTTAGCTGCTATAAAGCAGTATCCTAATGCATTCTATCATGTGCATAAAGACATGAAAGATGATTTTGAGGTTGTAATGAGTGCTGTGAGTGAAAGTGGTAGCATGTTAATGTATGTTTCAGAAAGATTAAGATCAAATATCACCGTTGTTGAAGCCGCACTGAACAATTTTGGAAGAGCTTTAGAATATGTTTTAGAACCACTAAAATCTAATAAAGAAATTGTCACACTTGCGTTAAAAAAATCTGGTTTAGCGATTGAATTTGCATCAAACGAATTTAAAAATGATCAAGATTTAGTAACGATTGCACTTGAGAACAACGGATGTGCAATAAAGTTTTTAGATCAAAGTTTTAAGAAAAATAGAGAATATGTCATTAAGGCAGTCAAGAGTAATGGTCTTGCGTTAGAATTTGTTGATGAGACATTTAAAGATGACGAAGAAATTGTCATGGCAGCCATCAATAAATCTGGTCATGCGATAAAGTTTTCAAGTGATAGATTTAGAAGAAACCTTGAATTGATAAAAAAAGTATTGGAAAAGGGTACTGAATATCTAGGATCAATCGATGAAGATATGATACTCACAAAACCAGTTCTATTAATGAAAAATGGTGTAACTGATGACACTTATAATTATCTTTCTGATGAATTGAAAAATGATTCAGAGGTTATAAAAAACCTGGTAAGATATAGGGATTATGCATTTCATTCAATACCAGATAAATTCAAAAAAAATATAGATTTCATTTCTGAGCTTATAGTTAAAGTTAATGAAAGGGTCATCGAACAAATAGATGATAAAATACTTTACAATAAAAGCCTATTGGCAGTTTTGATTGAGAGCAAATTTGAAAGATTCAGCTATTATATTGAATACAACAAACTACCTATAATATTTAAGAAAGACCCATACATACTATCCTTGGATTATGCTTCAAAACGGTCAAGAGATGTATGGCAAATATTTAAAGATGACGATGAATTAATAAGAAAATACATAGATCATTCGAATTATGCTAGCCTATTTAGAAATAATGCGGGGTATATATTTGAAAAGTATTCTAATGATTATTCAGTGATGTTAGCTATGGTTGGATTACTAGATGAGTATACTAATTCACATTTGAAAAAGATCGGTAATGAGCTATTGAATAATATAGATTTTATCTCTAAAGCTGTATCAAAGAATCCATATATTTTAAACTATACAAAGTATTCGTCTGACGCTCATTTTATGATTAATTTGATTAAATTTGATCAACAGATGTTCAATTATGCACATGAAATATTGCTTGATAATGAAGAATTTGTATCACAATGCTTACCGTTTATTGAAGATAAAGGATTACTATCTCTTATATCTCCGAGACTCAAACAAATACGGGATTTCATTTTACCACTCGTTAGTGTTCGTGGGTATGAGTTAAGATTTGCAGGAAGTCTATTGCAAGATGACTATGATATTGTTTTGGCAGCAATCAAATCATCTTCAAATGCAATAGAGTACGCCAGTGAAAGACATCGAAATAATAGAGATTTAGTCATTGAATCGATAAAAAGATTTCCAAGCTATACTCGAGTTGATTTGTCTAAGTTCAGTGCTGATAAGTCACTGTTTAAGGAGATATTGTCTTTTAATGGGGAATTCATTCAGCATGCTTCAGAAGAACTTAGAAATGATTTAGAACTTGCTCAAATTGCAATAGAATCTAATGTCAAATCTTTCATATATTTTGGTCAATCATTAAAAAGTAACTACGATTTTGTATTAACGAATATTCAAAGAAACGCAGCAATCATTGCACAAATGGATGATGAAATAAAAAACAATTTGAATATGCTTAGTCATATTATAGCGAAAAATATAAACGCCATTGACTGGATAGAATCAGAGTATATAACTGATGAGTTGTTGGATAAAGTGACTAACTTAATGATACTTGATGATAAGTCAGACTCTATTTTTAATGAGTCTCCTTCAAAATTGAGCATACATGAAACATGTAGAATACACTCGATCAAACATAAATTCGAACAGTTTCTAGTTATTAAAATGAAATTAAGCGAAAATCCCGCTGATGAGGCAGAAATTATGTTGGAAGAATCTGATTATGATTATGAGAAGGATGTAATTTCATATGATGTATTATCTAATAATATTCCAATTTCAAAAGAATATTTTGTTGTAACTTTGTATGGTTCTACAACCAAAAAAATGATTCCATCCATAGTTACCGTGAAGAATCATAAAGTTATTGGAAATGACATATATCTATTGATTGAAAATAACAGTAAGTCATACTCTTTTTATAATGAATACATGACAAGATTGCTGGATTTGTATCAATACAAACTAGAAAAGTATTTCAAAATTAAAAGAAATAAATAGAAAAAGAATATCTACAAAATTATCTTTTTTTATTATAGATTAATTAGCATTTTGTTGACTGTTCTATACTAAGACCATTTAGTCATGATACAATCATATTAGATTTGAAAGGATTATTCATGGAGATAGATAATACAAGTAAACTTCATAATAGTGAAGTAGAAGAAATAAATGTTTCTAGAGAATACCTAAGGATAAATACTGAATATTTATTTAATAGACTATTTACACAAATTTCATACTACAAAAAATTCGATTATAGAATTGGAAGTCTTAAAGACCAAATAAAAAAATATGAAATATCCGTTGGATTAATCATTACGTTAATGGTATTTATTCTTTTTATAGGAGTGTTTTGGTGGATAAAAGTATTGTTACTTTTGTTACCATTTTTCTACGTTATTAAACTTTTTATTAGTATTCACAAAATAAATACTATAGTTAACAAACTAACAACTTCTATGAATCATAAAAAAATGAAATTAGTTTTTGAAAAATCCATTTTTGTCACATATATGAAGAATCAAAGTAATCATTCTTATGATTCTCTATATAATATCTCATCTAATCATGGATATTTAATAAGAGATAACCATAATCAAATAATTCTGTTTCCGAATTTTGCTCTTGTTATAGATGATAAAAAAATGGATATGTATTATGGGGATGCCTTAATAAGCATGACAGCACATCAGTCTCAAGTTTTATCCGATATTTTATCACGAAAACATAAGTTTAGAACCTTATCTTATCAAAAATGGCAATATCAGCGAAAAGATGGTGGACCTGATCGAAGATATTCAAATAATCAACTGTACAATTTTTACGAATGTAACTATTTAAAAGTGTTTGATTTTTCATTTGATATTCCAAATGTCAATACATACAACCAGCTACTTAAAGAATGGAAGTTATCTCTTTCATCAGCAGACAATTACAATATCAATAGTAGTCAAAAGAAGTCCATGAATTTTGACACAATAGCTAACTTATCTAAAGAAGCAATTATTAGATATTTAGTAGACAAAAAAATCATTCATAATGATTATGGCGATATGATTGAGATTGAGTATAATCGAGACACATATATGATAGACAACAAAGGATTTATTAAAGACTCAAAACTAAATATCATCGATTTATTGGAGGGTTTACTAAATGATTGAATTGAATAGTATATATAAGAGTTATAAGCAAAGACTTGTTAGTATTGACTCTAGAAATAGTTCCTTTTTTCTATCTAAACTATTACCAAAAAGACATATAGACTTAACAAAACTTGCCACGAACCTTAACCATTTTGACGATTTGGAAAATGGATTGATTGAGTCCAAATCCATAACATTGTCGAAGTTAGAGATTGACAAAGATGAATTATTGGAAATATTCACTAATTATGAAGAAGATTACAGGGAAACGGTAAGAGAGATAATACCGACTTTCAAAGATTCTGATTTTGAATATTATGAAAAACTTTTAGATAAAAGGGAAAGTGACATAAAAATTGAACTATTCATAAAACAGCTTTTGAGCAATTATGAATCGGACTCTTTAAAACTAATACAACAATTTTCAAGACTCGATAAACAAGCAAAAGCCATAGAACGTGACATTGGGAAAAATGATTTGTATTTAGGGTTTCCCTTCATAGAAGGAAAATTTCAAAATGGTAAGAACTTTAGAGGTCCTCTTATTTTACAGCGTGTTAGCCTAACCGATTACAGTGACTCGGTAAAAATCGATATTCAATCCGAAGGTAAGATTATTAATCCTGTTTTTTTATTGTCATATTTAAATGAGAATGGGAAGGAATACAGAAGATTTGAATTTGAAATTCCTGATCAATCAGAGGATTATATTGAGTACACAATGGATTTTTTGAACAAGAACAATATCAATATTAGAAAAGTTCAAAAACGTTTTGAAGTGATTGAAAGTCTTACAAAGTCAGAATACGAAAAAAAATACTTTAATGATATCAACAAGTTTGATATTAAATTCTATGCCGTTTTAGGATTGTTCCCTATTTCGAGTAGAAGTATATATGATGATTTAGATTATCTCGATAAAAACCCCAAAAAATCATCTGAAACACTTGAGAATTTTTTTAACGGTTATAAAAATTTCGATGATGAATTTGATGATAAGACACCTAAAGAGTCGATGATTAAGTATATCTCACCTTTAGATTGGAGCCAGAGAATTGTCGTAAAAAATGCATTAGAAAAAGATTTAGTTATTGAAGGGCCCCCTGGCACAGGCAAATCACAGACTATTGTAAATATAATTGTAAATCTGCTTTTGCAAAATAAGAAGGTTCTCGTTGTATCAGAAAAGTTAGCTGCGATTGAAGTTGTCTATAATAGATTAGGAAAATTGCGTGAGAATACTTTGATTATAAAGGACTATATTCGCAATAAAGAAGATTTCTTCAAACAAATTATTGACACTAAATCAACACTGAATAATTATGACGAAACATATTCCTATAATCATTACTCAGATACCGTAATTGATGAATACTTAGGAGTACTAAAAAAGATTAATAAAAAGGAATACTATCAAGGTAAAAGCATTAATGAACTGATTGAGTTCACTAAGAAACACAAAAATTATTCTTTGAGTATTGAACAAAATATTATCCTAAAAAAACTAATCAATTTTTATGTAAGTAAAAAAAAGTCAATTGATGACCAAGTATTAAGATTAACCTATTTAAGTTCTAGTGTTACATTAGACAAGTTAGAGTTCTTCTTAAGTATGAAAAACACAGAAATATTCAAGACCTTAGGCTTCCAAGGTATTCAGTTTTTTTCTACTCAAACAGAAGCGAATCAGCGAAAGGAATTTATACAGTATAACTACTATTTGAGCAAGACTAATAAACCGCTAATTGACAGATTTGATGATGTTTGTTTTAATGCTGGTTTAGAACCAAGGATTTTCACGTATACTGCACTAGAAACCTATGTGAACAATTTGTATGCAAAAATTAATCTACACAAAAAGTCTTTGTTAAAGATTACAGATCCACTTTATGCTGAACTGTCTTTCGATAAAAAGAAAGTAGATATTGCAATACAATATCCCAATATAAATAGAAATGAGTTAGCGTTAAGGATTAAAAGATTGAAAGAGCCGAATTACAATCAAACATTCATTCAGAAGCTATTTAGAAAACCAATCGAACTCTCAAATGAAGAAGAAAATTTTAAGGAATACCTTGAAAATTACGGCGATGTAATTGATCGTTTGGCTTTAAAAGAAATACATGGGGACATGTTAAAAGTAGATATTGTTATTGCTAATGAGTATTTAAATAGAAATTATAATTCTGTCTCAAGTTTGTTCGGAATGCTTCTAAATTCAGATTTGGTTCAGTTTAAAGATGGAAGTTTTGATCGAGTTTTTGATTTGTACAAATCTTCTTTAACGTCCATAAATATTTCAGTATATAATGAAATGAGTTCTTTGATTGAAGAAGAAATTTTATACATAGAAAAGTGTAATAATCTCCCAGTAAATGATGATGATTTTAAGCAATTTATTCAATATTTAAACATTGATCACCATACACTAAATGAGTTGATTATGATTGAAAGCTATTTGCAAGCTTTCGATTCAAACTATAAAAATGTCACGAATAGTTTAAATGATAAATATAATGACTCCCTGAACATGGTTTATAATCACATGAAGAAAAGTCTAAATCAAGTTTTTAGATATAACAACGATCTTTATCGTGAATATAACGCATTGATTGGTCAAGCAGAACTTAAGAGACGCAAATCGATTAAGACAATATTTGATAGATATGGTAAACCGATATTATCTATATTTCCAGTAATATTGATGACACCTGAGGTAGTTTCCACTGCTTTCCCAATGCAAGAGGGACTTTTTGATTATGTAATTTTCGATGAAGCTTCTCAAATGTTTATTGAAAGAGCTGTCCCAGCAATTCATAGAGCCAAAAGAGTGATTATCGCAGGTGATTCTAAGCAATTAAAGCCTTCGTCCACATTTCAAGCTAGATTAGCGGAATCTGAAGAACTAGACGATGATGAGAATGTAACTAATCTTGAATTAGAAGCATTGGACAAAGAAAGCTTGCTAGAAATGGCAAAAGAAAAATATACAAGCAAAATGATTCAATTTCATTATCGATCAGAACATGAAGAGTTAATCGAATTCTCAAGTGCAGCTTTCTATGAAGGAAAACTCTTTTTCGCTTCCAAAATAAATGGTGGAAAGTGGAAAAAACCGATTGAGATAGTTAAGGTCAGCGATGGGCTTTGGACTTCTGAAAACACTAACCCTGTTGAAGCAGAATCTGTTGTAAAAATCGTGTCGCAATTACTTAATAAACGAAAGTTCAATGAAACGATAGGTATAATCACATTTAATATTAAACAAAAAGAACTTATACAAGACATGCTTCTAGAATCGGATAATAGACTAATTAATTTGGAACTTAATCGAGTAAATCCACAGACTGGCGACGATGAAGGTCTTTTTGTTAAGAATATAGAAAATGTTCAAGGGGATGAACGTGATATCATCATATTTTCAATTGGGTATGCTAAGAATAAAGATGGTAGAGTTAGAGCTCAATTTGGGCTCCTCAATCAATCTGGTGGAGAAAATCGTCTTAATGTAGCAATTACGCGTGCAAAGAAAAAAATCATTGTGGTAAAATCTATTGAATCAGATGAATTACAAGTAAATGAACATATTCCGGGACCAACAAGACTAAAACAGTATTTGAAATTTGTCGAACTGGTGCATAGCCAAAAAAGTGAAGATAAAAAGATTTTACTAAACTCGATTTGTGATTCAAGTTCTATATTTCATGAAAAAATTCAAACTTTTGATTCACCATTTGAATTGGAAGTATTTCAAGAAATATCTAGGATTAAACCATCGAATATTGAACTTAGAAACCAAGTCAACGTAGGTGGATTTCTAATTGATATTGCACTATACGACAAAGATTTAAACAAATTCATTCTAGGCATAGAATGCGATGGTTATCAGTATCATTCCAAACCTGAAGATGTTGAAAGGGATTTCCATAGACAACAATATTTGGAAAGTAGAGGTTGGCAAATTCACAGAATCATCAGTACAAATTGGTTTAGAGATAAGTTATCTGAAGTAGAAGTTGTGAAAACTTTAATGGGTTCGACTGTATCCTAGTGGCCTAAGCGAAAAAGACTTACGAATGCTTTTCTTATGTACACATAATTGCTAATAGATAAATAGAAAACCTAGGTTTGTTAATATGGTTGTTTTTCTATAGACGATATTTTATATGGAATTTTTAATAAATCTTTATAAGTAACATAATAAATCAAAAATACATTTGAAAGAGAGTATTTTATGTGAGATGATTTTACCGTATTTTGATGTACTAAAAAATCGTTGTATAGATATCAAGTTAATGATAAAATTTAAGTAGTATTCTATAATTTGAAATAGTCATCTGTAACAGTTTTATAAAATATTGGATGGGGAGGTATCGATATGTCATATGCTTTTTATTATATGTTAACACCGAGATGCTTGCTTAACTGTGGGTATTGTTTCAGAGATACTAGTAAAGAATCCCTAGAAAGAGAACTTACACTCGAAGATAAGAAAAAAGTTTTGACCTCTTTAGTAGAGGTTTTTTATGCTAGAAAAATTACACTATCTGGTGGTGAACCCACCATTACTGGTGGTGTAGTACTTACTCAATTTCTAGATTTAATGAGTCACGTTAAAGAACTTAAATTGAATCACCCAACACTTAGAATCGAGTTGTTAACGAATGCTATTTTATTAGATAGAGATGTGCTCGAAAAATTGGTGGGCATTGTCGATAGAATCACAATAACATTGGACACAATTAATGAAGAAATCTTAGAGAAAATTGGCCGAAACACTGGAAAATATAACAACTATTTAAGTCGGTTTAAACAAAGAATGATGGATATGAACGACTTAGGATTTGAAACAAAAATTCATTCAGTGATTACACCAGTTAATTACGATTATCTAGAAGAATTAGCACAATATATCAAAGATAATAACCACTTATTCAAAATTAATCGTTGGAAGTTTTATCAGTATATGACATACGATGATCCAGTTAAAGATGCCATTTATCAAATAGATGATAATAAGTTTGATATTATGTGCAAAAAAATCTCAAGTATCATAGATGGCACTGGCATTGATGTTACATTCAAGGATAATAAACTGATGTTAGATTCTATGCTGAATTTGACTCACTATGGATGCTTAGAACACGTGACCATATTGGATGGCATTAAAAGAAACTTTGTATCAAAGCCGATTTGGTTATATCCCAATCTAATGGAATTATTAAATGATATTCATTTACCAATAGAAAAACTGAACCAGTATCATAGCTATCAAGATGAGTAAACAAGTCTTATTCACTATGGATATAGATTGGGTCAGCGAACCTGTGATGAAAATCACAATTGATTATATTAAACAATTAAACATACCTTTTCTTATTTTTCAAACTCACATTAGCGAAAGCCTAGTTAAAGAAACGTCACCATTGATTACATTTGAACTTCATCCAAATTTTTGTGATGGTAGTGATCATGGTAAAACAACTAAAGACGTTATCGAAACCATTTGTAAATTTCCTCATAAAGGTCAATCGATTCGCGCACATAAATACTTTATGCCTGATGATGCAATCAAACACATTGATCAGTTTGATTTCAAATATACATTGAATAACTTTACAAATTTGAATTATCAAAAACCTGTGAAGATTACTGATAAACTAACAGAGATTCATACATTTTTTGAAGATGGCATTTACTTGAAAAATAAACAACCATTAGATGTTGATTTTGTCATTTCAAAAATGAAATCAGATGGATTATATGTGTTCAATATTCACCCGATTCATATCGCTTTTAATGAAAAGGATTATCAATTAACGCGAAACTTTAAAGACTCGATGACTAAAGATGAGTATCGGTCTATAAGTGCTGAGTTTATTAATAAAAATAAATACAATGGGTATGGAATTGCTTCGTTTATTAAAGATCTTGTAAAAGAGCTTAAACAAATGGGATATGATTTCATACATATAGGAGAAGTAATCATATGATTAAATGTGTTCTCTTAGACATAGGTAATACACTGGTATCCAAGAGTGGAAATAATGTCGTAGCACCAGTATTGAAAATGGATATTTTGAGATTAAGAAAACAAGGCATTAAGGTTGGTGTTGCATCTATGAGAACATATGACCTTGCAAAAAGAATTCTTAATGGAATTGATTTTGATTTCTATATATGTTTAAGCGGTGCGCAAATATTTGTGGATGATAAACTTTGTTATGATCAACCAATAGATTATCAAGAATCAGCACATCCTTATGTAATTTATTACAGTAACTCAGAAACCTATGCACTCGATGAAGTATCGGCGAAACTTGGTAGGGAAAAAGGGTTTGTCGTTGAAACAGTCAAATCGAGTCATACGGAAAACCTATATAATGTTTCGTTACTCGATGTAGAGGGAACAGAAGTAGATTCGTACAAATCAACATACCATACAGAGTATTGGAGTAGAATTAAAGTTTTGGTGCTCCAAAATCCATTGACATCCAAAGCGAATGCAGTTGATTTTATAGCAAATTACTATGGGTTCAAACATGATGAACTATTGGGATTTGGTGATGGCCCCAATGATATCGAGTTTCTATCGAGATGTGGCATATCTGTAGCCATGGGGAAAAATTATAAGGAACTGATGGATTCAACTACTTTTGCGACTGACAAGGAAGGCAATTTAGGCGTTTCCAAAGCTTTAAGGAAATTAGGATTAATCCAGGATAAAGTGATTCTATTCATCGAATCAGTTAACGAAATCGGTGGTATGGAAATGCACGGTATGTATTTTATGGATTACTTTAAAGAATACACTGAACTTATCGTAGTTACTCATCAAAACAACAATAATGTTATTGTCTATAAAAACAATACTTGGATTAATGCAAGGATTGATGACATAGGTGTTTTTATAAAAGAATATGATGCACCAAACACAATGGTTTTCTTCAATTCGGGTCATTGGATTGAAGAAATGTCATTAATACGATATGCATGCCCAAAATCAACCATATTTTATAGAACTGGTGGCAATGACATCATATCCTCACCAATGCTTGATTTAACGATGAAAGCTAGCGATCGAAGAGTGTTTTGGAAAAACACAATTAATGAGGTTGTTAATCACCTCATAACCAATAGCGACTTAACAGAACGAAGACTTGTTGATTTTGGTATTAAAAATCATATTCTATACAAGGTGGTTGGAGGCGTGAATGTTGCCATAATTCAACAACTGAATGATCAATATTTTGATATCCGAACGGAACTTTTTACACATGAAGGTAGGATTAATTTAGTATCAGTAACAAGATTTGAACCTTATAAACGAGTAGAGTTGTTGTTACAGACCATGAGTTTATTGGATAGCCATTTATATCATCTTTATTTGATTGGAAATGGACCTTTATTCAATGAACTATATAATAAATACAATCATTTGGAACAGGTGACTTTTTTAGGAAAACAAGCACATGATACTGCTTTAAAATATATTTGTGCAGCAGATTTCTATATACAATTTAGCGGAGACACTGTGACCAATCTAGATGGATTAACATATATCCATACGGAGGGAATGGGAAGAACCTTACTAGAAGCAATTACTGCAAGAACACGAGTCATCGTAACAAGATGTGGTGCGTTTGAAGAAATAATTGATGACACCCGTGGTGTGATTATGGATAGTAGTGACCCTAAAGAATTATCTATCATAATCAAAGAACAGCAAAAGATAGAAAAAGAAAAACAAGCTTTAGAAATTTATGATTTTGATCATGTATTCAACCGATATTTGAATTTGTGGTGGCGGGATGAAAAAAATACTCATTATAGCAGCGAAACTATATAACGATCCTACAGGTGGTGGTGGAACTGTACTTAAAACACTTATTGATACTTTAATCGACGACTATCAATTGGACTTAATTTTATATAGAACACCTGTGAAAGATTATTATCAACATCCACAATTAAAAACATACTTTCATCCTATTAAATTTCGAAGTCTCAACAAATTCGAAAGACGCATTAAAAATATAGAATGGAATATGCAGTACTTGAATGATAATCATGATTTATATTCTTACGAAAAAATCATCATCGTTCACATCAGCAAACTCTTTGGTTTTGAGATTTTATCCAAGGACATTTTAGCTAAAACGATCATTTTCCCCATGTATTTAACACCTTCATATAAACGTTCAAATGAAGTCGTTAGCGATGCTTATTTTGATGCAGAAAAAAGAGTTTTAGGACTTGTGGGAAAGATTATAACACCAAGTTTAAGTGAAAAAGAAGATTTGTTACAATTCTATCAAGTTGATGAAAGTAAGATTAAAGTAATACCTAGGGGAATAGACAATGTTTTCTTAAATGAGCAGCGACTTGGGTTTCATTTCCCTATAAAATTAATCACAGTATCGTCAATCAAACCTCAAAAGAATGTACTCGAATCCATTAAGATTTTAAAGACATTGAGGTCGTTAGGACATAATGTAGTTTTATCGATCATAGGCAAAGTTGAAGTTCAACATCTTTATGAAGAACTTATTTCATGTATTGATTCAACTGAAATGTCACCATATGTTGATGTTATTCAAGGCTTACCTTTAGATTTAGTAGCAGAAGAAATGCATAAAGCAGATCTATTGGTTTTACCCTCTCGATGGGAAACTTTTGGACGTGTTGTGTATGAAGGTTTAGCTTCAGGAATGCCAGCAGTTATCAAAGACAATATAGATTGTTTTAGTCACTTATATAAACAGCAGTTTATTGCTCCCTACGATACCGTCAATGAAGCGGTTAAAAAAATTGCTTATTGGATCGATCACTTGGATGAGTATAAGGAAGCATCAAAATTAGCTATCGATTTTTCTATACAGTTCTTGTCTGAATTAGAAAGAAAGCGTCTTTATGAGGAAATAACATGTTAGGACTTGTCGTCTTAGGTACTAGGCCTGAAGCAATCAAATTAATACCATTAATTCAAAAGTGCTTTAGTGAAGAAATTCCACTAAAGATTCTTTCGACAGAACAACACTTTGATGCAGTTCAAACTTTATTTTCAGATAATCATATCAAAATCGATTATCGGTTAGTTCCAAAAAAATACCCAGACCTTGTATCTCAAACAACAGATTACTTATCGGCAATAAATTCACTCATTAACGATGAAAATTTCGACTTTATTATTAGCCAAGGTGATACAATTTCAGCTTATGTAGGTATGTTATATGCCTACTTGAGCAAAATAGATTATCTTTACATTGAATCGGGTTTAAGAACAAATGATTTTATGAATCCATTCCCCGAAGAAGGTCTAAGAACCATGATGAGTCACATTGCAAGAATGAATTTTGTACCTACAAAGCAAGAACAGACCAATCTCGAACTTGAAGGTATTGATAACAATAAAATAAAGATTGTCGGAAACACAGGTATAGATTATCTCATTAACCATATGAGTAATCAAAATGTTAACACAGTTCCGAAAAGTGTTTTGATTACAATCCATAGAAGAGAGAACTGGCCACATTTACATGACTTTTTCTATAGGTTAGCTGAGTATGCAAAAAAACGCTCAGATGTTACATTCGTTTATCCTATACACTTTAACCCTGAGATTCAAAGAAAAGCTTATCAATTATTATCTAATATACCTAATATTAGGATTGAAGAACCATTGGTTTCTGAGAAATTTTATACTGTATTATCATCATCTGAAATGATTATTACGGACAGTGGAGGTGTACAGGAAGAGGCGACCTATTTAAATAAAAAAGTCGTCATCATACGTGATAAAATCGAAAGACTATTTTTGAGTAAGTGTATCAAACAAGTCTCAATAACGGATAAACATTTATTTATTACGATTAATGATCTGCTAGAAATACCTCTAGTAGAAAAACCAAATAATCTAGTGTATGGCGATGGATTTGCATCAGAAAGAATAGTTGAATGGATAAAAGAGGAGTATCGAAGATGAATATAACAATCATAGGTTTGGGTTATATTGGGTTCCCAGTAGCGATAAAATTAGCGGAAGCTGGTTTTCACATTCATGGTTATGATATCGATAGTCAGAGAATACAGGATATAGAAACTGGTAATTTCAACATACAAGAACCTGAACTATATGAAAGATATCATGCAGTAAAATCAAATTTATCCATATCGACTAAATTGGTTAAATCAAGTACATATATTGTTACAGTTCAGACACCAGTAGATCAAAATAATAAAGCCGATGTTAGTTATGTAAATAGAGCACTTCAAGACATTGGGAAGTTTTTGTCAAAAGGTGATTTGGTTATTTTAGAGTCCACTGTCCCACCATATTCAAATGAGGTTTTTCATGCGTATCTTTCTGAGATTTCTCAAATAAATATCAATGATTTCGATTATGCATACTGTCCTGAAACGATACAACCCGGCAATGTTTTTTATGAATTGTCAACCAATCCGAGAGTAATTGGAAGTATTAATGAGCGTGCCTTTAAGCGTACTGAGTTGATATATAGCAAACTCACCAAAGGTAAGATTACGCATACGAACTACATAACAGCTGAGCATGTCAAAATCATGCAAAATGCATATAGAGATTACGAGATTGCTTTTGCAAACGCATTATCGATTTATTGTGACCAACATCGAATGAATGTGTTTGAACTTATTGGTCTAATTAATCAACACCCAAGAGCGAAAGTGTTGAATCCTGGCGTTGGCGTTGGTGGTCATTGCTTACCCGTTGATACGTTATTCATTATTGAGAAATCGAGCTTCGAGCCAATCATATTTTCAAGAAACATGAACAACCATAAAACAGACTATGTCGTTGAAAAAATAATGAGTCAAGCACCAAAAAAAGTTATCCTTTTTGGTGCTACTTATAAACCGAACTCTGATGATTTAAGACATTCACCTAGCATTGAAATAGCAAATCAGTTGATAAGTATTAATATTGAGGTTCTCTTTTGTGAACCCAATATAAATCAAGAGTTTATCTATGGTATTAAGAACATAAAGTTTGATGAAGCAATTAAGATAAAATCTCTTAAAGTCATCACTCAAAAGCACGATGTTTTCATCAAGGGATATGACAATTTTGGAAAGATTGATTTTATTGACTTTGTTGGACTAGATTCTTAAATAGGTTGAAGATTAGCAGCCAAACATCTTTAAAAACTAGGATAATAGACACAAAGAACAATTTAAATAGCAAGTCTATAAAAATTTAAATACAGCGATAAGATCAAATTTGGAATAAAAAATTTTTAATAAGTATAGGAGATATTATGTTATGAAAAATATATTAGCATGTTCTTATTTATATTATTCTCAATGATATTGTTTGCATGCAACAGCTCGGAAACGAATAATGAAGTATTTGCAGTTGTTCATTACGATAATAGTATGTGGAGTTCGACCAATGGTAAAATAATATTTGGTACATCTTCATTCTCTAGTTCTAAGCCTGTTTATTTTTATAACGAGAAAAAGAATGCGATTCAACTTCAGCCATCAAAAAATGGGAATATAATTAGCAATATTGATGCAGAATGGGAAAAGATTTTTTCAATTGAGTCGATAGGAATGCAACAAGTTTATTTTCTTAATAATGTCACAAGTAAATATGAACTCATTAATGAAAATGAAATAGAGGTTTATAAAATTACAATACACACAGAAGCATCTTCAACGATTATTATTAATGAAATATTTGTTATAAGAGTCGAAGATATATCTGCATTTGAGTTTAATTATAAAGTTGAAGAATTAAAAGACAGATAATTAAAATTAATCTTATTCTATCAATATTCCAATAGCGAATAATACAATTGAGTAGCGTTCGTACTAACAGTTTATGAAAAGAGATCGAAAAAACATCGTAGTAAAATGTTACAAAATGTAATACATTTAACATAATAGGAAGAAGTGAGACAATGGGTTATATAAACTACACATTAAAAGATAACGAAATTATTCAAAATAGATACGATTCCATGAAGCCTCTAAAAATAGGCATAAAGATAGTTGAACCAAAGTTGGATTGTGTATATTGTAAACTGGTATTCGACGATGCATTAAAACTTTATAATCATATTAAAAATGTGCATAATGTGGTTAAACCTGTCACTATTGTTAATGGAAAAATACCCAGTCAATCTGGGGATTATTATATCGATCATGTCGATGAAGTTTTAGTTCTTATGTATGGCAGTAAACAGATTGTGCTTATAGATAAACTAGTTCAAGAAACCTCAAGTGATACCTACAATCTAACAGAAATAATTAGAACTAGATTATCTCATAATAGTGAAGTAATTTTATCGGTTGGAGATTTTTCGTTAAGAATCATTAAGTACAACATAGACTCGATTAAAAATCCAATCGTCCATGACACTATCAAACTGTGGAATCAAGCCACTTTTAACAATACACCGATTCGAATGATAAATACGGATGAACTTAATCATGCTGAAAAAAAATATATTGAAGCTTTTTATAACTATTTCATTGCATGTAATGCGAATGGTACAGATAAAGTGAATCGTTATATGGATGCGTATTCGAGACTTCAATCTTTCGAAACGATAAATACATTAGCGAAAACAATTCTGAAAGTAATAGCGTTAAAGATGAATTGGATTGACCGTTTAGAACACTTGTCGTTTGAAGAGGATATCTTTAAGATACTTATTGATTTTTTTCACTTTAAGAATCCACAAATCAGGCTACAGGAATCAGGGCAAGAACAGTTATTTATCGAAAATGAATTAGAGATTCAAATTCGAACCATGCTTAACTTCATGCAAAGAAATAATGATGAAGTCAAAGCCTATGTCCATAACAAGGACTATTACTTAGATACTCAAGACATCAACGCTAAGGATCGAACATTATTCATACTATATAGATATTTTCAATTGATTGAAAATTCTAAGAATGCATCTGGAATTATTGAAGCCTTTACAAGTGATACTCTACGTGAATTATGCAAAAATAACATGAATGAAATACAAGGAGGCTAAAGAAGTGAGTCAGAAAAAAAATAATAAAAAAGAAGTAGATGTATCCAATTTAATCGATGAAATTCAAGGGAAAGAATTAGCTCTAGCAATTTTAAATGATTCAAAAGCACCAACTAATATCGAAAAATTGATTGTGGACAACATCAAAAATAAGAGTCTTTCAATCCACGCTTTGAAAGCTGTTTTAGACGTGATTGATAATCGATTTAGATTGCATAAAATTAACATTCTATTAAAACTCTATACTGCTTTAAAAGATATTAAAACTAATGACATAACGGCACATGACTTAATTCGAGCTTACATTTTAGATGCTGTAGTGACCATATTGGATGAGATTAAAAGTGAATACATTCATGAAGAGAATCAATCTTTTTTTACTACTAACGGAGGGTTAAAATCTTTTTATGAGGATACCTTTAATAAAATGAGGTTTGCCAAAAATCTTGATTTTATTAGCCCTGCTAAGCAAAAAGATCAAAGTTTTAGATATAGTGCCATTATATGTTATATCTACAGCATGCTCTTTAATCACTTAGACACTATTACCAAGAAAAATGAACTTTATTGGCGAATTGACCGAACTTTAGCTGAATTCTTTGCTGGTTTGACAGCCAATGATCAGTTTAAGTACATTGGAGATACTGTACTTAAAGCGTTAAATAGCAAAAATTTTAAGCAAGAACTTTCTAAACAAGTTCATTTATATGTAGCTGACCAAAATATCACTGAACTACTTATTAGTGATAAAGAAGAGTTGACAGAATCAGTTGTTAATCTTAATAAGATGGTTACAACTTTAAAAATGAAAGTTATAGAATTAGAAACAACCAACCGCAGTTTGAATGCTGAAAATGCATTATGCAGGAAACAGAACGAATCACTTAATGTAGAAATTAGTAAGGTGAACAATAGACTTGAATTTGAAATCAATAAGTTTGAGAAACAATACGAATCATTCAGGGAGAACGTATTATCTCAAATTAAAAAAGATTTAGATTTAGAAATTTTAGGTGTTCGTGACATCATTGAACCTCTAAATGATGAAACGAAAGCTATGATTATTCGAAGACTTGGTCGAATTGACAATATATTAAGTAAGAAAAACTAAAGGAGCCCCTTATGGCAAAGATAGGTATAGACTTTGGAACAACAAACTCGCTGCTTGTCGCATTTGATAAAGACAAAAGAGAGTTTACTTATTTTAATTACATAGATAATACTCCCGTCCCAACATCCTCTACAGTATGGTATCACGATAATGATGTTGTTGTTGGTGATATGGCTAGAGAAAAAATGTATCAATTATCAGGTGTAGATGGACATCACTTTGAACGATCGGTTAAGCTCAAGTTGGCCAATTCTGAATCGATTAATATCTTTGGTGAACGCGTTCAGCCACACAAGGTTGCAGGTCAAATTATTAATAAGCTTAAAGAAGATTCAATTCAAAAATATAAAGCAAATATTCTTGATATCGATTTAAATCGTGCTGTTTTTACCATACCAGTTAATTTTAGCGGCAAATCTCGAGAAGAGCTTAGACGTAGTGCCCATGAAGCTGGAATTGAAATTACAACTTTTATTCATGAACCGTTTGCCGCGATTGTTGCCTATTATTTTAATAAGTGTCATAAAAACCACACAAATGTTGTGCAAGAATTGGACCACTTAAACAGTCAGTACTTACTCACATTTGACTGGGGTGGAGGAACACTTGATATAACCGTTGTACAAATTGAAAATGGCAAAATATCAGAAAAAGGAACCTCAGAACTTACAAACAGAGCAGGAGACAAATTTGATGAAGATTTAGCTCGTTATGTCTGGAGCAAATTTATCGATCAAAAAGGTAAAAAGTACAATCCTGAATACTTAGAAAAAATACGCATACAACGCTGGGGCCGATTGTTATCGATTGCTGAAAAATGTAAAATTCAGTTATCAACCGATATGCAGTCGGAGTTCATTTTGGAAAGAGTTATGGAAAATGAAAATATTGATATCATCATTCATAGAGATGACTTCACCAAAATCATTGAAAGTACGGTGACAGATGCTCTAAACAAAATTGATGAAGCCTTAAAACAAGCTGGCATCAAAGACATAGATATTTCTAGTGTATTACTGATTGGTGGTACATGTAATATTCCAGCCATTCAAAAAGCCGTCACAAATAAATTTGGACACCGTGTTGTTACAGTAGAAAACCCTGAATTACTGATTGCACAAGGTGCAGCCATCATCTCTGAAATGGCATGGTTACCGGTCTTAACAAAAGATATCTTAGTTCAATTATCAGATGATTCTTATTACCCACTCTTTGAACGAAATCTGCCTATAGCCTCTAATATGAATGCAGTGAAGTCTGAAACATTTACGTGCGTTGACCATCGTGGAAAAAACGCAAAAGTAATCATTTGTGAAGGGTTAGATCAAGATGCACATAAAACTTTAGGTATTATTAATGTGCCATTATTGGGACATGATTTGTTTGGCGACGATATTTTTGTAGAAGCTAAAATTAATCGAGATATTGTTTTGCATGTGAGTGGCTATAGCAAAATGTCGCAAGGACACAAAACCCCAGAGCAACAGTATTCAGTTAGAAAATCTTGTGAAATCAACCAATTATGTTTTGGTTTAGACATTAAAAGGTGATTAGTATGAAACAAAAATCCAATATCAAAATCATATCGAACATTATGTTACAAGATAAATATAAAGTTTCACCATCCTCATTTGTTCCTTGGGAACTTTTAAGAAAAGAAGAAAGAGATGTTCGTTATCATCCAAACTTGACACCACACCAATTAAATCAATTAAAGAAGCACTTGTGGTATGCGAAGAGAATCGAAAATGATGACGGTACGGTGACAATATTAAACGAAAATGCCGAAGTTATCAAAACAATAACCGAGGATGAATATTTGGTTCAATTGATTAATAAATCTGAACATATCTAATCAGTAGCAAAATGAGTCTAAATAGCAGCTTTCATGTGGTTTAGAGCTTGATTTCTGCTCCATATAAGAAGCATTAGTCTAATACAATTTGTATTAGGCTTTTTTCTTATCAGAAAGGGGTAATTTTTCCTATCTGCCAATTTCCAGAACTCTAATTTGAATTGAAATCGGGGTTTTTAGAGGTCGAGTATTTTAGTGTTGCTTAACTATTTAACGATTACCTAACAATCTACACGATTGTAAAAATATGAACATTAATTGATAAAAAATGATTACAACGTAGGATTGGATAAATTATAAACTATCTAATTTGATAAAATTGTGCTAAAATAGTGCATATGGTGTCCAAATCGAGGGAGTATTATGAATTACGCATATTTAATAAAGAGATTACGAGAAAAACTTATATTATCACAAACAGAGTTTGCTAAAATATTAGGTGTTTCTTTTACAACTGTATCAAGATGGGAAAAAGGAGTTCATGCCCCAACAATAAAGGTAAAAAGAAAAATAGTAGAGTTATGCAGAAATAATCAAATTGAGATGGAGGAATAGACTATGGCAAAAGCAGTAAAAAAACAGAAAGAAGCAACTTTGGAGCAGGTACTATGGAATTGCCGAGTCGCTCTTCGTGGTTTTGGTAGTTTTGAGAAGAATAGAGATTCTATTATTGGACTTGCTTTTTTGAAGTTTGCAAGTGACAAGTTTGATAAAAGAAGACAAGAGATTATTGCAGAACACGGAAATATTCCTGTATTTTTAGAAAAGGTGTCCTTTTATAATTCGCAAAATGTGTATTATTTAGAAGAACATTGCAGATGGAGTCATATTGTTAAAAATGCAGGTGCGAATGATATAGCGGTTATCTTGGATAAGGCTATGAAAGATATTGAAGACAAAAATCCACCTTTAAAAGGAACACTTCCACAAAATGTATATACTTCACTTGGTGCTGATAAAAATGCTATGAAATCTTTAATTGATGAGATCAATAAAATTAATGAAAAAAGATTCCATGAAGAAGATTTAATTGGTAGAGTATATGAATACTTTCTTCAGAACTTTGCTGCATCTGCTAGCAAAGAAGATGGAGAATTTTATACACCTGCATGTGTGGTCCAGTTAATTGCTGAACTTATAGAGCCTTTTGATGGAATTGTTTATGATCCATGTTGCGGCTCTGGTGGCATGTTTGTACAATCAATGAAGTTTGTAGATAATCATAAAGGAAATAGGAAAAAAGTCTCAATCGTTGGTCAAGAGAAAACTCCAGAAACATGGAGACTGGCTAAAATGAACTTAGCTATTAGGGGTATTGCACATAACCTAGGACAAAAGAATGCTTCAACATTTACTGAAGATCAGCATCAGGATTTGATAGCTCAATACATTATGGCTAATCCACCATTTAACCTTAAAAATTGGAGAGGTGAAGATGAGCTTTTGGATGATGCAAGATTTTATCAATACAAACCAGCTATACCTCCGAAATCAAACGCAAATTATGCATGGATTTTACATATGCTCTCAAAACTTGATGTAGAAAAAGGAATTGCAGGGTTCTTGCTTGCAAATGGAGCACTAAATGCAGGTTCAAGTGGAGATGAAGATGATGATGACAGTGGACAGGATCAATATCTTATCCGTAAAAAAATACTTGATAATGATAAAATTGAGGCCATAATTGTCCTACCAAGAGATATGTTCTATACTACTGATATATCAGTTACATTATGGATTTTAAACAATAACAAAAAAGCAAGGACATTGAATGGCAGACAATTACGTAATCGAACTAATGAAGTTTTATTTATTGATCTAAGAACATGGAATGAAAACATTGAAGAATATACAATAGATAAAGGAAAGAAAAAGAAAAAGACAATTTTATCGACAAAGCAAATTCAAAATGTTGTTAGAATTTATCGAGACTGGCAATCTGTTGATTGTGCTAATCCAAAAAAATACAACGTACCAGAACTTTATAGTTCCGTTTATTTAAGTCAAATTCAAGAAAAAAATTACAGTTTAATACCAAGTGAATATATCGAATTCATAGACCATGATTTAGAGATTGATTTTGAGCAAGAGATGAAAAGAATTCAAAAAGAAATGAAAGAGATTCTAGAACAAGAAAAGAAATCTCAAAAATTGCTTGAGGATGCATTTGAAGGTATAGGATATGGCATTAAATAAGTATAAATTAGGTGAATTAGTAGAAAAAACAGATGAAAGGAACACGAATTTAAGTTTTGGCATTGTCGATGTTAAGGGTATGACTATATCTAAAGAAATTATCTCTACTAAAGCTAATGTTGATCAAATAGATCTAAGTAAGTTTAAGATTGTTCATCCAAATGAATTTATTTATAACCCTAGAACCCATGGAAAGAAGATTGGTTTAGGATATAATGATACAAAAAAATCGTTTATAATTAGCTGGAATAATATTGCCTTTAGAATAAAGGATGAAGCATCAAACAAGGTGCTTCCTAGTTATCTTTACATGCACTTCATTCGTTTAGAATGGGACAGAGAAGCCACCTATAGATCATGGGGAAGTTCAACTGAAGTATTTTCATGGGATGCTTTATGTTCGATGGAGTATGAATTCCCAGAAATAAGTGTTCAGCAAAAATATGTTGATATATATAATGCTTTACTCAAAAATCAAATGGCCTATGAAGCAGGATTGGAAGATCTCAAGCTTGTTTGTGATGCATGCATAGAAGACTTAAGAAAAAATATACCTTTAAGAACAATCGAACCATTTGTACATAGGATTGATGTGAGAAATGGTAGAGAAGGATCAAAAAATGTCATGGGAGTTAGTACGACAAAAGAATTTCGTGAGCCTACTTCAAAAGTCAATAAAGAAAATCTTAACAATTATAAAGTAGTGAAACCAAGACAAATTTCCTTCGTTCAAACAACACACAACGAAAAGGTGTTTTGTAATGCCTTAAATAATACAAATGAACCTATAGTAGTAACTTCTGTAAACGAAGTAATCGAATGCGACGAGAGATATTTATTACCAGAGTTTTTGGTTATGTTTTTTAATCGAACTGAATTCGATAGATATGCAAGATTTCATTCATGGGGATCAGCAAGAGAAACCTTTACATGGAATGACTTAGTTAGAGTTAAGATACCTATTCCTAGAATTAGTATTCAAGAATCTATAGTAAATATTTTCACAGCATATAGACTACGCAAACAAACTAATGAAAAATTCAAATTTTTAATCAGAAATATTTCCCCAATTTTAATTAAGGGATCAATAGAAGAAGCAAGATTATAGGAGGTATCCAAATGGATTCTGTGCTTGAAAAAGGTAAATTTTCTGAAGATGAGCTAGAATATGCTTTTATAGAATTATTCGAGCAATTAGGTTATGAATATCTTCTTGGTGAATCAATCCATAGACATTTTAAGGATGTCCTACTTTATAATGATCTTAAGACTTATTTAAAATGCAGATATACTGATATTACTGACAATGAGATTGAAAGAGCAATCAGTCTATTTGAAAATATTTCATCCTTCCCTTTGTACGATGGTAATCGTGCTACTTATAAGATGATAACTGAGGGGTATGATTTAGTCAGAGATGACGTATCTAAAACTGCACTTCATATCGATTACATCGATTTTGATAAAGATCATAACAATAATATTTACAAGATTATAAATCAGTACACTGTTGAAGATTTACATAATCGTAGACCTGACTTACTGGTTTTTATCAATGGTATTCCTATTGTTATTTTTGAGTTCAAAACTGCTATTGAAGAGGACAAAACTATTCATGATGCATGGAAGCAAATACATGTAAGATATTCAAGAGATATCCCTAACTTATTGAAATATTGTACAATTTCAATCATTAGCGATGGTGCAAACACAAAACTTGGTACTATTTTTACACCTTATCAGTTTTACTATTCTTGGAACAAAATAAATGAAGAAGATAAGGTTTCAAATGGGATAAACTCTTTATATACTCTAATGCATGGTGTTTTTGCTAAAGATCGATTATTATCGATTTTAAGAGATTTTATTTTCTTTCCTGATGACAGTAAAAAAGAAGAAGCGATTATTTGTAGATATCCTCAATATTTTGCATCCATGAAAATGCTTAAAAGCATAAAAATGCATAAAAAACCTGAAGGCGATGGCAAAGGTGGTATTTATTTTGGAGCAACAGGCAGTGGGAAAACTTATTCAATGTTATTTCTTACTCGTCAATTGATGCTGAGAGAAAAAAATGTCTTTCAAAACCCTACTATCATATTAATTACTGATAGAGAGGATCTAGACTCACAAGCATCAAAATTATTTGTCACTGCAAAAAAATATTTTCATGATAATAATGTTAGAAGCATTGAAAGTCGACAGGATTTACAGGATACATTAACCAGTCAAGAAAGTGGTGGTGTATATATAACAACAATTCAGAAATTCTGCGAGAGTACAGGGCTCCTTTCGAATAGAAGCAATATAATATGCATATCAGATGAAGTTCATAGATCAAATACAGGTGTAGGAGCTAAACTTAAGAAAACTGAGAACGGTATATACACTTCGTATGGATATGCGCATTATTTACGAGAAAGTCTTCCAAATGCCGTTTACTGTGGGTTTACAGGAACACCTATAGATGAAGCAATAACAGTATTTGGGAAAGTTGTTGATAGTTATACGATGAAAGAATCTAGTGATGATGGTATTACAGTACGAATTGCATATGAGCCAAGACTTGCTAGAGTTCTTCTATCTGATAAAGATGCAAAAGATATTGAAAAATACTATAAAGAATGTGCAGAACAAGGGTCGAATCCTGAGCAAATTGAAGAAAGCAAGAGAGCCATGAGCAGGATGACGACAATTCTAGGACATCCTGATAGAATAAAGAAATTAGCAAAAGATATTGTTGTACATTATGAATCAATATGTAACGAAAAACCAGAAATTGTTCAAAAAGCAATGATTGTATGCTCTGATAGAACAATAGCTTTAAAGGTCTATAAAGAAATCACTTCAATTAGACATGATTGGCTTATTGCTAAAAAAACTGAAAATCCAAGTAGATATACGAGTGAAGAACTTGAAATGCTAGTTGAAGTCCCTAAAATCAATCTCGTGGCTACACGTGGCGATAATGATGAAAAAGAATTATACGACTTGTGCGGCACCAAAGATTATCACAAGTTTCTTGATGATCAATTCAAAAATACTGATTCGAATTTCAAAATTGCAATTGTTGTAGATATGTGGATTACTGGTTTTGATGTACCTTCTTTAGCGGTGATGTATATAGATAAGCCACTTCAAAAACATACATTGATTCAAACTATTTCACGTGTAAATCGTGTTTTTGAAGGAAAAGACAAAGGGTTAATTGTTGATTACATTGGAATAAAAGATGAAATGATGGAAGCCATCAAAATATATGGTGGCCCACAAGAAAGCCCTATAGATGAGATTAATATATCAGTTGGTATTTTTAGAAACCATCTTAAAATCATTGACGACATTATGATTAACTTCAATGCTACCGATTTTTATGCGGGCAGTCCATTAAAAAGGTTACATTGTCTTAATCGAGCAGCTGAATTTGTACAAACATCAAAAGAGATTGAAACAAGATTTATGGGGCTTACACGAAAACTTAAAGCGGCATATAACATAATATCCCCATCGGGAGAAGTAACCGATCAAGAAATAACCAGAGCGCAGTTCTATTTAGCAATTAGATCAATAATTTATAAACAAACAATAGGAAATGCTCCAGATGCAGAAATCATGAACCAGATTGTTGAAGAGATGGTTAAAAATGCTATTTCAGTGACTGGTATTGAAAATATTACTGATGAGAACAAGTCTATAGACTTATTTAGTGAGGTATTTTTAAAGCAGATAAATTCACTTAAGATGCCTATTACTAAGTTTAACGCTTTAATGAAGTTGTTAAAGCGAGCCATATCTAATTATGGGAAGGTAAACAAGGTAAAATCTCTCGAATTTGATGAAAGATTGAGGAGAGTTGTTGAGGCGTATAACACTAGAGACAAATTAGTCTTTACTAGTGAAGTCGTCGCTGATTTTGTGAATGATTTATCGAACGAACTTATCAAAATATTCCAAGATTTAAATGAAGATAAGACATCATTCGAGAAAATGGGTATAAGCTATGAAGAAAAAGCATTCTACGATATATTGGTGAAAGTTAGAGATGTACATCAGTTTGTTTTTGAAGATGAAAAATGTATTAATCTTGCAAAGAAGATTAAAGAATTAGTTGATGATAAACTTCAATATGCTGACTTTTTTAATCGGGCTGACATTAAGAACCAACTCAATATGGATTTAACTATTATCTTGTATAAAAATGGATATCCACCTGAGTGGGATGAAGAAGTTTTTGAAAAAGTTATGCAACAAGCAGAGAATTTTAAAAAGTATATAGTTTAAAAAGAATGCGCGACTGGACATTATGTTTAGTCGCTTTTTTGTATAATTTTACTAAATACCCGAACTTTTACCCTTTTTTTGCGGACTTAGATTTGTAGGAGAATAAATTCTTTTCAATGCTACCGGCAAAACAAACTATATCTTGCCATTTAAATATAGAAGGGAATGGAACAACTTACAAATTAAGGAAAGAGGTATTTACAATGGATAAGAATAAAAAGAGTTCTATTGAGTGGGAAGATGATGAAGACGATGGTCTACCAAGAATAGTTTCGGTTGCAGAATTTTTGGATAATCCATCTAAACTGCCTGAAGAAGTTATTGAAAGCGTTGTGCGTCAAGGACACAAAATGATGATCTCAGGTGCTTCAAAGTCTGGTAAAAGTTTTTTATTGATTGAATTGGCTATTGCACTAGCAGAGGGAACAAAGTGGCTTGGGTTTCAATGTAGAAAATCTAAGGTAATGTACATTAACTTGGAGATCGATCGCAATAGTCTTATTCATCGGTTTATTGACATCTATCAAGCGTTAGGTATCAAACCGAAGAACGCACATTGTATTTCCATTTGGAATTTAAGGGGATCCTCCAAACCACTCGATGACTTAATACCAGAACTTATCCAAAAAACAACTCTCACAGGTGCTGATGTGGTTATTTTAGATCCTATCTTCAAAGTGATGATGGGTGATGAGAACAATGCAACCGATATGGCCAATTTAACCAATCTCTTTGACAAGATTTGTTATGAGACTGGATGTACATTTGTCTATAGTCATCACCACTCCAAAGGAGCTCAAGGTTTCAAAAAATCAATGGATCGTGCATCTGGATCTGGTGTTTTTGCTAGAGATGCTGATGCCCAGGTGGATATGATTCAACTCAATCTTGTTGAAGTTTCATCACGTCATAACCCAGAAGAATCATCAGCGACTGCTTGGCGACTAGAAAGTAGTCTAAGAGAATTTCGAAGCTTTAACCCCGTTAACATATGGTTTGATTATCCAATACATAGAGTGGATGAAGCGGGAAAACTTAAGAAGAATTATGCTGATGGAGATCCGAGAGCTAACCTTACCAGAAGTTATAAACGAAATCAGACGACTGATTCGCGTAAAGAGGAATTTGATAAAGCATTTGATACCAATAAGAGGAAAGATGGAACCTGTTTTGCCTTTGTACTTGCAGAGTATTTAGGGATTGCTGAAAGAACTTTTAGAGATCGAGTCATAGAATTCAGTGATGATTATGTCAATAAAAAAGGTATCGTATCACGTAAAAAGTGAAGTTGGAAGATAGGGAGAAATGAAATTTCGTCACGATTTCCTGAATTTGGCAGAAAGGATAAAAACACCTATCTTCCAACTACCAAAAAAACTGGCGGATAGGCCTTATATAGTTGGATGTAACCAACACGCTAACGCATGTTTGTAGGATAGGGCTTGAAAGCCTGCCCTATCCCAAACAATGCATTATCGTTAGCACTCACCTTTCTTCCAAAGAAAAAACCAGAAAAAGTAAAAAACTGGTTAGCAATTACAATTATTTCTGTGAGTTTCATTAAATAGAGTTATGATAATCATCCCAAGCTAATAAATCCAAAATAACCTAATTAAAGTAATCATTGTTTGATATAATGTTTATAAAAGTGGGTGGTAGAGTATGATAAAATTTCTAGATTATGTTGGAGATAAGGAGCAATTTGAAACGAAACTTATAAACTCTTGTAAAGATGGACTAAAGGCGAAAACGAAATTGATATATATTAAAAAACCTATAATAGAAGACAATAAATATGTCCTAAATTGCGAACAAAGTGAAATTATTGTCAATGATGAATGTTCAATCAGTGGTAAGAGTAATGGCTATGTTTATGCAATATTTGATAAAGATGAGAAATTTTTATATATTGGAAGTACTCAAAAATTAAAAGAACGACTAAAACAACATTTGATTGCAAATCCAAGCTTTCATGTTGATAAGGAAAAAGCTAAAACATCAAGTAAAACTCATTCAAAGATTAATAAAGTTTTCGAACATTTAAAAAATCTCTCTCTCAAGGAAAACAGAGTTCTCATGTATGGATACTTTAAAGTTGAACCGTGGTATTATTACACAGCAATTGAAAGTCTCCTAATTGAGAAAGTTCCTACAGCCTGGAACGATAGGGGAACCCCCCCAACTGGAGAATAGTTATGTATGTGGGTACCGACCGACGTCTATTTCATTTATTAGATAATTTTTTGAGAAAATCTGGATATTTGAACTGGTAACATAAAAGTAGACATCACCAGAATTATAAAAAGATATTAATGATTTGTAATGTATTCAAAGAGGTTGCTATGAAATACGCTAATGTACAACGAATAGACCTGTAAAAAAAATCTATCCATGAGTGATCAATGTCGTAGAAACACCTGAGCAGTATGATATCAATAATTTACCTTTGGTAAACGTCGATAGTGAAATACAAAATAGCAGTATTAAATCGAAGCATGCTACCCTAGATGAACTCGGGAGATTATCAAAACAACAGTTAATCATGGAGGTCATTAAAGCAAGTATTGAGGCTGAAAGAGAAAAAAGGCATCGCAATAACAAAAACTTAGAAGTTAAAAATACGGGAGGATATAAATATGATTAAAAACAATAAACCATTTACAAATGAAAATGGTTGGGAAGATAGCGAACTAATCAGTGACCTATCATTAGAAAAGCAAGAGATTGTTTTGAACTGGATAAAAAGTGGATTTATTCCAAGAAAAACAGAGAATCGCTCTCACTCAAGTTATGGTTTGAAACATTATCTGCAAGATGAAACAGGTATTTATCTTACGAACAATCAATTTAAAGATGCTATGATGATTTGTGGATTCTATACTAAAGATCCTAACAAACTCAATTGGCACTATGGTATCAGTGAGAAATCACCAGTTTTTTTGAGAAATAAAAATTAAAAACACACTGTTATAAAAGCCGTATACATAATTGTTATCAGCAAACACAGACGAATTATTGTAGATTTGGGCTGATAACCTTTCCTTATCACATACACATGCATCAACGTCAGCACTACCTTTCTTCACAAAAAATTCAAAAAAGTAAAAACCGGGTTGCAATTACCATTAATTTAGTTCGTTTCAAATTCTTAAACACCAATCATTAAGTATCGATCATTTGGTATAATTGAATCAAGTGAGGTGGCAAAATGCACATTTGGTTAAAAGAAGAAAAAATCTATTAGTACTGATGCATGACCTCTCTCAATTTACACTAGTTTTCTATGGAGTTAAGTAAAGCTACTTAAAAGAGTTTGATCAAATGATTAGTGTTGCAATGGCAAATAGTATGATGGATGTTGGATTCATACCTGAAAAAATCAGTGCATATCTTAATCATCAACTAGAAGCAATGACATTTAGTAAAACAAAAAGTAGAACCTTGGTAACCAAATTAAATAAGGCTGTTTAAATGAAAGATCATGTATTAAGCACTGATGATTTTCATGAAGATGCTATTGAACAACGCCATGCAAGTTTATTTAACAATCAGCTGCTCGTTTGCGAAGACAAGAATAAAATTTGTTATTATCCAAAAGAAAAACTGCGAGAATATATCGAAATTTAAGATGTTGTAGACACTAAAATGTCACCAACATCTTTTTTCCTCTTTCGAAAAGTTCAAATTCGTTTTAAGACTAGGTTTTTATTTAACGATTTTCATGTTACTATTAAAGTGGATTAAACAATATAATAGGACTTGAGGACAATTCAAATGAAAGAACTAACATCGCTTGCTGAAATATTTAATCAAAAGATTTTACGCATTCCAGATTATCAAAGGGGATATGCCTGGCAAGATGATCAGCTCAAGTATTTGGAGATGCCGTTATCCATGGAAATGCTAGAATCAAAGGTACCATGAAAGCGAGTAAACCAGTCACTGTAATTGATAATAGCGATGTAATCATGACTATGGCTGATAACAAAATCCATATCTATCAGAGTACAGTATACACTGAAGAAGAACTTCCAGATAAATATAGAGGTGTTTTGGGTTTTAAATAAATCCTGTCATAATATACGATTGTAGACATAAATAATATATTAGATATATAACAATATTATGCTTTGTATAAATCACTAACAGATAAGTAGATTCATTAGTCACTTCTTATCTGTTTTTTTTGATCTCTAAAGTGATGTCTTATTTAAATAAATTCATTTAGTGTTATTAAAAAACGCTTCCACATGGTAAAATTTAATTATAAGTGGGGACGAAATAAGATAAAAATCATTCATAGTTCTTGAGACTGTATTTTATGGCTTGGGATATGTGATTTTTGATAAGGAGAGTACAATTGAATGAGCATTATATTTATTGATTTTCAGAAAAACCTGACTGAAACGAAAACAAATAGATATTCCTTTTTTTGCTATTCATTAGAAGAACAGTATCAACACATCACATCGCGCATCCCAATAGAAAAAAACATAACAAATAGTTTACAAGAACTGATTGAAATCTGTTTCCCAACTAGGTTTGTTAAAAAATACTATTTTACATCATCCAATTTCAAGCGTGATAAGAGAGATGGTGTTAATGGAACAACCTTTTTAAACAATATCGTTATTAGACCAGAATTGACACCACAAATGAGGAGTTTCTTACCGGATAAAACCAACATCATCTTGATTGGTGATATTCAGGAAAACGATAAATACAAAACTTTCATTGTAAAAGGTATCGAACTCATTGATGAATTTATATCAACAACCAATGATATTCAAATCAATGATAGCTACTGTGCCCATTCATTTGGCATGGGACAATCCTATTATGGTAAACCATATACGAAATGGACAATTGATAATCCGCCACATGAAAGCTCTTTATTCACACCAGATTTTGTTGCAAATCTGATAAAAAACTGTTATCCAATGTCAACAACAAGTGTAGTTCAAGTACATAAAGCCATTGATCAATGGCAAACTTATATCACCTTTAGACAAAAGTATCTCGAATTACAAACACAACGTCAATTTCAACTAGCTCAAGTAGAATACATCACAGCGTATTCTATCAATCGTCAAACTTACAATAGAAATGCTTCACAATATGAAGAAGACATAATTGTCGCCCATGAAGACTTTAAAAAAGGGGAACAAATACTACTCAAAAATCCTGTACCAGAATCTGAAGAAATCAATTTGATTGCGACACACATTGACTACAACAAAAAAACCTTCATTGAAAATAGCAAGCTTGATAAGCGTGGTTTTTTAGTTAATCCTGAAGAAAAAACACTTAGAATCATGTCCAGAGAAAATGTCGCTATAAGTAAAGTTAAGCCAACAGTAAATAATTACGATCAAGTACTTAAAGATAGCTTTACACTTGACGACCGCTATAAACTAATCAAACAAGAAATCAAACCTGACTGTAAGAAAATTGTGAAGGAATATGACGATCTAATCAAACAACAAACCAAAGCCATTCAAGACCGTTATCAAGCATTGATTCAACAAGAAACACAGTCCTTAAAGAAAATAGAACAACAACGATTGGATGATGAACTAGAATCTACCATCCAAACCATTCGAAGTGAGTATGTAAAAAAACTAGAAGAAATCATTCAAAAAAATGATGATATAGAAATTCAAAACGAAATCAATCGAATGACTGAAGCCAAAGATAAAGAACTCAACAAAGAACTCAATTCAAGAATCAATAACATTGATAAAAAAGAAAAAGATAGAGAAAGCTTAGTCAAAACTTTAAAGGATGCGAAAGAAAATAAACTCAAAGCATTTACAATGTCTATCGATGTTAAAGGTCTTTATGATGCGAAATTCAATCGAATGTTAGAACAAGTGAGTAAAGATCAAAAAACCAAAAACGATCAATGGATTAAATCCTTTGAAACTTCTAAAAAACTAGAACTCAACACGAAGTATAGCAACCAAATCATTCAAGAAATTGATAAGAAAAAAGTTGAACTAGATGAGAAAAGGGATAAAGAAATCGAACTCAAAATTCAAAATGAAACGATTCTTCGATTTTCTATATACTATAAGTTTAATGCGGAAAATTTCAATATAAGTAATGTGCAGTTTGGCTCATACAAGTGGCTTATTTACGACCATAGGGCAGAAAAGGCAAAAATTAACCGTCAGGAGAATGCCCTTAAAAATTTCTTTGAAGGCAATGTCAAAAATCCATATTTATCTACTTACTTATTCGCACCTAAAGAACTAAAGAAGAACTACTATGATTTCACTGAGTGGAAGTGGTTTTTAGAAAGTCTTAATGATAACCAAAAACTCGCTGTACAACGTGCGGTAGCAAGTAAAGGTATTTTCCTTTTACAAGGACCTCCAGGTACAGGTAAAACCCAAGTAATAGCAGAAATTGTAGGGCATTTAGTTCAGGATGGGAAAAAGGTATTGGTCGCCTCTGAAACACATAAAGCAATTGATAATGTGTTTGAAAGATTACCACTGCTAGCGGATATACGTCCTTTACGTTTAATTGCAACAAGATCCAATAAATCATCCAACTTTGGACCAGAGAACTTGGTTGATAACTTCTACGAAAATATTTCTAAGAACATGAGAAATATCATCAGAACCTATGAAAAGTTTAGCGAATATCGTGAGAACTTTTTTGAGACTTATCAAAAACAAAAAGTATTAAGTGATCGTATCGCTGCCAATAAAGCACTCATTGACAAAATCGACAAAGAGATTAGGAAACTTAATATAAACATCGATGAGTTGAGAGCAAGTAAGCAAAAAGAAACCGATAAAGTCGATGAATTGATGACCCGCAATGATGAACAAATTCGTACTAGAAGACATTTAGAACGTGCCAACCTCAAATTGGATGATGATATTGACGGTAAACTAATCAGTGACTTCATCCAAGAGTCCATGAAGCTAATCAAGAAAGAAAAAATGTTCATTCTAGATGAAACAGGCTTAATCATACAAAAACTGTTGTTGGTTGATATAAAGACAATTACAGAAGAAATCAATGCAATCCTCTCTTCATCTAATGAAATGAAAATCGCACAAGAAACAGATATTATTAGACAACAATTAAACCAATACAAAGATGACTTTGGCGATTGGAAAGAGAACACAGAACAATTTTACAAGCCACTACAAGCCAAACTCAAGGCTTTGCTAGAGCATAAAACGAATGGGATTGATTTTTCAGAATTGAAAATTTCAAAAATCATTCAACCACAATATTTAACCACCCCAATACCACTCAAAACTTTGATTGAAAAGTATCAAACAGAGCTGATTGATGTTCGAAACAAGTATTACATCATTATTGATCAGACCATTGAATCCATCACCAATAAGATGAATGAAATGAATTCGAACATCACAGCCATTGAATCCAAGATGTTTAAGATTGGGGAAACTATTCGGACCCTACAAGACGATGATGGCTATAAGAGTATACAAGAAGATGAAGCGAGATTGAGACGAGAAATCGCGAAATTCATTGAGACCTTTAATGTCGCGATTGAATATAAAAATTATAATGAGGCTTTAGAAAAGATATATCAGGAGTATGTCGATTTGGATCGAAACTTCAAACAAAAAGAAGAAGCGAACAAGAAGATTATTCCTATATACAAGAAAATCAGTGATTATTTGTTAAAGGATGAAGTTAGAGAAGCTGACAGGAAGAAATACACTAAACCGCTATTCGATAAAGTAAACTTGTTTGGAATTACCAATACCTCCAGAGACAGTTTCGGTGAAGATTCGATGGTTGAACTCGAAAAATATAATCTCGGTAGAATTGATTTGAAAGAAGAAGGCATAGATGTGGTTATCATCGATGAAGTATCTAAGTCTAGTTTCCTCGATCTACTGATACCAATACTGTACGGTAAAACAGTTATCTTGGTTGGAGATCACAGACAACTACCTCCTATGTATGAGTTTAGAAACTTTAGACAAGAAGATTATGACAATATCGATGAATCGATTTTAACCAAAGGGATGAATGAGAAATTCAAGCTTTTATATGAAGAAAGCTTCTTTAAGACACTCTTCGAACTTGTACCAGAGGACTATAAAGTAATGCTCAATCAACAGTATCGTAGCCATGAACATATCATGCAAGTGTATAACTGTTTTTACAACCACAAACTTCAATTGGGCAAGAAAACTCAAAATAGCGAGAAGGAACATCACTTAAACATCATTTCGAATCATCGTCAGATTATTGAACCGAAGAAACACGTTTATTTCGTGGATTGTAAAAAGTTTGAATCCAAAGAAACAGACTCGACTTCGATATATAACTCCAATGAAGCGGATGTCGTTGTTGAACTCATTAAGCAAATCAATGAATCCTATAAATCTCATCCAAACTTTAAACCGGAGATCTCAAAAGATAGAGACGAGCGTATGAGTCTAGGTGTCATTTGTACCTATGGTGACCAAGCACGTGTCATCAAACAAAAGATGAAGGCTGCTAAGATCAAATTAGGTATGTTTAATGATAAACCAGATGCGAGAACCATCATTTCAACAGTAGATGACTTCCAAGGGGATGAACGAGATATCATTATTCTATCCATGGTTAGAAACCCACAAAATAGAGGTAAGAGTGATCCTGGATTTGTTACTGCATATCAACGCATCAATGTAGCTTTATCTAGAGCAAGAAGACTACTCATCGTTGTTGGTAATAAGAGTTATCTTGAAGATAAAGGGGTCATTGATTTACCGGATGTCGATGGCAAGGGTAAAGATCAAAAGAACTTCTATGTGTATAAGGAAGTCATTGGTGCGATACACCAATATGGTACTGTCTTCGATGATGAGGATGTTCTTGGTGGAGGTAGAAAATAATGCAAAAGTTCGAAACCAGTTTTGCCTTTCCCCTCATCAAAATGAATACGTTAATTACGTATACTGAAGTAGAAAAGCCTACAGGTATTAGCTACTTCCTTTTGGTGCTGATCAATGAGTATTCAGACAAGTCCGTCAAAATCAGTCATTTATTAAAACAATTTGGTGTACCCAACGATTTACATGAATTATTCGCTGATGAAATTCATGCCTTATTAAAGGCTGAAATCATAACCACTGAATATGGATATAATAAGAGTTATTTCCAGGAGTATCCACTAGGAAAATTCCAATTTACCATGAAAGGTAAAAAAGTATTTTTAGATGAAGCGATACCTTCAAATATCAATAAAACGTTAAAACAAGCGGTATATTATAATCCTGCCTTGAATCAATTAACATTAACAGTAGATCGAGACTATGGAAACATCGACACTTCTGTCCTTGGTGAAGCCTTTTTCAAACAATTTTCATACCCAGATAATGACCTAATCGAAGAGTATTATGGCACTAAGAAGGGGAATGGTCTTTCGATTAAAAAAGAAGAAATTATCTTATCTGCCATTTTGCAAAATATAGATTACAACTTCATCACGTACCCAGTTACCATTTTGATTGAAGAGAACGATCAAATTGGTTTTGAATTTGAAGACATGAAGATTAAAGCTTTCTTTGAAAAATATTACACCAAGGAAATGATTAAAGACTTGATTCAGGTTAAAAACAAGTTCACTTTCACAATACCAGAAACGATTCAAACCAAACTATCCACGATAGCCCCTTATAACCATATCTATTTACCAGAAGCGATTAAACAAAAACAAAATGAAAAATCATTGATTGATGTCAATCTAGATCGTTATCCAACCAATAATGCAAAATTGTCATATACATCAAAACCGATTCTAGCCAAAATCAATTCTGCCTTTGCTTTTGTAAAAATCATTGATATGAATCATGCTTATGGCTATATCCCTGCAGGTATTACTTTAAGCAGTCATATATTTGGTCCGATTCAACTCAAACTATTGATTGAAATGTCACTTGATAACCCTCAGGTAAAAGCGATATTAGGCGATTTGGTGGATCAGTATAAAGAATTTGTATACGATGACAATGAACCATGGAACTATAAGTCATTATTACTTTTATGCAAGTTGAGCAATAGTCTACCGATGATTCAGGGGAAAATAGATCATTGGATGATTGATTTATCAAATGATGACCAAATTTCTATTTTAGGCAAAATTAAAGACAAATCTGTCAATGAACCATTGGTATATGACTTTATTAAGAAAAAAGGATTAAGTCTATCTGATGCTTACTTTAGTGATATAAACTTAGACAACCTCGAAGTCAAATTAAACAATTCAGGGTGGATTTATAAAGCGAATAAACTATCGGATATTCAAGTACTACAAACCATATTTAGTAAGATGGATGTTTCAAAGTTGAACAAAATCAAATTGTACAATGCATTGGAGTCGTTAGGTTATCAATCCGAAGACATCCTTACATTCATGAAAGATTTCGTTCTTGATATCATCAATGACAATAAATCATCTAATGGGCTTAGTAAATTGAAGTTGACACTCGATAACGCTTTAAAGACGCTCCAATCTATTACAGGTATCAAAGATCCCCATAATTACGCAATGAAAGATATTTTCCAAAAAACAGATTTTATTGACCATTATAGGGTCTATAGTGAATCCTTAAAATCATTATCTTTTATTGAAAAATACAACAAAGAGTTACTCTCTGTATATAAAGATTTCGATCGATTGTTTTCGAACTTAAACGATCTCTTTGTCTTAGAGAGAAATGCACTTGGAAATCCGAAAGCAATCAATGAAAAACTGATTGATTCAAAAATCAATTCAGGTGATCTTTTAAGTGCCGTAACCAACCTCTACGTTAAGTTATCATATATATGTAAAACTAAACTCAATATCAATGAAGATTTTGTTCAAATGATTCAGACTTTGGAAAAGAAAGATTACATCGATAAGGACGAAACTGCAGTTCTTCATCAGTTCAGACAATACCGTAATGATTTAGAACATGCGAATGAAGTAAAGAAAGCATTAGATAAAAAGGATTTACAAGCGGTAAAAAGCATTGTCTTCAAATTGGAGGGTATGAAACTATGAGTTACTCAGAAATGATCAATTATGAAGCATTATCTCTTAAAGCAAAAGCCAAATGTAGTGTTGCACAACAAGCAATCGCACACATTGAACGTTTACTAGAATCGATTAAAGCAAATGCTCAAACGATTCCATCCAAAAAGCTGATAGAGTACGAAAAATCACTATTAAAAGAAAAAGAAGACATTTTAAAACGAATTAAATCTATAGAACAAAAGGCTGAAGAACAAGCAAAAATTGGCGTTAAAAGGATGAAGATCGGCACATCAGAAATGTTGATATATGAACATCGTAATGATCTCATCTATGAAAGCGATAAACTCATAACGTTAGCTAATGAATTGATGACTACAAAACTTGAAGTGATGAATAGTTACATCAATGAAGAGCTAATCAATATCGCTAACAATTCACAACAACAGTTAATGAATGCTGCTCGAGGTGTCATTAGCTTGCAACAACAGTTACTCAAACAACTGGATACCATCGAAGACATCACGTTAAGAGAATCGGTTTATCGTGTAGCGATTGAACTCGAAAATCAGGAGAAATCATTTGAAGAATTGGTAGAATTAGGTCGAGAAAAACTCAAAGGACTCACTGAAAACCTGTTAGAAAAGCACAGACAAACCATTCTTGAAGGCATTAGACGTGATATGGAGGCTTCTCGAGTGGATGCGTCTACGATTAACCAAACACTGAACTCAAATAGTTCAGTTCAAGAAATCCGTGCTCAAGCAACCCATGAAATTGTAGGCGAAGAAGTCAGAAAAGAGTCGTTAAAAATCATTCTTAAAGCTATTGAGACCAGAGGGTTCATTGTGGATAGAAAGAACAGCATTAAAATCAATAAGGATAAAAATGAAGTCCTTGTTATTGGTAAGAAAGCCAGTGGTCAAACAGCAGAATTTAAAATATATCTAGATGGTCGTTTTTCATATAAATTTGATGGATTTGAAGGTCAAGCATGTCAAAAGGATATCGAGCCATTCATGAATGACTTAGAAGATATCTATGGTGTGAAGATTACAGGTAGAGTAGAACTTTGGAAAAATCCAGATAAACTCTCTTCACAAAAATATCAAACTTATAATACCAATAAAGGTAAAAACTGAGGAGGATTCATATGTCAATCAATACCAGTTTTGCAAAAATCAAACGAGAAATTGGCATCAAGAAATGCATCATCATCGATGGGAATGTTGGCGATGTCTATTTGAATGATAAAGGTAAAATACAAAATATCAAAGAATCGTTGGATAGCATCCTCAAAGACTTAAAATACGATGACATCATATTTTGGGACAGAATTGATGGTGCAGTAGGGAATTTACAAAACTTACAGATCATCGATGAAACCAAGGTTGAAGGTGACAACTATCTAGATGAAGCTGATGAAGTTACACCTGAACCGAAAACAGGATTATTTAAACAGCCAGCGGAAATCTTTAATATTGTTTTGAAGAACTTGACCAACCCAAAAAAGAAAATTGCTTTTGTCTTAAACTGGGCGGAATACTTATTTGATGGTGGTGGCCAACAAATCGCAGGGGAAGGGTTAGATAATATTACCATCTTAGGCAAAGCACTCAAAGACAAAAAGATTGATTACTACAATCCCGATGTGAATGAAAGTACCATCATATTCATCACCAACAAAATTTCGTTGTTTCCAATCTCGTTTTATCAAGGTAATCCAGAAGTAAGTTCAATAACATTGACTAAACCAGATCGTCTTGAACGTGAAAGAATGATGGAAAAAATCGAAGATTCATTCAATGTAAGAGTACCAGGAAATGTAGCACTGATGTCCAGTGAAAAGAAAGCCGAATATGTAGATATGCTTGATGATTTTACAAATCGAGAAATCATTCAGATTTCCAAATTGTCACGAAAAGAAGACAAAATGACTTTTGATAAATTGTTCTATCTGTTCAAATACGGTGAAAAAGAAAACCCATGGGAAAAACTCGATTACAATGAAGTCAAAAACATCAAGAAGCGTCTTTCTGAAAGAGTAGTTGGACAAGAAGAAGCCATTGAGAAAATCGAAAAGACCATCGTTAAAGCCTATATGGGTTTAACCGGAATTCATAAAACATCCTCTCGAAGTATGCCTAAAGGAATATTCTTTTTTGTCGGACCAACGGGGGTTGGAAAAACAGAATTATCCAAAGCTTTGGCTAAATTTCTATTTGGTGATGAACAAGCATGTATTCGCTTTGATATGAGTGAATACGCAACCGAAAACAGTGATCAAAAACTGATTGGTGCAGCTCCTGGTTATGTCGGTTATGAAGAAGGCGGACAGCTTACCAACGCAGTTAAAGAGAAACCTTTCAGTGTTATCTTATTCGATGAAATTGAAAAAGCAGCCAAACCTAACCCACGTATATTAGATATATTCCTACAAATATTAGAAGATGGTAGATTAACCGATTCAAAAGGCGAAACCGTCTATTTTAGCGATACCATCATCATTTTTACCTCTAACTTAGGGGCTTCACAAGTTCAGATATCAGCAGATCACGAAGACGTTTCTAAACAATTCATCAAGATTGTGAAAGAGTATTTTGATACTGAAATTAGAAGACCAGAAATACTCGGTAGAATTGGTTATAGCAACATCGTACCGTTTAATTTTATCGTCGATAAAGAATTCGTCATGAAGATTGCGAAATCCAAACTTAAACCGATAAAAGCTGGTATATTCGAGAAGTATCGCATCGATTTAGAGTTTGAAGATGAAATGAAGTTTGTTAACTACATCTCCACCAAAGTCGATATTGCTAAAGGTGGTAGAGACATTTTAAATGCCATTAATGATCATTTATTAGAACCTCTAGCCATGTTCATGTTTAGCAATAAGAATGATTTATCCAGTTTTAAAGGCGGAAAGATTGTGGTTAAACTCACAGGAAGCGGGTTAAATTTTGGATTCGATATTAACTAATCAAGTCAAATTTAATGTAGCCAGAATCATCACAGTTTCTGAAGTAGAAGGACCATTTAAACGCATGGCCATTTGGTTTCAAGGGTGTGATATCAACTGTTTTGGTTGTTGTAATCCAGAGTTACAACTTTTTAAAGTTGCTAATATCATGACATTTGAACAGATTCTTCAATTAATCATTGAGACTAAGGATAAACACGGCATTGAAGGTGTGACTTTTTGTGGTGGGGAACCCTCTCTTCAACAAAACCTACATGTATTGGGTTTAAAACTTAGAGAGCTAAACATTGGAACCATTATGTTTAGCGGAAAGTACATAGAGCAACTACCCAAAGCACTGGTAGAATCGATGGATATGATTTTGGATGGCCCGTTTATTCTAAGTAAATTAGAAAAAGAAAGAAGATTACTCGGTTCAACAAATCAAAGAATCATAAATATAACCGATCGCTATAAAAAACATACGAATTGGTTTTATGATAAGAAAGAAATGATTCAAGAAATAAACATGTCTGAGGCACTCTATTTTAATGGGGATGCATTGGTTGATAATGACCATAAATCAGAAAGGTAATGAAAAATGGCTAAGTTAATCCCCGATTTACAAAAAATAAAAACAAGTATGAGACCTAAACCAGAAATTGGTGAAATGTTTTTACTCGAATTATTAGCTAAGGAACTTAGTGATGAATGGCATGTTTATTTTCAAGTTAGCATAGATGGAAGCCACCCTGATATTGTTTTGGTGTGCCAAAATTTTGGTGTAATAATAATTGAAGTAAAGGATTGGAATTATAATAATTATCACATTTTAAGTGAAGATAATAGGGACAAATGGATATTAAAATCAAAAAATCAAAGAATTAAATCACCAATAGATCAAGTAGATGAGTATCGCTGGTTAGTGAAAGAAAAATTAGTCAGTATTATTAATGAAGATGAGTATAGTAATGTGATCAGAAATATTGTCGGTATGGTGTATTTTCATAACTTTACGAAAACCGAGATTAATCATGTAGCATCTGTAAGTTATAAATGCGAGAATTACATTAAACTATTAAACCGTGAAATATGTTTGGAGTCGAAATTTATGTCAATTCTTAACAAATTCATTTTACATAAAAACAGAAAATGTTTTAGTGAACAAGTTATAGAAGGGTTTATAAATGTATTTAAACCTTCCCTGAATTGGTTGGACACTATGTTTCCCAATGAATTATTTCATTTTAATAAAAAGCAATTAGAACTATCTATATCCAAACCAGAGCATATCAAATTTCGAGGTGTAGCAGGTAGTGGGAAAACATTTGTTTTAGCAAAAAGAGCGATAGACGCATATAAAAAGAAGGGACAAAAAGTTTTAATTCTATTTTTCAATATTACGATTACTAACTATTTCCACGATAAAATATCTGTTTTTAGAGAAGATGTAAGCTGGAAAGCTTTTGAAATTATGCATTTTCACAAGTTAATATATAACAAAATAAATTTAGATATTGGCTATTTCGAAGATATAAATACCCGCATACAAGAAATTATTAAAATGATTAATTCAGGATATCAAATTGAACAGTATTCAACAATTTTGATTGATGAAGGGCAAGATTTTGAATTACTATGGTTCGAGTTTATAAAAAACTATTTGTTAGCACCAAATGGTGAATATGTTATTTGTGCTGATGAAAAACAAAATGTATACAACAAAGTGCTCGAAGATAATAAAATAAAAACAAATATACCAGGTAGGTGGAATGAACTCAATGAGTCATATAGATTGGCAGGAAATATAAAAATGGTCGTGCAAAATTTCCAAAATAAATATTTTTTTGATGAAGACTCTATAATCGAAAGCAACATTAAAATGTCGTTATTTGATCCCCAGATTTTTTATTATCGCACATTAGAACATAACATAAATGATGATGTGATAGAAGTAATTCATAAAATGAGAAGTGAAGGAATTAAGGATAGCGACATATGTATTATCACTGTTCAACATAGTACTTTGAAGTCTATTTCTAACACGTTGGAAAATCAAAACATTAAACATTATTATGTATCAGAACAAAAAAGGAGTAAGCAAGGTCTACATTTGAACAATGATTTAATCAAACTCGTTTCGATATATAGTTTCAAAGGTTGGGAATCTAGTTCTATCATCTTAATAATTGAGGACAATATGAAACCCGAGTTGTTATACACAGGTATGACAAGAGCTTTTACTAATCTATACATTATTAATTCAATCTATGAATACGAAGAATTCTTCGATGAACAAGAACAGATTGGTTTATTGACAGTAATAAAAAAGTCACGACCTTTATATGAAGAGTTGCCATTTTAATATTTGAGTTTTTTCTATTATAAAACAGTATAGAAAGTAAGTGATGAAATTGATTAGATTAGACAATGATTTAAAAAAAGACTTTATACAATTCTTAGAGAATAGAGCAAAACCTTCTCCAGGTCCTGATAAATACATTGACCAGACATCTGAAAAAATTAATATTTATGTGGAAGAGAGCGATTTTTTCAAGTATTTAACATATTCACTTCTAGACATTGAAAAATACTACTTTATTAACCAAAAAGTGGATTTGAATCAATTCGCTAAAGACTATATAGATTTTCTAGATACAGATGTCGATGATTTGTTTATAGAACATGCGGATGAGCTGTCTGACTATGATTATTATAATCCAAAGCTAATTATTGATGTGTATAAAAACAGTGTTCCAGTCATATTTAATCAAAAGGATAAAACTAGAGTTGAATTTAACGAAATCGTCTTAAGAAGAATTGTTGGGGATTTCAGTTTTGATTCATCATCTATAACCAAACTAGAAAAATCAATAACTGACTTGTACAAAAATATTGCAAGCATGTATTTGAATAATGTTATCTATAGGCTTTTAAAATTAGATCACTTTGCTTTTTTATTCTGCTATGATGTGATAAAAAAAAGCCAAAAGAATTCTCATAAGTGCATTTCATTTTTAGGGAAAATACATTTCATATCATTTGATTGTAATAGTATTGACCCCTTTAGTTATTGTTTTGAGGAGGATTTTCCAAAATACCTCGAAGCACTTGAACTTATTAATTTAGAGGATTTTCGAGAACAAAGTCGTTTAGAGGATATGTATGTGAATTTATTCAATATTTCAGAATATTATGAAAGATACAATACAACTTATACAAGATTTCCACTTGCAATTAATCCATACATTAAGTCAAATGACAAAAATACCTATATCAGATTTTATCATCTAATGTGTAATTTTGCTGATAAAAACTTTGATTTTTTTATTAATTCATATAGAAGTTTCGGAGTCAAAATGAATTATTATTTTGAATTATTGTTACTCAAAAAACTGATTCAGAATAAAATGTCTACTAAGAATGAAGATAAGCAGTTCAAAGAGTATTATAATAAATTAAAAGCTAGGTTTGACTGGATTAAATACGACATTATTAATGATTCTGTTAATGAAATTCTAGAATATATTTCTGATACTTTCATAAATTCGAATGAGATTACTTTAACTGATAATGATTTAAATGACATTAAAAAAATTGTACTTGTACTTGGTCTAATAATTGACAACTTAAACTTATTAGATAGTGATAATATGGAGATTTATAGTAGACTACAAGATTACGGGTATCAATTAGATTTATTACTTAAAAATATACCTAATGGTGATAATTATTTTGGAATATTCGATTATTCAAGTATACTACAAGATTATTTAAATAACATTTATGTAAGCAATTTTAGTTTTGAATATTCAAATGCCTTAATTCAACTTTATAATCAAGTTGAAGAAGAAGACAGAGCCGAACAGGCAAAACAGGATATAAATGAGTTTAGAAGATCATTTACTGAAAGAGACTATGCTACCTTAGTAAGAACAAAAATCCTAGGTGTGTTCAACCTGACATTCAACGGAAGAGTAGATAACAAAATAATGTTGAAATACTTAACAGCACTAGAGGGAACATCGGAATTTATTAAATTATATAGCACTTCTGAATTTAATTATAATTTACTCATGAATGGTGAATTTGATTTGAAAGATTTTGAGCTGACACCAATTATAACTGGGTTACTTAAAGGAACAGAGCAAATGTTGAGTTCTTTCGTAGAGTGGTACTATAATACATTAGAAAAAGACACAACAACAAGTATTCGTAGTTTCAATATTGAACTTTCAATAAGGGATAGTGAATGGAAGCAAAACATTACATTCGGTAGCTTAGTAAAACACATTGATGCACATATAATGGACAAAATTTTTAAGAATTGTTTTGAACCTAATAAACGATATCAAGTCATAAATGAGTTAAATGTTTGGAATACAAAAATACGAAACTCGAAATTCCACTCTTCAAACATTTATAATAAATCATTAATTGACCCGATAATTAATGATTGCTATCATGTTGCGAATACAATAATACAATTGATGAGAATTGCAGATAGTAATTGATTTATTCTCTAATTAATTGTCAAATTCGTTCATATTATACTAAACGGATAGTTGTACATGTTTTTAATAATTGATACGAATATATTTCTTTCAATTACTATTATATTAAAGTCTTTCTACAGAAATAGTCACAAATAAGATAATTAGAATTAAATCAATATTTGTACGTCATTTAATCTTGTTATATAATGTGTAGGTTTAAGTTTTTGCTCCATTTATAATGGCATTTCAGTAGCTTATATGTTCAATTTTAAAATTTACTTTTTAAATATTTAAGGCTCAATGTTTTATTGTAGAGTATAGTAACTAAACAGGTTTAATTGATGAAGGAGGAAAACAATGAAAAAAAATTATGTACTCAGCATTTTTCTGGTTTTACTAATCCTAGCTGGTTGTGTAGATAAAACATACGACGAACAAATATCGATAATCGGTCAAGTGAAATCGGAAATCATTGTCGGTTCACCTTATATTGAACTAGGTTTGATTATTCCAGATAATCATGTTTATGTCGTTGAAGGAGAAGTAAACACTTCCGTCGTAGGAAGTTATGTTTTGACCTATACAGTCTTATCAACTAAGGGTGAACTTGTCAAAAAATTATATCGTTATGTGGATGTTATTGACAATATAAATCCATCTTTAACGCTATTCGAAGATATAACATTTTATGTTGGATTCTCCTATAGTATTAATGATGTTATATATGATTATTCAGATAACTATGATTCTCAGAATAATTTGGTTATCGACTATAACCCTTCTATTTTTACAAAGAATACCCCAGGTGTTTATGCTCTGGAAATATCAATTACCGATTCATCAGGTAATAAAGTCACAGTTAACTCGACTTTTCAAGTGATTTTAGATATGTTTAAACTCATTGAGCATGTTTACGAGTATCAGACTTATAAGATTAGCAAAGGTACAACCGGCATTGGAAGCTCTTATATTAGAGTCCAAATCGACAATAACACATCTTTCACTTATTATGATTCGGGGTCTATACATTATATAAAGAGCTTTACAACTTCATTAGGGACCAGGGCTTCAATCCAAATTTCTGGTAATTATGGAAACATGTATAATGCGAGGATCAATTATCATATAACAGGTATTGGTACTTACTCGGTTGGTTTTATTGATTTTGATGCAACCCAAGACTATGAATCGTTGACATTTATTCAATTTGACCACATGATTAATAATTTGTATCTAAGGGAACAAGACATGATCAATGAATTTAACCCTAGAGCACTTCCTACCCTAAAAGAATTAAAGAATTATATGGAAAACACTCTGAATTTAATCCTAGAATAGTTTTATTAAGTATTGATTAATAGAAATTGGACTGTTACTAGTGTCGTTAAAAGAATATTATTGTAACTAATAATGACTTACACTTTCATAAAGGAGAAAATGTAACAATGAACATATATGACTATTACGCACAACTTCGTGGATTTGGAGATAGAAGAATACTACACGAATTATTTCTCTTTATGATGAAATTTGATAAGCAGGAAAAAAATGAAGATTATTATATCGCTTTGTATACAGCGAGCAGTATAGTTATTAATTTCCCATTTAAGACTGATGTAGATATTTTTGTACTTAAAAAAACCCTAAATGAGAGAGGTGATTTTTTTAAGAATAGAAACCGTATTAACAATAAACTTAAAGAGCAAAATCTTCCCACAATTAGATTAGACTCTAATTATTATTTTTTATATACAACAAATGGAAATAGCAAATATGATCATTTTAAAATAATCACAGATGAGGTATTAAAATATTACTTTTACAACAGAAGATATTCAGATGCATACACTATTTTGATGGAAGCGTCGCTGTATCATCACATCAATGTATATAATGAAATCTCTTCAGAAACTACTTACGGAAGTAACCCAAACTTATTCAATCATTTATGTGCCAATTTAGCTAGCGATTTGGATTTAATATTGGGGGATGGTGGCTATTGGGAACTAGAATACGATCAATTAATCAAAATGATAGAATCAATAAAAAATTATGAGTACTCACCATATGATGAATACTATTTGCCATTTAAACATTTTATGGTAATGGCACTTGAGATTCTTTATGAAAATAATGACGATAATTTATTTGACTTAACCGGTTCGTTATTTGAGAAATGGTTTAATAACGATGACGAATACTCACGAAGTGCCAAGAGCTTAATTAGAAAGAAAAATAACGATCGTATTATAAAAAACATATCACAAAAGTTAAAAATTAGTCCTAGTGTATTTATGTCAAGTGATGATTTCCTTGTTATCGAAAAGAAATTCGATGAATATTTGGGGCAATTGTATTTTGATAAGACAAAATACCAATTAAGATTAACTAACAGTTATAATATTGATATTTCCAAACTAGATGAAAAAACAATATTATTTCTAACCACAGGTGATTATATATTCGAAATACTATCAAAACAGGATGATGTAGATTTTGCAGGTGCCGCAATTTCATGGTGTAGAGCGGTAGAAAATGAGCTAAAAGTTATTGTGTATGACGCATTCATTAAGAGTATGAGCAAAAATGAGATTAAAGAAAAGTTTAAACTCACTTCAGTACAGGGATATTTTTCGCTAAACTACTTTCCATATATTATAGATAATGATAATTCTGTTAAATTGCATAATCATCTAAAAGGATTAAATCTATTTAAATCATTTTCAACTAAAGCTTTTGAAGAATTTTTTACTAATATAAGAAATCTGGCTAATACTTATAGAAACGCAGTTTCTCATACTGATAGCATTTCTGTTGTAGATGCTAAAATTTGTCATGATATTATTCTGATTACAAATAAAATAATGCAAAAATGTATAATGATTTCAAATTGATGTATGGAAAGTAATGATTTAATATAGACGATGAGGTTTACCAAGAAATATGAACATTAAAGACATTGATTTCAAAAAATATCGAATGTGGTTTATACCTATAGTGGGTTTTTTATTGTTTTGGACAATCTTTGGAGCAATCACCATCGATTATCGTTGGTGGTGGTTATCATTTCTATCCATTACACTCTCTAGCTTTACATTAGAATTATATAAGGATCAAATCATTAAAAGCCCACTATTTCATCAACGTGTTCGATATATATTGGGTTGGATTAGTTTTATCTCTGTCATTTTTATTATATTGGCTTGCTTCATATCGTTGTGGTGGTTGTTTGGTGGATTAATCATCACTTTTATCATTATTGGGACTTGGGGTAGTTTCATTAATGAAAGTGATGAGAATCTACTACCGACAAGAGAAAAGAAAATCATATCTTATTCAGGTTTAGGATTTCTATTATTACTGATTGGATTGTTCTTTATACCATCCTATGTTGCTAATAATCACAAAAATCCAAAAGATCGATTTGGTACTGATCCAAGTGCCGTGTTGTCATATGTCCTATATGAAGAGGGGCTTCCGACTAATAAAGAACATGTCGTTCCTAAAAGCTGGTTTAGTAATGGAGACAACACGAATTACTTTAATGACTATGTCAATATGATGAATGCGAACGAAGCAGCAAACTCAGCGAGAGCGAATTTACGATTAGGTAATGTCAGAAAAACAGAAGCAAATAAGGTTTGGGATGGCAATGTACTCGTTGGGTATAAAAATGATAAATACTTTATGCCATTAGATAAATACAAAGGTGATGTAGCTAGGATTGTCATTTATATGTATGTAACCTATAAGAATGATGGACTGGATGTAAGATACATCAATCTCAGTTTGATGAAAAAATGGTCAAGACAAGACCCGGTAGATCAAAAAGAAAAAAAACGTAACAACGATATACTAAATCAAAAAGGTCATAACAATAAGTTTGTCTCAAATCCATGGCTTATTGGATTTGTAGTATAAAGGAGAAAAATATGAAATGGCAACCGAATGAAGATAGAATTTGTTCTGCAATTTTCATCATAAATCATGTACTTCGAGAGTTTAGCGTAGACACATCTGTCAAAGAAGCCATTAAGAATGGCGTCAACAAAACCGAAGGAAGTATAAAAATGAAGTTCAGCAATATCGCTTCAATTTGTGATGATTTAGGAATAAAGGTACTAACGAAAATGGGTCGATTGGCAAATTATTCTAAACAAAATAGAGATGAGTTTGAAAATGTTTTAAGAAATTCACCATTTTTAAAGAAATAATACATTCTCTAGCAATCATTATTTAAAAAGGAGATTTCATAAATGTTAGGTGCGATTATTGGCGACATCATTGGTTCAATATATGAATTTGATCCAATCAAGACAAAAGACTTTCCACTCTTTGGGAAAAACAATGAAATCACAGATGACAGCTATTTAACCATGGCTGTCTTTTCAGCACTTGAAAAATGTCATGGAGATTACACCCATTTAAGTGAAGTCGTAACCAAAAAACTGATTGAATGGTATGCGAATTATCCTACACCTATGGGTGGATACGGACATAGATTTGAACATTGGGCAATATCCTCTTTACAAAACTATAAAGTTTTACCACCATACAATAGTTTCGGCAACGGTGCTGCCATGAGAATTAGCCCCGTGGCATATTTTGCGAACAGCATAGATGAATGTATTGAACTCTCAAAAAAAGTCACTCAAGTCACACACAATCATCCGGAAGGCATCAAAGGGGCAGAAGCCGTCGCTGTAACCATCTATATGGCTTTACATGGTAGTAATCGTAAAGAAATTACAGACTTTATCAAAGCACATTATTACCCTCTCAAAGCAAACTGTAATGAGATTAGAAAGCATTATGGTTTTGAACCATCTTGTCAAGAAACCGTCCCTCAAAGCATCCAAGCTTTCTTGGATTCTACGTGTTATGAGGATGCGGTTAGGATGACCATTTCATTGGGTGGCGATGCAGATACCATGGGTGCGATTACTGGGGCGATTGCTGAGGCGTATTATGGCATTCCAAAAGACATTGAATCTAAAATGAATGATTATTTAGATGATAGATGTAAAAAGCTAGCCAAACGAATGATTGATAAACGTCAACAAGTTGTCAGAAGGTATTTGGAAAAAGATACAAAACAACAGGGGTTTACACACTCAAGAGTCAATGGCAGTGATATGGACGGACTTCCTGATAATCATCAAACCAATGCAGCTTTTAAGCATAATGGTGTATTATATCAGTCCAAACAAGCCAAACAGTTTGTGATAATCGATGAATCCAATGTTGAAACACCCATGAATGCCGATGATTTTCAGTTTTTTATCGATGAACTCAGGTTATTTCTACACCATAAATTTAAAGATAATATTTCTAGTGTTGAAGATTTTTACAGTGAGTTATTCATTAAAATGTCTACAAACTTTTGGAGTGAGGATTAATGATGAAAAAGAAAAAACCTATAATCAACAAGTATATCATGTTTTTTATAATCCTAATTGCTATAGTCACCGCTATCTTTACAGATTTTGGACCCATCGACTTGGTGTATGTTTTATTACTAGTCCCAATGATGATACTTACACTTCAAGTCGTAATCATCATCCATGAACTCGGTCACTTGGTTTTAGGGTTAATGACGGGTTATCGATTCTTGAGCTATCGATACTTTTCTTGGATTATTGTTAAGGATAAAGTCGGCAAATTCCACTTAAAGCGTTACTCTATTTTGGGTACAGGTGGCCAATGCTTAATGATACCACCAGATCAAGAAGAAATACCCATCTTTTGGTACAACATAGGTGGTGTACTCTTTAATGCCTTATCCATTATTCCTGCGATATTCATCATTTATAGGCAGCCTAATGAATGGATAGTCTATGGCGTTATAGTCTTTATATTCATGAGTATATTTTTGATTGCTACCAACTGGTTACCCATCAAAGGGATTACCAATGATGGTAATAGCTACCGTGAAGCTAAAAAATACCCAGAAACCAGACAGGCTTTTAACGATATCATAAGGATGAGCATGTATTACACTTACGGCTATCGTTCTAATGAAATCTTGCTTAAATCCAATCTTGAAAGTCTATCTTATGAACATACCTTGCAGGCAATCATTTTGTTGTTCATGCATACAAGAAAGCTATACGCACTCGATATCGAAGGTTTTAAACAAGGCATATTCGATATGGAAAATGCGTTTGAATCCAAACAAATCAAAATGCTTCCAGCAATGAAATTATATATATACTTCATTCGATTATTAGAAAGAAAACTGGATGACCCAATACTCACCGATAAAACACTACAGACGATATTGAAAAGATCCAAATACGAACCATTCTTCTATATCATTCGTTATGTAGAATCCACCTTACGTGGTCAAGAAGACTCAAATAAAATCAAAGAAGCCTTTTTTCAATTAGCACAAAAAAGCCACCTTAAAGGGGAAGTATTGGATTGTATCGACTTGATGGATTATTTAGATCAACACGTGTTATTTCCATCCTTCATGGACTAATAACCTCAATGAATATCACCTCAAATTGTTGAGGTGTTTATTTTTTAATTATGGCTACTGTAATGATATTTTCTAAGATTCGTATCAAATCGTATCTTATGACATGGACATACATTGATATTCGAAAAGGGAATCTTTTAATACGAACAGATCTTAAATCAAAATACAAATCAGTTAAATCTACGGTTTTAACAATATTCTCCGTTAATTGCCACGTTGTTTTCAACGATTTTGGTAAGTAACTAAAAACAAGGACAACGTGGCCATCTTTAAGTATGTTGTAATCATTGCTTTTTGAGGGAATCTTATGGATGACACACCCTTGTTTTTCGATTACTTCTGTTATAATGGTTAGAAAATCTCTTTCGAATCCATACTTCATCAAAATCACCCTTTCATCATCTTTATTTTATCACTTTGAACTTAAACATAAATGATTAATTTTGAGTTTTTATTACATGTTTATCTAAAAAACATTCTTTTACAATATGAAATCATATATAATGAAATTGATAAATCATTATAAAAAGAGAATAGGTTTCGTATATGATTGAACTACGCAATATTTCTAAAGTCTTCCATGACTCAAAGAAAAGAAAAGTGAATGCACTGAATAACATCAACCTTACATTTTCAAATCAAGGTTTTTACTCCATTGTCGGTAAGTCAGGCAGCGGAAAATCTACTTTACTAAATATTCTATCTGGGTTAATAAAACCCAGTGAAGGTGATTATTCGATTTTTGGTGTGAATACCAATACATTTAATGAACAGAATTGGGCTGATATTAGAAGAACAACCCTATCCTATGTATTCCAAGAGCATAACCTTATTGATCATTTAACCGTTGTGGAAAACTTATCGATTCCATTAATGAATAAAAAAGCGAATCATGATGAAATCCAACATAAGATTATTGAAACCCTAACTCAATTTGATCTCGACTCATTAAAAGATCAAATGTGTATGAATTTATCTGGTGGCGAGAAACAACGTATCGCAATTATACGCTCATTATTATCCGAAAGCCTCATATTGATAGCTGATGAACCCACAAGTGCTTTGGATGAAATCAATACAACACTTGTTTATGACTTGTTAAAAGAAGTTTCTAAAACGCGTTTGGTTATTGTCGTGACACATGATATGGAAATGACGAATCGCTATTCAGATGTCATCATTCAATTAAATTATGGCAATGTCGTATCTAATAACCCACCTATTACAATACCATTACAAAATCAAAGAAGTGTATCCAATCCAAAACTTCACTTTAACAAAATTTATGTGCTATCTCGCTTTTTTAATCGAGGACAATGGGTTATGAATGTATTTATGATTCTATTTATAAGCATTGGAATGACTTTACTCTCATCTACTTTCGCAATTACTCAATTTAATGAGAATAATTTTGATTATCATATTATCAAGGATAAAGTGGACCTGAATTTCATTTCAACTTCAAACATTCATTTTTATACGAATGACTTAACTTCGGATATGAATTTAAATGACATTTTACCCGATTTGATGACGTATAAAGCCTATAACAAAGTTTCTGCGTTTCATTCTGGCTTGTTTCATGATAACCTATCCAACACTCGTCTGTTTACTACCATTGTTATAAAACCTTTAGAGGACGATTATATCGAAATAACAGACTATCAAGCAAACATACTAAAAGAAGCAGGCATTGTTACTTATAATCGTGTTGATGAGTTGAATGGAACGACACTCTCTATATATGGGATTACTTTGACCATTTTGGATGTGATACATACTCAATATGATTTAAATAATATTATTCCCTATGATATTGAAGTGAAGTACGATGTTCTAAGTATCAATGAAAACACATTGAACAAACTCATTTACTACACTTATCCCAAACTTATTAATGACGCTGAGGATACTATACAAGCACTACATCCATACACACTAGAAAGGATGACATATGGTGCATATATTGGATCCAATCAACTCAGTAACTTAGATATCGTTGTTGACATAACCACATTACAGCGATGGTTGAATATCACATTTGATAGTCCAGAAGATGCGATACCTTATTTCGATTCGTATATTACGATTGATTTGATGATTGATAACCAAGTAATCAGTCAAACTTATCAATTGAAAGGTGTAGTTTTCACGGATATGCCAAGCGTCTACTTTAGCGAAACAACCTATCATGATTATTTTTATGAGTCATCCAATTTTGATCAAATGACGTCGACACAAGCGTTTAAAGTCAATAATTATGATGATTTTATTAATATCAAATCTCATTTAGAAAACAATCAAATGTATATTCTTAATGCCTATTCAAGGGATGCTTATTATGCAAAATCATTCATCATGTCTATCATCCAAATATTTACAGCACTAGTCATTTTTTCATTTGTGATGGTTTCACTATTAATCTATTTTTTCACCTATGTATACTTTAAACAAAATCGATTTAATTATGGCATCCTTTTATCTATGGGATATGAAAGGAAGACGACACTGTACATTGGAATTGTCCAAATAATCCGAAACATTGTTATTTCATTCATAATCAGTACGCTAAGTGCATCTATAATTATTTATATTTTTAATCAAGGTTATCAATCGGATTTAAATATCCAAATGAACATTATCACATTTAGTTTATACCCATATCTAGTGACTATTCTTTTTTCTATCATTGTTTCTGTATTTGGAATTCTAACGGTATATCAATTCATTAGAAAAATAGACATTATCCAACTTTTAAAATAGATAGATGGGATTTAAATCAACATATACCCTTTAAATAATATTCGAATGTTTTTCGTAATAAAGAGTTTTAGATAGATGCTAAATCTATCTTTTTCTTTTATACTAATAGTAGGAGATGATGCATCATGCCATTTGAAATTCTAAGAAATGATCTATTAACCATGAACGTAGACGCGATTGTCAATTCTACCAGTTCAGAACCCTTCATATTTGGCGGATTGGATGCGAAAATCCACCAAATGGCTGGACCTGAACTTTTAAAAGAACGTACCAAATACGGTTCTTTGAAACTGTCTTACCCCATCATTACCCTAGGCTACAAGCTTTTAGCTAAACACGTCATCCATGTGGTGGGTCCGATTTATAAGAATGGTAAATTGGGTGAAAAACAACAACTCAAAGATACTTACCAACATGTATTAGAACTCGCAGCAGAACACAAACTCGAAAGCATCGCCTTTCCCTTAATATCCTCAAGGATATTCAAATACCCAAGGAAAGAAGCCTTAGAAGTGGCTTTAAGTGTGATTAAGCAGTTCTCAGAAGCTTCGGATATGATGATTTATTTGGTCGTCTACGATGAAGCGTCTTTTGAAGCATCCAAACCTTATATCGATGAATTGAGATACTCCAAATCCAATGAAATCGAATTCTTTGAAAATCGAATGGTTTCGCCTAAAATGCTTCGAAGAAAACCAAGGACCATCGATGAACTCATTGATGAAATTGACTTTACCTTTCAAGAGATGCTCTTTAAGTTCATCGATCAAAAAGGGTTGAATGATGTCGATGTATATAAAAAAGCGAATGTGGACAGAAAACTATTCTCAAAAATAAAATCCAATCGGTTCTATCAACCAAGCAAATCCACGGCTTTAGCTTTCGCAATCGCTTTAGAACTCAATCTGGATGAAACCTTGGATTTATTAAAGAAAGCTGGATACACCTTATCCGATGCGATACCACTCGATATCATCGTAGCTTATCATATTGAAAAAGCGATCTATGATATCTATGAAATCAATATGGTGTTATTTGAAAATAGAGAAAACTCAATTGGTTCAATGAACTAATCAAGTTTGAGTGAATAGTCTTTTCAAATGTCGCTTTAGAAACGACCAATTCCATCTTACAGATGTGTAAAATGAACTCAGAAAGGGTGAAAATACACATGAAAAAAGATTTAGTGGAATTGGTTTTTATTTTAGATAGAAGTGGTTCAATGGCAGGACTTGAGAAAGAGACCATTACGGGATTCAATCGTTTGATTCAACAACAAAAAGAAGTTGTTGGTGAAGCGATTGTTTCAACGGTATTGTTTGATAACGGGTTTGAGGTATTACATAATAGAGTTAACCTGAAACAAATTGAACCAATGAAAGAAAAACAGTATTATGTCAGAGGTTCAACTGCCTTATTGGATGCGATAGGTCGCAGTATTATCAAAATAAGACAAGTTCATAAGCAGTTAAATGAATCAGAAATCCCTGAAAAGACAGTATTCTTTATAACAACGGATGGGATGGAAAATGCTTCTAAAGAATATGATTACACACGCATCAAAGACTATATTGAACTGCAAAAAGAAAAGTATGGTTGGGAGTTCATCTTTATGGGAGCGAATATCGATGCGATTAAAACTGCAAGCCGATTTGGTATTCATGAGGATCGTGCAGTTCAATATCATTCTGATGAACAAGGCACAAACCTAAACTACCGAGTCATGAGTGAAACCATCCGTGACCTACGTGTCAATAAAACGATTAAAGAGGATTGGAAATCCGATATAGACAAAGACTATTTAAAAAGAAATTAAGAGGAATATAACATGTTAGGTGCGATTATTGGTGATCTAGTTGGATCACGATTTGAATTCAACAACCATAAAACTAAAGACTTTGATTTTCTCACCAGAGATTGTTTCTTCACCGACGATTCATTGATGACCATTGCGATTGGAGAAGCCTTAATGACCTCTCAAAAAGATTACAGTGATTTAAAACAACAAACCATCAAACTCATGCAAAAACATGGTCGTAACTATGATGATTGTGGGTTTGGAGGACGCTTTTATAACTGGATATTCGTAGATAATCCAAAACCTTATCAAAGCTATGGTAATGGCGCACCGATGCGAGTGTCTTGTTGTGGGATTGTGGGATCTACCATCGATGAAGTCAAACAATTATCGAAAATGGTGACTGAAATTTCTCATGACCACCCTGAATCACTAAAAGCCGCAGAAGCGGTCGCGGTTTGCGTGTTTATGGCTCGAAAACAAACCCCTAAACAAGACATATATCAGTATGTTAAAGATCATTACTACCCACTAGACTTTGCACTAGATGACATCCGTCCAACCTATAGATTTAATGAATCCTCACAGGGCACAACCCCCTATGCCTTAAAAGCTTTCTTTGAAGCCAAAGGATTTACAGACGCGATTCGTCTAGCAGTCTCCATAGGCGGCGATACCGATACCATCGCCGCCATTACTGGAAGTATTGCCGGAGAGTATTATGGAATTACCAATAAACTCAAAAACTATGCATTAACCTTCTTGCCCTATGAGATTAAAGAGATTGTTGAAACTTTTGATCATAAGTATCCCATAAAAAAAGTACCCTTCAATAAAAATATCGACAACCCCATTCTCTAGAGGAAGATCATCTCGATTTTCCTTTTTTCTTACAAAAACTTGATTTAGGTCAAGGTTTTTAATTGAAATACTCTCTATACTGGAATCATCCAGAGGAGGAATGAAACATGGAAAAGACCGTATTACAATTAGAAACACTCACTTGTCCGTCTTGTGTAAGACGCATTGAAGGTAGTTTATCGAAAGCCAAAGGTGTAGAATCAGCCGTTGTGAAATTCAACGCATCCAAAGTGGAAGTAGAACATGACGTTACCCTATCCAAAGAAGCCATTCAAACGATTGTCTCTAATTTAGGATACAAAGTGTTATCTACCAAATGACACATATCAAGAAACACGTATATACCTATGGCATAAGTATTCTATTCTTAGGATCGCTCATATTGAATGAAGTGGCTAAAACCCACTTCATTTCAATCCTAGTGATGTCACTACTCACTCTACTTGCAGGGTTCCATATATTTAAACAAGCTTTCATGGACTTAAGATACCGCATTATCGGGATAGATTTATTGGTATCCATCGCGGTGATTTCTGCCGTCATCATTGGGGATTACTTTGAAGCCGCTGCGGTGACTTATCTATTTACAATTGGGCACATTCTAGAAAAACAATCGTTAGAAAAAACCAGAAGTGCTTTAAAAGCTTTGATGGATTTAAAACCATTAACGGGTCGGAAAATCGTTAACGATCAAGAAACCATCATCCCTTTAGAAGACATTCAAGTGGGCGATATTCTCCTAGTAAAACCAGGGGAAAAAATCCCTACCGATGGGATCATCATCGAAGGTCAAGTTTATATTGATGAACAAATGATGACAGGGGAATCGATGCCTGTAGAAAAAACACTTGATGATTTGGTATTTGGCTCTACCATCCTAAAATCAGGTTATATCAAAATGAGAACTACCCATGTTGGTGAGGATACTACGCTATCAAGAATCATCCATATGGTGGAAGAAGCTCAAGACCAAAAAGCTTCTACTGAAAAGTTTATGGAAAAGTTCTCTAAATACTATACCCCACTCATTGTTTTAATCGCAATTACCATCTTCATAATTACGAGAGATATTCGATTAGCAGTGACGATGCTTGTAATCGCATGTCCGGGTGCGTTGGTCATCGCGACACCGGTCTCATTTGTCGCTGGGATTGGAAACGCTGCGAAGAAAGGCATTTTATTTAAGGGTGGCGATTCAATCGAAAGACTCAGTCAATCGACTGTTGTGTTCTTTGATAAAACAGGGACTCTAACTTTAGGAAAACCCTCATTAACCCATATTAAAACATATGGTATTACTGAAGACGAAGTTCTTAAAATAGCTGCGATTGGAGAATCTTATAGTGAACACCCACTCGCATTAGCCATCATCGAAAGAGCGAAATCCATGAAGATTGAGTATTCAGATAAACCAGAAGAAACAACCCTCGTCATTGGAAAAGGGGTCACTTTTAGGTATAATAAAGTTAAGTATTCGATTGGTAATGAAAAGTTAGAGAATGGTATTTCTAGTGAAGTACAAACCGATTTAAATGCCTTCATGGATTTAGGTTTAACCACTTTAATCCTTTCTGATGAATCTAGCGTATTAGCCCTATTTGGCATCCAAGATACGATTAGACCGAATACACCGAAGATGATTCAAGAATTAAAAGCGCTTGGTATCAAACAAACCATTATGCTTACAGGGGATCAAGATAGAGTCGGAAGAAGTGTCAAAGAAACCTTAGGGTTAGATGCTTATTATGCTAGTCTACTCCCTGAAGATAAAGCGAATATATTAAAAACACATCAACATCAAAAGACCCTTTTTGTTGGGGATGGTATCAATGATGCCTTAGCCCTTACTTACGCGGATGCGTCAGTCGCGGTGGGTGGTTTAGGTAAAGACTTAGCCATGGAAACCGCGGATGTGGTTTTGATGTCAGAAGATATTTCTAAACTCACACAAGCGATTAAGATAAGTCGTAAAGTTAAAGCCAATATGATTCAAAATATTGTATTTGCTTTAGTGGTAGTATTCATACTCATGTTAGGCGTTATATTTAACCAAGTCACGATGTCAATTGGGATGCTTGTCCATGAAGCATCCGTACTACTCGTCTTAATCAACACCATGAGATTACTCAGATATGACTTAGGAGGTCACCATGCACAAGGATCCAAAAGCATCTAGCTGTATCGAAACGGTACCGATTTTTAAAAACTTAAGTCCTGAAGAACTCGATCAAGTCATTATGATATCTAAACACAAACGACTTGATAAGGGAGAATTCATCTTTACCGCAGGTGACCATATCAGTAGTTTGTATGTTGTCCATCGCGGTAAAATCAAAATCACCCGCTATTCAGAAGATGGTAAAGAACAAGTCATTCGTATTTTATCCCATGGGGACTTCTTAGGTGAATTAGCATTATTCATGAACTCAACCGTGAATACTTACGCCGAAGCGATTGAACCCTCTGTCATCTGTTTAGTTGAACATGATGGATTAAAAGACTTGATGTCTAAAAGCCCAGTGCTATCTTTTAAGATGATGAGTGAACTATCTAATCGGTTAGAAAAAGCAGAAGCTCTGATTGAGCATAGCAATCTCTATAGCGCTATCGCGAAAGTAGCCCGTTTATTACTGGATTTAGAAAAAGAATCCTTTGTGCGGTTTCAAACCACTAAAGTCAATTTAGCCTCGAGTATTGGGATATCACCAGAAACATTCAGCCGTAAGCTTTCAGAATTAGTAGAACATAAACTCATTGATATTATTAATAACAAAACCATTCGAATCATCGATAAAAAAGGCTTACTAGCCCTCATCAGTCCTGACTTATAAACCGACAATTGTCGGTTTATTTTTTCTCGTGTGTTGTTTTTCGTATACTAATCTTTTTACAATAAAAATGTTTCAATTTTTTGCATATTCACTCGATATCATCGTAGCTTATCATATTGAAAAAGCCATCTATGATATCTATGAAATCAATATGGTACTCTTTGATAAAGGCGAACATTCCATTGGTTCTATGAATTAAGGAATTAGTTCAATGACGATTGACTAAATCATAAATAAGTAAAAATAATTGTCGCTTTTGAAACGACCAATCCTACCTTCAATTTTTGTAAACTAAGCTCAGAAGAGGTGAAACACATGAAAAAAGATTTGGTGGAATTGGTTTTTATTTTAGATAGAAGTGGTTCAATGGCAGGACTTGAGAAAGAGACCATTGCGGGATTCAATCGTTTGATTCAACAACAAAAAGAAGTCCATGGAGAAGCTTTGGTATCGACTGTATTGTTTGATGATCGATTTGAAGTGTTACACAACAGGGTCTCTATTCAAAAGATTGAACACATGACGTCCAAAGATTATTATGTCAGAGGTTCAACAGCCTTGTTAGATGCTATTGGTCGTAGTATCTTAAAGATCAGAAATGTCCATAAAGCACTAGAAGAAGAAAACAAACCTGAAAAGACCCTATTTTTCATCACCACCGATGGGATGGAAAATGCATCGGTGGAATTCAATTATGAACGTGTGAATGAATACATTCAACTTCAAAAAGAAAAGTATGGTTGGGAATTCATTTTCATTGGTGCGAATATCGACGCGATTGGTACGGCTAAGAAATTTGGTATTGATGCTGACAGGGCTGTGAATTATCGCGCCGATAAACGAGGTACGAACCTTAATTATAAAGTGATGAATGAAACAATCACAGAACTCAGGGTTAATAAAGCCATTAGAGCGGACTGGAAAGAAGACATTGACACTGATTTCAAAGAACGTAAGTAAATCATAAAAGGGTAAATCCATTTGATTATTGTACAAAAATAATCATTTTGTAGTACAATGAAATCAAAAGAGGAGGATTTACCATGTACAAAACAATTGTGATCGATCGTATTAAAAAGGCACATGAACGTGCAGTTAAATTAGAAGAAGTCATCAACCAACAGGAAGCAGACGGTTGGGATTATATCAATGCCATTGGTACAGCGAAACAAGAAACCATCCTTGTATTCCAACAAAATCCAACCGCTAAACTCAACAAAGATATCAATAAAGGTATCCAAGAAGTGAAGGGCAAACTCAATCAAATCGTGGATGTTATTAAAAAATAACACATCAAACCCAAATGAAAAGCACCAGCAATTTTGCCGGTGCATTTTTTTTGAACTGATACAATTTTGAATAAACTGGTGTTTGTTATTTTAAAAGGGAAACAATCGATTTACGCATAAACCGTTGAATTGGAAGGATTGTGTAGATAACAACAATGATGAATAAGCTAATGATTTGAAGAAATATGCTTACGATAGAAGGTTGTAGATAATCAAAGTAGATGCCAAAGGCGTTTCTCATGAATAGGTTAAAGCCATGGGTGGAAAGCTGAATAAGTATTATGGATAATACTGAAACCATCCCAGTAATAACGAGGTTTTCTGCCATAAAAATATGGATGATATTTTGAGTAGAGAAACCGAGGGATCTAAAAATACCTATATGACGACGGTTCTTATCGATGTGGCTTTGAACAAATAAGTAAATCAAAACAATTGAAGTAATCGTAAAAGTAATCGAGAATACAAATGAGATAAGCGCGGTTAACTGCGTTGTGAGTTTCATTTGACTAACCAAATAAATGGCTGGTGAAGTATATTCATACGTAGGATTCTCATCCATAAAATCGATGAGCTTAGAAACGTCATCACAAACGATATAAACTTGCTCAATATAATTGAAGTGCTTCAAGATCAAATCTTCATATAGTGTATTTGAAATAATGGTATCATGTGTTGTGAAACCGACAATCTCTATCTGATCTAAATAAGTATCACCATCAGTCGATGGCACAATTTTTAAGTTTGAAAAAACATCAACATCGAGTGTATTCAAATAGTTCTTTTTTGTGGATAAATCGAAATAAGCAAAATTATGTTCCAAATCATATAGATTTGTTTCATGGTTCAAAATATAACTGACATAATCCATAACCGTAGAAGATGGACCATAATCCAATTTAAACTGTGTTTCTATGGATGGAAAATACGATTGTGCATACGCTTGAATCATTTCATTTAAAAGATTTGCTGTGGTGAAATAAAACTCGTCTATCGTAATGTTATTAGCAATCAAATAGGTATTTAATCTAATGACCATTTGACGATCAGATAATGTATCTAAAGGTTCATTCAACCAAATCACATCATCATTGATTGAATCTAATATTTTGACACTTGGCATCCAATTGCTCAAGTTTTGTGTGACATGGTTTGATTGTATATCATATTCGATATAATAGTAGTCATTTAAGTTCGCACTATAGCGTTGTGTTATACGGGAAAAACTAAAACTAGTTTCGATGGAATCGACACCAGAAAAAGCATCCTTAACAAACACAAAACGCTCAAGTCCACTCGCTTTAAAATCACCAAATTCTGGATTCATTTTTGTGGAATCATCTAACCAATAACGTTCATTATAGTTTGTATCAAGTACACCTGTGATTACATAGTCTGTATCATCTATAGTGAAGTACTTGCCAATCATGTCATCATAGTTTTGTGGGAAAAAAGAAGTGTTTTGATGTTGATAACCCAAGGTATGAAAGAATTGAAAGGTATATGAAGTGATCATAACCTCGTTCGAGTTCAAAGGTAAGTTGCCGGTGATCGAATAACCACTTAATTCAAGAAAAGATGGGTCAATCGACATAAAACCTTCAATGGTTGCATTATTATATATGTCGGTATCAATGAGTGATTCATGAAATCGAAAAACATGTGGGAAATAAGTATAAAAACCAATCTCTGGATAGTTCATTTTTAGTGTATTCATTTCAGAAACAGTGACATATTGTTTTTGATGGCGATTGTAACCGACAGATTGATGGTTTATACCCATACTTCTTAGGTTTAATGATTCAAGTGTTTCATGAATCGCTTTGGATTCATTAAACCGAATCCCGGAAAGACTGAGTGAGAGGCTCACCATCGATAAAGTCAATGTTAATACGAGAATGATTGATCTCACCCAAAACTGTCTAAATGACTTTAGACCAATCACTACTGAATCTTTTATGGATAATAAAGAGGATTGAATGTGTGTATCCTCTTGCCCATGAATAAGGTCTGTAGAAACAGGGATGGCACCCTCTTGAAGTCTTAACACATAGTCACCAAATTGATATGCACTGTCTTCGTTGTGTGTAGCGACAATAACCAAAGTATCCTTTGACAACTTTTGAAGCAGTGTGAAAATTTGTAAGCTTGTGGCTTCATCCACAGAACCTGTAGGTTCATCAGCAATAATCACTTTAGGTTTTTTAATCAACGCTCTAGCGATGGCTAGACGTTGTTTTTGTCCACCGGACAACTGATGAGGTAATTTGGATAAGTCTTCATCAAGTTCTATGTTAGAAAGAATGGTATCTATATCTTGTTGATGATATGTACCATGACTTGCGATACTGGTATATTTCATGATATCTAAGATTGTCATCGTTTCAATCATATGATACTCTTGAAAAACAAAGCCAATATGGGTATTTCTAAAAGCATCCATTTCTTTTTGATTAAATGTATGAATGGGTAGGTTATCAAAATAGTATTCACCCTGATCTACCACATCCAATCCACCCATGATGTTTAACAAAGTGGATTTACCACTCCCCGATTTACCAAGAATACAATATAACCCGGTGTTAGGAAATGATATGTTGACGTCTACAATAACATCTTGTTTATGTCCATTTAGAAAGTAGGATTTATGGATGTGTTTTAAAGTAATCATAATTTAAAGTCCTTTGCAGTAGGTATCATAGATTTGTAAAATATTAGAATTGGTTCATTTATAACCATTATACCATTACTTGATTAAGAGTAAACAAACAACATGAAATCATTCATGAATCCTAAATAGTTCATCAAAAAATCCTGTCAAAATGATTGAATTATTATTCTAGAAGCATAATTACACAGTACAGTCTAAATGAAAAGCACCAGCAATTTTGCCGGTGCTTGTTTTTATTCCCACTCAATCGTGCCAGGTGGCTTAGAGGTGATGTCATAAACCACACGTCCAACGCCTTTGACCTCATTGGTAATTCTTGAGGATACTTTGGATAATACATCGTAAGGGATGTGGGCGAAATCCGCGGTCATCCCGTCTATGGATGTCACTGCACGAATTGCCAACACATATTCATAACTGCGGTTATCGCCTTTGACACCCACCGTTTTAATGGGTGTTAATACCGTGAAGTATTGCCACACGGATTGGTTCAAACCGTGGGCTAAGAACTCATCTCTTAAGATTTGATCGCTGTCAGCGACGATCTTCAATTTTTCTTCTGTGACGTCCCCTATGATTCTAATGGATAACCCAGGACCCGGGAATGGTTGTCTTTGAACCAAAGCTTCTGGTAATCCTAGCGCTTGACCAAGCTTTCTAACTTCATCTTTAAACAAGGTATTTAAAGGTTCAATCAGCTTTAGATTCATCTCTTTGGGTAACCCACCCACATTGTGGTGAGACTTAATCGTTTTCGCATGCTTGGTCCCAGATTCAATCAAATCGGTATATAATGTGCCTTGTGCAAGAAAAGTTGCGTTCTTTAATTTCTTGGTTTCAGCTTCAAAGACTTCAATGAAAGTCTTACCAATGATTTTTCGCTTATCTTCGGGATTTTCTACCCCTTTGAGTTTTTCTAAGAATAGTCCTTTCGCATCCACAACCACCAAATTCAAATCGAAGTTGTGGGTAAAATAGTCAGACACTTCACGGCCTTCGTTTTTTCTGAGTAAACCATGGTCTACAAAGATACAAGTGAGTTGTTTACCGATGGCTTTATCGAGTAAGGCAGCAGCCACACTCGAGTCCACGCCACCGGATAAACCAAGGATGACTTGTTGGTCTAAAACAGTATTTCTAATCTTTTGAACTTGTTCATCGATGAAGGTATCCATTGTCGAGTTACGATGGGCTTTTGTCAATTTTACAAAGTTTTCTAACATCCACATCCCGTGTTCGGTATGGGTCACTTCCGGGTGAAATTGAATCCCAAACAACGGTTTGAACATGTGTTTCATCATGACATGAGGTGTCGATGTGCTTTGTGCGGTGGATTCAAAAAATGCGGGTAATACTTTGACTTGATCCCCATGGCTCATCCATACCGATGTGGTTTGTCCTAACCCTTCGATTAAAGGGTTTTTAGCGGTGAGTTCAATCGTGGTTTTACCAAATTCATGATGCTTACTACCTTCGACATACCCACCCAAACGGTGTGCCATCAGTTGCATCCCATAACAAATCCCTAAGATAGGGATATTTAAATCAAACAGCCCTTTTGGTACTGAAAAACTATCAGCGTCATACACCGAGTGTGGACCACCCGATAAGATGATGCCTTTAAGATGAGTATCTTGTTTGAGTATTTCTAAATCGATGTCGTGTGGGACGAGTTCGCTGTATACGCCAAGTTCGCGAATGCGTCTGACAATCAGTTGATTGTATTGACTACCAAAGTCTAAAACAATGATTTTATCAGTCATGGTAGTTTGGGGATGCTTTCATGTGTTTTACATCGTGGGGATGGGATTCTTTCAATCCAGCATGGGTAATTTTCATAAATCTGGCGTATAGTTTCATGTCTTCAATGGTTTTACACCCACAATAACCCATCCCTGAACGTAAGCCACCCATCATTTGATAAATCACATCATGGATAGGACCTTTATAAGGGACACAAGCTTCAATGCCTTCAGGCACCAACTTGTTGAGTTCTTTGACCCCACCTTGGAAGTAGCGGTCAGAAGACCCTCGTTGCATGGCGGTTAAAGACCCCATGCCAATGTAGGTTTTGTATTTTAAACCATCTTTTTCAAATACCTCACCAGGGGATTCACTACAGCCAGCGAGTAAACTGCCCATCATCACACAGTCAGCACCTGCAGCGAGTGCTTTCGGGATGTCACCAGAAAGCTTAATCCCACCATCAGCGATGATCCCAACTTTATATTGTTTCGCAACCGAATACACATCGTTGATAGCGGATAGTTGTGGGACACCTACTCCGGCAACCACACGGGTGGTACAAATCGACCCTGGACCAACCCCCACTTTTAAACAGGTTGCGCCAGCATAGATGAGGTCGATGGCTGCTTGTGCAGTGACTATGTTCCCACCAATGATGTCTAAATCTGGGTATTTGTGACGTATCGATTTGATGGTTTCAATCACGCCTTTAGAATGACCGTGGGCTGAATCTACCGCGATGATATCGACCCCTGCAGATACCAACGCATCGATGCGTTCTAAGGTATTCTTAGATACACCCACCGCTGCCCCAACACGTAAACGACCCAATTCATCTTTGGTTGCGTCGGTTTCATTAAATGTGGCTGATTTAACCAGTTGTATTTCTTTGACTTGGTCTTCAATCGACATATTTTTATGTATGATGCCTAAGCCACCCAGTTTCGCTAAAGCGATGGCCATCGTAGACTCTGTCACGGTGTCCATCGCTGCCGATAACACTGGGATGGCTAACGAGATCTTTTTAGTCAATTTCGTATCGAGTTTGACTTGAATCGGTACGACCTCAGAATATGATGGAACCAACAATAAATCATCAAATGTATAACCCTCAGCGGTTATTTTTTCTTTTAACATGAACCCTATCCCCCTTATTTATCAGCCATTTTATCATAGATAAGGGTAAAATAACCCAGTAAAATTGTAAAATAAGGGCTTAAGCGGTTTCACTGGGATTGATGATTTCATGATTCGGTGTTACAATCAAAAAAGAAGTTCATCGATACTAAATAAAGAAGGTAATGAAAAATGAATAGAAAAAATGTGTTATGGTTTTTGGGTTTACTATTGGCTTGGCTTTCTTACATCCCACTGGGGTTTCTGATTGTAGAAACCAACGCCTTTGGACAATTGTATGAAAGTTTAAATTTATCACAATCCAGTTTACGTTATTACATCACAGAGAATGCGTTTGATATGGCATTTATGGGCATCTTAACGATTGGTTTATTCATCCTATTGATCAATCGTTTTAAATACACCCAGGCAGTTCACTTTAAAATAACAACCATCACTAAAGTGGTTGTTTTGAGTGCTGTGATGATTTCAATCTTAGGTATGGTCATTCAAGTGTTATTCGCAGGGTCTAACCATCCCTTACATGCCTATATTGGCGAATACATCAAACAATTGTTGTGGGTTGGGATGGTTGAAGAATTGATCTTTAGAGGGTATATATTCATTGAACTATTGAAATTGAAATCCTCTAAGTTTAAGTTAATATATATCGTTTTAATATCGGCTTTTATGTTTTCTATCATTCATTTACCAGCCTATTTCTTATACAACAGCCAATATGATTTATTATCCATTGTTTGGAATTTGATTTTCCCATTTTCCATTGGGGTCTTATATGCGTATCTTTTATATATGAATAATGACATCATTTCGCTCATCTTCATTCACACAACCTCAAACATGATTTCATATTACACTGGTATCATGGGTACGGTGTGGCTAGTATTATTTTGGGTGGGATTGGGTTATTACACCTATCATTCATATAAAACATATCTTCAAAACAAATAAAGAAGTGCTACTACAGAACAGCATAAGTCAACGATTAGGATATAAAAATAAAAAAACAGAAGCAGTAATCTGGCCTTCTGTTTTTTGAAACTCGATATGAGTTTTCAGGACATGATTATTATATCACGAGGAATTTTTGTATGCAAAACAAATTACTTGAAAGTTGACTGAACAGTTTTACAATCAGATGATAAACCTAAGCTTAGCAACAGTGAGTTAACATTCACTGATCCTTTCTTATTGTAATGAGCAATCTCTAGTATATTTCGCATTATCGACTTAAAAAAAGTTATATTATCTTGCAACAAGTACGAACAATGGGCAATAGTAGCGAATAATGAAACTTTATTTTTATTGAGAATAAAGTGCGGATTGTAAATGTATGGATGAAATTTTGAATTGGAGATTTTTTTCCCCTTTAAAGTATCAAAATCAAGAATAAACTCACCATGTGCACAGGCATTTCTCAAGTAGTTTAGCTTCTCTACCACATTATTGAATTCAGAGATTTTTAAATCAAAACTGTTTACAATGCGCTCTTTAATGTCTTTATTTAGTAACTTGAAAAAGGTCCTAATTTGTCCGAATGTTAAATAGTGAGCAATTACGAATGGTGGCACAGATTCAATGGTAGAAAAATGATATTTAGCATCTAAATTTTTTTTCTTTTTCGCATAGACTGTCCAGCATTCATCAATAAAAGCAGTTTTTACCGCATTACGATCTTCATCAGTGCCTGTATTAGGGTAGTCAAAGACATCTACAATAAATGAGTTTATTGTAAAATATGCATAACCATTATCTTTACAATAATATGAATACTCATCTGCAATTTTGTTTCTGATAATTCTCTCACATCTAAGCACTAACAATAAGACTTCTTTAGAAATTTTTTCATTGGTTTCCTCTAGCCACTTGTAATCTTGAACGGTAAAGAAGGCTAATTTACCATCGTGAAAAAGATATTTCTCATAGTTATGGTTAATTAGGTAATAGCTGGTTGTTTTCAAATAAGCTTCAATTTCTTTCTTAGTTGAAATACAACCTTTTTCAATTTGTCGATTTACTTGTCCTTCTAAAGTTAATGGCTCCATATGTTCACACCTCTAAAGTTTATATATTAGGTATATTATAACATAATAAAAAAAACAGAAGCAGTAATCTGGCCTTCTGTTTTTTGAAACCATCAATCGGTTTCAGGACATAATCAATAATACCATAACGTGATTTTGTAGTCAATCCATTTTAGAACAAACTAAAAAAAATGCAAAATTGTAGAATAAGTATAATCTATATTCTATGAAAAGCGTATAAGATAGAATAATACAATGATTATTCGTTTATTTTCTAGTATAATGATATAGTGAAGGTGAAAGAAATGGATAAATTTGTAAGTTACGAAAAACGATTCTATAACCCTGAATTTACGGATACAAAGTTAGCGAAAAGAAAAAGAATGATGACAGATAAGCCTTATCTAAGTGCTACTATTAAGGATTTATCCCAAATAAAGATAGAAATCAGTCAAGAAACACAAGATTTGTTACTAGACTCGGTAGAAGGTTTAGCAAGACTTGATGGATATGTTCATCATTATCGAGATTTAATTTCTATGGTCATGCTAAGAGCTGAAGCTTTATCTAGTTCACAAATAGAACATTATAGTGCCTCTAATCGAAGCGTGGCATTGGCACAAATTCACAAAAAGCAATCCACAGAAGCCATGATCATCAAATCCAACTTAGAGTCTTTGATTTTAGGTATTTCATCAAAAGAACCACTAGATACAAGTAAAATCATCCAATTGAATCAAACACTTTTAAAAAATCCAACCATGGACGTGCGTACCCGAATCAATTGGATTGGGACACCCAATTCTATACCCCATGAAGCAACCTATGTGCCACCACACCCTGAGCATCTTAATTTGTTTATGAGTCAGTTCATAGCTTTTTGTAATAGAAATGACATGCACCCATTGATTCAGTCAGCTATAGCTCATGCCTATTTTGAACTCATTCATCCATTCGAAGATGGAAATGGTCGTGTTGGCAGAATACTCATTCAGTGTTTATTAAGAGAAAAGCAGTTTTTAGAATTTCTTTCAATGCCATTTTCTGTAGGGATTGTTCATGATCAAGTCAGGTACATTCAAGCACTAAATGATTTTAAAGAAGGCAATTATGAGACCATCATTATTGTGCTATTAGAAAACACATTATACCTCGTACCCAAAGTGTATGATACACTAGAAAAACTCATAAAACTCAAACAAAACTGGAAAGCCAAATTGAACATTCGACAAGATGCCCTAGCATGGAAAATACTGGATGATTTGATTGCACAACCCGTCATTGATGTAAAATATATTAGAGAAAAACACCAAGCCAATGATCAAGCTGTCAGAAATAACATACAAACGCTTGTGAATGTAGGTATCTTAAACATCATAGGTAACGATAGTCGTGATGTTGCTTATGAATCCATTGAGGTATTGGATTTATTAGACCAATTCTCTAAAAAATAAATCAGAACCTGTCATTTAGCGAAGTATTCTCACCAATAAATAAAAGCATTTTATCGTATATTATATGTAAGAAAGGATGACATCATGAAAAGAGTATGGATTTTCTTTATCCTAATGATGAGCATAGTGAGCATGTATGGTCACTTTTTTAGTCATGAAGCTCATGATGTGAACACCTTCACCTTGTTATATGAGACCACGGATTTATCAGAACTCGATGGGTATATTCAAACCCATGATATGGTTATCCAAGATTATGATGGTAGAATCGCTGAAATTATGTATACAGGGACTGCTATAGATAAACTCATTGAAGATGGTTTCGTGTATGAGGGAATTTATTCAACTCAAAACCCACCATGGGTTAAACCCATCGTCAATGACCCTTATTTTCCAAATCAATATGCTTTAAAACTAACCAATACCGACGATGCTTGGGGTATTACTACGGGTTCAAGTGCGGTTACTGTCGCCATCATCGATACAGGCATTGATGTCGATCACCCGGAATTTACAGGTAGAGTATCTGAATTATCGTATAACGCTGTTACCCAAATGGTTGGCTTAGAAGCGGTAGAAGATGATCAAGGCCACGGAACCATGGTGGCAGGTGTCATCGGTGCGAATTCAAACAACAGCACAGGGGTTGCTGGGGTAACCAATGCTGTACAGTTGATGGTTATCAAAGCCAATGAAGCGGGTGAGGATACGTTTAAAGATTCTGACATCATTCGAGGGATCTATTATGCCGTGGACAATGGTGCAGACATCATCAACTTATCCATAGGTAGCACTTATGCGAACCCACTCACCAAAAAAGCATTAGATTACGCACTAGAAAAGAATGTCCTAGTTGTCGCTTCATCCGGTAATGATGGTGAAAACATCAAGATATACCCAGCCTCCTTTGACACAGTCATTTCAGTGGGGTCTGTCGATCAATATTCAAATCTATCCTCATTTTCCAATTATAACGATAAAGTCGATGTGGTCGCCCCAGGTAGCGGGATTGTAACGACCAACCGTGCGAATACATATTCAACCGTTAACGGAACATCCTTTTCAAGTCCTTATGTGGCGGGGATCGCTGCTTTATACAAGAGTTTACACCCAGAAGCAACCGTAGCTCATTTAACCGATGTCATCACATCCACGGCCAAAGATTTGGGTACCACCGGGTATGATATCCAATATGGTCATGGCTTAATTGATGCTTTAGCGATGGTCTCACTTTCTTATATCCAAGTGACTGTGGATTACCCACTCGATATTCCTAGCAGTTATTATTACGTGACCTCAGGTGGTACCATCAGTATTGAAAGACCACCGGTCATCGATTACTATGAGTTTGTTGGTTGGTACTTAGATGAAGCTTATCAAATCCCATATGAATCTACCTATGCTTTTACAACGAATACCACGATCTATGCGTATTATCGTAAAACCCATGGGGTCATCACTTGGGTGATTGATGAACAAATCGTATCCACAGAAACCCTTTCGTTAGGGTCACTACCAACACCACCCGATACCAATTTACCAGGTGTCACATTCTATGGCTGGTATTTGGATGAAGCCTATACCCAGCCCGTCACAGACTTCATGGTAACGGATGATCAAACCTATTATGGGTATTATCAAGTTCAATATTTTGAACTACAATACCTCGCAGAAGACCATACCACCCTATTGTCCATCATTCAGTATTCTAGTATTGAACCCATCGAATGGATGGCGGGTCCTGAAAAACCTTCGGATTTATATTATAATTACACATTCATCGGTTGGACAGAAGCGGTTCTATATGAATCCGAAATTGTGTATGTCTATCCTATCTATAAAAAAGTCTTGAAGCCCGATTTGTCAGGGTTAAACCCTGGGGTAGATACCATCATTGAAGGACAAACTTATATCGATACAGGGATCTTTGTTTTAGTTGAGGGTTTAACCGTTCAAACGGTGGGTTCGATTGATTCGACTGAAGTTGGGGTTCAAACCTTGACTTATGAGATATACGACGGTGAAACCCTGGTGTATACCTTAATCCGAAAGATTCGAGTATTGACCGATAATCGATTGGTGGTTACCCTCAATAAAGCGATCACGACTTTATATGTCGGTGATGATTATGTGGACCGAGGGGTCACCTATAATAAAGGTATCTTGGTCAAAACAGGTGAAGTCGACATCTCTAAAACAGGCATATATAAAATCACCTACACCGTCACGTATCGTGACCAAGTGGTGGTAAAATCAAGGTATGTCATCGTGCTCGCTAGAGAAATCGAAACCCCTGTAGGCTATATACCGAGTAGAAAAGAGGATGACATCAATGAAAGCTAAACTTCTGTTAATCCTCCTTGCTTTATTGTTTGTTTTGACTGCCTGTGGGGAAGTAGACCCAGATCAAATCCGGTTTGAACTCACTCCAGGGGTAGACACGGTTGAAATCAATTCAACTTTTGAAGATGCTGGTGTGAGGGCTTCTTACTTTGGGTTACCAATCCAAGTGGAAATCATCGAAAACACCGTGGATATGAGTGCCATCGGTCAATATCAAATTACGTATCAAATCGATTATCGTGGAATCATTAAAACTTTAACCAGAGTCGTGTTTGTGGTCGATGAAACCGCACCAATAGGGATACTCAACCCAGGCATCGATACCGTGGTTGTTGGTAATACTTGGACAGACGCCTTTATATCTGCCAGCGACAATTCAAACGAGGTAGTTTTAATCACAGTAACGGGTTTTGTCAACACAAACTTCGTGGGGAGTTACATGATCACATACACCTTAGAAGATACCTCGGGTAACCAGTCCATTTATTATCGCTGGGTCTATGTGATGGAAAATATCAACTAAAGGCACTGAAAAGTGCTTTTTTCTTGATTAATAGCACTATGGGTGTTATTATATGAATATATGAACAGACATTCATATAATAGGAGGTAACCCATGGAACATCAAAATTGTGGACACGATGTCATCATCAAAGACATCCAACAAAACATCATTCAAGATACCGACCTCTATTTAATGGTCGATTTATTCAAAGTATTATCCGACCCCACCAGAATCAAGATATTATACGCCATATCGAAACATGAGATTTGTGTGAATGACATCGCACAAATTTTAAACATGACTCAAAGCGCAGTATCACACCAACTCAAAAACCTCAAACAAGCCGCGTTGATCAAAAGCAGAAGAGAAGGTCAAACCATTTATTACCGGTTGAGTGATGACCATGTGCATTTGATCTTCAATCAAGCTTTAGATCACATCCAGGAGTTCAAATGAGTACATGTACACATGAACATGACCATCACGATTCTTGTCATGAACATGAACACCATGGGTACTTAAATCTGATTTTGTTTGGGGTAGGTTTATTGTTTTATACCATCGCCTGGTTCATTCCATTGGATTGGCTTAAAACCAGTCTATTTTTACTCACCGTTTTACTTTCAGGATACCACGTGATTTTTGAAGGTTTCATCGATACATTTAAGCGTTCAATCCATCAAAAACGCTTCATACCCAACATCCACTTACTCATGAGTTTAGGTGCTTTGGGTGCCATCCTCATTGGTGAATACAGTGAAGCGGCACTGCTGATATTGATTTTCGCAGGGGCACATTTTTTAGAAGATTTCGCTGAATCTAAAAGCAAAAAAGAAATCACAAGCTTACTGAAGTTAAAACCCAAACAAGCGCGTAAAATCGATACGAACGGTGAAGTGATTTTGGTCGATGTGGATACACTTAAGTTGGGGGATTCCTTACAGGTTTTACATGGGGATTTAATTCCAGTCGATGGCAAAATCACCCAAGGGTATACAACCGTTGATCAATCCGCCATCACTGGGGAGAGTATCCCTGTGGATAAAGGTCCTGAGGATGTCGTTTATGGCAGTACACTCAATGTCACACAATCCTTCACGATGGTCGTGACTAAGAATATCGAAGAAACATTGTTTTCTGGTATTTTAAAGATGGTCAGTCAAGCTCAAAAAGATTTATCCAAAACCGCCAAATGGATTCAAAAGATAGAACCGATATACGTCACGATTGTACTCATCTTCGCCCCGATATTTTATGTACTTGGGTTATATCTATTAGGGTATACAAATGAAGTCGCTTTTTATAAGACCATGGTGTTTTTGATTGGGGCTTCCCCTTGTGCCTTAGCAGCAACAGATATCCCTGCCACTTTATCCGCTTTGTCACACTTAGCGAAACGTGGGGTTTTATTTAAGGGTGGGTCTTACTTATCAAACTTCAATGATATTAAAGCCATCGCTTTTGATAAAACAGGTACGTTAACCCTGGGTAAACCTGAAGTGACCGATGTCATTTGGTTATTTAACGAAGATAAAAAAGAAATCTTGGTATCGATGGAAAAGACATCAAATCACCCATTGGCTTTAGCCATTCAAAACCATTTTAAAGGAATTTCAACCATCACACTGGATGTATTACATAAGATCGGTTCAGGGGTAGAAACCACCATCGATGGTATGACTTATTTTGTAGGCAACAAAACCCACTTCATCGATCCCTCTATGGTGGCCGATGAGATTCAAACCCGACTCGAATTTGAAGGTAAAACCGTTGTTTTCTTTGGACAGCAAGATCAAATATACTGTGTGATTGGTTTGAAAGACCAACCCAAACCATCCGCAAACCCGACGATTGCATATTTTAGGAAAGCAAACATCAAAACAATCCTCTTGTCTGGGGATACCACAAATACAGCAGTAGCCATTGGACAATCCTTGGGAATGGATGTTATGATTGGTGAGGTGCTCCCGGAAGATAAGGCGAATGAAATCATCTCCCTGAAAAAAACCTATGGTAGCGTCGCGATGGTGGGGGATGGGGTCAACGACGCCATCGCTTTGGTCAAAGCTGATATTGGTTTTTCTATGAAACAAGGCACCGATGTCGCGATGGCAGTGAGTGACGCGGTATTGATGGATGATGACTTATCCAAATTGGTTTTGACACACAAGATTAGTCGAAAATTGAGACGTATTGTCATTCAAAACATGATGTTCGCTTTACTCGTGGTTCTGTTTTTAATCACAACCAATCTGGTTTTTTCGATCCAATTATCCCTAACCGTATTCATCCATGAAGGCAGTACATTGTTGGTCATCCTCAATGGGCTCAGAATGCTCAAAAATTTGAAATGAAATTGAATACGAGTTCATCTCTAAAAAAGGTGAACTCGTTTTCTTTTTACACTATGTGTAGTCAAAAATTGAAACAATTCAAAAATTACCGTGAAGTTTCAATTTTTTCAATAATCATTTAAATAGAAATCGCTTACATAATTATTTTGACAAACCCCTTTTTATCGACTATACTTTAAATTAGATAGTACTTTTCACGCTATCACTTTAATTTTTAATAATCGAAACGTTTCGATTACTTGAAATCAATCATGAGGGAGGAAAAGAAATGAAAAAATTGATGTACATTTTGGTTGGCTTACTTCTAGTAACAAGCTTGGCAGCTTGTGTTCCGGCCGAAGAAACTGTGAAGTACACAGTCACCTTTATGTCTGAGGGTGGGTCTGTCGTATCACCAGTCGAAGTCAACGAAAATGGTTTAGTTACCAAACCTGCCGACCCAACCAAATCGGGTTATACCTTTGGTGGTTGGTACAAAGAAGAAGCACTTACAAACCCATGGGTTTTCGCAACCGATAAAGTTACAGGTCACGTATCTCTATACGCTAAATGGACCCCAGTTCAAGGACCTTATACCGTAACATTCATCACCAATGGGGGATCCATCATCCCACCAGCAACCGTGAATGCCGGTAGTGCGGTTTCAAAACCAACCGACCCAACCAAACCACATTTTACATTTGATGGTTGGTATACCGACGTCGCATTTAACAACGCTTATGTATTTACAAGCGCCGTCAACGCGAACATCACATTGTATGCGAAATGGAATCCAATCGTATTCGTGGTTACATTTGAATCAAATGGTGGATCAGCGGTTGTTGCAGCCAATGTGAACTCAGGGACTGCTTTAACTGAACCTACAGCACCTACCAAATCGGGTTATACCTTTGGTGGTTGGTATGTTGAAGCGGGATTAGTTACCCCATATGTGTTTACAGATGTGGTTAACAACAGCTTTACACTCTATGCTAAATGGATTGAAAGCACCCCGATGGTATCCTTCAATACCGATGGTGGTTCAGCCGTCACTTCAGTTACAGTTAATAATAATGTCGTGATTGCACGCCCAGCCGACCCAGTCAAATCAGGATTCTTATTTGCAGGTTGGTACCGTGACCAAGCATACACCGATTTATGGAACTTTGAAGTAGATGCCCCAACAGAAAGCATCACTTTATATGCGAAATGGAAAGCAGAAACCAACTTCAATCAAACTTTTAAAGTGTTGTCGATTGGTAACAGTTTTTCAGAAGATGCGCACCGTTTCTTATGGAGCATTGCACAATCTTACGGCATTCCAGCAGAAAACATCGTGGTTGCGAACATGTATATTGGCGGGTCAGAACTCGCACAACATGTGACCAACATTCAAAATGACGCGGCTGCGTATACGTATCAATTATTTGAAGACGCTACTGTGGAATCGATCAATGGCGTTAAACTATCTGCAGCGATTCGTGCAGAACGTTGGGACGTTGTTACTTTCCAACAAGCGAGCCATTACAGTGGATTGCCTGCAAACTATGCAAACCACATCGAAACCTTAACCCGTTTCGTTGAACAAAACGCAACCAATCCAAACGTTCAAATCATGTGGCACATGACTTGGGCATACCAACAAACCAGCACACACAGTGGTTTCAATAACTATAACAAAGATCAAATGACGATGTACAACGCGATTTTGAATGCGGTTGCTCAAAAAGTCGATCCGATTTCTCAAGTGATGAACGTCATCCCTGTAGGTACCGCGATTCAAAATGCGCGTACATCCTACATTGGTGATTTATTCACCAGAGATGGCTACCATCTATCTGACCCACTTGGCCGTTACATCGCAGGCTTATCGTTCTTCAAGACCATCACTGGTTTTAACTTAAGTGCGTCAATTTTCCGTCCTACGGGCATCACTGAACATTTACAAGCCTTGGCGATTGAAGCCGTAAACAGCGCGCATCAAAATCCATATCAAGTGACCAATTCTACATTTACAACCGAACCAGAACCAGAAGTCATCGAAGTCAATGGTGTATTATACCCATTCACTTATGTCCAAGGCTTCTGGGCCGATAACGCAACTGCGGTATCACCAACCACAGATGCGTTACATAATAGCTTCGCAGCGGTCATGCCGATTCCGAAGTATATGTTACCTGTCGGTTCCGAAATTGTCTTACAACCTGGGTATCAATACCGTGTGATTTATCTAGAAAAGACGGGCGAAAATGCGTATCGTGTCTTATCCAGATCGGTATTATACACAGCCCCTTATATTGAAATTGATGCTGCATTCTGGGGCTCTTATACCCATGTCGCATTCAACATTACCACCAACCCAACTTCTAACATATCCGCTCGTCTAGATGAAGTGGCTGGCAAACTCAAACTTTACCATCCAGAAGGCACCGGTTTAGGTCATGTCGATTCTGACCTCACGTGGTCCTCTGGTATTTGGCAACAAGATGGTCATCTTTTGGCAGAATCGGTTTACCACCGTTCTTCTAACCCGCTCACTGCCGCTTATTACAACAACGATACTGTGGTTGAAGTAGAAGCTGGTTATAAGTTTGCTTATGTTGTCTTAAATTTCTTTGAAGGACAATACAATGTATTATCAGTCAGTGATTATCAAACTTCACCGTTATACATCGATGAAGCTTTCGCAACCGGTAAGGAACTCATCGCGTTCATCGTGACAACCACCAATGCAGATGTCGATATGACAGCACTCGATATGGCAACTGTGGTCGATTTACATCCAGCAGTGATTCCACACGTCGATAGAGAATTCAGTTTCATCTCTGGTTATTGGGAATTGAACAAAAACGCGATTACAACCACCAATGCGAACATGACGTTCTTGAATGGATTCGCAGCCTCTCAACCACAATCCAAAGCGTATTATTCAAGCATCAACTCGATTACCATCGCAGCAGGATATCAAGTAAGAGTCATTTATTTAGGTTATGACAACTACGGAAAATACACCGTATTACTGCGTACCAACAATTTAACTGGTACAATAGTATTAGATGAGACATTCTGGGGTGCTTATGAATACATCGCATTCAACATTTCTTCAGTACCGTCTTCTGACCTTTCAGGTGTATTAAATACACTACCCAACAAATTCAGTTATGATATGGACCCAATCGTCTTTACTTCTGGTTACTGGAATACCAATGGTACAGCCTTAACTGCAGGTGTGAATTTTGGTGGATCCAACATCATTCCAAGACAATTTATCCAAGCAGGTACGACCGTTCAAATCGAAGCGGGTTACCAAGTTCGTGTGATTTTCTTTAATTACATTGAAGGTACTGGATTCAAAGTCGCTAGCCGTACGGAAAACTTTGTCGGTTCAGCCCCACTTACCAATGGATTCTATCAAGATTTCCAATACATTGGTTTCAATATTTCAACAGCCCCTACAGCAACCAACATCTCCGCGGTATTGGATACCCTGCCTGCTAAATTATCTTTCGTAGCATTTGTTGGTCCTGCAGTGGCACACGTAGATCAACCATTATCATTTGTTAGTGGTTATTGGAACAACTTCGCCATCGCGGTTACCCCAGGTACCGATGCCTTCTCTAAGGGCTTCGCTGCTTCAAATGTATTATCTAAAGAATCGATGGCTGACGTGACTGAAATCCAAATCGCAGCCGGTTATCAAGTGAGAGTCATCTACATGGATTACTCATTCAATACCTATTCTGTCATGCTTAGAACCAACAACTTGACAGGTACCATCGTGACTGACGCCGCTTTCTGGGGCAATTACCAATATGTCGCGTTCAATATTTCATCTGTACCATCCTCTGATCTATCTGGATCATTGGAAACTTTACCAGCACTCATCACCATCGTGAGAATGCCGTCTTAATTTAAGTTTTGGTTATAACACGAGGGATTTAGCACCCCTAAATCCCTCCCTATAAATAGGAGGAAAACATGAGAAAGGCAACAAAACTATTTTTAATGTTTTTAGTGGCTGGTTTGGTGTTTGGCATCGCTGGATGTCAACCTAAGACGCCCGAAGAAGAAGAAATCGTTGACTTCAGCGCACTTGGCGGCTGGACCGACGGTGGTGATGGCGTTTATACCATAAACACCAACACTGCAGCAGAATTGAATGTATCTTACAACAAAGGCACATTCCCGAACGCTTTCATGCAAAGCGCAGTCATTACCAAAGACTTATCTGTCTATAAAAAACTAGTCATTACAGTCGAAGGTATGGGTTCTATGTTGTTAAGATTAGAAACCAAAGATGATACCCCAGTAAAAGAAGTTGGCTTAAATGTCACTGCAATCAAGGGGACTTATGAATGGAACTTAATCCAATCTTCAGAATTCTTGAAGAAAGTAGACCGTATTGTCATCATTGGTTCACCTGAAAGAGAAGCTTCTACAGGTGTATTAAAGATCACAGCACTCACATTCTCAGATGAAATCGCCGATGGATTCATCATCAATGATGGATTCAATAACATTCAATCCAATGTGAATGAATACAATGGTACCGATGAAGTGTTCCACTTCAACCAAAAGTATGAATCCAACGATGAAGGTATTTATGTCATTACTTACTCAGGCACCGATGCACAAGTGGCATACAGTAAACCTTCTGGTTATGAATGGGCATTCATGAAGACACGTGTTCAAGGTAACTTTACAAACTTCAATTACGCTGTATTCGTTGTCCAAGGTACCGCGGGTCATAAATTACTCATCAAACCAAACGAATACAACGCTGTTGAATCGTTCATTTGGTTGGATGGTACTGAACAAGAACTCGTCATCGATTTAACTAAACTATCCTTGACTGAAAAGAACGCAATCACTGACTTTAAGATTTTCATCGCAGCTGGTTCAGCTGGTACATCATCACAACCAATTCAAGGTCAAGTTGTATTCAAAGACGCATTCATGATCGATGAGTATGAATTTGAAGAACCTGTATTCATCGTCAACGAATACAATGGTACCGATGCAACCTTCGCATTAGGCAACTGGTATGATGGTGGCGATTTGGTTTATACCATCACACCAAATGCTGGCGCATTCGAAGTCGATTATGTCAAGAAGGGCGAATGGAACTTCATGTACGCTTTAGTCGATGGCGACTTCAGCGGATTCGCGAAACTTGAATTTGAACTTACAGGTCAAGTCAACAAGACCATTTTATTAAAAGTAGAATCACCTGTTGGGAACAAAGAACAACAATTCACATTTGATGGTACTAAACAAGTATTCACCATCGATTTAACCGCGATGACTCAAGCACAACTCGAACAATTGAACAAAATTGTCATGTTCGCTGTCCCTGGTGGCTTAGGTTCAGGTGAATTCACCATCCATAGCGTCACATTTAAGAATTCAGATTACGTTGTTTCAACCCCTTGGACCAGCCTAGATGCCGGTGTATACACCTTCACAGGCACCAGCCCAGTGGTTGTCAACTATACTAAAGTGGCTGGTCAAGACTGGTCAGCAATGATCAATAACTTCAACGCAGCTGAAGTCGCTGGTTTAAATAAGATGACTTTAGTCTTAAAAGGTACTGCAGGTAAATCTGTATTGGTTAAGCCAAATGATATGGGTGCACTTGAACAAGTGGTAAACTTTACCGATAGTAACCCTGTAACCATCGTAGTCGAAGCAGCAAGCTTCTCGAAACTTGTTTTATTTGGTGAAGGTGGTACTGCCCCTGCGACCGGTTCATTTGAAATCGTATCACTCACATTATCGTATGTACCAGTTGAAGTCGATTTAACGGCTAAATATCAATTCAACGACAAATGGGTACCAAACCTAGCGACCGTATACACCTATGATTTCCAAGCGAATAAGACTGTGGTTAACTATACGAAGACTGCAGGTCAAGATTGGGAATGGTTCAGAGTCGTATTTGATGCGAAAGACGTTGCGGGTCTAAACACCTTAACCATTACCTTAAAAGGTACTGCAGGCAATCAAGTCTTGATCAAACCAAATGACCAAGGCTCACTTGAAAAATTTGTGACATTTACCGACGATCAACCGATCACAGTGACCATTTCTGCTGACCAATTCATGTCTGTATTTATGTTTGGTGCACCAGGTACAGCCCCTGCAACCGGTTCATTTGAAATCTTAGAAGCGTATCTATCTTATTCTAAAGATTTGATCAACACATGGGTTCAAAATGACCCAGGTACTTACGATGTGGTTGTTTTAGGTACATTGACTAAGGTCAACTATACCAAAGCTGCAGGTCAAGAATGGGTATTCTTGAAGTCAACTGTGGCTGCTAAAGACATCGAAGGCTTGAACACCGTATCCGTTACCCTTAAAGGTACCGCAGGTAAACAAGTATTGGTTAAAGTCAATAACGCAGTTGAACAATGGGTAACCTTTGTCGATGATCAACCAATCACTGTTGTAATCACCATTCCTGAAGGCATCACAGGTGTGATTCTATTCGCAGAAGGTGGCACAGCGCCAATCACGGGTTCATTTGACATCGTTTCTGCAAAAGTATATTTCAAAGCTTTAACATAAAAAACCATTGGCAATACTCACGACACAGTATGCCCTCCCAATGTGGGAAAATGCTTTTAGGGGTTACCACCTTTAAAAGCATTTTTTCCATGCGGGAAAGGAGGTCACATGCCTACAATCAAAGATGTTGCGAGAAAAGCGGGGGTGTCGATCTCTACCGCTTCCTACGCTTTAAACAACCAATCGAATGTCCACCCAGATACGAAAAAGAAAATACTCGCGATTGCGAAAGAACTCAATTATTACCCCAATGGCAGTGCGAGAAATTTAAAAACCAAACGCACCGGTAATGTGGGTGTCTTTGTGTATGGGTTTGCAGGGCCAATCTTCTCAGATGTCCTAGAAGGCATTCGACAAACCCTACAAGCCAACAATTTAAACATCATTGTCAGTTCCGGTAAAGCGTCTTCGAACTTGCTCAAAGAACGACAAGTCGATGGGGCGATTGTGTTTGATGGGCAGTTGTCTGACGATGTCTTATTACACTATGCTTCTCAAGGCCACCCACTGTTTGTTTTGGATCGAAACTTGGTTGGACCGAACATTTACTCATCGGTTATTGACAATGAGGGTTTGGTGTATACATTCATCCAAGCGATGATTCAAAAAGGCTATGATGATTTCGCGTTTTTATCTGGACCGACCATCGCTTTTAACAACAACCATAGATACGATGGTTTTAAACAAGCGTTACATGAAAAAGGGTTATCACATACCTACCTTCAAGGGGACTTTACGATTCAAAGTGGCTATCAAGCTGGGTTACTATTATTAAAACAAGAAAAACGTCCAAGATTTGTATTTTGTGCAAACGATGAATCGGCGATTGGGCTCATTGAAGCTTTGAAACAAGGCGGGGTTAGGATCCCTGAAGACATCGCAGTCGCGGGGTTTGATAACATCGTTTTGGATGAATTCATTACCCCAAAACTCACCACCATTGGCATCGACCATATGGAGTGGGGTAAACGGGTAGCGACCGCTTTGATGGATATCATCAATGACCGAATCCCTGAGGACATCCAAGTCCCGATTGGCAAAATCATTTACCGTGAATCTTGTTAATGACAAATGAATTGCTTCTAAAAAGGCACAGATGGCTGTGCCTTTATTTTTCTATGTAAAACACATGTAAGATTTCCTTATTATTTCAAAATCACCATATACAACAGTATATGCTTATGCTATACTGAGGTAAAATGACGATTTTGGAGGTATATATGGACGCTATTTTAGAGATCAAGCATTTGAAAAAGTATTACGGCGAAATCAAAGCGGTCGACGACATTTCCTTTAATGTTAGACGTGGCTCACTATTCGCTTTTTTAGGACCGAACGGGGCAGGTAAATCCACCACCATCAAAGTGATTTCCACCTTACTCGATTTGGATTCGGGGGCAGTATTATTGAACGGTCAATCCGAAGACAATTACTTCAGAAACAAAATTGGGGTAGTCTTCCAAGAAAACATCTTAGATGATTTACTCACCGTGAAAGAAAACTTACTGTACCGCGGGTCTTTATACATCAACGATAAAGCCGGTGTCCTCAAACGCTATGAAGAATTGAGAAGTTACTTACACTTAGACGAATTTGAAAACCAACGTTTCAAAACGCTCTCAGGGGGTCAAAAACGAAGAACAGAGATTGCGAGAGCTTTATTCTCAAACCCTGAAATCTTATTGTTAGATGAACCGACCACAGGCTTAGACCCAGAAACCAGACAAGTTGTTTGGAAAGTCATCGATGATTTAAGAACCTCTTCAGGGATGACGATTTTCTTAACCACCCACTACATGGAAGAAGCGGCCGTCGCCGATCACGTAGTCATCATCAATAAAGGGAAGATTTGTGCTGAAGGCACCCCGGCCGCACTCAAAGACCAATACTCGTATGACCGTTTAAAACTGGTCCCATTCAACAAAAAGGCCTTGGTCGATTACTTAGAATCAATCCAAAGACCACACAAGAAAGTATCCGATGAATACATCATTCAAGTAGAGGATGCGAAAGACGCGATTACATTGTTAGAAGCACTCAAAGACAACATCAAACAATTTGAAGTCATCAAAGGTTCCATGGATGATGTCTTCATTCAAGTGATTGGAAGTGAACACCATGTTTAATTTAACTACATTGATCAAACGAAATGTCAAAGTCTTTTTAAGAGATAAGGCAGCGGTATTCTTTTCATTCCTATCGGTCATCATCTTACTGGGTTTATATTTCTTATTCTTAGGTAGACAGTATACCACAGGGGGTTCATTTGATACCATTGAAGACAACCTCAAAACCTTCTTAGGTGTGGGTGTCATCATGGGTGGGGTCTTGGTCATCAATACCGTATCTTTATCTTTAGGGGTCATGGGTACGATTGTCTCAGACATCGAAACCAGACGTTTAGAAGGCTTTATGGTTACACCGATTGAACGCTATAAAGTCATCTTATCCTATTTCATTTCATCCACACTAGTCACGGTGGTTTTATCTTGGATGATGTGGGGATTAACCATTTTATATGTGGGTATTTCTTCTGGTTATTGGTACAATCTAGAAACCATTTTAGTATCTTCATTATTGATTTTATTCTATACGTTCATCTCATCCGCTTTGATGTTATTCTTAGTCACTTTGATCAAGAGCCAAAATGCTTTTGGTGCTTTAGCTGGTGTGTTAGGGACAGTCATTGGTTTCATGAGCGGGATTTATATGCCACTATTTGTCTTAGGTAAGGGGATGTCGAATATTGCTTCTGTGGTACCATTTACCCATATGACAATCTTACTCAAACAAGTGATACTAAAACAAGCCTACGCTGAACTACCAGCCCCATTCGCAGAAGCCCTCGCTGAATCGTATGGTACACAAGAAATTGGTGTGTTTGGTATCGATATCCCCATGTTTTGGTTGATGGTAGGGTCCTTCGGGGTAGCACTCATCTTACTGGCTTTAGCTTATCGAAACATGAATAAAAAGATGATCAAATAAAAAAACAAGATGTCTAATCGCTTTTTTGCGAAATAGACATCTTTTTTTTATGGTTGTATGCGCTGATCGTAAACGATGGATGCGAAAATAAGACTCGCTAACCCATAACTCCAATTGTCTTTATAACCAATCCATTTGTATCCCAGTTTTGGAAATAAAGGTAGTGGAATGGTTGGATTGGAGACTTTGGTCAAATAAGGATGATTCACTTTGGTTTGGATGAAAGCTTTCATCGATGCTTCATAACCCTTTTGTGCAGTCATACCAAAAGCATCATCCATAATTCCAAGTCTGACTGTTTTGAGAATACCCCCATGAATCAAGAAATTGGCAGAAGACTCTAAACCAGACTTGTGATTTAAGATGGTTCTAAACAGATGGTCTTGTTGTAAAGGTGTAATCGCTTGGATGGTTTCAATCAACATCGTTTTAATCGATAGATGATACACTGGATCTAAATGTTCTAACATCATAGGTAAGGCCATCACGACCCAACCGTTGCCTCTACCCCAGTAGATGTCTTTTGGATAAGCCAGTTTAAATTTGACCCAATACGCATGTCGCCATAAGCCATCTTTAGAAAGGTATTCCTTGAATTTAACGGCGGTATTGAAGGCCATCATTTGGTATTTTTGATTGTTTTTGTAATGCCCATACACACTCAAGAACACCCCATACATCATGATGGAATCGACCCAAATGGATTTAGGATAGAGTTTACCAATCCCACTGTGTCCTAAATGATTGGGTAAAAAGTCGATGACTGGTTTGACATGTTCAATGTAATCGATGCCCAATTGGGTGAGGCTATCATAGTGGTCGGTTTGATAAATTCGACCATACGTAAAACTGATGAGGATTGGTGCGAATTTATCCGATTGATCGACCACAGGTGGGTGTTCAAGGTAGTAATCTAAATAGCTTTCAATGAACGATTTGTATTTGGTTTCACCCAAATATTCATCTAATAATAACAAAGCATAACCAAATAAAGCTTCCCCCCACATCCACTTCATCTTGGGTTCGATTTGAGTGATGTGATGATCAATCACTGAGATACAATCTTTAAGATAAGGATTCATCACGAATCAACTCCTTTAGGTTTAAGATGAGTTTATGCGAACCATGGGTAATTTCAATTTGACTGGGTTGTCGTGGTATCTTTCCAAAAGGTGAATCCAGCCGGTCATATTCTGTGAATACCTGTTGGTTATTATGGAAGACTTGATGGTTTTTTGTATCAATTTCGATGTCATCCAATGTGTAAAGATGACCTGCTTTGGTAATCATTAAACGTGCTAGTTTTTTCTTGAAATCTTCTAAGGATACATCATCTGTAGAAGCGACCAAAAACCCCCAAGCGGTGTATTTGCCTAATTGTCGGAGTTCTACATCATCATATCGGGTGATTTCATTTAATCCAAGGATCCCTATCATGGCCTTGTTTTTAATACCAATGACACTGAATTTATCATACATCATCTCATCAAAATCAGATACGTTCATATGACAGTGGGTGAATAACGCCCGTTTCTTTTCGAATAACCCTGTTCTTGGGGATAAATCAAACACGTATAATGCCTTGTTTTCATGTTGGAAAGCGTAAGGCATGATGCCATTACCGACCCAATAAGATGGACTAAAGTTTCTAGAATTGTCTTTAAAAAAGGCGCTCGCTGGGTGTGTGACAAACACGGAAGTCTTTATATCTAACAATGCACCACCCACATGTTGTTGGTCACCAAAGGATTTGGGGACATACATTTGGGCAGTCGATAATAGAAAGTCTTTGTGTTTATAGGTATACACATTCGCCCGTTCAATCGCGACCCCTTGGGTGGTTGGATTGAGCAGGGTGATGAGTGGTTTTAATAGATGGAGTTTCTTAAAGAAGATGTTATCAAAGGCACTCAGGTTCTTTAAAAAAGTGTTATGTTTCAAATGCCATGCATGAAACATGTCGATCGTGAGTTCAATCGATTCATGGTTGGTGAAAGCCTCCATCGACCACAAATATAACCCAGTCGTATAAAAATCTTTTTTCTGTTTAAAGTAGTTGGTTACTTCACTTAGGTATAAGCCATTCGAATCTTTGATGATTTTGGTGCTTTGGTCTTTTGAAATCTCTTGGATCACTTGAGGGACATCATACTTGGTATTTAAGACAAACTCAGCGGATAGCCGAGTGTAGTCATAGGTTTCGACAGGACCTAGATTAAAGGCCTTTTTCATGATGTCTAGGATATCTTGTTCTTTGGGGTCCATCTTTTGCTTGTCATAACAACGACCTGAAGCCACACTAAAATAACCATGATGGTGGAGTAATGCGAAATCCAGCATCAACAAATCCATTAAAAGGGTCGCTTGTTTAGTGATGGTTTCATCGCTTGAAAATTCAATCAATAAGGATAAAGGCGCGACATCTTCCTCATAATAAGTGTTCGAATGGAACTCAACAAAACCCAATTCAAATCGGGTTTTAAACCAATACATCAAGTGTTGATACCCACGGTCTTTATGAAAAGAACCGAAGGCTTTTGTATTGGTAAATACCTCATTGGGGTATAAACACCCCGCCAAGTATTCACACGTTGAAAAGATCAATTGGTGGTTTTCACTCCAATAACACATCCCGTCTTCACCAGGGTCAGCCATATGGTACTTAAACCCCAAGACGGTTTTTTTCATTTGATTTAAAGTACCTTCAGTGATCAAATGCGCGTATTTATATAAACTTCTTAAAATACAAATCATTCGAAAGTCCGCACAATCATACCGTTTGTCGATGTAGTTTAAGAGGCTTAAAATACCCGATTCATCGATCGTTTTACCCTGGGCTAAAAGATCTATTTCAGGAAACGTCTTGTGGGTCATTTTAACAGACATTGGGAGGTCTTCAAACATATTAACAGAACTCCTTTTGATAGCCTTCAGCTCTAATTTCTTCTTCAGGTGTCCAAGGGATATTTAACGCCATTTTCTCATTCAAGGCTTTGATGTCTTTAGAAATTACAGGGGTGAGTTTGAATGTTCTTGATACCATAAAAGCAAGTAACATGAGCATACCTAACCCTAAGATAAAGATGAAACGAATGCCTAAAATCGCTGAATCTGGTTGGATGGGTTCTGGTAATAATTCAGTCGGGGTGATGAACCCGGTGAGTTCCAATACCCAACCAATGACAAATACCGCGATTGCAGCACTACCGGTGCGAATGAACGTCATGACACCGCTACAAACCCCAGTATTTCTTTCCTTAAGTTTTAGTTCAACCAAATCGACCACATCTGGGAATAAAATCCAGCTCATCAGTTGTGCCCCACTGAAGCCTAAGGCCGCTAAACCAACCAAAACATATAATATGATTGGTGCGCCACCCGCAGGGAAGAAAGCAATCCCTAAACTCATCAAAATGGTAAGTGGTAATCCAAAGTAATAAATCTTGGTTTTGGATACCGATGAAACCAGTTTATATAAAAGCGGGAACATCAATAGCTGCATCCCCAAGAAAGTCCCTAGGAAGATGGTAGAAGAAATGTTGACCACGTATAACCCATAATAAATAACGACCGCAGACGCCATGTCTAAGGCTAAAGCTTGACAAATGTATAAAACGACCAATTTACGGAAACCCTTAACGGATAGTGGTTCGAAGAATGCTTTTACACTAAACCGTTCCACCGCTTCATATGGGGTACGTTCTTTGGTGTATAAACCAATCAGTATGAGTGGCACGGTAAATATAACACCAAAGACAAACACCAATATGAAGTAAAATCCCATGATGGATAAGTTACCAGCGGTATAGGATTCAAACAACATCGTAGGCACGAGTGTACAAATCGCTGTGGATGTCATAGAAAAAATCAAACGGGTGAGGTTGACTTTATTCCGTTCATTAAAATCGTTGGTGATTTCTGTTGATAACGCTGAATAAGGCACAGCAATGATGGTGTTGATGGTGTAGTAGAACAAGTAAGTGACGAGCATATACACGACTTTAAGTGCAGTATTACCTAACCCATGAGGTAACCATAACAACGCTAAAGCAGGTATCAACAAAATACCCCCAATCAAGATGAACGGACGACGTCTGCCCAGTTTGGTTTTGGTTCTATCGGTAATCATCCCCATCAACGGGTCATTGATGGCGTCCCACGCTTTAGAGATTAAAATCATCGTCCCTGCGATGCCAGGGCTGATGCCGATGACGTTGGTGATGAATACTAAATAGAGGACACCGATGATGGTTTGTCCACCCCCACCGTATAAATCGCCTAAAGCGAAAATGAAGCGTTCTTTGGGTTTGATTTCGTTTATTTGCATAGTAACCTCCAGCGGTCTTTAAGATTATCATAACACAACTATTTAGACTTAAAACCAACTATTTTGAGGTTAAAACTAATAATTCATCCAAAATATAGAAAACGTTCACATTTCACAAAAAATATCAAAACTCACGCAAACGATGTGTCTGCGCACGTATGTAAGCGTTGACACAATGGAAAACAATATGATATAATGATAATGAAATAAACAGTGTCTATCATAATAGACGCAGGAGAATACATGAAAAAAATTTGGATGATGCTCGTATTTGGTTTGTTCTTCACGTTGGCAGCGTGTACGAATGAACGCATACCTACAACCGATCCAATCACACCTTTGCCAAATGACGAGTTGCCAGTAGACTACTCCAGGTTTCATAACCCATTTGGCTTTTCTTCGCTTATCATCACAGATCGTAAAATTTATAAAGATCATGTAACGGTGGTTCAAAATGAGATTGAATTTTTGGATGCTTTGATGGATACCTCAGTTAAAGTCATTCAAATTGAATCGGATTTATCATTGGGGTCAAAAGAGATCACGAATCAATTAAGTGAAGCAGGCAAATCACTATCAAGCTATAGCAATGTCTACCGCGCTCACAGCAGACAACCCCTCACCCACCCTACTTTATTAGAAACTGGGGTAGGTCAAGTAAGACTCAACGACAGAAGTGATTTGATGATTTATTCGAAAACAGGCGTTAAGATCAAACACGCTGCCTTCCAAATCGAACGATCAACCAATGTAGTGATTAGAAACTTGCATCTGTCTGAACTTTGGGAGTGGGATGAATATTCCGAAGGACAGTATAAACGGAATGACTGGGATTATTTCAGTTTAAAGGATGTGAATGGCATTTGGTTTGACCACCTCACGTTTGATCAAGTCTATGATGGCATCATCGATTTAAGAGAACACAGTCAAAACGTGACGCTATCTTGGTCCAAACTGAATTTTAATCCAAATGCTTTTATCGACACTCAAATCGATCATTTAGAAGGTAACCGTTCTAGTCATCCTTATTATGACAGTCTACGCACCGAAGGTATTTCTGTGGAAGACTTGAAGCTATTTTCGAGCTTTCAAAAGAAGGGCTTTAACTTAGGTAATACCACCGATGGCGATGGTTTTGAAGACATCACCATGACTTTTCATCATCTAGAAGTATTTAATTTAATGGACCGTATGCCGAGATTAAGAAAAGGCGATGTCCATTTGTATCACATGATTCTAGACAACACCTTGCTGTATCAAACCAGACTCGTACTCAATAGTCCAAACCTATCTTTTGTCAATCAAGGGTTGGTATCCACAGAAGGGGGTTCCATTTTACTCGAACATTCGATTTATAAATACGTCACTACCCCGATTAAAAACCACCAAGACAGTGACCCCGATGTCAAATACACCGGGTCATACGAAGTCAAAAACAGTGAACTGATTACAGGAAACCGAACTTACTTTGGGTCATCGACAGACAAAAATTCGCTTTGGTTACATACAGGGGCGAATATAGCATTACCTTATCAAATGCGTAACCATGAGGTGATCCCTTACGCCTACGCATTAGAAGATGTTTATTATTTAACTGAAACATTCACTAATTTCAAAACAGGTGCGACCTCCATCGAAGATTTCGATTGGCTATGGATCGATACCACACTTTCAAATATAGGAGATTAAAACACATGAAAAAAATCTACACCCTGGCTTTACTGATGGTTGTTTCCCTGTTCTTAGCAGCGTGTGGGCAAACCGCCGACGACAACGAAATTTCATTTGCGTGGTGGGGCACCTCAGACCGTAATATCGCCACCTATCAAGCGATTGAACGCTTTGAAGAAAAATACCCGCAATATAAAGTAAAAGGGGAACAATCCACCTGGAATGGGTACCAACAATCTTTAAACAATAAGCTCAACCGTGGCACCGAAGCCGATGTCTTTCAAGTGAACTACAACTGGATTTATTCGATGTATGGGAAAGACTATTTCATGGATTTAAATGACTTGGGTCTGGATTTATCCAAATACCCAGCCGATGAACATACCCCACTCACCGTGGATGGTAAAGTCTTGGGTTTATCGGTCTCTGAAACAGGCTATATTTTCTATTTAAATCAAAAACTTTATGAGGATGCGAATGTATCCTTTGATGGGGGTACCAGAGTGCTCCCTCAAACCTGGGAAGAACTGATGACTGCGGGTGAACTCATCAATGGCAAAGACGCGTCTAAATACGCGATTGGTCGTTTAGATGCCCAACAAGTAGCCATTTTGATGTTTTCATACCTCGCCCAAGTCCATGGGAAGAATGTCATCAATGATCAAAACCAACTCAATTTCACCCAAGCCCAATTGGTCGAAGGGTTCAATTTCATCACCGATTTAAGAAGCACAGGCGTACTCATTCCATCGAACGCCATCGATACCCATTTGGATGGCCCAACCAATCCGAATTGGACTTCTCAAAAATATGGCGGCGTCTTACAATGGAATACCGCGATTTCTGAATATCAAAATACACTCCCAGCATCTGCGAACTTAGTGATGGCAGGCATGTTCCAACAACAAGCAGGTCAAAACGTGGGTATGTACAAAAAAGTTTCTATGGCTTACGCAGTTTCTAAACGCGTAGAAAAGAGCTCAGCAAAACAAGAAGCTGTGAAGACATTCATCGAATTCATGACCACAGACCCAGAAGCGGTCGCCATCTTAGGGGTTGACCGTGGGGTATCCTCAAATTCAACCACACAAGACTTGTTAAAGGCTGTGGTGGGCAAAGACTATGAAAACTCCCTTGAGTGGCAAGGCCATACGGTGGTTCAAGCGATGTATAATCATCAACTTACACAAAACATGGCACTTTATATTCACCCATATTACGAACACAACACCTTTAGAGCCATCTATGAAGGCCCAATCGAATCGTTCTTACTCAATAACATCAACGCGAATGAAGCGGCATCCCGTATCATTCAACGTTTCAATACCGAATTAGCACGGATCATGGCGGACTAGGTATGGTAGGAGAGAAGAAATGGGTACCCTACGCACTCTTAGTGCCGTGGTTAATTGGTTTCATCTTATTTAAACTTTACCCATTCATCAGTTCATTCATCATGAGTCTGTATGAAAAAAGGGGTCGAGTATCGACATTTGTCGGACTTAAAAACTTCGAATTGATTTTCGATTCCTCAAGTTATTTGGGTTCTGAATTCATGAATGCACTCAAGGTCACGTTCATGTACGTATTCATTACAGTACCTTTGATTTTGATTGTTTCTTTGTTAGTAGCCTATATTTTAGCGTTAAAGATGAAGGGCATTGGCTTCTTTAGAACTGCCTTTTATATGCCAACAGTGCTTGGTGCGAACGTCGCAATCATCATCTTATGGCGTTATATTTTCGAATACAACGGCTTAATCAATGCAGGTTTAAAATTGATTGGGGTACAACCGATCAGTTTCTTAGGCACCGCCGCTGGGGCGATGGCCTCGATTGTCTTACTGAGGGTTTGGCAATTCGGGTCGACGATGTTGATATTTTTGAATGCTTTGAAAAATGTCCCAGAAACTTTATACGAAGCAGCTACCATCGATGGGGCTGGCAAAGTAAGACAATTCTTCAGTGTGACCATACCAATGATTACCCCAATCATTTTATTCAACGGGGTTATGAGGTTGGTAGAAACGTTCCAAGTCTTCAATGGGCCAATGCTCATCACCAATGGTGGACCTGAAAATTCCACCAATGTATTAAATAAACTCATTTATGACATCGCGTTTAAAGGCGGCGATTTAAACGTCGGTAGTGCGATGTCTTGGATATTATTCGTGATCATTATGGTATTTACAGTGATGATTTTCAGATCCAGTAAATACTGGGTTCACTATCAGGATTAGGGGTGAACATTGATGAATAAAACCATTCAAAAAAGAATCATTTCAGTCATTAAGTATGGCATCATCTTAGGATTCGCTTTCGTGATGTTATACCCACTCTTATGGATCATTGGTGCCTCATTCAATGAAGTCGCGAATGAATCGTTCTTCTTTTGGCCAAAAGCATTCACATTAGTCGGGTGGCAAGAAGCGTTAACCGCCCCGGGTTGGGGCAGTGCTCAAGGGTATTCGTTGTTACGTGCGGTATGGAATACGATGCAGTATGTCATTCCTCATGTGGTCTTCGGTACAGTATCGACTTTACTCACTGCGTATGTATTAACACGCATGCATTTTAAAGGTAAAAAGTTTGTATTCGCCCTCGTCATCGGTACATTGTTGATGCCCAATACCATCTTTAGAATCCCGATGTATGCCTTTTGGACGAGTCCAGGTGTCGCATCCATTTGGGAAAACAATACCTTACCGTTTATGGCATTCTTACCGCTATGGGCAGGTTCCGTATTCGCGGTCAACTCATTTTCAATTTTCATGTTCATTCAATTTTTTAGAACCATCCCCCGTGACTTAGATGAAGCGGCGTATATGGATGGAGCGAATAAGATGCAAGTCCTATGGTATGTGTTGATGCCGGTATTAAAACCGATCGTCATCACAGTAGCACTGTTGTTGTTCATCGCTGAATTCAACGATTACCAAGGACCACTCATTTACATTACGAACGCGGAGTTTTTCCCGTTAGCTAAGGTGTTACCACTCTTAGGATTGGATTCCATCAATACCTACGCCCATGTGTATGCGCGTTCGATTGTGTCGGTATCGATCCTCATCATCGTATTCTTTGTGGCTCAAAAATACTTTGTCGGTAACAACGCAGATTCAGCCATTAAGGGTTAGGAGGTTCACATGAAAAAAAGCATTTTAGGGGTCCTCATCGGTTTGGTTTTGGTGTTATCGGCGTGTGCTGAAAAAACACCAGGACCTGAAGTGATTGAAGATTATGTATGTAAAGATACCCCACTTTCCACCGGGTGTTATGTCCCATCGGATGATTTGAACTTCATATCACCAATCGCGGATGAATACACCATCAACGAAACATTTGAAACCGACCGTGTCAATCAAATGCCGCGCAATTGGTTATTGTATCGCAACGAAGAATATAAAGCCGATGGTGTCAAAGCAACCATCATTGAAAATAGTGGTAACCGCTATGTAGAGCTATTTTCGGATGGTTTAAAAGCCCCGATGTACCCACAATCGGCACCGAACCCTACCTTTATTTTCTCTACCAAATTCAATTTGGACTTAGACCGTAAAGGGGTCGCTTACGCCACGGTCATGTTACCATCCAACAAGCCTACCGATTCGATTGCTTTTGGGGTATCGACCGGCGCGGTCAATACCATCCAAGCGGTGATTGGTTCCGATTTAAAAGTCCAAATCAAAGTGGGTGGGCCATTCTTTTATTACTCCGGTACCGCCGATGGTGGGGATACCTATGCCACATCAGTCACCATTTTAAAAGACACTTGGTACACCTTCAAGTTTGAATGGGACGCATCCACCAATGTCGTTTCCGCGCACATCAAACAAGGGGATGCATTCGTATCTTTATATTCCGGGGCATTCCACGTTTCCAACCGCGTTAATGCGCTTTTGAGTGGTGCGATCTTAGTACCGAATGTATTTAGAGTCACGATGCCTCGAAACTATACACACAGTTATGCGTATATCGATGATGTCATCGTGAATCGAAAGGGGGTTTAGTCGATGAAAAAAGCTTGGATTGTAGTTTTAGTCTTATTATCCAGTTTGATGATTACAAGCAAAGTCTTCGCACAAACCCATAAAATCCCTTATACCGAAGCCGATTATGCCCGCTTACACGCGGTCATTCAATACGTTGAAAACGTCTTAAAATATGGTCATGAATACAATGAAGAGACCAAACTATTGCCAGACGCCATCAACACCTTAACCGGTGAACCTGCCAGATGGACCTTTCCAAACCGCGCAGAAGTGCCTTACGCCAACTTAGCCAACCAACAAAACTTCTTCAGAACCTTGGTGGCTTTAAGTAACGTGACAGGCAGTCCAAAATATAAAAATGAAGCGGTAGCGATGTTGGATGAATTCATGGATAATTACCAATCACCCAATGGTTTATTCCAATGGGGCGGACATAGAGCCATCAACTTAGATACCCTCGAAGTTCAAAGTTTCGAAGGTCCGAATGGGCCGCATGAACTTAAAAACATGATGCCTTATTATGAACTCATGTTGGAAGTCAATGAAGAAGCGACTTTGAAATTCATGAGACAATTATGGACAGCGCATTTCTATTGGAGTTCGACCGACATGAACCGTCATGGCAGTTACTCTACCGCTTATGACGTCAATGTCTTTGGTCAAACGATTCCTGAGGATGTCATTCAGTTTGACAGCTTGGGTAATCCCATCATTCCAGCCGATTCCCCAGGGCTATTACCATTTGTCAACTCAGCGACCGATTTAGCCTACGCTGCGTTCACTTTATCCAATCATACAGGCGACCCGATCCCAGCCGATTGGGCGAAGTATTTGATGAGACAATACAATTTAGCCAGCAACCCGATTACAGGGATGACGGTGTATCAATACAAGTCTACTTTGGTCACCAAATCCGCGATTGAATGTGCGGACCCAGCCTATACCAATTCTGGCTGTGGCGACCGTGTTGCCCGTCAGTTCAGGGATTTTGGACCTGTCGCAAGAGAAGCCAATGTCGCTTGGAAAAATACCCAAGCGGTGTATGTGGATAATATTTTAATGTTATTAGAAGCCGCCGACAAATACGGTGTTACTGAATTTGTCGATTGGGCAAGACAGTATATTGAAGGTTATTTAAAGTATGCGTACATTCGTGTTGATGGTAAGAATATGATCATTCCAATGTTCATTGATGGCACCGTCACTTATGGGTATGTCGTTCCTGAGGTGGGTTATTTTGGACCATCACGTATGAGACTCGACTATGTTAGTATGCCAACGACTTATTTATTACCCATCTTAAGAACCATCTTACAAACCAAAGAAAGTGCTGACCAAGCCGTGTTATGGTCCTATTTTAGAGACATCGTGTACACCTTTGGTTTAGGTGACATCGGTGAACTCGGTGGCGCGAAGCCAAATCTCAACATCGATACATCGATCGATGACCCATACGCATTGATGGCGATGGTTGAATTGTATGATTACACCAAAAACCCAGCGTATTTAGAAGTAGCAAGAACGATTGGCAACAACATCGTCACCGAAAAATTCCATCGAGGATTCTTCGTCGAATCTGACATCATGTTATATAGCCGTTTAGACCAACCAGATACCTTAGCACTACTCACGCTAGACGCTGTAATCCGCGGAATTTCACTGTCCGATATGCCATTCTATTTGGCTGACAGTGGCTATATCCATGGGTACTTGTTATCCAACGATGGTGTCGTTGAAGACAGAAGTTATACACAAAATATGGTCTATACGAAGACCATATACGATTGAGAGGTAACCCCACATGAAAAAACTATTTTTAATGATCATGGTCATGGTATTTGGGTTGTCTTTGATCGGTTGTCAAGACCAAAAACCCACCAATGAAGATGTGGTTGTGGATGATACTTATATTCTATTGATGGAAGCTGAAGACTTATCTGGCATGGCATCGAAGACCAAAGTGGTCATCACTGTTGATGGCAGTTTGAATTTACCAACCACGTATAAAGGTGTGAGTATCACCTATACATCGCGTTTACCTGAAATCATCAGCAACGAAGGTGTGGTCAGTAGACCCAACACCTGTTGGATTGAATCGAGAGATCAACAAGGCATCCCAAGACAAGATTTGGTCGGCTTGAATGACAACTGGCCAGTGGTACTCGATGTCACACTCACATTGAATGGTCAAACCAGAACAGCGAAATTGCTGTTTGTTGTGGCCCCAAGAGAAGGTTTCACCTGCAACAATTACAAAGGTTAATTAAAAGGGAGGAAATATGAAAAAAATCATCAGTCTAATCGCAATCATGACCTTGGGTTTCATTTTGATGGCATGTACGACAACCAAGTACACCGTCACATTTGAATCCAATGGTGGGAGTGCTGTTACCGCAATCGAAGTTGAAAGTGGTAAAACATTCACCGCACCCGCCGTACCCACACGCAGTGGTTACGCGTTTGATGGGTGGTTCAAGGAGGCAGCCTTAACCAACCCATGGGTATTTGAAACAGATGTCGTTACTGGCAACATCACATTGTATGCCAAATGGTCAGTCACCGATCAAGCTTATGTCGATCAAGTATTTGAATGGTTGACTTTAGGCAACATCACCGGACTCACCAACTTGTCTCCAAGATTGATTTTCCCTACCAATAGAGATGGTGTTTCCATCACGTGGTCGATTGATAAACCAACCTACATTCAAGCCAACGGTTTAATCAATCAACCGACATTTGAAGAAGGGGATCAAACCGTTACCTTGACGGCTACTTTAACCAGAGGTAGCGTCACCAGAACCAAAACATTTACCGCAACCGTACTCAAGTTAGCGAGCATCGAAGATACCCCTCCAATCATTGAAGAAGACTTTAAGTCCTATACCAATGGGAATATCCTAGGTCAAACAGGATTGTGGGCACCGGTATCAGGTAAAGCAGGAAACTCACTATTTACCGTCATTTCATCGTTAACCCCAGCGATTCCAAACGGATCGAATGCATTAAAGATTGAAGCGTTGACAGAACTTCAAATTGAAGGGTCCATCGCGCACAGTTACGATGTCTTGGTATTTGAAGTAGACCTATTACAATCTTCTACTTCAAACGCTTCTGCCATCAACATTCAATCCTCATCATCGAGCCCAGTGGTAGCGTTTGGGTTAGACGGCGCGTCTTTATTCTATCGTACCGATAACGGCACATTGATGAAGACCGCAATCAACATCAACCAGTGGTACACCATGCGTGTGGAAGTGGATCTTGTCAATAAGACCATAGAAGCCTTCTATTATGAAGCTGGACAACTCGTATCCTTAACCCCAGGTAAAGTATCGTATACAGGCACAACGCCATTCCAAAGCGTGTTCATCCGTAGTGGTAGTTCAACCACACTCACACTCAGAGAACCTGCCTACATCACGAACTTAGTTGTCAACCGTATTGAAGCGTTACCACGTCCGGTTGAAGTGATCAAATTAGGTCAAGTGACCGACATCCGTTCTACGGTCTCAATCGAAGAAGGTTCTACATTTACGCTAGATATCCCTAAAGTATATAACTACTTTGGTACACAACAACTCTTGGTTAAAGATACCGATTATACGTTAGTGATCGATAACCCAGTGAATACAACTGTACCAGGTGATTATGTCGTCACATACACATTTACCAACAGTGCGAATGCCTCTGACATTAAAGTGGTCACACAAAATGTCAATGTGTATTCCGCCGCTGAACCGAATGAAATCAGCAGTGTCGTTTCAACGCAAGCGGGTTACCTTGAAAAGCAATCGGATATTACCATTACCGTGGTTCAACCATCTGGTACACTTTATTATTTACTCAGCAACAATGAAACCGAAACCAAAGCTTCCATCATGGCTGGTGTATCGCAAGTGATCACCGCACAAAGCATTCTATTGGATGATTTGAATGTAGCATCGTTTGCTTACATCCATGTCTTTGTCGATTTGAATGGCGATTCGAATATCGTAAGCCATATGATTTTAAGAGAAGCCGTCACTGAAATCACATCGGTGTCTCAATTCGTTTCGATTTTCTCAACCACAGCCGCCGATATTACAACCAGTTACGCACTTAGGACAGATATCGATTTAACTGGCATTGTATGGGCTGATGGCAATACATCCTTTAAAGCTAAATTTTATGGTAATGGACATGTCATTTCTAATTTATCCATGACCAAGACAGGCACCAACTATGGTGGTTTATTTGCGAGAATCAATGGTGGTATGGTCAGAGACCTCGTCTTAGACAACATCCACGTGACCTCAGCAGACCGTGGTGGTATTTTGGTCGGTCGTGTTGAAAATGGGAACTCATCCATTACAAACGTCGTCATCATGAATTCATCCATCACCGCAGCAAATTCAAACGGTGTGGGTGGACTCATCGGTTTAGTTTCCAGAGAAACGATTTTAAGCAATATTACCTTATTAGACTCTGATGTCATCGCAACCGGTGTTAAAAACGTCGGTGGCGTGGTTGGTAGAGTTGATGGTGCCGCGTTGATTGCTTCTGATATTTATGTTCGCGGTGTCATGGTGAAATCCAATGTCATCGATGCCTTAGACATCGCAGCCGGTGCCTTTGTCGGTTATGTCAGAGACTCCGTCGCTTCTGTAGTTACAGCAAACCGTATCGTCATCATCGATACTGTGGTGGACGCTCAAATCGCTGGTGGGTTCATCGGTTATTTACGTAACCCTGGTTCCGCAACCGCTCAAAACGTGTACTTGGATGTCGATTTCATCCATCCAACTAAAGTCGCTGCTGGTTTAGTCGGTAGAGTCAACAACGAAACCGATAAACTCAATACCACCAGTATCTTTGGTGTACTCACCGGTTCAGTCGAACACGTTCAAGCACAAGCATTCGTGAACACCACAGTGCCAACAAACTTGGCATGGTGGACTACCAATTTACCAGTATTTACCACCAATGAATTATGGACACTCGATAGCAATCAAATCTTCGCACTCGATAACTATATTGAAAACAGTGCACCGATGTTGGCTGTTGACTTGGTCTATAACATCACGCTAGATAACGAACAAATTCAAATTCGTCAAGGTGGAGCCTTTGAACATATTGCCCCTCACGTCGGTGGTTATCAGTTTGTGGGCTGGTTCCTAGATCAAGCGTTGACCCAAGCATTACCAGAAGGGTATGTGGTTTCTGCTGCAGTTACCCTATATGGAAAATACGAAACCGTACCTGCTTCACAAGTCACCTTCGTGACGAATGTCGAAGGATTAACTGTCCCGATGCAAGAAGTGAACTATGGTCAACTCGCCACCTTACCTGTGGTTGCCAATCAAATGATTGAGGGTGTGTTAAAAGAAGTGGTTGGTTGGACATTGAATGGTCAACCATTTGACTTCTCAACCCCAATTTTAGGTAACACGGAATTGGTTGCAGTATGGTCTACGGTTGAAATGACTGTCACATTCAATGGTGGAAACGCCGTGACTGTTTTATACGGTGAACTTGTCGCAGCACCATCTGAAAACCCAACACACTATTTCGAAGAAGTTACCTTCAAAGAATGGCAACTTTCAGGGGTAGCCTTTGATTTCAATACCCCAATTACTGCAAACATCAACCTGGTAGGTACATTCAATACACCTGCATCGATTTCAATAGATACGGTAGAAGAGTTCCATTATATGGCAACCGTTGAATCCACCTACAATTATGTTTTATCCACGAATTTGGATTTCGCAGCATTCACTTGGACATACGTCAATACATCCTTTAAAGGTACATTCGATGGCCAAGGACATACCATCTCGAATATTTCAATGACCGGTTTAACTGGTTATGCAGGCGTATTCCCTAGAGCCAATGGCGCAACCATTTCAAACTTAGTACTAGACAACATCACCATCGCGACCACCGCACGTGCCGGTGTCTTGGTGGGTAGAATTGAAAACAACGGTTCCACCATTGAAAACATCGTTGTTAAAAATTCAAGTGTATCTGGTGCAGACTCCAATGGTGTCGGTGGTTTGGTCGGTCAAATTTCCAAATCATCCAATATTTTCAATGTCGCAGTCATCAACACCAACGTCACCAATAATGTGGTGAACGTGGGTGGTTTGGTGGGTAGAATCGATGGTGGCGCACTCGTCATCGCTGATGATATCTTCATTTCAAATGTCACGGTTAAATCCAACAGTGCCAACACCTCAGACGTCGCCGCTTCCGCACTTGTTGGCTATATCGCCAACGTCGCTGATTCCGTATTCTCTGGTGTACGTATTGTCGTTTTAGATACCACAGTGGATGGCAATGTCGCGGCTGCATTCGTCGGTTATAACCGCTATCCAGGTACCGCTAACTTGATGGATGCTTACTTTGAAGTGACATTTGTCAACAACGAACGTTCCGGTTTAATCGGATACAACCGTGATCAAGTGACACCACTCGATCAATCCAGTATTTTTGGTAGCTTCACCAACGATACCCCGCATTCAAACGCACTCGCATTAACCAACAGTGCAGTACCTGCGGACGCCGCTTGGTGGACAACCAATCTCAACAATATCGCGACCTCATCCTTATGGGTCATCAACCCAGATGGTTCAGCAACCCTCGCATTATTGGTAGATTAATCAAATATTAATAGTCATAAAACCCTTGAAATGGATCATCCAAATCAAGGGTTTTCTTTTTTATATTTAATTAAAAAATTACTTGATGTATAATGTTAATGATGGAGGTACGCTATGAAAAAATATGATTACCTATTTGGCTATTACGGCAGTGTAGGATTGTTGATTGCTTTGAATAATAACTTTTGGTACACGATTGGTAAAATAGGTCATTGGATGGACAATGGGGTATCGTTATTATTCATCTACCTTTTGATTTCAATTTGGATCACCAGATCACAATATAAAAATGGCTATTTTGAACGAAAAAACGCCTTCAAAACGGCTTTATGGTTTGGTATACCTGCCATAGCATTATTGATTATGACGATCATCAGTGGTTTTGATATCCTCAGTTTTGGATTTTATTTCATGGGGGCTTTGTTTTTACTTGCGATTAATTATCTAATTGCTGGATTACTTAAGTAGAGGTGCATCTATGAAAAAAATACTGTTTCAAACCGGCTATTATATATCGCTTGTCATGACGATGGTTTTGTATACCCAATATTGGTTTTATGTAGGTAAATTTGGTCAATGGTTGTTTGACGCTTCATTGTTTCTCATCGCCTATATGATGGTTTCGGTGTTGCTTACAAGAAAAAATCATCTAGAAAAGAAATACGATAAACAAACTGCCACAAATTTATCTTTATTGTTTGGGATACCCATGGTATTTTTCGTATTCATTTGGTTACAAACCGGCACATTATTGGCAAGTTATACATTCCTCTACATCTTGGGGTTAGGCATCCTGAATATCATTTATTTGGTTGCGAGTGCTATAAAATAAAAAGGTATAACATGAGAAAAAAATTATTCAAGTTAGGCTTTATACTATCATTATCACTATCCATCGCTATATTCGTACATCATTAGATCATTTATTTCATCACAGAACGACACAACCATTTCATCGGTAGTATTTTATTACTTGTCGTTACTGGAATCAACGCCTTGATGGGTCATTATGAGATTAAGGAAAACAGCTATGATACAGCTGTCGCCATTAAAATCGCTTTATTATACATTCCGCCCATCGGTGTACTCATATTTATATGGTATTGGTTGGCGCAAACAGGCACAATCTTCTATTACACCTATACGTTTGTGATGTTTATTACAATCTTGATCTATACGATTGCTGCAGTATTACCACAAGCCAATCCAAAGAAAAAATCCCTACATCGATAGGGATTTTCTCTTATTCAAGGGTGATATTATCTAAATTGGATGAGGTATACAGCGGTATTCGCTAAAGCAACCAAGGTGAAGAATGCGGTTGTGAAGAATACGGATGCCCAAACGTTACCAGTCTTTTCATTGAAACGACGGATGACAATACCAGCCACGGTTAATGTAGGCACGATACCAACCAATAGGATAGAAGACAATGAGAAGGTTGGGAATGCGGCTACGCCAGTGTTGTATAACACGAAGTATTGATAAACCAAGAAGAATAATACCGGACCAACCAATAAGAATGCAGCGAGTACATCGGCTTTCCAAGCTTTCATACCCTTGGTATTGACGAAGATTGTGATAGCAGATGCCAAGTAATAAATGAAGAATAATGGCATATATCTGAGTGCTGCAACAAATTGTTGGCTATTGAAAATCTTAATCGCGTAAGCGTATAGTCTAAAGTCTGTTAAGAAAATCCATTCCATCAATCCAACGACTAAGAATAAACCTAATGCCAATACGATGGCTGTTAATAAGGAAGCGCCGACTTGAATCCAAGAAGCTTTCAAACCATAAGGGTTTTCCACATTAAGACCTGCATTGAATACTGGGGTTGTACCAAATACGATTAAGAAAGTTAAACCAGCCGCAGCCACTGCCCAATACGCGATGGTATTGATCGAAGGCGCACTCCAATAGGTTGCTTTGGTAATGATGGTTGGGTTTAATAAGAACCAACGGAATGCTAAAGCAACGAAAATCACGATTGCTGCACCTAAAGTCACCTTTTGTGCCACTTTAACGGATTCTGGTTTAGCCATAGACATCAACCAAGCACCGATGATCACAACGAATGTACCACCAACGATGTAATGCATGGTCTTCGCCAATAAGCCAAGACCTGCCACTTGACGGTCCATGAAAATATTAAGATAGAAAGCACCGAGTAATGCTGCCAACAAGACCACGATGAACTTCAAAGCCTTCAAGTTATGGTTCAATTCAACTTGAGGTTGAGCTTTGATTTCTGCATAGACTTTATTGAATACTTTCACTTGAGTGAGTAATAGGAACGCTGGGCAAATCATTAAGAATAAAGCGACTAAGGAAATCGATGTGAAGACTTCTTTTAACCACCATACTTGACCCGTCTTGATTTCAATGCCGTAAGAGGTTAATGAACCCAAATCAGCATGTTGTCCAAGTTGGAATGCGAAGGCATCGTTGAAGAAATCAACCATGTTTTCACCAGTCTTCAATGACCAGTGGTTTTGAGGGTGGGTTTCATCTGGTGTATAAATGATTCTTTGTCCGCCGTCTCTGTCATACCAAACAGACGCTTCAGCATTGCCTTCATCGTCTCTACCTAAGAATTTCAAACCGACAGGGTCTTTCACGAAATCTTTGTAACGAACAGAACCGTTAGCGGATGCTGTAACGTTATCAAAGAAGAATTGGTCCCAATGCGCAGCGATGACACCGGCAGAACGTGGGCCAAAATAAGTTTCAGGGTTAGCGACACCAATGTATCTAAAGTCTGCACCGACAGGTAGTGCAGCAGCAATCTTACGATAACCATTGGTTGCGAAATCTATTTCATCAAATACGACGGCGTAAGTGGATGAGAAACCACCCATGGAGTGACCGCTAACGCCGATCATACCATCCCCGTTAGCTGCCTTTAAAACATAATCTTGATCATACATGTATTGAACTGCATCGTATACGGATCTTGGGAAGAAGCTGAATGCAGCAGGGGTTTCCCAAGTCGAATCACCATGGTCATACATATCAAAAGCAAGGACAACAAAACCTCTTCTGGATAATTCAATCGCACCGATCATTTGCATTTCGGCGTTATTGAGGTACCCGTGTGTGAGAACAACCGCAGGTGCTGGGTTATTTGCATCTACACCTCTAGGTATGTATAGATAACCCGATAACGTACCGCGTTCGGTTTCAAAACTGATCTTGTCAACTTTGACTGAGAAGAATGAGTTTTGAACCGTTGAAGCGAAAAAGCTTGATACCAATACGACGAGTAAAAGTATCACCAACCATTTGGTCGGCTTAGACATTTTTTGTAACATCTTTTCTCTCCCTTTTCTGTTTGATTTTTGTAATTTCAGCCCCTATAAAAATATAAAAAGAACGACACCTATAAAATCACTTTCGTGAAATATGGCCTCCGCTCTTGGTCTCTAAGCGCTTACATTACGTTGTCAAAGAAATTATAACACCGAGCCATGAACACTGTCAATACGTGAAATGCGGATTGTGTTTGAATATAAAAGGAATAAAGGAAATCCCCTAATAAGGGGAAAAAGTGTGTATTTTCCGATTGTATCAAAAGTCTTGTGATAAGCCTTGACAGTCATGCCTTCAAACATTATAATTAAAGTAGAATTTAAGAGCGCAAGAGTTGAGAGCAAAGTCATATAAAATGCATATTTTAGAGCGTTTTGATTTTGCTATTTATTTTCTATAAGGGTGTGATTTTCATATGTTAGGCAACCAAAGGATCATTCCAGCCATCAGTAATCACCAAGAACTGAGGCTGTTCTTACAAACCAGTTTAACCTATGGCATATTGATGAATTTTCAATTGGCACAGTTACCTGATTTGGTTTTAGAAATGAAAAGCAAACAGAAAAAAGTCCTCATCCACTCTGAATTGATCAAAGGGTTGAGTTCCGATGAGTTTGGGGCGATATACCTCATTCAATCCCTCAAAGTCGATGGCATCATTTCATCGAAACCCAAAGTGATTGAAGTGTGTAAAAAGCGAAAAGTGGTAGGCATTTTAAGATTCTTCTTGAAAGACTCCATTTCACTCGAACAAAGCTTAGAAGTAGCGAGTAAAACCAACCCAGACTACCTAGAAGTTTTACCAGCACTTTGTATCGATGTCATTCCAGAAATCAAACAACACATCCATTGTGACATCATGATGGGTGGCTTGATTCGAACCAAAGACCAAATAGCCGCTTGCCTACTTGCAGGTGCGGTCGCGGTCACTACATCCAATCCGAAGTTTTGGATCTAAACACAAATTAATATTTTAAAGAGAGATAAGAGAGAAAATGCATGTATTCATACATCCTTTTTCTCTTTTTAAATTTTATAGGAGGCCTTCATGAAAGACTATATCATCATCGGGTCCGGTATCATCGGATCCCTCATTACCCGTGAATTATCGAAATACCCTGTATCTGTGTTGGTAATCGATAAAGAAAACGACATCGCGAGTCACCAAACCATCGCCAACAGTGCGATCATCCATTCCGGACATGACCCCAAACCTGGGACACTGAAAGCCCGTTTGTGCGTAGAAGGGAATCAAATGTACGATGTTTTAGAAAAAGAACTCGACATTCCGTTACTCCGAACCGGGGCCTACGTGGTTGCCCATAATCACTTTGAAGAACAAATGCTTCAAGACTTACAACAACGCGCCAAACAAAATCATGTGATGGGGACTTATTTTTTAAGCGGTGATGAAGCACGAAAAGTTGAACCTAGGTTGTCTGAAACCATCACCAAAGTATTGTCCTTACCTACAACAAAAGTGACTTTCCCTTGGGAAGTCGCGATTCACGCGATAGCCAACGCCATCAAAAATGGGGCTGAATTTAAAAGGAATGCCCACGTTATATCCATCGATAAGAAAGCAGATCATTACCTCTTGAACCTAAAAGATGGTACGCAATTAGAGGCTAAACATGTCATCAACGCGGCCGGCGTCATGAGTGATATCATTGCTGCGATGATCGAAGAACAGCCTGAATTTGAAATCAAACCTCGAAAAGGGGAATATTTTGTTTTAGACCGTAAAGCCGTAGGGTTATTCAACCATGTGATTTACCCACTGCCAACCAAAGCAGGTAAAGGGGTCCTCATCGTTCCCCAAACCCATGGGAATATCTTACTTGGACCTACCTCATATGAGGTGACAGACCGTGAAGATGAATCCACCACGAGAGACGGTATGAAGTATATTAAAGAACAACTCAAATCGTTATCGAATCAAATTCCGTTTGATATTATCATTAGAAACTTTGCAGGTGTTAGAGCCACATCAACGTATGAAGATTTCTACATTCAAGAATCCAAAGTCCACAAAGGTTTTTATCACGTAGCAGGCATCGATTCACCAGGGTTAACGGCAGCCCCAGCGATTGCGAAATATGTGGTTGAAGAAGTCATTAAGATGGATTTAAAACCCAAACCAGATTTCAACCCCGATCATAAAGCCATCCCATTATTCCATACATTACCTGATGAAGACAAAAAGATGGCCATCCAACAATACCCAAAGCATGGACACCTGGTCTGTAAGTGTGAAAAGATAACCGAACAAGACATCATCGATGCCATCCATAGCCTAACCGGCAACGACACCATCAAAGGCATTAAAAAGCGTGCCCGTGCTGGGGCAGGTTTATGTCAAGGGGGCTATTGTGAATCAGAAGTATTGAAGATCATTGCGAGAGAAACCAAGAAAAAACCAAATGAAGTGAATTACTACGCAGAAAACACACCGATACTTGTAAAGGAGACGAAAACCAAATGATGACCACCGACCTAACCATCATTGGGGGTGGGGCAGCCGGACTTGCTGCCGCACTGTCAGCCTATGATGACCATTTAAACATATTAATCATCGAACGTGAACCCCGTTTGGGGGGTATCCTAAACCAATGTATCCACAATGGGTTTGGCTTACACATGTTTCAAGAAGAGCTCACCGGTCCAGAATACGCGACCCGTTTCATTGAATCTCTGAAAAATAAGAACATTGAAGTATTGTTGGGAACCACCGTCATCGACATTCAAAAGAAAACCAACTTTGACATCACACTCACCAGCGAAAAAGATGGGTATCAGCACTTAAGATCGAAAGCCGTCATCATCGCTTCTGGGTGTTATGAACGTACCCGTGGGGCCGTTCAAATCCCTGGCGAAAGACCCAAAGGCATCATGCCTGCAGGCAGTGCACAGCGCTATTTGAACATGGAAGGGTATTTGGTGGGTAAACGTGTTTTTATCTTAGGCAGTGGCGACATTGGACTTATCATGGCCAGACGCATGACTTTAGAAGGGGCACAAGTCTTAGGTGTGGCTGAACTCATGCCTTATTCGAATGGGTTAACAAGAAACATCGTTCAATGCTTAAATGATTTTGACATACCTTTATACTTATCACATACCGTAACCAACATCAAAGGTAAGGACATCTTGGAACAAATCACGATTCAACAAGTCGATGACAAATTTGAACCCATCCCAGGTACAGAGAAAGTATTTGATGTGGATACTTTATTGTTATCGATTGGTCTGATCCCAGATGTGGGTTTGTTCGATTCCTTAAAAATGAAAAAAAGCCCAATTACGAAAAGCGCGGTGGTAGACCAATCACTCATGACAAATGTCGAAGGCTTGTTCGTTTGTGGGAATGCTTTACATGTCCACGATTTGGTCGACTGGGTATCCAAAGAAGGCGAAAAAGCTGGACATTATGCGAAAGCATTTTTGTTGGAAAAAAGACAAAACGAAAAAGACTTAAAACCCATCACTGTGGGCAGCCATATCCGCTATATCGTCCCTCAATTGATCGATTTCAATGACCTCGATGAACCGATTCAGTGTTCGTTTAGAGTCACAAAGAAAATGGCTCAAGGCACGATTAAAGTCATTCAAAATGGACAAGTCATCGTCCAAAAGAAAGCGAAATACATCGCTCCCGCTGAAATGGAAAACATCGTGATTCGAAAAGAACATTTCAATTCGAACCAACCGATTGAAATATGTTTGGAGGAAACTTTATGAAAGAATTGACCTGTATCGTTTGTCCTGTAGGGTGTCACTTGTCTGTCGATACCTCTTTAAAAGTCACGGGCAACCGTTGTCCTCGAGGTGAAAAATACGCCATCGTTGAAATGACCTCACCCAAACGGATGATCACAACCACGGTGAAAACCCCATTCGAGTCCTGTCCGAGATTATCGGTTAAAACCAAAGAACCCGTACCTAAAGCGTTGATTTTCACGATTTTATCTTTATTAGACGATGTTGTCGTTACAAAACATGTTAAAATAGGAGATGTAATCGTCGCAGATATTTGTCACACTGGCGTTGACATCGTCGCGACCAAATCCATCCAATATGAAGGGGTAAATCCATGAAATACATACTGTCGATTGACCAAGGCACCACCAGCACCAGAGCCATCATTTTCGACCATGATTCCAACATCATCGCCATGGCTAGTGAAGAAATTACCCAAATCTACCCACAACCAGGGTGGGTAGAACACAATCCCAATCAAATATGGGTATCCGTTTTAGCTGTCATGGCGCGTGTCTTGTTAGAAGCCAATTTGAAGCCACAAGACATCGCAGCCGTTGGCATCACCAACCAACGTGAAACCACGGTGGTTTGGGATAAAAAGACAGGGAACCCCATCCATAATGCCATCGTTTGGCAATCCCGTCAAACCTCTAAAATTTGTGATGAACTCAATGAAAGAGGCTATGGCCCGTTATTCAAATCCAAAACGGGTCTATTGATTGATGCCTATTTTTCAGGGACTAAAGTCAAATGGATATTAGATAACGTCCCAGGGGCACGCATCAAAGCCGATCGAGGCGAATTGTTGTTTGGTACGATTGATACGTGGTTGGTTTATAAAATGACAGGTGAAAAAGTCCACGTCACCGATTATACCAACGCATCAAGAACACTTTTATACAATATCCACACACTCAAATGGGATGAAGAAATATTGAGCATCCTCAACATTCCAACATCGATGTTACCCGAAGTGAAATCCAGTTCTGAGGTATATGGGTATTCCACCCCGCACCATTTCTTTGGGGTCAAAGTCCCCATCGCTGGGATTGCTGGTGACCAACAAGCTGCGTTATTTGGTCAAAACTGTTTTGAAAAAGGGATGGTTAAAAACACCTATGGTACGGGTTGTTTCATGCTCATGAATACAGGTGAAAAACCAATCATTTCTGAACATGGATTACTCACGACCATCGCTTGGGGATTAGACAATAAGATTACGTACGCCCTTGAAGGGTCTGTGTTTGTTGCGGGGTCTTCTGTACAATGGTTACGTGATGGGATTAAATTGATTCAATCCGCATCCGAAACCGAAAATTTAGCCAAATCCTTACCTTCAAATGAAGGTGTATACATCGTCCCAGCATTCGTAGGGTTAGGTACCCCTTACTGGGATTCGGATGCCCGTGGTGCCATCTTTGGGTTAACCAGAGGGACATCCAAAGAACATTTCGCTAGAGCTGTGCTAGAAGCGATATGTTACCAATCGATGGACGTATTGAGGGCCATGGAAGAAGATACCAAACTCCCAATCATATCATTTAAAGTCGATGGTGGCGCAACCGTCAATCAGTTCCTCATGCAGTTCCAATCAGATATATTGAATCTGAGGGTTGAACAACCAAAGATTCTTGAAACAACCGCCTTAGGCGCTGCTTATTTGGCAGGACTCGCGGTTGGTTTCTGGAGAACCACCGATGACGTTAAAGCATCGTGGCAACTCAAAAGTGCGTATAACCCACAAATGGATGCTGAAACCAGAAACCATTTGGTCAAAGGTTGGAAGATTGCTGTAGCAGCGACCCAACATTTTAAAGTGAAGTAAGACTTGATTTCTTATCAACAATTCAATTATAATGTAACTACCATAAAGAGAAGGCGAGAGACAAGCTCATTGACCCTTCAGCAACCTACCGTAGGCAAGGTGCTAACGCTTGGATGATGGGGATACTATACAAACAAAGCCCATCTTCGCGATGGGTTTTTCTTTTGGTAGAAAGAGGTATATATGTTTCCATTTGGACAAAATGCAGTAAAAAAAGATGTGAAAAAGGTTTTATTTGATTTGGTTAGGGTATCTTCGGATATCGAGTTTCAATTATTGTGTAGATACCTATTAGACAAAGGATTCAGGCCAATCCAACCGGAATTGGCGTATGAACATCCACGTACCCTCGCGATTCCTCTACATCCTAATGACCATACGTATGGTTATGTAGGTATCCATGTGGTGGCTGCTCAAGTGTATCATGGGGCGCATTTATATGAATCGGTTGAAACATACCTAGCGAGTACTAAGGATATATTGCCTATAAAAAGAAATTGACTGATCCATCGCTGCATGCTAGAACATTCGAATACCTATTTATAACGAAGATTAGAATATCAAAATATTTTGTAAGCGCTATATTGACAACGCTTTCATGGATGGATATAATGTAATCGTATTAGGATACTGTATCCAAAATACAAAATCCAAAAATTAAGGGAGAAAAGTATGGAAAGAGTTAAAAGAGTCTTGTTAGACTCAAAGGTGATGGGGATACCTTGGCTAGTATTCATGGTCATCGGTGCGGTATTGTTTTTAGCAACATACCTTAAAGTAATGCCTTCAAGTATGGTTGGCGCATTCGCAATCATCATGTTTTTAGGCGCATTGCTCGGTTTTATTGGTGATAATACACCGATTATTAAAGATTACTTTGGTGGCGGTCCAATCGTCATCATCTTCGGTGTGGCAGCTTTGGTGTATTTCAAATGGATGCCATCTGAAATGGTTACAAGCATCAATAGTTTCATGACCACAGGGGCACTCAAAAATGGTGCGAACGTGGTGGGTTACAAAGCTGGATTCCTCGATTTTTATATCGCAGCACTCATTACTGGTAGTATTTTAGGGATGAATAAAAAATTACTCATCAAAGCATCCTTACGTTACTTCCCAGTCATCATTGGTGCGACCTTACTCGCTTTATTATTTGCAGGTTTATTCGGCTTCTTCATGACTTATGGTTTCAAAGATGGTATGTTCTTCATCGGTATGCCAATCATGGGTGGCGGTATGGGTGCAGGTGCAGTCCCACTATCGACTGTCATGTCCAATATTTTGGGTGTACCAGCAGAAGAAATCTTATCACGCTTGGTCCCAGCGGTCGCTTTAGCCAATGCCATGGCGATTGTTGCGGCAGGATTATTAGACAAATTGGGTAAAAAATTCCCTAAATTGACTGGGAACGGTAAGTTGATGAGGGGCACCAATGATTTTGATTTTGCAGACAAAGACGAAAAACTATCCGATGATCCAGCAAACTATGGTGTCGGTCTACTCATCGCAGTAACGTTCATGGTATTTGGAGCAATCATTGAAAAGTTTGTCCCAGACATTCATTTCTATGCATGGATGATCATTTCTGTCGGTGTGGTTAAAGTATTGGGTATTTTACCTAGAAAATATGAGCTCATGGCTCAAAAATGGTATCAATTTGTTGCAGCAAACTTCACATTGGCTTTACTTGCAGGCATTGGTGTATCTTACATCAACCTCGGTCAAATCATCAGTGCAGTGAATGTGACTTACGTTGTCTTGGTTTTGGTCACTGTCTTAGGTGCCATTATTGGGGCAGGTTTGGTTGGACATTTCATGGGTCTATATGCCATTGAAGCAGCCATCACTGGTGGATTATGTATGGCAAACATGGGTGGTACCGGTGACGTAGCAGTACTTGGTGCATCCAAACGTATGGAACTCATGCCGTTTGCACAAATCTCATCGCGTATCGGTGGGGCATTCATATTATTACTCACCAGTTTCTTATTGATGTTATTAAGCTAAAAAGGAAGGTATTACCATGTCTACAGTTTACGAAAAAGCGTTATTAAAACACGCTGAATGGCAAGGCAAGATGGGCACTTATTTAAAAGCACCCATCGAGTCTAGAGAAGACTTAAATCTTGCATATACACCAGGGGTGGCACAACCTTGTATTGAAATCCACAAAAACAAGGATGATGTGTACAAATATACTTGGAAAGGCAATACCGTAGCCGTCATCACCGATGGTACGGCGGTATTGGGATTAGGCGATATTGGTCCAGAAGCCAGCCTACCAGTCATGGAAGGCAAGTGTGCATTACTCAAACGCTTTGGTAATGTGGATGCGGTACCAATCGCTTTAAATACCAAAGATCCCAAAGAAATCATTCAAATATGTAAGGCATTAGCCCCGGCATTTGGTGGTTTTAATTTAGAAGATATCAGTGCCCCACGTTGTGTTGAAATCGAACGTGCACTCATAGAAGCTTTAGATATCCCTGTATTTCACGATGACCAACACGGAACAGCCATTGTGGTTACTGCGGGTCTCATCAATGCGTTAAAGCTTGTCAACAAGCGTTTTGAAGACATCAAAGTGGTCGTCTCAGGTGCAGGTGCTGCAGGCAGCTCCATCATTAGTATGATTTCAAAGATGGGTGTTAAGAACATCTTGGCCTTCAATGTCAAAGGAATCATTACGAAAGATGATTACGATCAATATGATTTCTTAACCAAAGAACTCACGGAAATCGTTAATCCGAATCGTGAAAGAATAGCTTTTAAGGATGCATTCCACAATGCGGATGTGTTCATTGGTGTGTCAGCACCGAAAATTGTTTCTAAAGAAATGATTCAATCGATGGCTAGGGATGCGATTGTATTCTCGATGGCCAACCCTGAACCTGAAATTTCCTATGTGGATGCTAAAGCAGCAGGCGCTCATATTGTCGGGACTGGTCGTAGTGATTCACCAAACCAAGTCAATAATATCCTCGCATTCCCTGGGTTATTCAGAGGGGCACTCGATTGTCGTGCCAGCCGTATCAACGAAGAAATGAAATTAGCGGCCGCGGTGGGTATTTCAAAACTCATCAGTGATGCTGAATTATCCCCAGAATATGTCATTCCCTCAGCCTTTGATCCAAGGGTTTCTGAAGTGGTAGCATCCGAAGTCAAAAAAGCGGCTTACGAAACGAAAGTCGCCAGAATATAAAACAAAGACGGTGCGCAAGCATCGTCTTTCTTGTATACATTATCCAAAAAACATGTTATCATTTTAGTGTAGTTGACATTATCAAATAAAGGGTGATTATTTAATGAAGAAAATCGAAAATATTTCATTGCGTGATAAGATCGCACTGGAGATTAAAAATGCCATCCTCAGTGGTGAAATCGCTGCAGGTACACAACTCACACAAGAAAAGATTGCTGCTGACCTCGGGGTTTCAAGAATGCCTGTGAGAGAAGCTTTATTGGCACTTGAAAAAGAAAACTTCATCGAATTTAGCCCAACCAAAAAAGCGGTTGTTTTGCCATTTTCTATGGAAGATGTACATGAACACTATTGGCTTAGAGCCAATTTAGAAAGTGAATGTGCATTCATTGCAGCATCGATGGATAATGATTTATCCAAACTATTAAAACTCCATGAAGACATGTTACAATGCACCGATTATGGCAAGTATTTGGCTTTGAATCACCAGTTTCATCAAGAAATTCATGCTTTATCCAAATTGAAGAAAACCGTTCGATTGATCGAAAGTTTATGGAACACTGTCCCACCAATCATTCGAAAAGACCATGCAAAATACGTCGAAAAATCCAATCAAGAACACAGTTCAATTGTAGGAGCCATCAAATCCAAACAACCTGCATTAGCCAGAGAACTCATGCAAAAACACATCATGCGTTCATATCGTGATTTCATGGATCAAGAAAAACAAAGAAAAGCATGAATACCTATATCTATGTTTTGAAATTATCCAAAAGACTTCAAGATGAACACGCCTGGACTCAAAACGATGAAAATGCTTTAGAAGCCCATTTTGATCGTATAAAAAAAGATCATCAATCGGGTAAAATCATCCACGTGGGTAGAACAGAAAACCCAAACCAAGATGGGTTTGGGCTGGTGGTTTTCAAAGCAAACACCTTAGAAGAAGCGATTGATTATATGAATGCCGATCCTGCAGTGATGGGCAAGCAAATGAGCGCGACCGTATTTCCATATAAACACATATTCTAAAATGAAAAAGACCGGGAGGTCTTTTTTTAGTAGTTACTATTGAAGATGATGTGAATGAGGATTAAAACAAAGGTTACTGGACCTGCAATACGGTGAGCGATGTATAAGGCTTTGGTTTTCTTTTCAGAAAACAACATCCCCAACATCCCTGTGGTGAAAATTCCCAACAAAGCCAACGAACCAGTGATTCGAAGTTCTCCCATAGAAACGGCTACTACCATGTGAATGAGGGCAGTAAATGAAGCAAGCATACCAAATAAACGATGTTTTTTTGCAATACTTTTGACCCATGGGTGTTTCACATAACGTTTCAATCCATTGGTAGCGGCTAAAACAAAGAATGTGGCTGCTAAAATACCTAAAATAGTGATCAACAATGACATATCATGTCCTCCTAAGTAACGATATTGTAACACTGAAAGAAAAGATAATTCTTGAAAAATGCTTATAAAAATGGAATGTAAGGAAAAATTAATCTATCCGATTCAAAAAATCAATGTAATAAGAGACTGTAACCGGATTTTCTTCCATTGGAAGATGGCCAATATCGTCGAGTAATACACGGTTTTCTGAATCAATATCGAGTGCTAAAATAAACACATCATAAGATAGGACAGGAATCCAAGTATCTTTCTTCCCCCACATCAAGTAAGTCGGGGCAGTGATACCCATCAGTCTGTCAACTTGATCTGTATGTTCATCCTCATATTGGGTAGTTAATATGGATTGTCTGGTGCCTTTCTTACGTAAAATATCATAATAACGATCGAGGGTTTCATCATCCAATTTAGAAACATCACCATAAGCGGTTCTTAGAATTTGTTTGAGTAAGAAACGAGGGGTCAATTGACTCACAAATGAAGCCACCCAAGGCTGATTAATCCACCCGTTGGTATTACGGGTAGACATTTTTGGTGGTACAGCATCAATCAATATGAGTGAGTTGGTTAAGGCAGGGTATTCACTGGCAAAATACCAAGAAACTGCCCCACCTAAAGAGTTTCCCCCAATATGGATGTTATCTATAGACAAATGATCGAGTAAGGCTTTCACTACTGCGGCACTGCGTCTATATGACGTGATGTTATCTTCAAAGCCATCAGATAAACCAAAATAAGGTAAATCCATCAACAAAACACGATAACCTTCTTGTACCAATGATTCTGCCCAAGGGATAAATGTATGTGAAGATGAAAATGCACCATGAAGTAATAAAATCGCAGGAAGCGCAGAATCACCCATGTCCATATAGTGAATATCAATCTCTAACGTATCCCCTTCAAGTGACAATATTTCCAAATTCACTAGATGAGAATGATCCGTTAGATACATGGATTTGATCCGTTCAACACTCAAATCACGTCTATAAAATACGATCACAAAAACAATCATGATAGATAAAAAAATCAAACCAATGATTTTAAGCCATTTCTTCACCATAATCGCCTCCTTATGTTTACTATAACCCATTTGTCATACATATTCAATCATAGACTATGAATATTAGCATAAATAAAATGTTGACTAACTCTAGATATTGAAAACTATCAGTGTTATGATAATAAATGAAAAGGAAGTGATATATAATGAAAAAAATCATCATCGTATTGTTACTTTTACTGTCATTATCAGCGTGCAAACAGCCACAAAGAAATGAACAAAATGATATTTTTGAAGAAGGACTATTGGCTGTAAGCAAAAACGGATACTATGGATATATCAATGAGAAAGGCGAAGAAATCATCCCTTTTATATTCAATCGAGCTACCGCTTTTTATCGTGGAATAGCCATCGTCCAAGATAACCAAAGCCGTGCTAATCTCATCAATAAGCAAGGAGAATTGTTGTTTGAAAATGGATATACAACGATTTATCGCGACAATGATACGAAATTTTTCATTGTTGTGGATGAAGATAAATATGGGCTTTTAGATATCAAAGGTGACATCATTGTGGATTTAATCTATGACGATATAGAACCTTTTTATGAAGGTTTAGCAGTAGTTAAAAAAGATAATAAATATGGGTATATCAACACCCACGGTGAAATTGTGATTGAGCCAACATATGCTATGGCGAAGCGTTTCTCACACGGCTTGGCAGCGGTTTTGAATAATGAACTATGGGGATATATCAATTCGAAAAACGAAGTTGTCATCGATTTTCAATATAGTTATGCAAGTCATTTCGACGATTCCGCACGTGCGGTTGTCACAGTACTGGATCAAACCTTACATAAGTATTATTTGATTGATGCTTCAAACCACAAATACATCGAAGATGCCTACTCTATTCGTGGGGATGGTCCTATTTACGCTGTAGCAACCCTAGATGGTAGCTACTTATATAAACCAGATGGGTCTAGATTTGTTGAAACCAAGTTTGATACAATCCATCAAATCGAAGACTATTATGTGCATGCAGATTTAGTCAATCAAACGGTATTTGTATATTATAAATCCAATGGTGAAATCATTCAAATGCTAGAGCATGATACACAACTCATTTATATAAGGCACCACTTTGAAGAACAGATGGTTTTACAAAGTGTGGAAAATGGCAGTATTCATATATTCTTGGATGAAAAAGAAATCATTCTAGAATCATTGTCCTTGTTACAAGTTCTATCGGAGGATTTATTTGTCACTCAAAATCAGACGTATCAAGTCGGTATTATGAATACGAAGGGTGAAATCATCGTTGACTTTATATATGATTCGCTCTATCAAGGGGCAGATGGTTATTTGATTACACGTGCAAATGGTTATTATGGGTTTTTAAATTCTCAGTATGAGACCATCGTCCCACCGATTTATCAAAACGTATGGCACTGGTATAACATCAGCAATTTTGGTCAACCACATCAATAAATAAAAGCTTGATATGGGCTCAGTTGGTGTGTAGATACACTCAAAGCAAATATTTTGAACTTAAAACCAAATATGGTATTCTATACTTACGATAATTAAGGAGTGATGATATGGATTTAAGGATTGTTGAATTATTCCAAAGCTTTAGAAGTGACTTTTTAGACTATTTCTTTATGTTTTTTAATGAGTTTGGCGATGAATTGGTTTTCCTTGTGGTAGCGGCCCTATTATGGTGGGTTGTGAACAAACATTATGCGTATCGATTCATGATGATTTTCTTAACGTCGGTCGCTGTAAATGACGCATTTAAGAACCTAGTGAAAAGACCAAGACCTTACACTTTGCCATCGGTAGATTCCGTCACTGAACCAACCTATGGGTACTCATTCCCTTCAGGACACGCGCAAAATGCAGGTGCGATGGCACTCGTTTTAAATGAACGCTACGGCAACCTCAAAAAGTGGGTTAGACCGGTGCTTATTACCATTGTTGTCTTGGTCATGCTTGCTAGAATTTATTTGGGTCAACATTACTTAACCGATGTGGTCGCAGGATTGGCGGTTTCTGTATTGGTATATTATGCTTTCATTTGGCTTGCTCCAAAAGTCTAGATTAGTCCAATTAAACTAGTTTATTATTCAATACCACTCATGGTATTAGGTGCATTCTTCATTGTCGATAAGAACTATTATGTTGCTATCGCATCCATGATTGGTTTAACTGTGGGTTATGACTTAGAGTTGCGTTATGTCAAATATGAAGTTAAAGCCCCTTGGCAAATCCAAATAGCGAAATATGCGATTGGGATCATCGTGGCTTTATTGCTTAAGGAAGGCTTAAAGTTGGTATTCCCTTATAGCGGGAATGATGATTTAAATTTAACTCAATTGGACCTCATCCTCGATGGATTCAGATACTTCATCTTGACGGTATGGCTATCCTTAGGTTCAATGTGGGTTTTCAAAAAGTTATTTGGAAAATACTCAAATTAATGAAAAAAGGCACTCTGCGGAGTGCCTTTTTGTCATTCAATGACATGGATACTGTCAATTCTTTGACTGATTGGTGGGTGACTATAATTGAGAAATACATATAAAGGGTGTGGGGTTAAATTCACGAAATTTTCAATGGAAAGCTTCTTAAGCGCGCGAATCATTGCGTCCTTAGAGGTATTTTTAGCAGCGAAACCATCGGCGCGGTACTCCGCTTTTCTTGAAGCGACATTCATATAAATACGGATGGGGATTTCAACAGGTTCTAATAAAATCATCATTAAAATGATTGTAAACCCAAAGTGAATGCCAGTTAGACCAAAGGCTGTGAATAGTGTTGGCATCATCAATATGAATGTCAATAATCCCACGTACACGAACAATAATAACAATGTTCTGAACAAGCCTTTTAAGGTATCTTTATGTGTAGCGTGACCCAATTCATGGGCTAAGACGGCCAAAATCTCATCTGTACTCATTTTTTCAATTAACGTATCAAATAAAACAACCTCTTTTTGCTTACCTAATCCACTGAAATAGGCATTGAGTTTAGTCGATCGTTTTGAGGCATCTAAAACGAAAATCTTTTTCACTTCAAAACCCAAACGTTCGCCCAAAGCATCGATTTCGGTTTTTAGGTCACTTTCTGCCATCGGTTCGATTTTATTGAACCAGCGCATGAAGTATTTTTGTAAGAAGTATATGGAGACTAAAATAACGGATAATGCGATATAACTGAATAAGACAAACCATAAGAGTTCATCGTCAAATCGTCTAAATAAGACGTGTAGTAAGGCGATTAATCCACCACCCAGGACGATAGTTAGGATGAATCCTTTGAGCGTATCAATCCAAAACAACTTCTTTGACATCTTATTAAAACCAAATGACGCTTCAATTTCAAATATTTGATAGTATTTGAGCGGTATAGAGATGACCAAAGTGATGAGGTAAAAGAAGAACATGAACAACAGTGTTTGAAGTGCCACCGAACCGGTTAAGCTATTGGTAAAAGATTCTAACGCACCAAAAAAGTTAAAAGCGAGTAAAAGGATTAGTAATGAGGTTGATATAACAGATGAGATCATCCCAAATTTAAAATTAGCCATGTTGTATCTTAACCAGGTTTGATACTTGTCAGGATCATATATATCCATCACAGATTCAGGCATCAAAGCTTTACGATTTCGATAATTCAAGATAGACACAGTCGTTTCAAAGATAAAAACCGATAAAATCAACAGTAAAATAAGTATTTTCATGTAATCACATCCTTAGGATGATTATAACACCAAAAAGTCACTTTTACCAAAAGACCATCATCGCTATGATATAATAACCATATAAGAGGTGAAAGATTCATGAAAGTATTGTTTCGAATCATTCAATTTGTCCTCAAATGGGTTGCTAAAATATTGCCATGGAAACAACCTGTGGTTTTAGAAGGACACGACAGCTTAGTCTCACTGAAAAAACATTTAACTACCTTACCATATAAGCATTACCTCATTGTTACTGACCCAGGCATTAAAAAAGTAGGTTTGCTAGATTACGTTATAAGAGCAATTCAAATGGATTCCATCCAATTTACCATATACGATGCGGTTACACCCAACCCTACAATTCAATCCATTGAAGCAGCCTACCAGCTGTTTTTAAGTGCGGGATGTGACGCCCTTATTGGTTTAGGTGGTGGGTCAGCCATCGATGCTGCCAAAGCGGTAGGTATCCGGGTGAAAAAGCCCAATACGCCACTACATCAGATGAAAGGCATTCTCAAAGTTAGAAAAACCTTACCATTCTTAATTGCCATACCAACCACGGCAGGCACGGGTAGTGAAACCACCATAGCAACTGTCATTTCTAATCCAGATACGCATGAAAAATATGCAATTAGCGATTTAAGCTTAATGCCTAAAGTGGCCGTATTAGAACCTAAACTGACTAAAAACTTGCCGAAATTCTTTACAGCAACTACAGGCATGGATGCACTGACCCATGCTGTGGAAGCTTATGTCGGTCACGGGGGTACAAAATTCACCAATCGGATTGCAGAAGAAGCCATTTTGGGGATTCAAAAATACCTGAAATTATCCTATGATGAACCACATGATTTAGAAGCAAGATCCGGGATGCTCAAAGCCTCTTTCCAAGCAGGCGCTGCTTTTACGAGGGCATATGTGGGGAATATTCACGCCATAGCCCATACATTTGGAGGCTTTTATCAAGTACCACATGGGTATGCGAACGCCATCATCATGCCACACGTACTCAAATTTTACGGTAAAAAAGCCGAACACAAACTCGCGAAATTATCGGATTTATTGGGTTTAACCGATGGTTCCGTATCGAATGGTATGAAAATGAAAGCTTTTATCGATTGGATTGAGAAGCTCAATGCTTATTTTGGCATTCCAACTCAAATCGAGGTACCACATAAGCAAGATTTAGATGCGATGATACGTAATGCCTACAAAGAAGCTAACCCACTATATCCGGTACCCAAGATTTTTAGTAAAATGGATTTTAAAGTATTGTATAATGCCATCATGAAATTAGACGACAAAGCAGCGTAAAATCTGCTTTTTCTTTTTTTTTCAAGGCTACAAATAAGGTATAATTAAACTAGATAAACGATATTAGAATAGGGGAGATGGCTCATGATTTTGGTTAATTACCCGTACTTTCACTTGAAAACGTCTGAACTCAGTTACGTTTTTTGTGTGACACCCACTCGAAAATTAGAACATTTGTATTTTGGAGACGCCTTACCTGATGGCAAACTGGACGTCTTACACTTCAAACCAACAGCTGGTATCGGTAGTGCTATCCTTTATGAACGCGATGGTTATCAAACTAATTTGGATTTTTTACCGATGGAATTTTCTGAATTTGGTAAAGGGGATTACCGTCTTTCCCCAATCGAACTCCAAATGCCTGATCAAACTTTTGTCACAGATTTTATTTATCACGAACACGAAGTAAAATCAGGTATGGTGGCTTCTCATGTATTACCTGTGGGTAAACCAACCGAAGATATCGAAACATTGATCATCACATTAAAAGATTCAAAATTCAACGTGTATATTAAACTCATTTATACAGTTTATTCATCCACAAACGTGATTGGTAGAAGGCTGATTCTAGACAATCAAGATGAACTCTTACACATTCGAAAAATCATGTCAATGATGATAGATATCCCAGAAATGGATTATGAATTATTGACTTTACAAGGTGGATGGATCAAAGAAACACACAAAGACATTAGACCACTCCATTATGGGACATACATCCATGATTCCACCACAGGTGCATCTTCAAACCGTGTGAACCCTGGATTCATGGTATTCAAAAAAGGGACACATGAAGATTATGGTCGTTGTTATGGATTTAACCTCATTTATAGTGGCAATCATTACCAAGCCATCCATGTATCCAATCATGGTATCATGCGCATCATGAATGGGATACACCCACAAGCATTCCATTACCCATTACATAAAAACGAACAATTTGAAACCCCTGAAGCCATCCTGAGTTTTTCAAGTTTGGGGTTCAATGGGCTCTCGAAACACTTCCATGATTTTGTATCGAAACACATCACACCCAGGCAATTCAAGCACAAATTGAAACCCATCGTCATCAACAGTTGGGAAGCCTTTTTCTTTGATTTCACCTCGAGCAAGTTACGCCATTTAGCCAAGAAAGCCAAACAACTTGGGATAGAATTATTTGTCCTAGATGATGGTTGGTTTGGCAACAGAAATGATGACACAAGTTCACTAGGTGACTATCAAGTAAACCTTAAAAAACTGCCAGGTGGGTTAACTCAACTGTCCAAAGCCATTCACAAATTAGGTATGCAATTTGGTTTGTGGTTTGAACCAGAGATGGTTTCACCTCGAAGTGAACTTTATGACATACACCCGGATTGGGTTGTTAAAATCGAAGGCAGAACACCTGCTTTAGGCAGAAATCAATGGGTATTGGATTTGTGCAATAAAGAAGTTAGACAATATATCATGAACCAGATGTCTATCATCATTGAATCTGCACAACTCGATTATATTAAATGGGACATGAATAGGCACATCACCGATGCGTTTTCTAGTCATGTTGAACATCCGGGGATGTTCTATCACCACTATATTTTGGGTTTATATGAGATATTGAATACACTACAAAATAAGTATCCGAATCTTTGGATCGAATCTTGTTCCAGTGGTGGCAATCGCTTCGATTTAGGGATGTTATCTTATACCCCGTATATTTGGGCATCCGACAATACAGACCCGATTGAACGCTTAAAAATTCAAGAAGGCTTATCCTATTTCTACCCACCATCGACCATCAGTGCACACGTATCACTAGCCCCACATGCACAAACCATCCGGCATACACCACCATCGACCAGATTCAATGTGGCAGCGATGGCATGTTTGGGTTATGAACTCAACTTAAAGTATTTGACCAAAGCAGAGCTCAATGAAATTAAAAAGCAGATTTCACTCTATAAATCCTATCAAAATGTATTTCAACTAGGCACATTTAAGAGATTCAATCCGATTAGAAATAACTTGTATATTTGGCAAGTCTCGCTAGCCGATACCCATATCGTTGGGTTTTATCAAACGTTATATGAAGCGTCTCCTAACCCCGATGTGTTGAGTATTAAAGACTTAAAACCCGATGCACTGTATGAAATGACCTCAGTTCAACAAACCATGCCGATCGGTCGGTTTGGTCATTTAATCGCCCATGCATTACCAATTAAACTCAATCCAAATGGGTTCATCATGCATACGATATCCAAATACAAACAACTCGAAAATGCGACAGAATCCTATACCATATCTGGACAAGCACTCATTCGGGGTATCCCTTTGAAACAACAATTCAGTGGGACATATTACAACAATCAAACCAGGATCTTAGGGGATTTTGGGTCACAACTTTATATCATTCGAAAAGTAGGTGAAGCACATGCGACAGATTAGACACATCAATGACGGCTGGTTTTTTAAACCATTCGAGTTAAAAGATATTGAAGCTTTTGATCCTTCTTTATATGTGCCTGTTTCGATTCCTCACGAAGGGATCAAATTGCCTTACCATTATTTTGATGAAAAAATCACGCAACAAAAGTTCACGTATTATAAGGAATTTTTCATCGAATCAGACTTAGAAAATCAAATCATTTCCATCCGTTTTGAAGGTGTTGCCCATCAAGCAAATGTATATTTAAACGGGCGATTTATCACCAAGCATGTGGGCGGATATACGCCATTTGAAGCGATTTTAAACGACTACATTAATTTTGGAAAACAAAATCAACTGTGTGTGGTTGTGGATGGTAACGAAGACAAAGATACCCCACCATTTGGTGGTGTGGTTGATTACCTTGGCTATGTTGGAATTTACCGTGAAGTCGCCCTTATCCTTAAAGATGAGATTCATATTAAAGATGTTTATGTTCGAACTCAGAACAAAAAATTCAAAGCAACTATTCAGCTTTCTCATGAAGCGATTTTATCCTATCAACTGATTGACCCTAAAGGCCAGTGCGTGAAAAGTGGCCAGTTACCAAAAGCGACCACCCATGAAATTGAAGAAACATTAGAACAGGTTGATTTTTGGGACATCGATCAACCCCATTTATACCGATTGAAAACCAAAGTAGAGTCGGATGAGGTATCCACACGATTTGGTTTTAGAGACATTGAATTCAAGCCGGATGGGTTTTATTTGAATGGCAGATTATTAAAACTGAGGGGATTAAACCGTCATCAAAGTTATCCTTATGTTGGCTATGCCATGCCCAAGCGGATGCAACAACAAGATGCCGATATTTTGAAATATGAACTTGGTTTAAATATTGTACGGTCATCACACTACCCACCATCTAAACACTTCATCGAACGCTGTGATGAAATTGGTTTATTGTTATTTGAAGAACTCCCTGGGTGGCAACACATCGGTCAAGGGGCTTTCATCGATAACGCACTTAAGGCCTTAGAAGAAATGATCCTTCGAGACCGAAATCACCCATCCATCATTTTATGGGGCGTAAGAATCAACGAATCACCTGACCATCATGATTTCTATACCAAATCCAATGCGCTATCGAAACATCTCGACCCATCTCGTCCAACCGGTGGGGTCAGAAACTTCGCTAAATCTGAATTTTTAGAAGATGTGTATACATATAATGATTTTTCACATACCGGAAACAACCCAGGTGTGATGTCCAAACACAAAATCACCAAAGCGGTACCGTATATGGTCACTGAACACAACGGACATATGTTTCCTACCAAAAAATTCGACCCAGAATCGAAGCGTGTTGATCAAGCATTAAGACACATGCGTGTTCTAAATGACGCTTTAGACCCACAATCGAACATTGCGGGTGCGATTGGTTGGTGTATGAGCGATTATAATACGCATAAAGAATTTGGCTCTGGGGATAAGATTTGTTACCATGGTGTTTTAGATATGGACAGATTACCGAAACTCGCCGCGTATGGTTACCAATCTCAAAAAACCAATGAACCATTCATGAAAATCGCATCCACCATGCAAAATGGTGAGTACGCCGGGGGTTTCTTAGAAAAAGTTGTGGTATTCACCAATGTGGATTATATTAAACTCTATCGTAATGATGTATATATAGACACTTACCATCCGAGTATTGAGGCATATCCATTCTTACCACACCCACCCATCATCATCACCGATTTTATTGGTAAAACGTTGATGAACAAAGAACACATGAAGGAAAAAGATGCAGAAAAAACCAAACAGCTTCTTCGAAGCATTCAAAAAGATGGGAACCATTTACCGATTTTTAAACAACTTCAAATGCTTTTTTTACTAAAAAAGTATCACCTCACATTGAATGATGGTGTAAGAATGTTTTTTGAATATACGAGTGGCTGGGGTTCAGCTGAAACCATCTACACCTTTGAAGGATACACGAACGATCAGTGTGTGATTCAACAAAAAATCGAATCTCACAAGGTAACGGAATATCACCTCAAAGGCGAGGATACGATGGTGATTGGCGAAACTTATGATGTCCTTAGATTGGTAGTTCTAAAGACCAACTCAAATGGACATACCCTCGATTTCGCAATGGATGGCTTTACAGTAGAAACCGAAGGACCAATTGAACTCATCAGTCCAACAATCTCCAGTTTGAATGCAGGATCAAGAGCAATTTACATCAAGTCAACAGGCTTGGGGATTGCGAAAGTAACCGTGCATTTTGAAGAGAGCACTTTAACCAAAGAAATCAAAATCATCTAAAAGATAACGGCCAATTTGGGCCGTTTTCTGCTATTATAAGAATCTATACAGATTTATTCAATCACACATAATAAGCATTTCATTTCATCTCATAGATACATTTGATTATAATGAATGCGAGGTGAGACTTATGTCATTTTTTCAAGTACATTTTAAAGGGAAATACGCCAACGATTTATCACCTAAAGACTATGCTCAAAAAGTCGAAGATGGTGAATACATCGTTTTGATCGATGTGCGCAGTGCCTATGAATACCATCAAAAAAGAATACCCAATGCCATCCATTATCCCATTGATGAATTGATCAAAAACATCGAAAATGATTACCCGGATAAATATCAAACTTATGTGCTTTATTGTAATGAAGGGATATTATCGTATCAAGCCTTAGAACACATGGCGAAACTCAATTATACCTCAGTGTATGATTTAGGTGGTATTCAAACGTGGCCTTATGAAACAGAATCGGATGTATAGAACACCCATCGCGGTGTTTTTTTAACATAAATTCAAAAAAATTCAAATAAAATCTTTGATTGGGATTGTAAAGGTGTATAATGTAATTGAACAAAACATTATGAAAGGGGTACATGATGCTAGAAGATAAAGATAAATCATTACTGGGTGAAGAAAAAGACCCTTTCGCATCCATCATCGATGAACAGATCGATCCTTTTGAAACGCCAGAAACTGACCCATTTGAAACACCTCAATCTAAACCAGAGAAAGCAGAAAAACCAAAGAAGATTAAAGGAGACAAAATACAAGAAGATAATAATGATTTTTTTAACCCGATCTCAACGAAAGCAGAGGATCAAATCTACGAACCGGAAAGAAGCATATTCAAATCATATCGCATCCTTGGTACTGTAATTACGGTAGCGATGTTAGCTATGTTTATTATTACGTATTTGTTTTCACTATTATTTCAATGGATGTTTGGATTCCACTAATCGTGGGTCCTTTTTTTTCACATGAATTCATTTTCGTGCTAAAATATCCCTAAAGGACGGGATCATTATGGATTTTACTACCCTCGTATCGAACCAAAAAGCCTATTTTTATTCAGGTGTGACCAAGACGTATGCACATCGCTTAGCCGCGCTTAAATCGCTTAAACAGGCGATTATCAATTTTGAACCACAAATCTATCAAGCCTTATATGAAGACCTAGGTAAGTCTAAGGAAGAAGCCTTTTTAACCGAAATTGGATTGGTTTTGAGTGAGATCACTGAAGCCATCAAACACTTAAAATCTTGGATCAAACCCATTCGAGTTAAAACACCATTGGTATTGTTTAAAGCCTCCAGTAAGATTTACCGCGACCCACTCGGGACAGTATTAATCTTATCGCCATGGAACTACCCATTTCAACTGGCCATAAACCCTTTGGTGGGGGCCATCGCAGCAGGTAACACTGCGATTGTTAAGCCTTCTTCATCCTCTGAAAAAACAGCCGTTGTCATTGACCTCATGTTGAAAAGTGTTTTTGAACCTGTATTTGTTACAACCGTTTTAGGCAGTGCGGTATTGGCAGAAAAACTACTCTATGAAAAGTTTGATCACATATTCTTTACCGGTAGCATTCCTATTGGTAAGAAAGTCATGCAAATAGCGTCTGAAAACTTAACACCGGTAACGCTAGAACTGGGTGGTAAAAGTCCATGTATCATCGATTCAAATACAGATATCCAAATGGCAGCCAAAAGAATTGCTTTTGGAAAACTCATCAATGCTGGACAAACTTGCATCGCGCCAGACTATGTATTCATCAAACCAGAACTGAAATCATCTTTTGTTGAATACTATAAAAAATATGTTAAAGAGTTTTATGGCGAATCACCCTTAGAATCGGATCATTATCCAAAAATCATCAGTGCAAAACACGTAGAACGTTTGATGGGTTTGACTCAAAATGAGCATATTGTACTGGGTGGTAAAACCAATGGGATCAAAATTGAACCCACAATTTTAGATAACATCACCTTCGATTCAAAAGTGATGAAAGAAGAAATCTTTGGACCGATTTTGCCATTAATCGACTATCAACATATCGATGACGTCATCGACATTCTAAAAACCAAGGAAAAACCACTGGCCTTTTATTTGTTTACGAATGACAAGAAGATCCAAGATAAAGTACTTTCTTCACTCAGTTTTGGTGGTGGTACCGTCAACGATACCTTGATGCATTTTGCCAACCATCATTTAGGCTTTGGTGGTGTTGGTCATAGCGGTATGGGAAATTACCATGGGATACGCAGTTACAAGACCTTCACACATGAAAAGTCGGTACTTACGCGATCTATAAAAATAGATTTACCGATGAGATATCATCCGATTTCAAAGACATCTGACAGCATCATCAGAAGAATACTAAAATAACGCTCCATAAAGAGATTATAACCGTCTATGAAAAATTGGTTATAGTCTCTTTTTTGTTTACTAGGAAAGTTCGTCTTTTATTGTTCGCTTTCCGAATGTTCTTTCAATCAGTTTTATATAATTCTACTATAAACTTGGTAT